>CAMZHV010000014.1 GCA_947307015.1 uncultured Prevotellaceae bacterium | reverse complement strand
GAGTTCGGTATAAGAAATATGCTTGAAAAATTGTAGGAGTGCGAATTATTTTGTAGCTTTTGGATAAAATCGCAAACCTTTTGTAGATAAAGGCAGTTCGGAGGATTAAGAAAAATCTGGGTTACGAACTGGCAACGGTTCTCATTTCCTCATTCTGCTATGATTTGCGTTTCAAAGAACTCCCGACGCAGAGCCACCAGCCTGTTTAATGGCTCATTGTCGGGGACAAAGGTACACAGAATATACGAGATTACAAAACTATTGAAGGATTTTTGTCTACTTTGATTCTATATTGGAGAAAAAGTTGTATTTTTGCAGTCGCATTCAGGCGTGGAGCTGGATTTACAACCCAAGGGGTTCGATTCCCCTCTGGTGTAGGATTTAGTATGAACATTAAAAATAGTAGTTTATGAAAACGACGACAAAGAAGTTTCCGTTGACTACATTTATCAAAAATGTTCAGTCAACCATCAGAAAGGTTGGTGAGTTTGCACTCAACAATGTTGAGTATTTATTGGTAGGGATTGGCATTGCTGCGAAAATGCATGAAGCAATTATATCAAGCTTCAATATGCCACTATCTTTTTATACGGACATGGCATTAGACGTGTTCTTGATATGGGGATGGATTAACTACCTAAAGGCAAACCACAAAATCCTAAGGCGCAGATTGACAACCTGCGCCTTAAATTTTAATCCTCGAGCCCTAGATATAGGCGGCTATATCCTTCATATGCAATGTCTGAATATTGATCCCATTGATGAAGATAGTCATGCAGACTCATATTGTCATCATTGTTTTCCTCTTCGTCTTCAAGGTCTTCATCTTCGGTTTCTTCTGCTTTGTTTTCTTTCATATAATAATGATCAGGAAACCAATATCTATCTTTCCAGTTAGAATAATAACGATAACTGCCAACTGATTCTTCTAATGAAATAGCCTTTTCAAAGTCTTTTTCAAGTTTAATCGATTTAATTATCCTAATTCCTTTCATTCCCTCCTCGTCATTAATAGGATCTATAAGGAGATTTTGGTCCCAAAATAGACTTAAGACTTCGTCGCGGCTCAAATTTTTATATGCAATTCTAACATCCTCAATTTTATTTAAATTGATTAACTCAATGGAGTATTTATCTTCATCAACCTTTTTGGCACCAAAGGAAAACCCATTGACAGGTTTCGTAAAAGCCAAATAAACTGTAGGTATTACAAGTTTTGTGCCGCGTAAAATACCGGAAGAATCTTCTCCGTATGTTTTTTCTACAAAAAACAGGTTCTCAATTCCCGTATCCTTAATTTCATGATATTTGTCTGATCTTTCACCAGTTTCTTGGTCAATAATATAGTAATCAGTGAGCAGAATAGAATCCCAATCCCTAACCAAAATATATGACCCAATCAAGTGAGGCCACTTGGAATTCTCTATAAATGTCATGCACTTAGGAAAGATTTCATAGATTTTCCTCAAATCATTGCTATCATGAGTACTTATGTCATAGATTTTCCCTTTTAAATTTCTATATGATTCTTTATCATCTTTCATAATTGATGTCATTTCAAAATCTGTAATAATCCAGACACCATCCCATGCGACAAATGAAACATGATCTTTATCGTGCTTATCAGTATAACTAGTATAATGACCTCCAAAATAAAAGAACAACCTGTTTTTATTTATATAGAACTGATGAAAACCTCCTATTAGCAGTCCACGATTATTTAGCCCATCATATAAATCAAAATAGCCCTTGCGCTTAGCTAATAAAAAAGATTCTTTAATTTTGATTCCTTCATATCTAATAGGTACTACAAAATCGCCATTTAAGTTACATACCCCTATCCTGTAATCTATGTCATCGTACCAATCAGTTTCTTTTAATGTTTGTTGAATAAAAAAAAGGGGAGTTTCAAATTCATAATGTTCAAAATAAGTATCAACTTTTGCTTCACTGATTGAACTATACTTCGCAGGTATAGCAATTATGTAGTCGTTTCGAATTAATCCATAAGAAGAATCGTCTGCATTTTGAACAATTGCGTATCCCTTATCGTTGAATTGTATTGGGTTCTTATAATATGCGCTAACAAGTTCCTCCCCTTCAACATTAATTATTCCCCAACGATTATTAATACATATATCATAGTTGCCATCAGCGCGTTCTATTATATCATCATAACGAATAGGAGCCAGAATCATACCACTATCGTCTACTATACCAAACTTCCCATGCTCAGTAACTTTTCTGTGATTATCATCCAGTCTTTGAACAAATCTATAGTAACTCTTATCCATATTCTATATAATATTTAGAACAACAAAAGACATATTACACTTTTCCAAAAAGAGTAAAGGAGTAACTGAAAGGAAACACCTTATTCAAATTTTGCAATATTTCCAACTAGAGGAGTGAGGGGACAGGTATATGGTGTCGGAGATGAAGGGCTCGTAGTTGCGGTTCATCTCCAGCGCCTGCTCCACCGCCGCACGCATCTTTCGGCACGTCCGCACCTCCATCCAGATGCCCGCAGCCACCGCCAAGCAGGCACCCAAAACACCAATTATTACCTTATCTCTCGTTTTCACGCCGCAAAATCAGAACAAGTCGGAATGTGTGCCGGTTTGCAGGAATAGGAGTGTCAATTCTGTGTCGTTCTGTTGCCATGTCATTAGCCAGTCGGGCTGAATATGGCATTCCCATGTTTCTTGCTTTTGGCCAACTAACTTGTGGGGGTGGTATTTTATGGGCAGTGTACCTGTGGCAGCGAGAATAGTAACAGCGTCCTTTATCAGTTGAATGTTCAAACCGCGTTTACAGCAACGTTTCAAGTCTTTCTCGAAGCGTTTGGAATAGTTGATACTATACATATCTCAGCCAAGTATCTGTTTGAACATGTCATCTACGCTATCTGCATGATAGACTCTACCTTGTTTTACGTCCTCAAGAGCCTCGCGGTAACCTGCAGTCTTGGTGATGTCAAGGGTCTTGGGTGAAGCTTTTGGCTTCTGTACCTTAACTGATGCCACTCCCATAAGCATTTTACAAGCCTGTTTCACTTTTGAAACGAGACTCTCATCGGGAACTTGTAAGACTAATGTTGCCATTTAATGATATTTTTCTTGGTTTTCTGGCCGCAAAGATAGTGCAATTCTTTATATCACCCAAATTTTTGATATTATTTTATGGCGACATCGAAGAAAGATGGATAATCTATGTTATTGATGACTTTTTCAGAAGGCGTAGTGCAGATAATCGACGTCAATGTAGCCTTCATCGGCATCGTTGTTGTAGCAATAGATGCCGATGCGGTCGCCGCGGTAATAACCCCATGAAAGGTCGTATGTGCCAAAGGGTGTGAAGTGGTCGCCGTCCAAGCTATACGAGAACTGTGAATGGCCATCAAGACCCCATGTAGAGCGGAGCCAGAGGTAACGCCTCCCCTCTCCCACGGGAGAGGGGTCGGGGGTGAGGCTGCGATCATCGTGACGTAGTTCGAGAAAGGTCTTTCCGCCCTTGCGCACCACGCCGAGACATCCAGAATTGCTGGCGAAATGACAGAGACCGGCGTGCTGACCGTCAGCCAGATGACTGATGTCGAAACGGACGGTAACCTCATTGTGCGCTGTACGGAAAGAACGTTGGGTCAGCGTGTTACCTGCTTTCAAAAGTTTATCGTGTTCCAAGGGTCGGAAGGCGTGCAGCCGCAGCCATCCCGGGCGCTCCGTGAGCGAATACATATCTTCACGCGGCTGGTAGTTCCACTGCCATTGAGGGGCAAGGGTTGAAGGTCTGGGGTCGAAGGTCAAGGGTCGAGGGTCAGGGGTCGAGGGTCGAGGATAGTCGAAATCGTCGCTGCGCTGAAGGGATAGTTTTTCACTTTTAACTTCTTCATTTTTCATTTGAGCGGGCATCACCGCTTCCCACACCATCGAACCGGGCATACCGCCGCGTGTGTCGCCCATCATCGGCCAGCCGTCGTACCACGTCACAGGCAGCAGGCTGACGATGCGCCCACTCCAGTCGCCCGAACCGTGATGCGTGAGGAAATACCACTGCCCGTCGGGTCCTTCAATGATGCCGCCTTGGTTAGGCTCGTTTGCTTCGCGGCAGGGCAGTAGCAATTGGCGCTCCTCGCTGAACGAACCCGTCATCTTGCGGTCGCGCTTGGCTAAGACATAACGGCCTATGCCATCGCGGTGTTCGCTGAAAATGAGATAGTAATAGCCGTCATGGCGGATGAGTTTGCTGGCCTCGCGACCGTTGCCTTCGTTGACGAGGCGGGCACGGCTGCGGTCGATGCTGCGGGCGTCATCAGCCATCGGAAAGAGGTATGTTTTATAGCCGTCGCGGAAGCATGTGCCTGCGAACCAAGCGCGTCCCTGCTCGTCCCAGATGGCTGTGCAGTCGTCCCATCCGTTCTCTGCCAACAGCGTCGTCAGCGGTTCCCAGGGCCCTTCTGCCTTCTCGGCTGAGGTCATGAAATAACCCTCGTCGGGTGCACCAAAGAAGAGGTAGAAACGACCGTTGTGATGACGAAGCGTGCCTGCCCAGATACCGCGTCCGTAACGGTCCATTTGTTGCCAGCCTAATGCCCGAGAAATTTGTGTGAGGTCGCTGACGGCATTACCTGCGATCTCCCAGTTCACCAAGTCGTGTGAGTGAAGAATGGTCATGCCGGGCGAGAATTGCATCGTAGAGCTGATAGCGTAGTAGTCATCGCCCACGCGAATGCAGTCGAGGTCGCTGTAGTCGGCGGGTATGATGGGGTTGCGGAAAGACCCACTCTTAACCTCTCCCTTTACAGAGGTGAAGTGCGGCTGTTCGCCCCACCGTTGCCAATCGCCCCAGACTTGAGAAGAGGTATTCTGAGCAGAGAGCGAAAAGAATGATGAATGCAGAGTGAAGAATGAAAAGAGAAGAATGAGAAGTATTTGTTTCATTTAATCACTTCTTTCTTGTGGTTTCTGATATAGACACCTTTCGGTAATTTTATCCCCGCCCTAACAGGGGAGGGGCCAGGGGAGGGGCTGACCTTTCGGCCGCTCATGTCGTACCACGCATCGGCCTTCTCCCCTCGATTACGATTGCCTGTGCCCTCGTCCTTCGTAACCTGCTGCATGTGGTTGTGCTAAAGCAGTTGTGGCACTTGCACATAGAAGTGCCCAAACGATTAATTTTCTCATACGCTCGAATTATTGAAATATATTGTAGCCTGCGCGGAGGAAGACGGGGATGTGGGCCTTGGTGACGGGCGTGCTCACGTATTGGCCGCCATCGTAGTGCTGGCCCGTGCGATAGTCCGTCCATCCGCCCTCGTTCTTCGGCAGATAGGTGCGCCATGAGGTGACACCGGGCTCGGTGACGGGGCTGATGAGGAGTGCGGGGCCGAACATGTATTCGTATGGCTGTCGCAAGGCTTCGGCATCGTCGGCAAAGTCGAAGACGAGGGGGCGCATGAGCGTGCTGCCCTCTTCTGCGATAGCCTTGGCACACCGTTCGATATAGGGAAGCAGACGATAGCGCTCACGCAGACAGTCGGCAATGATTGCCTGAGCTTCAGCACCGTAGTTCCACGGTTCGGTATTGCTCATGTAGCCATGAACACGCATCAGCGGCAGATAGACAGAGAGCTCTATCCAGCGCAGCATCCGCTCGATGTAAGCTGTGTCGGCATACTGGTTCTGCGGACGGAAGAATCCTCCGGCATCGTAGGTCCACCACGGTATGCCAGCAGCCTGCAAGCCCAGACCACCCACAATCTGTCGCCGCAGCGTCTCCCAGTCGTTGCCTACATCGCCGCTCCATAGCGCTACGCCGTAACGTTGTATTCCAGGAAAGCCGCTTCGCGTGAGTATGACAGGTTCCTTGCCTAATGCGACGAGCCCTTCGCTAACGGTCTTGCAGACGAGCAGCGGATAGACATTTCGCACCAGCTCGCCCGACCATTGGCCGTTGTTTACACGGCGCCCCATCAGGTCGTCGTTCTCCGGCTCCGTGGCGTCCTGCCACCATGCGTCGATGCCGAGCGGCACGAGTCGCTCCTGGAAGTTTTTCCAGTAGCTTGCTGCGGCCTCGGGGTTGAAGAAGTCGATCCAGTCGGTGCCTGGGATGTAGTAGCCGTCGGACAACATCTGGCGTCCAACCTCGGAGTTCTTGTCAATCTTCGACCACACGGAGAGCATCAGCCGGATGTCCATACGATGGAGACTGTCGGTCAGCGCCTTGGGGTCAGGATAGAATTCATCGTCGAAACGCATAGCGTTCCAACCGTATTTGCCCCAGTACTGCCAGTCCTGCACCAGCACGCTCACAGGCATCTGTGCCTCACGGAAGCGGTTGGCCGTAGCGAGTATTTCATCGGAAGAGTGGAAACGCTCGCGACAATGGACATAGCCCAACATCCATGTCGGCATCTGCGGGCAGGCGCCTGTGAGCTGGCGATAAGAATTAACGATTTCATCGGCGTTTCCGACAAATACGGTATAGTCCACAGCCTCGGCCACAGGCGAACGAAAGACGGTCTCGTCCTTCACCTTATTATAATATACAACGGGTTTGTCGTCGCGTGTCAACTCAGCTTCGAGGATGTGCTGTCCGCGTTTCAAATGTACGATGGTCGATGTGGTGGGTGGCAGCCACAGATTTTGCATTTCAATGACCTTCTCGCCATCGAGTGTCAGATTGTGCCGCCGTGCCATCTTTTGACCAACATCGAGGAGTAGTGTGTAGTCGCCTTCCTCGGCTATCTCTACCCTACCCTCGAAGATGTGACGCTCGCGCACTTCACGCACGCCGCCTTCCGTGGATGTAACATTCACCACCTCGCGCTCTCCGCCTCCACTGCGTTTAGTCAGTGCGACGCTCTGGTTGCAGGGATTGAACTCCGTCAGTCCGTAGTTGTTCCATAGTACACCATAGCCCTTGCTCGAAATGACCATAGGCACGGCAATCTGTGTGTTCACCTGTGTCAGCCGTCGCGAAAGGCCACGCACGTTGCTGTATCCGTCCTGGAACTGTCCGAGGCCGAAGAGGTATTCATCCTTGGGTGAACGGAAGGTGAGCTGTGCCTCGCAAGTCGCCTCACCCGCCACAACTGCAGGTCGCAGTTCATGGGCTGTAGCCTCGAAAACCACCTTGCCTGAGCGGTCGCGGATGAAGAGTTTCTGCTTGCGGCCATTGATTTCGACGCGGATGTCGGCATCCGACACGCCATCCTTCTTCACATACGTCCAATCGGGCAAGTTCAGGCGCGGCGCATCCTTCTCATAACGGATGCGTACGGCGTTGCGATTCATGTAGGTGACCGTCAGCTGTCCTTCGCCGAAAGGCACGGTCTCTGCGCTCATGGGCAGCACCCACAACAGGGACAGCAACATTGCTATGATCTTCCTGTTCATCTTATTTTTCATTTTCATTTTTCAGTCTTTATTACCCAAACGAAACCTCCACGCGGCTGGCTGACGACACTGGTGGGCAGCGTCGTAGCTGTCTGGATGTTCCATGGAGCATCCTGCTGTCCGCTGTCATTGAAGAGCGTAGCCGTGAGCCTCTCCCCCGACCCCTCTCCCGTGAGAGAGGGGAGAAAATCGAGGGGCACTTTCAGTGTCTGGCTTTCATCAGAGCCGTTGATGCCAGCTACGTACCAAGTGTCGCCGCTGCGGCGTGCCAACACAGCACTCTCGCCCGGATAGCCGCTGACGAAGCGCGTCTCATCCCAGGCTGCGGGCAGCTGCGAGAGGAAGTCCTGCACGGCACGGGGCTGTGCGAGGAAGCTCTCAGGACGGTCGGCCAGATGTTGCAAGCCGCTCTCATACAGCACCGTCAGCGCCAGCTCATGGGCGTGGCTTGTGATGTGCGGGTGCTGCGAGTCGCTAAAGGCGCAAGGCGTGTAGTCCATAGGACCGATGATGTTGCGCGTATATGGCAGGGTCGCGTTGTGGCAGGCGGCACGATTGGTGAATGTTGGCACATTGTTGTACCACTCAGCACCGTAGACGCCCTCTGTAGACAGCAAGTTGGGATAAGTGCGCTGCCAGCCACGGGGAATGGTAGCGCCGTGGAAGTTGATAAGCAGGTGATGGCGAGCCGCACTTTCCATCAGGTCGATGCAATAATCCATGTTCATCTGGTTGTCACCGCTGAAGAAGTCCACCTTCACGCCAGCTACGCCAATCTTCTCGCACCATGCGAACTCCTTCTCGCGATCTTCAGGCTTGTTCAGGCGGAACTTGGGACCCGGTGCGCCGTCTATCCAGCCCACCGAGGAGTTGTACCAAATCATGGGCTTCACGCCTTGCTGGAGGGCGTAGGCCACGGCATCCTCGATGGTCTTTCCTTCGTTGGATGCGAGTTTGTCCATCTCGTCCCACTCGGCATCGATGAGTACGTAGGGCAGGTGTAGCGCCACAGCCAGATCGACATATTTTTTGATGATATTGTAATCGTTGCTACCGTGATTGTTGGCCCAGTAGACCCACGACACGACACCAGGCTTCACCCAGCTCGTGTCCTCGACCTTCGACGGCTCGCTGAGATCCGTCACCAATGTAGACTCCACCACGTCAGCCAGCTTGCCGATGATGACGACGCGCCAGGGCGTATGCCATTCACCCGTTAATTGCAGGTCGTTTTGGTCAGGCACTACGCTGAACACCTCGCCTTTATTGAAAAGGCTCGAAGCACTTTGTCTGCGTTCGATGTTAGCTTCGGTGATGAGGGCAAACACGCCGTCGGAAGCCTCCATGAGCAGCGGATAGGCCCAATGGGTGTTATTGTCCTTTTGAACACTTGAACCGCCAAAGCCGCCCAACGTCTTCACTTCGGCAGTGGTCGTCATCGGGAAGAAGCCCTCATAGCCGTCGCTCCATTGCAACATCCAGCGCTTCTTGCCCTCTGGAATGACGTAAGCTGACTGCTCTTCGGGGTGTCTCTGATTTTGAAGGTTGGTGTATTCATAGCGGTAGGCGAGGCCATCGTTGTAGAGGCGTATCACCAGCTGTCCCAAACGGTACTCGTTGGCTGCGTTCATGCAGTGCAGACGCTTACCCGAGAGCATCGTGTAGTCCACGTTCACGCGCTGCGCTTTCACACCCTTGAGAGATGTCGCCGTCACCGGCAGCCGCAGCTCCATGACTTGCTGACGCTGGTAATTGACGAAGCAGCGTCCGTCGGCCACCTCCATGGTGATTTTCCCATTCGGCGATGCCACCTTCTCCGCTACTGCCGTCATAGTCATGCCCGCCACAGCGAGCCATAATAAGATAAATCTTTTCATATTTGATGTGTTTTATTTTTCGCCGCTGCAAAAGTACAAAAATCTCTTGTTCGCACAAAGGAAAACCCCAATATTTATCCCCGTCGACCATAAAACAATCAGAAACAACAAAAAACGAGGTGTACAAGCGACACTCTTGCACACTTCGTTGCATTCAAATGAGCCGACACGTAAAAACGCATCGGCTCACACGTATGATTGCACTATGCAGTGCAACTAATTCGATGATTTGCAGATTACATCATGCCGCCCATACCTGGTGCTCCGCCCATGGGCATCTCAGGCTTGTCCTCCTTGGCATCACAAATGACGCACTCTGTCGTGAGGAACATACCTGCGATGGAAGCGGCGTTTTCGAGGGCAACACGTGCCACTTTGGCAGGATCAATAATGCCACATGCCTTGAGGTTCTCATATTTGTCGGTGCGGGCATTGTAACCATAGTCACCTTCAGCACCCTTGACATTGTTGACAACTACGCTGCCTTCGAGGCCAGCGTTCTCAACAATCTGGCGGAGAGGCTCCTCGATGGCGCGCTCGACAATGCGGATACCCGTGGTCTCGTCAGCGTTCTCACCCTTGAGGCCTTCGAGTGCCTTGATGGCGCGGATGTAAGCAACGCCACCGCCAGGGATGATACCTTCCTCAATGGCTGCACGTGTGGCGCAGAGGGCATCGTCGACGCGATCTTTCTTCTCCTTCATCTCAGTTTCGGAGGGAGCACCCACATAGAGAACTGCGACACCGCCGCTGAGCTTGGCCAGACGCTCCTGCAGTTTTTCCTTGTCGTAGCTGCTGGTAGTGTTCTGTATCTCGTTCTTGATCTGATTGATGCGATCGCGGATAGCCTGGCTCTCACCGTGTCCGCTGACGATGGTGGTGTTGTCCTTAGAGATGGTGACCTTGTCAGCAGAGCCGAGCATCTCGATGGTAGCCTGTTCGAGTTTCAAGCCTTTTTCCTCGCTGATGACAACGCCGCCGGTGAGGATGGCAATATCTTCGAGCATAGCCTTGCGACGATCGCCGAAGCCCGGAGCCTTGACAGCGCAGATCTTCAGCTGACCACGCAGACGGTTGACGACGAGCGTTGTGAGTGCCTCGCTGTCAACATCCTCAGCGATGACGAGCAGAGGACGACCAGTCTGTACGGCGGGTTCGAGGATAGGAAGGAAATCTTTGAGATTGGAAATCTTCTTGTCGTAGATAAGGATGTAGGGATTCTCCATCTCACACTCCATCTTCTCGGCATTGGTGACAAAGTAGGCGCTGAGGTAACCACGGTCGAACTGCATACCCTCGACAACGCCGATGGTTGTATCGCGACCCTTAGCCTCTTCGATGGTGATGACGCCATCCTTGGAAACCTTCTGCATAGCTTCAGCCAGCAGCTTACCAATTTCGGGATCGTTGTTGGCGCTGACAGCTGCCACCTGCTCTATCTTATTGTAGTCATCTCCGACCTGCTCGCTCTGAGCAGCGATGCTTTCCACGACTTTGGCAACAGCCTTGTCAATACCACGCTTGAGATCCATGGGGTTAGCACCAGCGGTGACGTTCTTTAATCCTTCGCGAACGATGGCCTGTGCGAGGACGGTAGCGGTAGTTGTGCCGTCACCTGCATCATCGCCAGTCTTGGAAGCTACGCTCTTGACAAGCTGTGCACCAGCATTCTGGAAGGCATCGGCCAGCTCAATCTCCTTGGCAACGGTGACACCGTCCTTGGTAATTTGTGGAGCGCCAAACTTCTTCTCGATAATCACATTACGACCTTTTGGGCCAAGGGTCACTTTGACGGCATCAGCCAACTGGTCCACGCCCTGCTTCATTTGTTCGCGGGCTTCAATATTGAATTTAATTTCTTTTGCCATGACTATTAGCGGACGTTCGTCCGCAGTTTAAAGTTTAATGTTTAAAGTTTAATGAGAAATGACTTGTTGCGCAAGCCTTATGCCAGGATGGCCACCACGTCACTTTGACGCATGATGAGGTACTTCTGGCCTTCGTGCTCCAGCTCGGTACCGGCATACTTGCCATAGAGGACTTGGTCACCAGCTTTCAGCACCATCTCTTCATCCTTGGTGCCATTGCCTACGGCCACGACAGTGCCCTGAAGGGGTTTCTCTTTTGCGGTGTCGGGGATGATGATACCACCGACGGTCTTTGTTTCAGCAGGAGCCGGCTCGATGAGGACGCGGTCTGCAAGGGGTTGAATCTTCATAGTTGTTTAAGTTTATGAGTTGATGAATTTGAGTAAACGAGGATATTAGTTCGCATCTGCGACCAAGCGAAAGATATGCCAAAGCGGAGCATACTGCCATCTTGTCAGTCAGAAACAGCCAAACGAACAGTTTTTGTGCAAAAACTTTAAACTTTAAACGCTAAACTCTAAACTTTTCCGTACCTTTGTCGCCGAAAACGTATGCGAACACTCACGTATCTGCTCATATTCCTATTCGTGAGCCTCCTGCTGGCCGTGCTGCCGAAGACAGGAGTCTACGTTTGGAATCCCCAAATCATCGTACCGGCCACAGCGGCGATGTTCACGCTGCTGGTGTGGCTTGTGGCGCGGTTTGTCGGCACCGACCGCACGGTACTGGAGTTGATCATCACCGCCACGTTTATCCTGCTCTTCGCGCCAGGCGCCTCGCTCTTTCTGGCACGCGACGAATCGGCCATTCTGGAGTTAGGGTCGCAGTGTATCGTACCATTCTTTCTCACGCAATACACGCGCATTAGCCGCAAGAACTTCAAGAGAGCTTACGCACTGATGCTTTTGATGGGCATCTTCTGTAGTTTCACGCATGACGGTATCACGCTGCCGCTGTGTCTGGCCTTCTTGCAGATGGCCTGGCAGCGTCGCAGCGAGTTTTTCCGCTTGGCGTGCTGGCCTATGGTGATTGGGTGGCTCGTCGGCACAATTCTCCAATTTGTCACTCGCGACCATCTGCCCGACCTGCACCCAGACCTCGAAGCTCTCACAAGCCGCACTGCGATGGTAATGGATTTGCTGTGGGACACGAAAATCTTTGTCCTCGCGCTGGTGCTGACGCTCTGGTTAACGTCTACACATTGGGGACGTCGTGAACTACGCTTCGCGCTGCGTCGCAACCGCATTGTTGCCTACAGCTTAATCTTCGCCCTGTCCTGCGTACCCTTTGCCCCATTGGGTATCGACAATGCCGTCTCAGGCGTCTGCTTTTTCGCAATGCTTTGGGCCATGCTCCTCTGCAAAGGCCTTGAGCGCCACTATCTCACGTCTTCACTCAATACACATAAACCCTTAAACACACAGACAAAGAACGATGAAAATAGGAATTTTATCCGCGATGGCAAAGGAGCACAACCAGCTCATGAGCCTGCTTGACAAGCCCGTGACGGAGAGCGATGCGGGCTATGAGTTTGTCGTCGGCACGCTCGGCGCCAACACCCTAATCCTCCTGCAATGTGGCATCGGTAAGGTGAATGCCGCTGTCGGCACAACGACGCTCATCCGCCGCTACGCTCCCGATTGCATCATTTCAACAGGTTGTGCCGGCGGTATCGATGAAAGCCTGCACGTCATGGATGTCGTTGTCAGCACGCAGACCGCCTACCACGATGTCACCATCCCGGGTTGTGAACCCGGACAGATACAGGGCCTGCCCGCCCGCTTCCGCAGCGAGGAACAGCTCACGGAGGTTGCCAGCGGCGAACACATCTACAAGGGTCTCATTGTCAGCGGCGACCAATTCATCACCGATCGTCATCAGCTCGAAGCCATCAAGACGTTGTTCCCTGAGGCTCTTGCCGTGGACATGGAAAGCGCTGCCATCTCACAGACCTGCTATCTGATGAAGACGCCTTTCGTCAGCTTCCGCATCCTCAGCGATACGCCCGGTGCTGACAACCATCTGGAACAGTACTTCAATTTCTGGGACGAGATGGCTACGCGCAGCTTTGACGTCACCCGTCGTTTCCTCGCTGCCCTACCCGATCGCTTCGCCTTCCTTCCCTTCCAAGAATAACAGTTCTCATCCATGGACATCAACGCTTTCATAGCCGAAGCCGCGTCACAGCTGTGGGGCTGGCCGATGATCGTGCTCCTTTTTGGCACACACCTCTACCTCACCGTGCGCTTGCGTTTCCCACAACGCCGCATCTTTCACGCCATCCGCCTGTCCGTCACACGCGACAAGGGCGCTGAGGGCGACGTGAGCCAGTTCGGAGCTTTAGCCACTTCGCTGGCCGCCACCATCGGCACTGGCAATATCGTCGGCGTGGCCACAGCTATCGCCTTAGGCGGTCCGGGTGCCGTGCTGTGGTGCTGGCTCACAGGTTTGCTGGGCATCGCCACGAAATATGGCGAGGCGCTTCTGGCTGTGAAGTACCGCGTGAAGACCAGCGATGGCAAGATGCTCGGAGGACCGATGTACGCGCTGGAACGCGGCCTCGGATGGAAGAGTATGGCTGTAGCTTTCTGCGTTCTCGCCGCCATCGCCTCCTTCGGTATAGGCAATACGGTGCAAAGCAATGCCATATCCCTCCTCTGCTACGAAACATACGGTGTGCCGATGGGTGTGACGGGAGGTGTCATAGCAGCCCTGGCAGCCCTTGTCATCCTCTTCGGCGTCAAGGGTATAGCCCGCTTTTGTGCCACCTTCGTGCCGCTTATGGCTCTGCTCTATGTCGCCGGATGCGTGTATATCCTCTTCGTCAATGGTGCCTACGTATGGGATGCCGCCAGCCTCATCTGCCGCAGCGCCTTCACTCCCGAGGCGGCAGGCGGCGGGTTCGCCGGCACCACCATCATGATGACAGCCCGCTATGGTATCGCCCGCGGCCTCTTCTCCAATGAGAGCGGTATGGGTTCAGCACCCATCGTGGCTGCTGCAGCCAAGACCAACAATCCCGTGCGACAAGCCCTCGTTTCGTCAACGGCGACATTCTGGGACACCGTCGTCATCTGTGCCCTCACGGGTCTTGTCCTCGTCAGCAGCATCCTCGCTTACCCCGACGTAGACTACAGCAATGGCGGAGTACTGACGAAGATGGCTTTCGAGAAGATTCCCGTCGTGGGTGCTCCTCTGCTCACCTTCGGTATCGTGACCTTCGCCTTCTCTACCATTCTCGGCTGGAGCTATTATGGTGAACGTGCCGTCGAATACCTCAGCGGCAAGCGATACCTTATTATATATAGGGTGCTCTACGTCATCGCCATCTTCGCCGGTGCCGTGGTGCAGCTCACCGTGGTCTGGAATCTCGCCGACCTGCTCAACGGCCTCATGGCCATCCCCAACCTCATCTCCCTCCTCGCTCTGGCTGGCGTCATCGTTGCAGAAACACGAGCCTCAACCGATTTTTAGCATTTTTCTCGGGTTACTTTTGGCCATTCCATCAATAAAGTGTAACTTTGCCCCCAAAAGAACATTAAACTTTAAACTCCAAACTTTAAACTTATGCTCCTCCCCTGCCCCTTCCACGTCTTCACCGGTCTCAACTGCCCCTTCTGTGGCGGTCAGCGGATGATTGTGGCGTTGCTGCATGGGCAGTTCGCTGAAGCCTTCTGGCTCAATCCAGGCTTAGCGGTGGGCGCTCCCCTCGTCGGCGCATGGTGGCTATGGAAGCGCGAACTATCATCCACAGCAGCCCTCGTCATCCTCATCGTCTCCATCGTCTGGGGCGTGGCGAGAAATATTTTGGGCCTTTAGTGCAACTTTCTCGCAACAAATGACGTCAAATAAACAAAAGAACAGTTAACCAATTATAAAAACTACAACAATGAAGAAAATTGTAATCGGAGACATCGTCTCCCGCGCATGGGACCTCGCCGTAAAACACTGGCCCATCTTTGTACTTCTCACCCTCGTCAATTCCATGCTTGGCGGTACAATGTACTCAGTTGACAAGGAAACCCTAATGGATGCCGCCAATTCGGGCGACCCCTCAGCTATCATGGAAGCTTATGGCCAAGCCATCTCCTTCAACCCCATCTTGGGCACCCTCGGCTTCCTGCTCGCCATCTATATCAGCTATATTGGCATCAATATGTATGTCAACGCCTATCGCTTGGGCAAGCCATACGAGGCGATGGGACAGATCTTCAAGATCGACATCAATCAGTTCGCCATCTACTTCGCGGTGAATTTTGTCTATAGCATTATCGTGTGTGTCGGTTGCTTCCTTTGCGTCCTGCCCGGCATCTGGATTGGTGTCCGTCTGATGTACGCTCCGCTGTTGGCTGCCTCACAAAATGCCAGCTTCGGTGAAGCTTTCAGCCGCTCATGGGAAATGACAAAGGGCAACTTCTGGGATCTTCTCTTACTTGGCCTCGTAGCCATTGGCATTGGAATACTCGGCTTTGTAGCCTGCTGCGTAGGTTATATCTTTGCCGCAGTCGTGATGGAATTCATGCTCGTCGTCTCTTTCTTCGCCTTGATGCCCGCTGAACCTGAGCCTAATGTTATCGGCGAAGGAACCACCGACTACGTCGAAGTTCAGTAAACACACCTTATTTTATTACTCACGCGAATGTGTGCAGTCTCCATTGTAGGCTGCACACATTTGCGTATATGCCGATGCACGAAATGTACGGTGAAAAGCCCCACTCGCACAGAAGATTTGGTTGCAGCATCGTGAACCTGCAATTGCAGCATCGTGAATCGTCAATTGCAGCGTCACGATGCTGCAAACTTCACACCTATAAAAAACACGCTGATATGGTAAGTAATCGAGCAAAAATATTTAAACCCAAATCGGTCATTAGGCCGACATATAATATAATACAGTTGTTTTTTATGGTCTATTGATGTCATCTTAGCATTTCTTTCGTCATCTTGTCCACATTGCCATCTCGCCGTAGCCCGCTACGCCTTCGATAACAATATGACCAATCTGCTCGAAACAAATACCAATCTGGCATCAATCCTAATGACCGATTTGGGTTAAATAGATTGACGATAAGATTGACGGAGAATGTAAACACTTGAATAAATTTGTTTTATCCGTCAATTTCCGTTAATCAAGTCGTCAATCTTCGAAAATCAATAATGAGATCTAATTTTGAGTACTTACTTATGTTCTAATAATGCACAAACCCACTTGATTAAGATAAATTAACACGGATATTAGCCGCATATAAGGAATTATGCCTATCTTTGTGCCATTATAAGGATTGAAAACGCCAAAAATACTATTATTAACCATTAAAAATTTTAGCATTATGAAGAGATTTTTTACTTCGTTGATGTTGCTCGCAGCATTGCTGTGCAGCACATCGTCTTGGGCGCAGAATCTCTCGGTGGCTGGTGTTTCAGTCAACATGAATGCCACCACTGAGCAGACGATTACCGGCACCAACATCTCTGGTACGGTCACTTACAATCCAAGCAGCAAGACCCTTTATCTTAAAAATGCTACCATCAAGGGTAGTATCACGGGAGAGAATCTGGGTTCCTCCGCCAGCACCCGCTATTTTATCCATTTGACAGGTTCGAACAAAATTACCAGTTCAACTCATGGCATGCGCTTTGACGACAGCTACATGATTCTCTATGGTGCTGCAGGCGCAAGTCTGTATATCGACACAAATGAAAGTACATCAGGCTTCTCTGGCATCGACACTGAGGGCGGCCATTTCGAGGTGTGGTCCATCAGGCTTATCATGTCGGGTAAGACTTGTGGATTCTGGGGTTCTTCGAGCAAAGGCACCTTGTCGTTCGTCAACTCGATGGTCTCCATCAATTGCACAGGTGGTGCCATCAAATTTTGCAAAGGTGTTTATTACGACGACTGCATGTGTACCAATACTGGCGTGACGCACGATTCAGGCACCGGTTATGTCAATTCCAGCGGCACGCTGGTCAGCAGTCTCGAAATTTGGCCATATCTGACGGTTGGTAATGAACCCGTCCGCACGACAGTCGATAGTAAGACAGGTACGCTTTATTCCTGGAAATGGACGAAGAGCACCAAGACGCTGGAGATTACAGGCGATGCCAGCACCGCATCCTATAACGGAATCTTAAACTATGGCATCGACGGCCTCACCGTCAAGTCGGAAGGCACTTACACCATTACGTCAGACTGGTCGGGTTTCGAAACTTACAAGAACGCCACCATCGCCGGCGGCGGCAAGCTGATCTTGAAGGCCACCAAAGAATCCAACTCGTATGGTATTCGTGTTAACTCTGGTTCCGATGTTCTCATCGGCATTAAAGAGCTCGAAGCTCAAGGTGCCTACGGCTTCTTTGGTTCCAACGGTGCCTTGACGGTGAAGAGATACTCTGCCGATTCCAACATCCTCTTCAATGGTACACAAGGTAACGTAATCAGAATCAGCTCGCTCAACTTGGACAACATGGATGTTTGGACGGCTAGCACATGGTACAACCCCAGCGCCAAAGCGATGTATTTTAAGGACGATGTGTCGATGTATTCAGTAGGCAATAATACGTGCCGCTTCCGCGCTAAGGATTACAGCGACTTCACCTATTATCCCGTGTATGTCGCCGGTGTTCAGTTGAACAACCGCAACACACCGAGTAACAACTCCAATTACCCCTTCTGTGCTCCGAATGTTTCTGGCTCCGTCGATTACGATCCCAGTTCGAAGACACTTGATCTGAACAATACGGTCATTACCGTACCCTCCGGCAATACAAAGGAAGCCGTGGTGAGCGAGGTTGATGGCCTGAAGATCAATATCACTGGCACGGTCGAGGTCAATACCTTTGGTGACTGCTTCTATCTCAAGGCTCCCGCAGAATTCACAGGTAACGGCAAACTGACGGCTAACTCGTCCACAAGCAGCGGCCTCTCCATTTACGGCAATACGAAAGTGACGCTCAATGTCAACAACGAACTCCACTTCGAGGGTGCCGAATACGGTTATTGGGGTCACCATGACAACAACAACCGTCCCGACTGCGACCTCATCCTGACAAAGGCCGGTAGCAACTCCGACTACTACTTCAAGGGCACCAAGGCCAGCCTCTATCAAGCATCGCACATCGTCTGCAATGACATGGACTACTATTACAGCTCTTCCTACGGCACCCCTGGCTGCTACTACGACGAAACCAACCACGTTGTCAAGCAGAACGGTGGAACGACGGTCAAGGAGTCCGACGTCAACTTCTATCAAGTCTCTGAGAAGTATGGAATCTTTATCGGTGATGTAGAAATTACGAGTTGTAACCGAAATGGTGTCGGTAGCCCGTATCTCAACAAGCCTTTAGGCGTAATATACGACAATAACACCAAAACCCTGACACTTGACGGGGTCACCTTCAACTACACAGGTAGCGAAACCAACACAGCGGGTATCAAATTTAATGCGAACGTTTCAGGCAAGATTAACGTCAAAGGAAACAACACGCTCAGCGGTAATAGCGGTCTCTTCTCGCCACTATGGATTCAAAATAATGCAGATGTTGAACTGATTGGCGACGGTACGCTTACCCTTGGAGGTGGAATGAGTGCTTATCTTTATGGCAGCGCTCTCACCGTGGGGGATAACGTAACACTTCAGGCAAATCAGGGCATCGGAAGTAATGCCTCCGATCAGTCCAACTATGGCAAGCTGACCATCAAAGAAAACGCTCTTGTCAAAGCTAAGCAGATTATTAAACTTTCATCACTCACCCTTGAAGACGGTCAGAAGATTGTTGAACCCACAGGTGCACAGTTCCAGGACAACAACGTTGTCGTTAGCGGCAGCACTGCACAGAATGTCGTCATCATGAAGGTCGAGGACTACGGTCTGGCTGTCTGCGACGTAGCGGTCAACAGCTACAACTGCAACGATATCCTTGGCGACGGCAAGTTCTCCTACGATTCCGAGTCCAAGACACTAACCATCAACGGTGCCAACATCAACAACACCGATATCGCTGATGTCGTCGTCAACAACGACGTTGATGGTCTGAAGGTCAATTTCATCGGCGACAACAGCTTCAAGGTCAAAGACAATATCTTCCAGTTGTATAAGTCCACCACCATCTCTGGCACTGGCACCATTTCCGGTGAACTGGCCGCCAGCGACGGCTATGGCATTTGGTACAAGGACGACCTTGACATCACCCTCGACGGCGCTATCTTCCAGTTCAAGGGGCAGAAGGGCGTCAGCGGCTTCTATTCTGAAAAGACCGTCAACATGACCATCAACAGCGGTAAGTTCATCTTCGAACCTTCCACCTCTGACGGCGTTGCAATCGAGGGTCTCGCATCCCTCACCCTTGGTGAAGGTATGCTCTTCACTGAGCCCGCAGGAGCTTCTTATAGTACCTCCCTCAAGGCTGTCACCGTGGATGGTGCCAACAAGTACTTTGGCAAGGTTGTCATCGAAGGTGCTACGGCATTCGACCTCGCCATCGCAGACAAGACCGTCACCACGGCCAACTGCAACGACATTCTCAGTAATGGCGTCTTCAAGTACGACGATGCTTCCAAGACACTCACCATCAATGGCGACTGCTCTTTCAACGACTGGATTGTCAATAGTTCCATTGCCGGTCTCACCATCAATATTGCTGGCAACTCAACGTTGACAGAGACCTCAGGTTCGACCATCATCCGCCTATATGCTCCGACCACCATCACGGGCGGCACGCTCACATTGGTCAGCACAGCTACCGACAAGGATGCCCTGGGCATCTATATCAGCGCGGGCGACTTGCTCATCAAGGATGCAGAGATTAATGTCTCTGGCGATGGCTTTGTTTACGGTATCACGGGTACTGATGAATGTCAGCTCACCATTGACAACTCTGAAATCTCGGCTACTGCGCATACTTATGGCGCAATCTACGACTGGAATAACATCACACTCACCAATTGTTACGTTGATGAACCACGTCCGTCGCAGATCTTCAACTATGGTATCGCAGCTGCTAACGGTGTCGTCGTCGGTGCTGGTGAGGCTTCAGAGACTGTCGTCATCAAAGCGGGTACTGATGCCATCCAGTCCATTGAAATGGCTAATGCTGCTGCCGCCGATGTCTACGATGTCGCAGGTCGCAAACTCGACCAGACCCGCCGCGGTGTCAACATTATCCGTACCAGCAATGGCAAGACCGTCAAGGTTCTCAAGAAGTAATCGAACAAAACAGTTTAGAACTTTATCTACGAGAGGGTGTGTCACAATTGGCACACCCTCTTTTCCTTTGTTTATTGTTCATCTCAGCACCCCTCGGGGTATCGCACAGTGTCGCCGCTGTATTGCACAACGTTCCGTTACCCGTCCTCAGCAAAAGAGGTCTACCTCGGTCGCTCTCGCCGAACAGCCAAAGGGCTGTCTAAATGCAAGCATTTGCGTTCGCTGTCCTCCGAAGCGATGACGCCAATACTCGTAGCGCCATATAATAAGTAGGTATTCATTATTAGTTTACATGATTATTCGTAGGTGCGTTTCAAGTCTTTTAGCTTCTCTTTGGCGAATATTTCCCTCTTATCCTCAGTCACATAGCCCGCTATGCTCCTTCGGCTAATAGAAAAATCTGCATCCAAATAGAAACTAAAATACATAAAACTAATTATGAACACCTACTTAATAAAAAAAATCGGGGCGGTGTGACATTCAGCCACCCCGCCCCGATTTTCCTAAGAGAAGGTCTTATTTATTTATCGCTCTTCTTATCGTCATCACTGGCCCCATAGCCATAGCCGTAACCATAGCCATAACCATAGCGACCGTAGACGTAATTGCCGTAGCCGTAGCCTTTACGCTTCTGCTCCACGCGGCAATCATTCATGACAATGCAAAGGTGATTGAACTTCTTCTCCTGATAGAGTCGCTCGAGTTCGGGCAGATAGCGGCGATCTATCTTACCTTCGCGGATGACATAGAGGGTCACGTCTGCGACACGATTGACGATACCAGCATCGGCCACGACCTGAGCCGGAACATTATCAATGACGATGTAGTCGTAGCGCTTCTTCAATTCCTCGATGAGCAGATCGAGGCGATCGCCCATGAGCAGTTCTGATGGATTCGGAGGAACGATACCTGCGGGGAGCATATCCACGTTGTATTCGGCACTCTCCTTGACGATCAGACGGTCGAGATCGTCGGTGGAACCGCGCAGATAGGATGTCAAGCCCTCCTTGTGAACATTACCGGCGAGCTTGCTCTGCGTGCGCTTACGGATATCGGCATCCACAAGGATGACCTTCTTACCCGTCATACCAAGTGTAACAGAGAAATTGCGGGAGATGAACGTCTTGCCCTCGCCTGGAACCGTAGAGGTGAACATGATGACGCGTGCATCCTTACGGATAAAGCCGAGAGTGAAGCGGAGCATTCGGAAGGACTCATTGATGGCGTCGGTCTTTTGCTCGCCCACAACAATCTCCGTATCCTTGATGCCCTCCTTACGATGAGGCACTTCACCAAGCACGGGAATGGTCGTGTAGTCCTCAATATCCTTGCGTCCGCGCACGGTCATATTTAAGAGATTGCGGATATGGAAGAAGGCGAAGGGCACGATGATACCGATGAGGAGTGCCACGAGGAGGATGACCTTCTTACGTGGGGAGATCGGTGTATTGGACCCGAACGGAGTCTCAATGATACGAATGTTGGCCTCAGTGATGGCAAGCTGCAATGCTGTCTCTTCACGCTTGTTGAGCAAGTAGGTGTAGAGCGTCTCCTTAATGCTCTGCTGACGTGAGATGTCGATGAGTTCCTTCTCCTTCTGGGGCACGGAAGCGATGTTGACGTTCAATCCCGTCTCCTCCTGACGTGCGCGCTGAAGCTGCAGGTTAAGAGATGCGAGATAAGCCTGTGTAGAGGCAATAATCGTCGTACGCATCTGAGCCAAATCCTGATCGCGCTGCTGGATTTGTGTGTTGTATTCACCAGCGCTTTCTACCAGACGGTTACGCAGAAGCATCATATCGTTGTACTTGGCGATCTGGCTCTGAATGCCTGCATCGGTGAGACCACCGAGGGAGGGGATAAGCTTGTTGGTGCCGCTGTTGGAACGGAGGTCATCGAGAAGGTATTGCACAACGCTGACTTGCGACTCCAGCTGAATGGTGCGCTGGCGGGCAGCGCTGCTTTGCTGCAGGTACTGGTTGGCGTCGCCCTTGACATCGACGAGTCGGTTGGCCTGCTTGAAGTCTGCCATTTCACCTTCCACCTTGCTCAAGTCCTTACTGATGATGTTGATACGTTCGGTGATAAAGGCGGCAGTGCTTTCTGCGATGCGGTTCTTGTCGATGATGATGCTGCGCTTATAGGCTTCGAGCACAGCATTGAGGATGTCCTCAGCGCGGTGGACGTTGTTATCGGTATAGGTGATACCTACGAGCGTGCTCTCCTTGTCGAGTTCACTGGCCTTGAGAGGTGCTCCATAGCTATTGGTGGCAGCCTCAACAGTGCTGCGTGACACAGTGATCTCCTCGCCATCAAAATTCTCGAAATAACGATCCTCAGGAACAAGTGTCATTTTACCAAAGGGCATCTGGACTGGCTTTCCAAAAGTGACATACTTGTCGAAGTCGCGTTTATTGTCGGCCATGACAACATCAGTGATGTGAGCCTTATTGCCATTGATAGTCACCTTAAAGCTGAAGGGACGTTGGGTCTCTGCGGAGTCAAACTGCGCAACAAAAGGCTTGACGTCGTAGAGACGTACGGTCTGAAGGTGATGACGGTACAGATAGTTGACATCGAGCTTGAGCTCGCGCACCACCTCTTTCATAATCTGATGACTCTGGAGGATGTAAACCTCGTTCTTGACGCTGGAACCCATCATGACGCCATTGAGTTGCATGAGTGCATCTGTGCCGCCGCGGTTGCTGCGCGCTGCACCTCCAGTGCTGGAGTCATCCTTGACGAGCATGACAGCTGACCGCTGATAGATATTGGGCTTGGTCATCAGATAGAGGTAGCCCACACCGAGACAGAGGATGATGGACAGGACGAACCATTTCCATTGGTAGATGAAAATGTCGAGGATGTCGCGCAACGACAACATATCATCTACTTGTTGAGCCTTACTGCGAGGCTTGACGATAGTTTTCATGTAGTTTTTGTATTGTTTAATGTGAAGATTCGGCTATTTCGGGCTGCAAAGGTAGGCATTTTCGGTCAAAGAAAAGCATAAAAAAGCAAAAATTGTTGGCTGAAAGGCATAAAATGACTAACTTGCGCGCCGAAAACCCCGAAAAGCGTTGTTTATGAAGCTTTCTATCCTTGTTTTCTGCGCCTGTGTGTGCGCTCCGACGCTCGCGCGTGGACAGCAGTTGAAGCCTCAGCGCGGGAATGCCTCGTTCTATTCCGACAAGTTCCATGGTCGCAAGATGAGCAACGGCGAACGATATCACCGCGACAGCATGACTTGCGCCCATCTCAGCTACCCTTTGGGCACTTGGCTGCGCGTGCGCAATTTGACCAACGGCAAGGAGGTCGTCGTGCGCGTCACGGATCGCGGTCCCTATTCGCGCAAGTTCTCCATAGACCTCTCACGTGCCGCGGCACGTAAGCTGGATATCATACAATACGGTTGGCGACCTGTGGAGATTTTGCCTTTCGTGCCTGGGCAAGTGCCGTATTCCTACGAACCATCCCACGAAAAGCCAGTGCTTAACTTGGGATTCTCCACCGACGAGGATGCCTTGTCGCCCTATTGGCAAGAGGACAGCATCTATCTCGCCCGCCACCGCCTCTCTCGCACACAAGTGGCCATGCACCCCGACACGCTCAGAGCTGTTATACACGAAGATACGACAATCATAGAACGTGTGAAACGAATGAAGGCGCCCAAATAGGCGCCTTCATTCTTTTTGATCCCGTTCTTTATTTATTTCACAAGAACTTTCTGGGCTTTGCCATTACGGACTACGATGTAGAGGCCGCGCTGGGTGGCTGAAGTCTTCATACCCTGTAGGTTGTAGACCTCTTCCTTGGCAGCGGCGTCAACATTCAGGCTTGTGACAGCATCAGGCGATGTTTTGCCGAGGTGGAAGAGCTTGAAGTTGTCTGCTGTGAGCCACGATGCATTGGTCTCAGAGACGAGGATACCGATCTTCGTCGCGCTTGTGCCGTCGGCATAGAAGTCGCGTTCGAAGTGCTGAGGTTTGCCTGCTGTCTCTGTGATAGCCATAGATGTCACATCCGAAGTTCCGCCGTTCTGTGCAAAGAGACTTACGCCCTGGATGCCTTCTTCAGGAATGGCGCTCTGGTTGGTAGCCAAGCCGTCGCAAGCCAGACGATAGTAGCCCTGAGGCAGCGTGACGACGAGCGTCTGTGAGATGGTGCCATCGCTGAGCAGAGCTCCATCGGGACGCCAAGCCTCGATGAAATGGTCGATAGCTACGCCGTCCTCCTCATTGGAGTAGCTGGCGCTCTGGTAGCCCTGATTCTGACCGATCTTTCCGTTTTCGTCGGTACCAGTAATGGTCCAATATTGAGCATTGCTATTGAACGAGTTGTTGAGGATAACGCCAGAGATGTCCACAGGATCGTCAAGGGCGGCATCGTCGAAGTCCGTGCGATTCAGATAGAAGTTAGCCTGAGCGATGGGGAAACGATCGATGGCCTTCTGTATATCTTCATTGGTGTCAAAGAAATATGCCTCTTCCATCTTGTTGGCCAACTCCACGAATTCGTCGTCGTTGGAGGCAAAGTCAATTTCGTTGATAACCTCAAGGGCATCCAAGGACATCTGCTCAAAAGTCTTGAGGAGTGCTGCACCCTCTTCCACCTGCTTGATGGCAGCATTGATTGCGCTCATGGCAGACTTCTTCTCGTCAAGGCCTGCATTGAGGGCAGACTGCCCCTGCTGGATGGCAGCTGTGAGCACCTTGGAACTGCTACCAATATAGAAAACAGCGTCCGACTCGCCATTGAGGACATCTTGAGCCTCATCGATGAGTGCCTGAAGCTCGTCATTGATGACGGACTCGTCGACAGCATTGTAGGCAATCTCGAAGGTGTACCAGATGACCCAGCTGTTATCTTCGAGCTGATCAGCGGTGATACCGAAGGTCAGATCACCAGTCTCGGTGAGCACGGTAGCTGTGGAAACAGTACACTTGGCGGCTAATTCCTCATCGTTGAAAACGTTGTAGGCTGCCTGCTGGCTATTGGGAACATAGATGCCGCCAGCGTCAGTATAGCCCGTCAGACCCTCCTCAGTGGTGCCGACCTCAACAACATTGGCCAGCGGAGCACGGTTGTGACCAGCGAAGATGTAGGCATAGTGTGCCGACGGGTCGTAGCTCGAATAGTTGGTGGCGTTGTCAGCGGTGCGATAGAATGCCTTGGTAGTCACCGTGTATGTACCTGCGGGCAGGTCAGCAATTGTCTGGCTAATCTCGAAGGGACTCTGGCTCCATACTTCGGCGGTGCCGTACTGCGTCTTGAAGTTGCCTGCAGAACCGTACTGCCACTGCTTGTCAGGAACGTTTCCGCCCTGCTGGGCTGTGGTGCTGTAGGTATAGCCGAGGGTGTCGAAGAGGGGTGAGATATCAAGGGCTTCAGCGAGCTTGCTACCGGATGCGATGGCAGCGTCCCAAGCCTTCTGTGTCTCCTCCTTAATGATGGCGGACAGACTGGCGATGACCTCGTCAATCGTAGCCTTGTCCCATTCGCCTGACTGGAGGGCGTCGTAGATATCGTCGTCGAGGGCGATGAGGCGATCCTTGATGTCCGGCTGTGCGGCATATTTCTCTTCAGCGGGCACAAGTTCCGCGTCATAGAATTTCTGCAGGCGCTCGTAGTCGGCAATGCTGGCCAAGACATCTTGCAACATACCGGTGATCTTCTCCATGGCAGCCTTGTTGGCAACGGCATCGGAACTCTGCGAGCTAACGAGGGAGCGAGCATCAGAGATAGCCGCTTCAAAATCAGTCTTCAATGCACTGTAGAACACTTGATCAGCGTACGTCTCTGCATCACGTACGATGCCTTGCAAGGCGAAGAGCGACGGGTCAAACTGAAGTTCACCTTCGTAGAAGAGAGAGATTCCGTCAAGGAAGAAGTGAGGCATACTGGCCGAGCCGCTGTTGGTAGCAGTGTAGCCAAGGCTGAATTCACCCTCCGTTTCTTCGTAGAGCGTAAAGACAACGGTCTCTTTGCCCCACGAGCCCACGGGAAATGAAGTCGTCTCACCCAGGAACTCCGTGCCGCCGTCGGCGATGAAACCGATGAGGTTCTTGGCTACGGCACCCGTGCCGCCCGAGTTGTAGTAGGAGATGGTGAGCGTATAGGAGCCAGCGGGCAGCGTCACGTGCTGCGTGTACTGTGTGGTCTTGCTCCAGCAGGTGACGAAGCCGAGCACCTTACCCGTTGAACCGTCGCTCAGCGTGGCAGGAGGAGTGAAGGCTGTGCCGCCTATGAAGGCCGACGATCCGGTCTCAAACACACCGCAGGCGCGACCCTGAATGTTCTCGTCGCCGACAACCTGATTTTGCGAGGGGTTCGAGGCAACCCAGCTCTTCACGGGCTGCATACCGTAGTGCGTGACATTATTCGTCGCCATGTCGTAGTCGTAGGTGCAGATACCGTCTGTAATGGGATCATCCTGCGTGAAGTGCGGATTCATGATGAAGAACTCCGAGAGATCGGTGATGGCATCGTCGTTCAGCGCTTTCTGACTCGCGATAGCAGCTTCCACCTGTGCCAGTGTGGCACTTGGGTTGTTGTATACAGCCTCAGCATCAGAAGTGCTGACACCTAAGCGCTTACCTTCGTCAATGAGTTCCTTGAGCGTAGCCTTAGCTTCAGCAATTTTCTGCTGATCGAGACCCGAGGGGTCTACCCTCAGCAGCTTCACGTTGTCGAGGAAGAGGTGAGGCACAGAGCCGGAGCCAGCGCCGAAGGAGAAGCCCAGAACCACATCGCCTTCAGCGGCTGCTGACAAGCGGAAGATAACGGTGTCTTCAACCCAGATGTCCTTGCCCTCGCCTTCGAGGACGGTCATGATTGGGTACGTGGTCTTCGACGAGCGGTAATAGGTCTCGTCATCAATCTTGAAGCCGAAGTTGTTGGTAATCTGACCTTCGCCGGCGATGTTGCAGAACTTGCCGATGAGCAGGTAGTCGCCTGCAGGCAGACTAATCTGCTGGGTGTAAGTGAGGCTTGCGCCCCACACGGCCACCATGCCGAGACCCTGTGTGTCGCCGCCATCGATGCGGGGGAAGTAATCGCCGCCCAGACCAATCTCCGAGTCCAGATCGTAGGCGAAGACGCCTGCTGCACGGGCATTGCTGCCGTCCGTGCGGGCATCGCGTGCCATCCAGCAGTTGTCGGAGGGGTTGGCGGATGTCCAGCCAGGAACTTCCTGCTGGCCATACAGACCCTCGCCGCCAGCGCCGAAGCCTACCTGGTCGGGGATGTCGTAATCATAAGTGCGGATCGTGTACTGCACTGGCGAACCTGCCTTGAAGTCAGCATTCGTGATCTTCGAGGTCATGTCCTCCACAACAGTAAACTGCGTCTGAGCCGTTGCGCCCAGCGCCATCATCCCTGCAAAGAGGGATAAGAAGTAGCGTTTACTCATAATGTTGATAAATAAGTGAATAATTAGTTAGTGAAAAACATATCATTAATTTGCGTTGCAAAGGTAATCATAAAAAGAACATCAGTCGTCCTCTCATGAAGGAAAATAGACTTTTTTTTGTTTTTTTTATGAATTTCCTAACCTGCGAACCATCTTCCACAACACAAGCCAACCAAAGAATGACGAATGGAGAGCGTTTTTGTGCCTGCGCATTTTTTTCTGAGCTTTTTTGAGGGCAATTCAGATATTATTGCTATCTTTGCGGCGTCTAACCCACGTCTGAGGGACGGAGGGCGAGACACGACATATCGGAAAAGCGACACTAACGCTTTGACTTTGGTCTCTTTGAACCTAGGAAATTCAAAAGACGTGTGCCAAAGACCAACCCGCCGCCTAATATCACCTGTCGTTATTTTACCTACTCCGCGGAGTTCATCATCTGGGCACGTAAGAAACAGAAGGTGCCACATTATTATAATTATGAGCTGATGAAGCACATGAACGGCGACCGTCAGATGACCGACGTGTGGCGGCTGCCTGCCATAGCACCGTGGGAGAAATCGTGCGGTAAACATCCCACGCAGAAGCCTTTATGCGTGCTCGCCCGCATCATCATGGCTTCGACCGAGCCGGGTGCCTGGATTCTCGACCCCTTTGCCGGTTCTTCTTCCACAGGCATAGCCGCCAACCTGCTTGGCCGACGCTTTCTGGGCATCGAACGTGAGGAGGAGTTTGCAGACATGAGCCGGGCGCGGCGTCAGGAATTGGAGGATTCTGCTGTCTATAATGCCTATCGCCGCAAGATTCATGACATCGGAGTTGCCGAGGACACGCAGACCGCCGTGTTCCTATGTCAGGAAGCCATGCCCGTCGAACGCCTGCCCTTCCTGAATGATTGACTTTGTATAAAATGGAATGGCTGTGTACAATCTATGCGGCCTTTCCAACGTACAGATTTTCAACGGGGAAAATCAAGTCCCAGTCTTCGCCCCAGACCACGTTCCCATCGTCCACGACAAACGTGCGGAACAAGTCCGGGTCGAGGTACTTGTTGTACTGGGGATGCGGATGTTTGCGGATGAAGTCGCCAATATCAACGACGCTCTGATGACCGTCATTGAACGTCAGCCTCACACACAGATTGCCTGCATCTTCTGCCGAAACGATGAAAATGTGCTCCATAGTTACATTCTTTTTCTAATATACGTCGTCTTTACGATTTTCTTCATGACGAAGAAATCAATCCATTTCTTGACGATTCGCTGCCAATACTTGTTGATGAACTCTATGGCAACCTTTTCGTCCTTGCTGTCAAGAGGCAGTGCACCTTTTTTCTCGCGGCGCACAATCTGCTTTAATTCTCCACTCTCTAAGATCAAATCGAAGATGCACTATGTGCCGCTATGTTTCACGTGCACATGAATCGGCTCGTGCTCGTCCGAGAAGAAGTAGAAAATGAATCCAAAATACTCAAATATCTTTGGCATAACGCTCATTTTTGCGCAAATATATGAAGTCTTTCTTAAACAAGCAAGAAAAAGACAAAGATTTTGGTTTTTTACACCTTTCTTCGTTAAAAAAGCCGAAAAAGACATGCACCTGAGACCATCAATCGCAATTAACCACCCGTCATGGTTTGCTTCGTAACAGCCACAGATACGAAAAGACAAAAATGAAGGTTATTTCATCTTGATAAGGTTGGTGATATGTGAACTTATCGCACTATCTTCTGGCCATCTACGATGTAGATACCAGGTTTTATTGTTGATGGATGATGGATGATAGAAGAGTGGGCAACGCGGCGGCCACTGAGGTCGTACACGACAGCATCATATTTTTCTTTTATTTCTCTTCCATCTTTCATTTCACCGATTCCATCGGGGATTTTGGCCACAATCTGCACGTTATCCCACCCAATGATTTTCTCTGAGCCGTCGCTGTTGTGCATGGCTGTGAGCTGTATGGTGGTGGATGCTTCGCCGTCGCTCTCGAAGTCAAGGGTGAGCTGCTGCCATGCGGTCTTATTCTCGAGGGTTGGGGACTTGACCGTGGTGCCGTTCTCCGTGATGATGCTGATGGTGGCGTCGCCGCCGAGTCCGCTCTTCCATAAATCGGCAGTCAGCGTGTATTCGCCTGCAGGCAGGAGCAGTTCCTGTGCGAGCGTGATGGTCGATGTGCCCCATTTCTGCCGAACCCAATAGGTCTTGTCGCCGTGGCTCTCGGGCTTGGCCTTTGTGCCGAAGAACTGATCGAAATACAGGTCGCCAGCCTTTAATGCGGAGAGATCATTCTCGTTGGGCGATGAATATTCTATCTTCCAGCCCTCAGGTACATAGATGGCGCGGTCGCTGGTTACGCCACTGTTCTCCAAAGGTTTGTAGCTACCTTCGAAGTCACCGTTTTGCAGGGCCTTGGGCAGATTGGCTTTATAGGCATCGCGGATACGTTCGAGGACGTCTGCCACGATGTGCTGCACGGTAATCGGTGAGGCACAGCCATAGTATTCGTGCGTATAGAAAATCTTTCGCGTATAATCCGCCCCCTCGACGTGAGGTGAGCCGCCGATGTAATATTCAGGTTGAATGACTTGGTCGATGAGACCGTTGCGATATAAAGTCAAGGTGGTGCCGTCGTAGGTCATGGAGAGAATCCACGTTTTGAGCTTCGTCGGGTGATTGTCGCCATTGGTACCACTGCTGGCTGTGGCCCAGCCGTCGGAGGTAAGTAGGCGGTTCTGGCTGCGGAAAGTCTTGTCGCCAATGGTGACGACGGGGTAGAAATCATCGTTGATGCTGTATTTCAACAGTCGTGCCACGTCACTCTGATCCTCGCCCAAGGTGAACAAGGTGCCCGTGTAGTTGTTTTCATCCATCTCGATGGCCAAGGTCAGGGTGGAATTAATGTCCAGACATTGGCAATCCCATCGCGGCGCACTCTCCTCTTCAGCTGTCAGCTCCTCCTCCCACACATAATCTACACGCAGATCTGTCGGATAGCCCTTGGGGTAGTTCTTGTTGACCATCCAATAGTAGTAGTCGCCGTTGATCCAACCCACGCGCATGGGTGAGTTCTTGGAACCAGGTATGACATAGGGGCGAGCATTGTTCTTCGTGGAGTTGCTGGTAATCTGCTCACCAGCGCTCACCGTGCCATCGTTGTCGATGGTATATTTCCATATCTCATAGACGCCGTCCTTGTTGTACTGCCCATCCTTCGTGGGGATGCTGAGATACAGGTCATTGATGTTGTCCGGGTCGAGACTCATGCCGCCGCTGTAGCATCGCTCAGTCTTATCCCAGTTCTGGTGGAAGGCATGTCCGGCGCTGGCCACCTTGACATTCTTCCACGCCGTGCCTGTCCAACGGGCGTACCAATAGACGTGTGTTGTCTTGCTGTCATCAATATGCGGATAGGCGATGACGGGGCACTCGTCCTGATCGATGACCACCTGCCAGAGCCAATTGCGAATGCCTGCCGTCTTGTCGATGATCGTGGCGGGATAGCTGTTGGCATAGCTGTCTGTCTTGCTGACGTTGAAAGGCCCGTCGGCAATCTTCTTCAGCTGCTTGCCGTTGAGGTCACGCAGGATAGGGCCGTTGCCCTCGTTGATGTCTATGACATTGAAATAAAGCCAGTCGGGCATCTCGTTGTCGGGGTGACCAGTAGTATAGGACAGGTATATCTTATCCTTGCCGTTGCTGTGGTACTTGGCATACGGGCGGGCACCTGTGCTCTGTACAATCTGCTTGGGGCCGAAGTCAAATTGGCAATTGTCCTCAGCGTCAGGTATAGTGATACGTGCAATTGTAGGGTGCCAGTTGATGCCGCGCCAGCAGAGGTAGACGTGCTGCGGGTCGTCGCTGAGGATGAAGGGCGAGGGGTAGGTGCTGTTGTTAGCCGTTGTCAGATACTTCTCCTCGCCCAAGGCGGTAATGTCGCCAGGCTTGCGTGAGATGCGGTACCAGATCTTGGGCTCATCGGTGTGGCGTGTGTAGAAGATCATCACGCGCTCATCGGGCAGCACCACAAAGGTCGGGTTGTTGTGGTCGTCGGGCTGGAAATAGCTGCGAATCAGCACGTCGCTCTTACGATGCGCCACCCAGTCGTACTGCGTAGCTTTCACGTTGCCATGCACGTCGATATATCCGAGCCATGTGGCGTTGATGGTACCTTCGGCGTTCTCGTAGTGCAGTGCTCTTGGGTCTGCGAACCAGCACCAAGCACCTTCGTCAGCGACAATGGAAGACCCACCCCCAGTTACTTCTGCAAACAGGGAGGAAAGGGGGAGCAGGGCGAATAATAAAATGATTGATCTTTTCATATTACTTACTTAATTATAACTTTCTTACCGTTAATAATAACTATACCTTTGCGGAGCTGATTGACTCGGCGACCATTGAGGTCATACACCGCGCCAGAGCTCCCCTCGCCCACGGGAGAGGGGTCGGGGGTGGGTCTTAGGCCATCAATCTCACCAAACCGTATGCGTATCTCCGTGGGGCTGTTCCAGTTGTTGGTGCTGTTGCCGTTGCAGAGCAGGCGCACATAGCGCGCTTCGACGGGTTCGAAGCGGTAGCGTTCCATTTCGTTTGTCATGCCGCTCGAGGTGAGGTCGCCAGTGGCGTCGGTCCACGTGCGGTTGTCCGTGGACGTCTGTATCTTGAAATAGAACACACGCGAGTTGCCATTGTAGAAAGCTACGTCCACAGCCCACACGCTTTTCACCGCTCTGAGGTCGAAACGAATCCATTGCTCCTTGCCCTCTTGGCTCCAACGCGTGGAGAGTTTGTTATCGTTGACATTGGAGTGTGGGTTGCCGCTCTGCGAGCCAATAGCCGTGATGGTGACACCCGTCTGCTTACCATCGAGAGGCACAGTGCGAAGGATAGTGCGCTGTTGATTGTCGGCCATTGCCCCACCCTCGGCTGTGCGGATGCCTTCAACGCTGAAGCGGTAGAGCCCGTAGTCAATGCTGTCGGCGAGATGGAGCGTGACGCTGGTGTTGTCCAAATCAATACTTTCGATATTAAGCGGCTGTCCGTCGAGGAAGTAATGTGTCGCATCGGAGGCATCGGAGGCGTCGGGGATGAGGTTGAAGCTGACTGTGAGCTGGCGGGCATCATCAAGAGCCACATCCGTCATGCGCAGCTTGGGCAGTTCGAGGTCGGCGATGGCTAAGCGACTCATCTCAGAGGCTGCTAATAGGTAGGCACCGACGCCAAAGTCGTGGTAGTCGGTAGCCTTGACGGTGGTCGTGGGACTGGCGTTCTCGCCGATGGGCTGTATGTATCCAACGGTGCCGTCCTCCTGTAGGGCCGTAGTCGTGAGATAATGCCAGGCACGTTCGAGCGTCTCGCCATATTCGAGCTCATCAAGGATGCCGTTGCGTATGCCCCAGGCGTAAGCGAAGGTGTTGAGGGCTGTGCCGCTGGTCTCGCAGCCAGGTGCCTGCGCGGGGTCAAGAAGGGAGCGCGTCCAGTAGCCGTCCTCCTGCTGGCAGTCCTTGAGGGCAGCAGCCAGGCGACGGTAGTAGGTGATGTATTCGTCGCGATGGAATTGCGAGGCACTCTGGGCATCAGCAGGCAGGTCGTCAAGAACCTTGGCGAAGGCTGCGAATATCCAGCCGTCACCACGTGCCCAGAAGTCCTTCTTGCCCGCATTGGTCTTGTGGGCGGGATAGACGTATTTGGCATCGCGGAAGTAGAGGCCCGTCTCCGTGTCGTACATGATGGAGTTGGCATACTGCCAGTAGGCATACATTTTATCTAAATACGTGGCGTCACCCGTGATGTGATAGAGCTTAGTCATAATGGGCATGACCATGAACAGCCCGTCCACCCACCACAGATAGTCGACGGCGCTGGTTGAGATCTCATAGCCCATCACCTCCAGTGCGCGTTCAATCTTCTTCGTGTCGTGCGCAGGGTCAAGGTTATAAAGGTCGATATAGGTTTGGAAGCACACCTGATTGTCGCCGAAGAGCACCCAGTTGGCACCTTCGCCGTAGGTCTTGTACTGCCACTGGCTCTTGTCGGTGCCCTTAGCGCCCCACCAATTGGACTTCTCTGCCCAGGCGGTGGAGTAGTCGAGATATTGCTGGCGTTGGGTGACGTCGTAGGCAGCCATGTTGCCGATATGATAGACGGCACGGTTCCAGAAATAGTCGCCGTGGGTTGTGTTGCGTGCCTGCCAGGTCTCATTGACGGTGTTGAGGATGGCAAGGACATCATCGCGGTTGAGCACGTCGCGCATCGATGTGACGATGAGGGGCGACTCCGTGGCCTGCTTGAACTGGCTGAGCGCCTCAAACCACTCGTCGTCCTGCGAGTAGCGTCCGGCAGGGAAGATGGTCCATCCGCCGCCGAAGTAGAAGGTCAGCTCTGTGCCCACCTCGTAGTCCACGACGAGGCACAAGTGGTTGTCGATGACCTCGGTGGTGAGGTTCTGAGGTTCAGAGCTGTTGAGGTTTTGAGGGATGTAAGCGCCCTGGAAGAAGCGGGCACCAGCAGAGGTGATGCTGCCCTCGCTCTTGGCTTCAGCCCAACCTATCAAGCCCGGCTCTTCGGTGTACTGCACACCGTCCACAATATGGGTCATGTCGGTGTGCTGGTAGATGGCAACGGCCAAGCGCAGGGTCGCTGCCGGACCGTCGAGACGCACGGTGGCTTTGTTCAAGAGTGCTCCGGCCGTGCTCTCCACGTGCAGCGTCTTCGTGTAGCTTTGTCCGCTCGCGCGAACATTATTATATGTCAGCGTGAAGGCCGAGCGGAGTGCACTCTGCTCCGTGATTGTGCAGGTGTTGTAGGGGTTGTGCATCACGAGATGACCGTTCTCAACGACCGCCGTGCCGCCACAGCCGAGGCGCTTGCCGTTGACCGAATAGGCGTCGACGCCGTACTGGCTCTCGTTGTGGTAGTTCGACAAACCGTACATATCATCGATGACGGGTATGGCCTTTTTCTTGAACCACACATCCACGCCCTGTGCCGTGTTCGGTTCATTGTTCAGCAGCACGGTGGAATACATACGATAGGCGCAGAGATCATTCTCCCAAGCGATGTCGGCGCGTGTCGATGGCATCTTCACGGCAGCGTAAGTCAGCTTCTCCGAAGCTTTCGGTGTGCCGCTACTTAGCGTATAACCCGTTGTGGCTCCGCGCGGTACAGTGGCGCGGAACCGTATAGAATTTGTGCCTACAGCCTCGAAAGGCACCACCTCGCCCGCTTCTGTCCGTAAGGCCGAAGCGCTGAGGTCTGTACCTTCAGGCACCGCCACCTCCACGGTCTCGTCCGTACGGGCGAAGCCCAAAGTGTTCTTAAGTCGGAAGGCATAATCTGCCGCTGACGCTGCCGTGCTCGCTGCCAGCATCATCAATAGCAAAGCTTTCTTCATTGGTTGAGTCGTTCGTTAGTTAAAAAAATGATTCCTTCGGGCGCAAAGGTACTCATTTTTTATGAAACGACATCATTTTTAGCCGTTTTTTGCTTCATTTGCTTGTACCAGCAGTAGAATCCATAGATTGCCATGAGGGTGTAAACTGCATAAAGTATGCTCCGCCCATAGACACCTTTATAAATATAAAGGCCAGCGCTGACTGCATCGACAACGAACCATACCCACCATTGCTCAATATACTTGCGTGAGAGCATCCACATGGCAATAATCGAAAGAGAGGTGGTGAAGGAGTCGATATATGGGACTCGACTGTCTGTGTACTCGCGGAGGCATACGGCAATGGCAACGAACAAGATGAGGAACAGCACAGCCAGCCAAATGTACAGGTTGCGTGGGGTAGCGCTGATTTCTACTTTCTCGCCTTTCTCGGTTTTCCCACGTAACCAAATGATGAGCCCGTAGATACCTGCGAGGAAATAATACACTTCCATGCCACAGTCGGCATAAATGCCAGCCTGATAAAGCACAACAATGTAGATGGCTGGCATGATGCATCCGACCACCCACATCCATGCAGATGTACGGAACTCTAACCAAAGATAGAGGAAGCCCAAAATTGTGCCGAGTATATCAAGATAATTCGTTGTGATGTAATTGAGGATTGCATCCATGGGTTTTTAGAATCTTAAAGTCACACTTCCCAAAGCCGTGAAACCGGCAGAAGGTATGAAGCCGATCTGGTAATAGCGGTTGTTATTGGTATGGCCTGCACTCTCGCAGATGGCACTGTAGACCCATCCGGCAGAGGCATAGCGGCGGTTGAAGAGGTTGTCGAAGTTGGCGCCGAAGACTACTTCGCGCAGAGCGAGGAAGCGGTGGCAAGGCAACGTGTACTGCAGGCGTAAGTTGGAGACAGAGAAAGCAGGCAGCGAACGGTCACGGTTCTCCGTATTATCCAGGTACTGGCGCGAGACATAGTTGGTGTGCCACGTAGCGCTCAGCCCCTTCCAATGAAAGTCGATGAAACCGTTCAAAATGACCGCAGGCGAGAAGGCCAACGTGGACTGGTCATAATGAATGATCTGCGTGCCGTTGTCCCAGTCCTCGACAACTTCGTCAAAGTCGTGGATGCGGTTCTGGCTCAAGGCGGCATTACCTTCGAGCGAGAGCCACTTGGTGACGTCCCAGCCTGCGGTGAGTTCGACACCCATGCGGTCGGAACGCTTGATGTTTGTTGTCAGCTTCTCGCCGATATCACTCACCTCGCCCGTCTGCACGAATTGGTTCTTGTAGCTCATGCTATAGAAGTTCAGGCCCGCGTGCCACGTTCGACCCTCATAGGCGTAGCCCAGCTCGAAATCAAGAACGCGCTCGGCCTCTGGAGCGGGATAGGAACCGTTGTCCGTGAAGTTGTTACGCTCAGGTTCGCGGTTAGCAACGGCAGCCGACCAATAGACGCGATGGCCCTTGAAACGACCGTTGAAACCTATCTTTGGATTGAAGAAATGGTAACGTTTGTCTATGTCGAGCTGCTGATTGTAGTAACGGCTGTCTTCTTCATAGAACTTGTCATTGATGCCGTCGGTAACGTAATGAACATAGCGGTACTGCAGGTCGGCAAAGAGGGAGGCCGTGCGCTCCTCGGTGTTAACGATGAAATAGTTGGCCTTGGCGTATACGTTGCCGTCACTTTTCTTGGCATCGCTATCGTAGTATTGGTAGCGACCGTTGCTCAGGATCTTGGCGGCAAGTTCGTCGTTATCGGTATAGGTGAGATAGCCGAAGTGGTTGCCTCGGAACTGTTGGAAGCCACCACCGAGCGTCAAGGACCAACGGCTTACTTTGTAATTCGTGTTGACTACAGCTCCATAGGTATGCTGACCGAGGCCTTTTTGCCTGATGAAATCGGCCTTTTTTACAGTTGAGCCATCTGTAGAAGTGAAGTTTTCGAGGCCGAATTTCTTCAGCTTGTTTTGCGGACGCAGCTCCTCGTAGTAGCCATAGCCGTAGGTGTAGTGCAGCGTGGCAGTAGCCGTCCAGCGGTCGTTGATGTCCCAAACGGCAGACAGCAGGTTGTGATTCTGTGAAAAGTTGTCCGTGGTGTGGGACCAGAAGCCGCCTTTGTAGGCATAGCGCTGGGTGATGTAATTGCCGTCGGCATCCTGTGCAAAGCTGCCGTCATCGGCGTACTGGAGCGTCTCGTACAGCGTGTTATACTTGCCGAGGCCGCGGTCGAAGAGGTCGCGATAGATCTTGATACCCGTCGCTGTTCCGTATGTACCATCCATGAGGCTCAAGTCGTTGTCGCCCGCCGTGACACCATTCCATGCCTGTCCCGTATGCTCGTAGTTGCCGATGTTCTTGTAACGCAGCGTAAAGCGATGGTTGGGCATGAAGGTCAGCCCGCCATAGTAGGAGCCTGAGCGCCCGTCGCTACCGTGCAGGAAGCCGTCGGTCATCGTCTGATGCCAGGCTGCGTCGACGATCAGCTTGTCCCATAGGAGGCCTGTCGATGCTGAAGCACCGAAGTTCATCGTGTTGTATGACCCGATGGAAAAGGTCACTTCACCAGTAGGACGGTAGCTGGCCGCAGCCGTCGAAAGGGCTATCGTGCCGCCAAAAGCTCCGTCGCCGTTGGTGCTCGTGCCCACGCCGCGCTGCACCTGAATACTGCCGAGCAACGAGGCATACGAGTTCATGTTGGCCCAGAAGACACACTGGTCCTCGGGCGAGTTCAGCGACACGCCGTCCAGTGTCACGTTGATGCGCGAGTCGCCGGCACCGCGGATGCGCATATACGTCGTGCCCGTTCCTAATCCGTTCTCGCCCCAGGCGAGGATGCCCGGCGTGCGGGCCAGCAGGATAGGCAGCTCGCGACCTGTCGTGGCGAACTGCTGTAGTTCGGCCTTCTGAATGTTTGCTACGGCGAATGGTGCATTTGAGGTGACACGCACGCCACTGACTACGATTTCCTGCATGTGTTCCAGACGCAGCGAGTCGTTGCCCTCCTGCGCCCACGCTCCAGTAGCCGTCGCGCACAGCACGAAGGCTATCAATCCTTTACTTGCTTTCATTGTGATATCTGTACTTTATCATTCCTACGTCGGCATTACCCGTTTCAGGTTCTCGAGGGTGTGTTCTCAGCCCGCCGATGCGACGAGCACCCCTTGATAATTCGGCGGCAAAGGTACGAAGAAAAAAGAAAAGAGAAAAATTATCAGAGGAAAAAGAAACAATAAACAAGAAAAAGTGAAAGAATTGTAGGTAATTATTCATTTTTCACGCTTTCATTTTCTCTTTTTCAAGTTTTCTCCGTACCTTTGCCCCGCAAAGAATCAAAGAATCAATATAAATAGTTAATCCGAATCATGTTAAAGCTTGACATCAGAAAGGCAGCACCCGTAGTGAGCGCTGCCGACATCGAAGCCCTCGCACCGCGCGTGGCCGAGGCACAGAAGGCATTGGAAGCGGGCACTTGCCCTGGTAACGATTTCCTCGGCTGGCTGCACCTGCCTTCGAGCATCTCTGCTGAATTCATCGAGGAAATTAAGGCCACGGCCGCTGTGTTGCGCGCAGAATGTGACGCCGTAGTCGTGGCTGGCATCGGCGGCTCGTACCTCGGTGCCAAGGCCGTCATCGAAGCGCTGTCGAACAGCTTCCAATGGCTGACAAACGACGGCTCGAACCCCACCATCCTTTTCGCTGGCAACAATATCGGCGAGGACTACCTCTATGAGCTCACGGCGTACCTGCGCACTAAGCGCTTCGGCGTCATCAATATTTCCAAGAGCGGTACGACAACCGAGACGGCGCTGGCATTCCGCCTGTTGAAGAAGCAGTGCGAAGAGCAGCGCGGCAAGGATGTGGCAAGAAAAGTCATCGTGGCCATTACAGACGCCAAGCGTGGTGCAGCCCGCACATGTGCCGACAAGGAGGGCTACAAGAGTTTCGTCATTCCCGACAATGTGGGCGGTCGCTTCTCTGTGCTGACACCCGTAGGTCTCCTGCCCATCGCCGTGGCCGGTTTTGACATCGCCCAGCTTGTGGCCGGTGCTCAGGACATGGAGCAGACAGCAGCCAAGCCTCTGGCCGAGAATCCCGCAGCCCAGTACGCCGCTGCTCGCTACGCCCTCTACACACAGGGCAAGAAGATAGAGATCCTGGCCAACTACCAGCCTAAGTTGCATTTCATCGCCGAGTGGTGGAAGCAGCTCTACGGCGAGAGCGAGGGCAAGGACAACAAGGGTATCTATCCTGCCAGCGTGGACCTCACCACGGATCTCCACTCCATGGGTCAGTGGATCCAGGAGGGTGAACGCACGATTTTCGAGACGGTCATCAGCGTGGAGAAGTCCGAACACAGCCTCCTCTTCCCCTCCGACGATGAGAATCTCGACGGCCTGAACTTCCTCGCTGGCAAGCGCGTCGATGAGGTGAACAAGATGGCTGAGCTGGGCACACAGCTGGCTCATGTGGACGGTGGCGTGCCTAACATCCGCATCGCCATCGAACGCCTCGATGCCTACCACCTCGGCCAGCTCATCTATTTCTTCGAGCGCGCCTGTGGCATACACTGCCAGCTCCTCGGCGTCAACGCCTTCAATCAGCCCGGTGTGGAAGCCTACAAGAAGAATATGTTTGCGCTGCTCGGCAAGCCTGGGTATGAAAAAGAGACCGAGGCAATAAAGGCAAGACTTGGATAAAAAAGAAAAGAGCTCCCCCCTACCCCTCCCTTTTAAAGAGGGAAGAAATCTCCTTCAAGAATAGATGATGTCTATGAGTGAAAACAAGGTACAAAATCATATTACTCCTCTACTAAAACGGGAGGGGCAGGGGGGCAATTCTTCCATTAAGGCAGTCCTCTTCGACATGGATGGTGTGTTGTTCGACAGTATGCCGGGACATGCTTACGCGTGGGCCAAGATCATGACGGAGTACGGCCTGCCAATGCGCGAAGAAGACGCCTACGAGAATGAGGGACGAACGGGCATCGGCACCATCAGTATCTTCACGCAGAAATATTGGGGTCGCGATGCCACCGTGGAAGAGGCCGATGAGTTGTACCGACGCAAGACCATTGTGTTCAATGAATACCAGGCAGCGCACGGCGGCGAGGCTCCTGAGATACCAGGTGCCGGAGCTGTATTGAATGCGGTGCGCGATGCGGGGCTCCTGCGCGTCCTCGTCACAGGTTCGGCGCAGCAGTCGTTGCTCACACGTCTGGAAAAGCACTACCCGGGACATTTCACCCCGGAGCTGATGGTCACGGGCGACGATGTGCGCTACGGCAAGCCGAATCCCGAACCTTACCTCATCGCTCTGAAAAAGGCAGGCATCACCGCCGACGAAGCCCTCGTTGTGGAGAATGCACCGTTAGGTGTGCGGGCTGCTGTGGCCGCAGGCATCACCACCATTGCCGTCAACACGGGTCCCCTCGATGCCAAGTTGCTCGCGGACGAAGGTGCAGCCATTGTGTTGCCCTCCATGAGCGCGTTGGCAGAACAAGTAAGTGAAATAATAAATAATAAAGGAATATGAAAGTAGCAATAGTTGGCGCCAGTGGCGCCGTAGGTCAGGAGTTCCTGCGCGTGTTGGACGAGCGCAACTTCCCCATCGACGAGCTGGTGCTCTTCGGCAGTCAGCGCAGTGCAGGTCGCAAATATACGTTTCGCGGTCAGGAATATGAAGTGAAGCTCCTGCAGCATAATGATGATTTCCGTGGCGTGGATTACGCTTTCGTCTCGGCTGGCGGCGGCACATCGAAGGAATTTGCCGAGACCATCACTAAGCACGGCGCCGTGATGATTGACAACAGTTCGGCTTTCCGCATGGAGGCTGATGTGCCTCTCGTAGTGCCTGAGTGCAACGCCGAAGATGCTTTAGTGCGTCCGCGCGGAATCATCGCAAACCCCAACTGCACGACGATTATGATGGTCGTCTGCCTGCAACCCTTAGAGAAACTGAGCCACATCAAGCGCATCCACGTGGCCAGCTATCAGGCTGCCAGCGGTGCTGGAGCAGCTGCCATGGCTGAGCTCGAACAGCAATACCGCGAAGTGCTCGACGGCAAGAAACCTACCGTGGAGAAGTTCGCCTATCAGCTGGCTTACAACGTCATCCCGCAGATTGATGTCTTCACCGACAACGGCTACACAAAGGAGGAGATGAAGATGTTCAATGAGACACGCAAGATCATGCACACCGATGCCGCCTGCTCAGCCATGTGTGTGCGCGTACCTTCATTGCGCAGCCACTCCGAAGCCGTTTGGATCGAGACGGAGCGCCCCATCACGCCCGACGAGGCCCGCGAAGCGTTCCGCAATGCCCCCGGCATCACCGTCATCGACGACCCCGCAACGAAGCAATATCCCATGCCCCTGTTCACCGCTGGTAAGGATGATGTCTTCGTCGGCCGCGTACGCAGTGACCTTGCCAACCCCAACGGCCTCACCTTCTGGCTCTGCGGAGACCAGATCAAGAAGGGCGCTGCACTCAATGCTGTGCAGATTGCGGAGTGGCTAATCAAAAATGAAAAGTGAAGAATGAATAATTAATTTAGAGATATTGAAAATTGTTTTACCCTAAAACTAAACCGTTATGAAAAAGTTAGTGTTAACCTTAATGGCATTAGCCATGGCCATGGCTCCTACTGTGGCACAGAACCGTGTCAAGTATCTCTCCACCAGCACGGAGAAACTGAATGTCAGTGAGCTGAAAGTGGCCGATCTACCCGTCACCATCAACCGCTTCCTCTTTGCCGGTTACAACACCATCTGCCTGCCCATGACGCTCAGCGCCGAACAGTTGCAGGCAGCAGCCAAGGATGTGCGCGTCGAGCGCTTTGCTGGCATCAAGCAGGAGGGTGCAACGCTGAACCTCTATTTCGTTGACTGCACTGCCGACGGCATTCAGGCCGGTGTGCCTTATCTCATCTTCTCACCCACGACGCAGAACTTGCGTGCCCGCACGGCCGACGCCATGGGCGTGAACAGCGACCTCAAGGCTATCCGCATGAACGATGCCGTGGGTAACAGCATCATCTTCAGCAGCAGCTACGAGAGCCGCACGGGCGAAGCCAAGCGCTACGGCATCCCTGCCAAGCAGGACGTTGAGATCCTCGAGAGCATTCTTCTGCCCACCGATGCTGAGAAAACTTTCCTGCCCACGCGCTGCGGTTTCACTTGGGAACAGCAGAACGCCTCGGCTAACAATCTCGTGATCAAGCATGCTACTTCCGCAGACGCAATCAGCGACATCGCTGTCGACACCGATAAGAACACCGTCGTCTATGACCTTGCCGGTCGTCGCGTGAACAGCACGAAGCAGAAAGGCATCTATGTCATCGACGGCAAGAAGACAGCAGTCAAGTAAAAGATGAGACACAAACTTACAACACTCATGGTGGTCGCCCTCATGGCGACCACCCTCGTTTCCGTTGCAGCTCATGCACAAGAATCCAGTTCCACACGCATGGCACGCGGCGCCGACGTCAGCTGGTGTACCGAGATGGAGGCTGGCGGTCGCCGCTTCTACAATGCCGAGGGCACCGAAACCGAACTCTTCGCCCTGCTGCGGGAACTTGGGATGAACGCCGTGCGGTTGCGCGTATGGGTCAACCCCGAGCGTTTCGGCTACGGCGCTTGGTGCGACAAGGCCGACGTCGTGAGCAAAGCCAAGCGTGCCCATGCCCAAGGTCTGGACATCATGATCGACTTCCACTACAGCGACTGCTTCGCCGATCCGGGCACACAAACGCTCCCTCTGGATTGGACGGGCTACTCGCTGGCACAGGTCAAGAGTGCCGTGGCTACACACACGAAGGACGTGCTGCAGGCGTTGAAGGACGAAGGCATAACTCCCCGTTGGGTGCAGGCTGGCAACGAGACCAACAACGGTATGATCTGGGAAGCAGGCAAAATAGACTGGGACAAGAGCGGTACGGCACGTTATACTAATTATGTCGCCGTGAGCAACGCCGCCTACGATGCCGTGAAAGAAGTGCTGCCTGAAGCCTTGGTCATCCTTCATTGTGCCAATGCCTACAACGCCGCCGACTGGGACGGTTGGTTCTTCAAGGACTTCAAAGCCGCAGGCGGCAAGTTCGACATGATTGGCTTGTCTCACTACCCAGACTACAACAACTGGGCAAGCCAGACAGCTGGCACCCTGAGCAACGTCAACGCAGCGAAGAACGTCGAGACACTCGGCAGCCTTTTTGGCGTACCGGTGATGATCTGCGAGACGGGTTACAGCAACTACGATCCAGCCCGCGCATCACAGGTCATGAGCGACCTCGTGCAACGCCTGAGCGCCCTGCCACAGTGTGCCGGTGTCTTCTATTGGGAGCCCGAAGTCGACGGCCAATGGAAGCCTGCATATTACACCACGAAAGGCTGGGGAGCCTATCAGATGGGCGCTTTCACCACGGGCGGACGCCCCACGGCAGCGCTGGAGGCCTTCAGGGATCCTGATGCTGACGGCATCAAGGACATGAAGGCTGAAAACATGAAAAGTGAGAAGCCGAATCGGTTAGAGCTATTTGACCTGCAGGGACGGCGCGTCAGTGCTCCCTCCAAAGGTACATTTATCATCAAACACGGCCATGAGAGCCGCATTGTTTGTTATGAGAAGCATTAGATATTTCTTTACATTAGCTTTATTATCAGTATGTTGTCTGCACTGTGCAGCGCAACTGCCAGCTGTCACGCTGAAAACCATGAACGGCCAGACGGTGCGCACGGACACGCTTCGCAACAACGGCAAACCCTTCATCATCGACTTCTTTGCCACTTGGTGTAAGCCCTGCAACCGCGAACTCGACGCAATCAGCGAAGTCTACGACGAATGGCGCGAGGAGACAGGCGTGAAAATCTTCGCCGTGTCCATCGACCAGGCACAGAACATCAACAAGGTGAAGCCGTTGGTCGAGCGCAGCGGATGGAAATATGAGATCCTTCTCGACCCCAACAGTGACCTGCGACAGGCTTTCGGCGCTCAGGTGATACCATTTGTTGTCATCTGTGACGGCGAGGGAAAAATCGTTTACAAACATTCCGGCTACACCGACGGCGCAGAGAATGAGCTGATCGAGAAGGTTCGAGAGCTGGTGAAAGGCGACGCGGTGCCAGCTGCCGACAAGAAAAAGAAGAAGGAAAAGAAGTGAAGCGGGCGCTACTGATCATACTACTGGGAGTCGGAGGGGCGACGTCAACATACGCTCAGTCCGACAAACTGTCTGTGACAGGTGACGTGCAGAGCGACATCCTCATTCCACAGAACGATGATGCCATCGGCGCTGAAAGGGGCGAAGCTTTTCAGACGAACACCTACGCCGGTGTACAGCTGACCAGCCGCTACGCTGACGCTGGCCTGCGCTTAGCGTACCTACAGCACCCGCTGCCAGGCTACGAGAAAGACTTCAAAGGCTGGGGGCTCCCCTATTTCTTTGCCAAAGGCAAGCTGAAACAGGCCGAACTGACGGCCGGCACTTTCTATGAGCAGTTCGGATCGGGGTTTATCCTCCGCACCTACGAAGAACGCTCGCTGGGCATTGACAACTCGCTGTTGGGCGGTCGATTGATGGTGAAGCCCGTCAAGGGTTTGACGCTCAAGGTCCTGTCTGGCGTGCAGCGTCGCTATTGGAAATGGAACAAAGCGCTCATCAGTGGCGCTGACGCTGAATGGAACATCGACGAGCTGATTCCCTCGTGGCAGATGAACGGCACAAGCGTGCTCATCGGCGGATCGTGGGTAAACAGATATGAGGACAACGACGCAGAGGTGTTCGCCGATGCCACGCACAAGGTCAACTTCCCCAAATTCGTCAATGCCTGGGACGTACGCGTGAACGTCAACCACGGCGCATGGAACATTCTTGCCGAATATGCTGGCAAGACAGATGATCCCTCATACGCCAACGGTTATATCTTCCGCAAAGGTTCGGCGGTTATGCTCTCCTGCTCGTATGCTGCCAACGGCCTCAGCGTCCTTGTGCAGGCCAAGCGCAGCGAAAATATGTCTTTCAAGAGCACTGGCGACCCCGCCAAGGCCATCGGCACATCGTCGTACATCAACCATCTGCCTTCCTTCACACAGGATCACACCTATGCCCTCGCTGCCCTCTACCCTTACGCCACGCAGCTGGCCGACGGCGAATGGGCCTATCAGGCCACGCTGAGCTACAACTTTAAACGCCATACGCCACTGGGCGGCAAATACGGCATGAGCGTGACGCTCAATGGCTCATACGTCCGTGGCATCCAACGTGATTTCGTCGATGGCAATACGTATAACACGTTGACAGGCAGCACTGTGCTTGCTGGCACCGACGGCTATTCGTCGTCGTTCTTCGGCTGGGGCGACCAAACGTTCTATCACGATGTGAATATCCAATTGTCACGCAAGCTATCGAAGAACTTCAAGCTCTTCCTTATGTACATGAACCAGCGCTACAACCAAACCATCGTCGAAGGGCACGGCGGCGTGATCCACAGCAATATCATCGTCGCCGACGCTAAATACCAGTTCTCACCAAAAGTCACCCTGCGCGGCGAGCTTCAATACCTGAACACGCCCGACGACCAGGGCGACTGGCTCTACGGCCTCTTAGAGCTGTCGTTGGCGCCGCATTGGATGGTGACTGTCAGCGATATGTATAATGTCGGCGTCACAGGCGTCCACTACTACCAGGGCCTTGTGACCTTCAATATCGGTGCGCACCGCTTGCAGGCCGGCTACGGTCGCACACGCGCAGGCTTCAACTGTTCCGGCGGCGTGTGTCGCTACGTGCCTGCCACGAAAGGGTTCTCGCTGTCGTATAACTATAATTTCTAAAGAACTATGCGCAGCACATCCTCCTTCTTCCATCTGTCATTTTACATCCTACTCGCTCTGGCCATAGCGAGCATCACCGCCTGCAGTCACATCAGCGAGGACGAGCGCCTCATTTATGTCAAGCCCGCCGCCGTAGCCCGTCAGGTGCTCATCGAGGATTTCACGGGTCAGCGGTGCGTCAACTGTCCTAACGCTCACGACGAGATTGCTCAGTTGCAACAGCAATATGGCGAGGCGGTCATCGCCGTAAGCATCCACGCCGGCCCCTTGGCATTCTACTCCAACGCCCGTATGCTCGGCCTGCGCACAGAGACGGGCGATGCATACTACGACCATTGGCAGCTGGAATACCTGCCCGTAGGCCTCATCGACCGTAGCGCACCCCTCGACTACGCTTCGTGGAGTGCCAAGGTCAGGGAAGAGCTACAGAAGACAGCGCCCGTCAATATCACCCTCTCCGCCACAAAAATCGCCGATTCCATCGAGATTCAAACAACAGTTCAAGGCGCCAACGGCGACACCGACGGCCATCTTCAGCTGTGGATCATTGAGGACAGCATCACTGCCATGCAGCTCATGCCCGATGGCACTGCCAATGCTGCATACGTCCACAACCACGTTTTCCGCACAGCGGTCAATGGTCCTTGGGGCGAGACACTCAGCGTGAAGGAAGGCGAGCTGGAAGAACGCAATCACAAGCTGCCCATAGACAGCACGTGGAACGCACTGCAGCTATCCGTCGTGGCCTTTGTCTATGACGACAATGACGTACAACAAGTAGTAAAGGAAAGATTAAAAGTCCAATAATTATATAATAATGTATATGAAAAGACTAATACTTTTGATGATGGCGCTGCTGGCGATGGCCGTGCAGGCGCAGACATTCGAATTTCAGTATCAAGGTCGCACGCTGGCCGACGGCGAAACAGTAACCATCGCCGCCGAGGAAGACGTGTTCGGCGAATTGGCATGTGCCACCAACCCCAGCGACAACCCTTCTAATGGTCTTATACTGAAACTACTATCCGGCTCGACAGCAAGGGCTAATGCCACATTAGAGATTACGCACAATACGCTGGGTGCATCGATGGTGCAGTGGTGCATGGGCGGCGAGTGTTCTACCTTTGGCGCCATCATGAAGCTCGCCAAGCAGTTCAATGTTGCAGGCAGCGAACAAGTGCAGTTTGACGCTTCGGGCATCAGCGCCATCGGCTATCTGACGGCAACGCTCAGAGCCACCATAGACCTCGAGATCCATGAGGTCAAAATACAGTTCACCAATGGCGAAAGCGACGGCGGCGGTAGCCAGATGTGGTGGGGATACTTCAATGAGAGTGAAGCCAGTTCACTGAGCTACAGCGGCTACTTAGGTCTTAGTGATGCCGCCACCATCGATGTCGGCATCAAGATTGCAGGCAACAACCCCCTTGCCAGTGGCAGCAAGATTACGGCTGTCCGCTTCTGGCTCGGCGACGACATCTCCAAGATCAGCAGCAACCTCACAATCTGGATCTCCAAGACCCTACCCTCGACCGTCTCGGTAGCGACCTACAAGCAGACTGTAGCCAAGAGCGATCTAAAGAAGCGTCTCAATGAGGTCGAGTTGACCACGCCTTACGAAGTTGGCAATACCGATTTCTATATCGGTTACTCCTTCAAGATCAGTGCAGCTTCCTATCCCATCATGGGCGGCGGTAAGGACAGGGAGAACGGCTGGTTCTATCACTATACCCGCAGTAGCTGGACCGACTTCTACGGTCAAGGCTATGGCAATCTGGCTTTCCAGGTCCTTCTCGATGGCGTAACACCTCTTTCCAACGCCGCTACAGCTGCTAACTTCGGTTCCCACACAGTCATGCAAGGCGAGAGCCTCACGGTGCCCGTGATGATCACCAACTGGGGCGAGAAACCCATCACCTCTATTAGCTACACCGTCGAGGGTGGCACCGGCATCGCTGAGACGACGGCTCCCATTAACAGCCTTGCCTTCAATGCCAGCACCACCATTCCAATCGAGCTTCCTGCTGACGCCGAGACCAAGCATATCACCAAACAGCTCACTATCACCAAAGTCAACGGTGAGCCAAACGAAATAGCAGATATGCAGGCTCAAGGTGACCTTATCACAATTACTAAGCGCGTACAGCATGTGCCCGTCGTCGAAGAGTTCACTGGTACGTGGTGCGGCTGGTGTCCCCGTGGCATGGTAGGTATGAAAAAGGCCAAAGAGACCTATGACGACAAGGTTGTGCTCATTGCTGCTCACGCCGGCGATCCCATGGAGTGCTCCGATTATTCTGCCATTCTCGACATCCCAAGCGGTTATCCTGATGCAATCATCAATAGAATTGCTGAATTTGATCCGAATCCAGAAGATATGGTGAGAGCTATTGACAGCCAGCTCCAACGCGTAGTCGTAGGTTCGATCAGCGCCAAGGCACAATGGGCCAGCAACGAGAAGGAAGTCATCAATATAGACACAGAGACAACGTTTGTCTACAGTGACGACGACGGCAATTATGGCGTAGCCATTGTGCTCGTGCAGGACGGTATGAAAGGTACGGGAAGCAACTGGAATCAGGCCAACTACCTTAGTGGTCGCAACGGATACCAGTCGTATGAGCCGTGGTACTCTGCCGGTTCCAGCGTCTCGAATGTAGAATACAACCACGTGGCCGTCGCTGCCTGGAACGTTGCCAAGGGCTTCAACAACTCCATCAGCTCCACGATTCAGGCTGGTGAGGTGCAGCCCTTCTCCTATGCTGCCAACATCACCGCGAAGAAGCTCATCCAAGACAAAGACAAGCTCTCCGTCGTGGCCCTGCTCATCGACCGTTCGACAGGCACTATCGTCAATGCTGCCCAGACCACCATTGCCGATGCCGGCGAGACAGATGTTATCGAGGACATCACGACCAGCACAACCGAACAGACGATCTATAACTTAGCTGGTCAGCGCCAGACAACCCTCCGCCGTGGTATCAATATCATCAACGGCAAGAAGGTAATCGTAAAATAATGACGAATAGCGAATGAGCTTATGCGTCTATGCGTATAAGCTCATTCGTTTTTTTTAGCCGATTATTGAAGCCTGAACATGACAGGCAGCATAAAGCGGACGCGCACGGGCTCATCGTTATGACGCCCAGGCTTCCATTTGGGCATCTTCGAGACTACGCGCACGGCCTCCTCCTTGAGCTGCTTCATCCCTTCGGCATATGTCTCGGCATAGGCCTTCTGCTCGGGTGTAGCATCAGACTTGTTGGCCGTCACGACAAACTCTTGCAGGGCCTTCTCCATCTTTTTTTCGGGCATTGCCTTGATGTCTGTTATCGTTCCATCCTTCTCGATGACGAATGCAACAATGATACGTCCCTGCACAGCATTTTCACGAGCCACGACAGGATACTTGACGTTCATCATCAAGAATTTGTAGAGCTCCTGCTCGCCGCCCGGATATTCGGCTTTGACCTCCGGATCTTCGTAGATCTGGCCTTTCTTGTCGTCGTCAGCCAAGCCACGGGCCATGGCATTGACATTGCAAAGCAGCAGCATGAGAGCAGCTGCGGGCACGAAGAAGATGTATTTGAGCATCCCTGTGCGATGGGTTCTACGTGAGTTCTTCATAATGATTCTACGTTTTAAGGGTAAGACGAAACAATCGTATTTGTATTTTGACGCTGCAAATTACGACATTTTCGTAGATATATGCAAGAAAAAGCGTGTTAAAACAGTGTTAAAGTCCTTCATCTTTCTGCGATATCACAAAAATCGATACGCTATCCATTTTCGCCATATTTCCCTTGAAATGAGCAAATATGAGGGACAATAAATGAGGGGACGATGAAACTTTTCCACCCCCTTTTGAGAGTCAAAAAGCACAAGAAGTTGATAATGAGTCCTTTGTGAATTTTTGGAAACCGAAAAATTTCCATGGGGTGAGCGATACAACATACGAGAAAATGCCGTACCTTTGCCGCAGATTTCAAATTAAGTCATGAAAACGATTCAAGAGATACTCATTTTGTCCCTTGTGTGGCTGACGACGGCCTGCCGATCGGACAGCCCCTCGACACCTCCACGTGATGCCCGCAGCTGTTACGAACAAGCCCTCGATGCCTTCGACCAAGACAGCGTGCATGCTGGCGAGCAGCTCCTGGGCGAAGCAATCCGACTGGCACGCCGCGAGGATGACAACCACACGCTCTACCTTGCCCAGCTGCGACTGGCAGAATCCCTCGCGTGGGGCAATAGCGCCGAAGCACTCGCCATGGCCAAGCAGGCATTGGAGAGCTATGAGCGGAAGCCCGACAGCCCGCGCAACCTCATCATCATTTTAGATTATATCGGTACGTACGCGAGCCAAGTGGCCTTCAACGACGATGGTAGTTTCGACGAAGCGCTCAACTACACGCGTCGTGCTTATGAGTTAGCCGTAGCCTCTGCCGACACCCTCGGCACGGAGCTTGTCAGCCAGACGCTCACGAGCTTAGCCAACATACACTGGGCCATGGATGACTACGCCATTGCGTTGCACTATGCTCGCGATGCTGAGGACTGTGCGCCCGACCATCTCTTGCTCGGTGCCCAGCAGGTACTGGCGCGCTGCCTCGTCAGTTGCGACTCGCTCGCCGCTGCCGAAGCTGTCTATCGCAAGATGCAGCCGGGCGACGATCTGCAGGCTGCTTACATCGTGCAGAGCAACCTCGCCAAGCTCGCCCTCCGTCGCAGCGACACCGATGCAGCTGAAGAGGCTATCGACGAGGCTTTCAGTCATGCCGAAGACCTCTATTACAACGCTTTGCGACAAAAGGACGACTACTATCAAAACGCTTTGCGTCAGGCACAGGACAACGAACGCCTACGTTATCGGGCGGCGCTGAACCGCTACTGGTTGTGGAGCACCTTGGTCATCGTGCTGCTCATCGCTGTGGCCGTATGGTTTATCGTCCGTGCACGTCTACGCACCGCCGAGGAGCGCCGCAAGGCCGAGGCACAGCTGCATGAGCAGGAGGCCCTGGCGCAGCGCGAACAACTGAAGCAGCGCGACGCCACCATCATGTTCCTGAAGGAATTCATCCTCCAACGCTCCGCCATCCTCAAGAAAATCGGCGAGAGCGACAAGCATCACATCATTCTCTCCGAGGCCGAATGGGCAGAGGTCGAACGGACGCTCAACGCCATCGACCACGACCGCATCGCCATCCTACGTGAACGCATCCCCGACATCAAGGAAGAGGATGTTCAGCTCTGCATCCTCACTCGCCTGCGCCTCACCAACCGCGCTATCGGCAATCTCTTCGGCATCACCATCTCCGCCGTACAGCATCGCAAGCTCAAGGTGAAGAAAGAAATCTTTGGCGAGGAGGACCCGGAGACGACGCTCGAACAAGTGATTGAAACATTGAAGATAAATGACGCCACAGCGGGGTGTGGTGTTAGAAGTAGAAATTAGCTGAGATGAGCAGGTTGAGGCGAGTGATGTTGTCGTATAATGTCTCGGCCTCATCGAGGTTCTTGATAAAATGGAACTGGGTATTGAACAAGTTGAAATCGGCACCGATGCCAAAATGGGCGTTGAAGCGATACTCAGCACTGAGGCGCGTTAGGTTGCCAAGGCCGTTCTCGTGGACACGGTTCTTATATCCCATGGCTGGTAGCGGTTCAATACCGGGCCACGGCTCCATGGGAGTGTAGAACTCCTCGTAGACGTGGACGTAGCCAATGCCGACGGCAACACCCAGTCCGAAATGTTTCCAACCGCGATAGGTATAGACGAAGCTCGGGCCGATATACTGCTGGATGAAGTGTCCATACTCGCTGGTGAGCCAAATCTTGCTGAAGTTGTAATCCACTCCCACGCCAATGCCGATGCGCCACAGGTGCTGATAGGTAACACCCGCATCCACGCCTTTCAGGTTCTTCATCTTGAGGTCCCCGACGACTCCGCCACCAGAATTGGTAAGCCCATAAACTGGAAAGATGACTTTGGAGACTACCATCGAAGGCCCGATGTTCACCTTCACGATATTGGCCTTCGGTGCCTCCCTTTTCTGCTCATCCTGGGCAGCCGCTTGGACTGCCCAAGAACAGAGCACTATGGTAATCAATAATAGTTTATTAATGTTCTGTTTCATCGTTGTCTGCTTTGATGTCTTCTATCTACATATACACACGAATCCTCGAAAACATTACAGAAGAGCTCATCTTTTAACATTCTTTATGTTGCCATCATCTGACTATTGATAAACTTGTTGGAATAGATCCATTTCCCGTTTGGTGATACCGAGGCGATGGGCTATGGTCTTCCATCGGCTCACTCCGTCTCGCACCTCATCGATGATTCGCTGTGCCTCTTCCTTGCCTATCATATACTCCTCTGAGGAAGCGAGCAGCACTTGAAGGTCGGCGCGGTTGGTCGTCCGGTTGATGAGCAGGGCCTGATAGTCGTTCAACGTAGGATTCATGTCGTAGGCCGGTGAGAGCGTCCAGCCGCGAGGTGTCAGCAGAAAACCATGGTTGCGGAAATGGTCATCGCTATTGCCGATGGCGATATTGAATGCCACACGGCGATAGAGCTGACGCAGGTTGTCTTCGACATCGCAGCAGTGCTGAAGGATGAAATCGACGATGTCCAAATATCCGTTGCCAGTCTTCGCATCGCTGCCATCGCTCAGGCCTAGCAGGGTCATGGCTGAAGCAAAATGTTTTCTGTGGCCATCGGCAGTCATGCTTTAAACCTTCTTACTTGCCCTTTCACGATGTTTGAGTGCGAGATCCTGCAAGGCTCGCCCCATCTCATCCTTCTGTGCCAGCAGCAGAATGTCGTCATCAAGCTGCAAGGCATAGAGTACTCTCAGATAGATGCCTATGGCCACCGTGGGTGTACCTTTTTCTATACGTGCGATAGTCAGGGGTGAACAGGTTGCGCGCTCAGCCACCTGAGCCACACTCAGGTTCCTACGCAGCCGGGCCAGCTTGATTTGCTCGCCCACCGTCTGCATCTTCAGTTCCAATTTTCTGGGCAGTTTATTGCCCATCGTGCTCTTGCTCATAAGTGCGTAACTATTAATTCCACGTGCAAAGTTACGCACTTTTCTTCATTTTATGATAAGTTGATGGTTTCTTTTAACATTCTTTATTTCACCATCACCTTCCGTCCATCCTTGATATAAACTCCACCACGGGTGGGAGTGACGGTGATGCGGCGACCGGAGAGATTGAATATCTTGGAAGGTCTTTCGGCTGTTGGCATGGTGGTAATGTTGCGGATAGCAGTAGCATCATATTGGCTCTCGGTAAGGACCAAGTCTGGTACTGCATGTGTAAATTTTCCACTTTCATATAAAGCATTTGCACATTCCACACTACCCATATTACTATCCGGGGTAATATGCAGCGTATACCATAAAGGCATTCGTTCCCAGACCCTTGCGATTTTGAGCTTATGCTGTTCAATAAATGATGTCAGTATGTCAACATCATCAGGCTTTTTGAGCTTCACATCCAGGTATGGACTTTCATACACCTCCTCGTTGCGCTGAGTAAAATAGCTTGATGTTACTATCACAGACTTTGTATCTTCTGCCCAGAAGTCCAGTGAAATTAACTTCTCATATTCTGACCAAAGTATGACATTCGTTTCAAAAGTCTCGTCCTTGATATTGCACAACGTCTGAACATTTGCACGAAATCTTTCGAGAACTCCGTCACAGGTTTTAGGAATAGTGACGCAGACCTTGTTTTCATTGAGGATTAAGGGCATCTTTTTACCATAATAGTAATAAAAGTCAGTTTGTGCCATCACATTAATGGAACAGGTGATGAGCAACAATAGGAGTAAATGGTTTCTTTTCACAACCGTGGAATTTTAAGATGTTTAAATATAATGCAAGCCCTCGAAGTCGTCACATTCAATCTTTGTCAGCTTCTGCCGTAGCTCGTCTTTAGTCATTTTATAGTTTATAATAATAAACCTTTTTTCGCCTTTTTGCGCCGCAAAGATAATGATTATTTCCCAATCACTTGCAAACCAGCCCGATTATTTTTCGGCTCAGCATCACTTCACCATCATCTTTTGGCCATCGATGGTGTTAATGCCGTGCCAAAGAGGGATTACGGGAGTTCATATTCCAATGCACCACTGACGCTGTAAATACAGCTTTTGTCAATCGCTTCAAACTTGATGTCCTTAAGTTCGAGGGTGATGAATGAGGTATCTTCGACCTTTCTTCTGTTCGCCACTGTCAGCTGTCCGCTCAGTGCTCTTGTTCCCCTCCCAATGTCTTCCATCCATGTCGGAGTGTAGTCGGCAAAGGCACGAAACTGTTCAGTGTCGAAAGTGTCCCCAACCTTCAAATCATCGAAAGTCATCTCTGTGTCGGTCTCAAAGTCTATGTCCAACCCATCGAAAACGGGTGACTTGCGGATATTGCAGTTGAAGGACAAATGATAGAGCATGTGTTTGGTTCCGTTGCGTTCAACCCTCAGCTCTTTATGCTTGATGCAAGAAGTTCTATAGACCTCTCCTGTTCCGCGTTGTCCATCATCCGACAGGATAAGTAAAGGTTCGCGATCCCATTTACGTTTGAGTACGAAGGTGGCGGGAACGTGGTCGGCGGTAGCCAAACCGCGGTAGGTGAGCTTCAGATAGTAGCCTCCTACTTCAACAGCGAGAGGGGCTTCGCCGATGATAATAATGGGGTTCGGAGAACCATAGATATCCTGATTTTCTGGATAATAGTAATCCATTGTTTCCGTCGTTCCGTATTCGTAATAGGAAAAGATGACTTTGCCACTCTTCTGGAACTCTACGGTGAGACCGCCCTTGCGTCTTGATTCCCAGTTCGTTCCATAAGGCCCGTCCTTCACCTCGGCCAGTTCCCATTTGCCAAGAAGGCCTCTGCTCTCCTCGCCCGGATCCTCATCGGGGAGAGTAATAGGATCCTCTGTTATGTTGTCCGGCTCTATGACTTCCTCAGAGTCTTTGCAGCCAGTCATGAGCCCAACGAAGACCACAGAGGTCAGGAGGGCTAAGCAATTCATTATAAAAGATGTCTTCTGAATCATGATGTTATTGAGTTTATTGACATTGCAAAGATTACGTCTTCTACCTACATATACACACAAATCCTGGAAGACATTACAGAGGACCTCATCTTTTAACATTCTTTATCTCACCACCACCTTGCGGCCGTTGATGATATAGATGCCCTTGGACGAGCCCCCTCCTACTCCCCCAAGGGGGAGGGTTTTAGACTTGTGATTTACGATGCGTCGTCCGCTGAGGTCGTACACCGCACCAGCTTCCCCCTCTCCCACATAGTTCCCCTCTCCCACGGGAGAGGGGTTAGGGGTGAGGCTGTCTTCATCTTTGATATTAAACTCTGCTGTATATGCTTCTGCGTCGTTCTCCACCGTGATGGTATAGCTGCCCTTGGGATAAGTCGAGATGTCCGTGTTAAGGGCTACAACATTACTTGTCTGCACCACCTTATTATATATAGGCTGTCCAGCTGCGTCAGTCACCGTAATCGTGTACGGGCCTGCCAGCGTCTTGAAGTTGACGAACAACTCCTTAACCGAATACTCGCCCGTCACCGTCTCCTCATCACTCGTGGCAGAACATTCTTGAGGTGTCAAGCGTCCCGTTCTTGAAGGGTCAAGCGTCGCGGAGCGCCGAGCGGGGCCGAGCGCTCCATTGTTCATTCTTGAAGGGTCAAGCGTCCCGTTGGGCCGAGCGGTCAATTTTCCATTCATACTTGGTGCCTTCGGCTTCGTCTTCACCGTATGCGTGAAATCAAGCCAGTTCTTCTTGACATCAGAGTCCGTGTTAGTTAGTGCAGCGTCATAGAATATG
>CAMZHV010000013.1 GCA_947307015.1 uncultured Prevotellaceae bacterium | reverse complement strand
CAGGAAGACGGAACTATTAAGTGTTCCGGCTGGACTGGTTCGGGGGGAGAGTCTGAGTGGGGAAAGTCCATCAAGGTTGTCATGACCTGGGCACCCCATCCCAAGGCACTTCCGCAGGCCGTACCTAATTCCTTCGCCGAATGGATGATTGCCGCTGCCAAGTCTCCCCTCTCTCTCGGGAGAGGGGACGGGGGAGAGGCTTCTATTGATTTCGTCATCACTCACCCCGAAGGCTACGAGCTCGACCCGCAGTTCGTCAAGGGTGCCCGTGTAGAATATGATCAGATGAAAGCTTTTGAGGGTGCCGACTTCGTCTACGCCAAGAACTGGAGTTGCCCAGGTGTCACACGCCCCGAAGACTACGGCAAGGTGCTGCATGACTACCACACCATGATGGACTGGTGCGTCAGCGCACGCCAGATGGCTGTCACCAATAACGCCGCCTTCCTCCACTGCCTGCCCGTGCGCCGCAACATGATTGTCACCGACGACGTCATCGAGTCGCCCCGCAGCCTCGTCATTCCCGAAGCTGCCAACCGCGAGATCTCCGCACAGGTCGTCCTCAAGCGGATGCTCGAAGCGCTTTAGTTTAGGATGCTCGAAGCATTTTAGGCTTAGGCATTACTGCCCGAAGTTGATGGAACCGTCGCGCACCAAGAGATAGATGATCACGCCCACAAGGGCGAGAATGATAAGGGTGCCCAAGCACCCCAAAATAGCACAGCCCCACGAGCAGCCACCCTGTTCCTGCAGCTGACCGATGACACCGCCTTGCCCAGTGTCCTCCTCCACGGGAGTAACGGGTTGGGCGGTGTTACCGTTCTCTGCTTCGACCAAAGCGTCGTCGAGGCTGAGATCGGTGGATGCCGTCGTACCTTTCTTACCCTTCTTGCCGCCTTTACCTTTGGCCGCTTTCGCGGCAGCCGCACCGCCGATGCCGAGCTTCGAAAGCAGGTTGAGTTTCTTCCACGTGATTAGGCGTTTGTTGTAGCTCACGCCCTTGCCCATGCTCACGTTGACGGTGACGCCCGTCGAACCGATGTTCAGCGTCTTGCCCTTCGGACCTATCGACAGGCTCACACCGCTCTTCCCCACGTTGGCCTTCAGCCACGGGAGTATGGTAATGCGTTTATTGTATCTGATACCCATTATTGGAAGTGATAATGAAGTGAAAAATCATGTATATAGTTACTTAATACATTGCGAGGCGATACGCCTATGCGGCTGCAAATGTACAAAAAAATCCTAACATAGCCCGTTTTCTTTCATAAATATTCCATAATCGCCTAAGATCGTTTACATGAACCCTTAGGAGAGTTTGCCAAAACACCTAAGGGTTTCGACGAAAACCTATAGGAGTTTTGGCGAAAACCCTTAGGAGTGTTCGTTGTTCGGCAATGGTGGAACAATGGTTCGGCCACGGTGGAACAATGATTCGGCCATGGCCGAACAACGAAGAGACTAAGGGGTGTACGATAAAAGCTATAGGAGACTTTAATGAGATATACAAGAAGGGATTTTTATGGAAATAGTAGTTATTGGAGTCTTTTACGAAATTTGATTTTACGTGAAAAGCGTGATTTTTCATGCACTTTTGCACTAAACCTCAGTAATAGACTATGGATAAGCATTTTAGCAGAGTGCATGAACGATGTATTTTAGAGTGCAAAGTGCAAAAATGCAGAAGAAAAGCATCAAATGTAGTCAAAAACAGTAATGCACCCTGCTTTTATTTAATTTTGCACTTTGCACTCAATTTTGCACTCCTCATGCACTCATGTAACAAACAATGATTCAATGTATTATGAGCATAGAGTGCAAAAGTGCATGGATTTTTAGATTCTTCTCACGCGCGCGAAAGATTTGTCAAGTTTGGTCGCCGCGATGGTTAAAGCTGCGAGAGTTTAGTCACCGCAAGCGACGTTCTTCATTTGCGCTCTTCCAACACGCCTCATGAGCAGAAGCTCGAAACAGCGTCTAAATGCTGAAGACCGTCCGCCGTCTTCATTACTTTGGGGCAAGAATATGCACCTCAACAGCAATAACACGTAGCAAAAGGAGCCATTGAGCCCCAGATATAGTTAACAAACATTAAAAAGAGCCGTTGGGGATAGTTTTTCAGGCGTTTTTTGCCGAAGTATCACATTATTTACGTACTTTTGTAGACTTTTAGACTAGTGCGCCTTCGCGCGTGAAATTTATTAAGTACAAACAGGTTCGGCGTTAGCCAGGAGTGAAGCCAAACGACATTCACGGAATCCCGGCAGCCCCAGAGGGCTCTTTAGCAACAGCCAACCAACTGGAAAGCAAACGATTATCTTGTGCGGCCACATCCCGTGCAAGAAAAGATTCTTTTTTTTCATCAGCATGGGCGACACGACTTCCCCGCAATGGGTTCCTGAGAACGGCGAACTGCAACAGTGGTTCGTTATGACCCATTTTGACATGCCACGTTTCAAGGCATGGGTCGTGGCCGAGAACGTGCGGCGTCTTGGCCGTGGAGCAGTCGCCGTCGAACCCTTCTTCCCCTCCGACTTCCTGCGCGGCGAAGGCACCGACGGATCCAAGAACGTAGCTGGTGCCAATACACGCGCCATAGCCACCGACCTCGCCCGCTTTGTGTTCCTCAAGGGCACCACAGCTGACGTCGATGAAATCATCGCCGCCGACCGCAAGCAAGGCTACCTCGTATACCTGCGCCACTACACCGACACCGACGGACGCAACGCTGTTGTCTCATCACGCGTCATGCAGGATTTCTTCGATGCTTGCCTGCAGCACCGCGGCTTCTTCGAGATTATCCCGCCCATCGCCGGCATCGAAGCCATGGATAGAGTGGAGATCAAGGCCGGTCCCTTTGCCGGACAGCAAGCCTCCGTGGTGCGCGTACAACATGCCAAGGGCGAAGTACACTTGGACTTAGCGCTGGAATTTGTGAACGGCGTGATGAACATCCGCATGTCCAATGTCGACAGGAGTCAGGTGACCATCCTCAACCGCAGCGCCGTCGACGCCATCCGCAAAGACTTTATCGAATACACGCAGACTCACCTCCTAACCATCCTGGAGCACCGCGTGAAAGGCGTGAAGGAAGAGACCGTCAAGCAGCAGGACATGACCATGCTATCCCGCCTCTACCGCTACCGCCACCACCACGTCGAGAACGCCGCCGCCCAAGTCCATTTCCTCGCCCTCATGCTCATCTGCGCCCACCTCTGCCGCTATGCCGAGGATGAGCAGGAGCTCACGGCAAAAGCCTTGGACAGCCTCGCAGAGATCAACCGTAAGAGCGAATCCAAAGCCGCCACCGACACCCGGGCCTACCTCTGGATCGCCCTCTATATCGCCACCCGCAACCCCGTCTATCGCGACTCCGCCAAACAATATGTCCGCGACTACCAGCCCAAGTCCGACCGCCTCCGCCGCTTCGTCCAACTCATCCGGACGGGGAAGAAGTTGTAGGAGAAATAAGAATAATAGACAATCGAAGAAAGATGAACCAGATGACTAAAACTAAGATGATAACGGCTCATTTGAGGAAAAGACTATCTGCAACATTTGGGATAGCCATCGCCTTGTTGTTGCTGCTTGGCAGCTGCTCTGCTCCCAAGAATGTGGCGTACTTCCAAGATGCTGAACTCATTAAAGGCATGACATTACAGGAAGAACAACGTTTGCGTTTGCGTCCTGAAGACAAGATCAACATTATAGTGAATAGTGCTGACCCGATGCTGATACAGCAGTTCAATTTAGTCGCTCGCACTATCTCCAGCCAGTCTTTAGGCTCCACCGACACCCCCCAGACGTCCATCGGTGGTTCATCCGGTCAGTCTCAGTTGTTAGCTTATACCGTTGATGGTCAGGGCGATATTGACTTCCCTGTTTTGGGCAAAATTGCCGTTGAGGGTAAGACCCGTCAGGAGGTAGCGGCATATATAAGACAGAGGTTGATTGCCCGCGATTTGGTTAAGGATCCTATTGTCACTGTAGAATTTGTTAATCTTTCCATAAACGTCCTTGGCGAAGTCAACCGCCCAGGTCGTATTCTTTTGCAGAAAGACTATTTCACCATCCTTGACGCTATTGCAGCTACGGGCGACCTTACCATCAATGGTCAGCGAGAAAACGTGATGGTGATGCGCGAGGTAGATGGCGAAGATCAAACCTTCGTCATCAATCTGTGTGACAGAGAGCAGACGCTCAGTTCGCCAGCTTTCTATTTGCAACAAAATGACTTGGTTTACGTTAGCCCTAATTCCAAGCGCAAGCGTGAGGCACGCTCTACGGGCAACACCTTTAATCAGCCCGCCATCTGGATTTCATTAGCATCGATTCTAACCACTTTAGGAGCATTATTGTTTAAATAAGCGCAAGAAATGGACAATAAAAAGAGCACTGATAGTTTCGTCTCAATATCTGACCTTTGGCACATGTGCATAGCACACTGGCGATGGTTTGTAGCATCTGTCATGGTGTGCCTTATGTTTGCGATGTACTATTTGGCAACGACTCCCAAGCTATATACCCGCTCCGCTACGATCATGATACGTGATGAGATGCAGGGCAACAATTCTTCTGAGAGTGGCAATGAGTTTTCGCAACTGGGCTTTTTGAAACAGAACAACAACATGACAGACGTCGTACGCCACATCACTTCGCTCGACGTCCTCATGGAAGTGTCTCATCGTCTGGATTCTACATTGGAGGGAGATGCCCTGATTTTCAGGGCTCTGGACATACAGGGGGCATTGTCGGTGGATGCCGTCGGGGATAAATCTATGATAATAGACCTGAGTTATAGTGATAATTCGGTAGATGAGACTGAGAAAGTGTTGACTCTCATTTTACAGACATATAACGACAAGTGCCTGGAATACAAGAAGGTGATGACGCAGAATACATCCCGCTTCATTGATGCCCGTCTCGAGATGCTGGAGCAGGAACTGAATATCGTAGATGACAGCATTGCTGTGTATAAGAGCAGCTATGGTATCACAGACTTAGAACATGTAAGCGATATCTACCTCCGGCAGCAGAGTGAATCAGATACTGAGATAATGAAGCTTACGAGTCAGAGGCAGATGGCAGAGTACATTCGTGAGCTGTTGGAGGATGAGTCGTCGCAGCATCAGTTGTTATTGGTAAATTCGGGCATTAGCAACAATGGAATAGAGTCTCAGATCAGCCTTTACAACAATATGCTCCTGGAACTTCAGAATCATCTGAAATATACCTCAGAGCAAAACCCGTTGATTATTCATCAGCAGGATGAAATCAAAAGTTTGCGTTCCAAGATATTGGCTTCGATTATTAATCATATCCATTCCATCGACATTCAGTTGGAGTCTTTGGTAGATTATTATAATGAGGCTACGACAAAAGTCACCTCTAATCCGTCTCAGGCAAAATATCTAGCGACAATAGAGCGCGAGAGGAAGGTGAAGGAGAGCCTCTATCTCTTCCTCCTGCAGAAGAAAGAGGAGAACGACATCAGTATAACCTACCAGGTTGAGAATGCCCAGGTAATAGACATCCCTCATGGCGGCTACAAGCCGACGTCACCTAAAAAGACAAAGGTGCTTTTCGCTGCTCTCCTCATGGGAATGATCTTCCCTGTCACGTTCCTTTTCCTGCGTGCCACCATGGATGAAACCGTGCGTGATCGCTACGACGTAGAGCGCAACTGCAATATACCTTTCCTTGGCGAAGTTCCTTATTCCGGTCGCGAACATAGTTTGGAGAGTTTGCTGATGCCTTTGGGATTCGGCAAGAAAGCAAAATCCAGCGGTATCGTCGTGGGACCTGATATGCTCAATGCCTCCAATGAAGCGTTCCGTGTCCTACGCAACAATATGGAATCCATTCAAACAGATAAGTCTTCTGCCAATAGCAGCAAGGTCTATCTCATCAAATCCACACAGATAGAAGTCGGTCGCACCTTCGTGGGAATGAACTTGGCGCTGACCAAGGCCATTGGCGGTAAGCACGTACTGTTCATCGACTGCGACTTGCGCCAAGCCTCTGCCTCCCGACTGTGGCGCACGCCGCTGTTGGGCTTGACCGACTATCTGAGCGGTGAGGAGCGCGACTACCGCAAGCTGCTGTGGCATCAGGATGATTACCCCATGTTGGATGTGCTGCCTGCAGGTGCCCTGCCCACCAATCCTACGGAGATGTTGCAGAGTCCGTTATTGGGCCAGCTCATCAACACCGTACGGCAGCATTATGACAGCATCATCATCGACAGCCCGGCAGCAGGCATCCTGGCTGACGCCGACATCATTGAAAACCTCGTCGACTGCACATTGTTCATCATCCGTGCCGGGCGCTTCAACCGCCACCGTCTGAATGAGCTCAGCCCGATTGAGGTCATCAACGGCACGACCAAGCCGCAATATATCATCTTGAACGGGGTGAGTATCAATGCACGCTATGGCTATGCCTATCTGCACAAGTACGAGCGGAGTGAAGAGGACAAGAAACGTGTAGAAATCAGTAGGAAGACCATCCTCTTGAATAAAATTATCTTTAGAAAGAGACAAAATCAGTCTTGAAATTCATTATTCACAGCTTATGTATCAAGTTCATCCATCCAGCTACATTGACGATGACGTCACTATCGGTGACGGCACCAAGATTTGGCATTTCTGCCACATACAGCGCGGTGCCGTGATTGGCGAGAACTGCTCGTTCGGGCAGAACGTCAATATCGGCAACAACGTCAAGATAGGCAATGGCGTCCGCATCCAGAACAACGTTTCCGTATATGAGGGCGTGGAACTGGAAGACAACGTCTTCTGCGGTCCCTCCTGCGTGTTCACCAACGTCCTTGTGCCCCGTGCCCATTTCCCCGTACACGGTCAATACAGCAAGACCCTCATCAAGGAAGGTGCATCGTTAGGTGCCAACTGCACCATTGTCTGTGGTCATACGATAGGGCGTTGCGCCATGATTGCTGCAGGAGCCGTTGTCACTAAGGACGTCCCCGATTTCGCCCTCATGGCCGGTGTCCCTGCCCGCCAGATTGGCATTGTCAACGAGCGCGGCGAAATCGTGGAGAGAGTGAAGAATGAGGAGTGATGTATGAAGAATGTCAAATCGTAAATTGTCAAATAAAACTATGCAATTCCGAGATTTAGGTAAACAGTATCAGACGTTGAAGGCTGATATTGATCAGGCCATGATTGACGTGGCATCGCAGTCCCACTATATCATGGGACCGCAAGTGAAAGAATTGGAGCGCGACCTGGCCGCATACGTCGGCGTTAAGCACTGCCTGACGTGTGCTAATGGCACCGACGCGCTGACCCTGGCCTTGAAGGCTTGGGGCATAGGTCCCGGCGATGCTGTCTTCGTTCCCGACTTCACCTTCTTCGCTTCCGCCGAGGTTGTGGCGCTCGAGGGCGCAACTCCCGTATTCGTCGACGTGGACAACGTGACATACAACATCGATGTGGAGAGTTTGGAGGCTGCCATCCAGCAGACCATAGCCGCAGGGCAGCTGACTCCGAAGGTCATCGTGGCCGTCGATCTCTTCGGCCTGCCCGCCAACTATCCCTTGGTGAAAGCCGTTGCCGAGAAATACCAGCTGCTGATCCTCGAAGACGGCGCTCAGGGCTTCGGCGGCACCATCAATGGCCAGAAAGCCTGTTCCTTCGGCGACATCAGCACCACCTCCTTCTTCCCCGCCAAGCCTTTAGGCTGCTATGGCGACGGCGGTGCTGTGTTCACCGACAACGACGAGTGGGCCACACTCATGGAGTCCTACCGCGTCCACGGCAAGGGCAGTGACAAATACGACAATGTCCGCATCGGCTTGAACTCCCGTTTAGATACCATGCAGGCAGCCATCCTACAAGTCAAGCTCCGCGCCTTCGACAACGAGGTGGAGCATGTCAACAAAGCGGCAGAGACCTACACACAGCTATTGAAAGGGCACGTCCAGACTCCCGTCATTCCCGACGGTTTCGGTTCCAGTTGGGCACAATACACCATCCAGCTGCCTGACGTCGCTACCCGCAACAGCCTACAGGCTGCATTGAAGGAGGCTGGCATACCATCTATGGTCTACTACCCGAAATCCATGCATGAGCAGACAGCATTCAAGAACTGCCAATTACCAATATATCAATCGTATTCCACCAACCGTCTCTGTAACACTGTGCTCTCATTGCCCATGCACCCCTACTTAGAGACATCCGACATAGAATACATCTGTTCCAAGCTTATTGCCGCGCTATAACATGAAGATTTTCATCAAGGCAAAGCTCAACGACGTCCCCCGCCTGAACGACCATCTGGACGAATGGAACCATGAGTTGCAGATCGGCGACCAGCTGGAATGTTCCGCTTTCACCTCCTTCCAGGAGTTCCGGTCGATCAGGAAACGCTACCCCCGCGGCTTGAGAGACATCATCGTCGTCTGGTCCTATTTCTGGAACGACATGTGCCCCAAACTCAAGATGACGCGTAAATTCTATTTTTTCATGACGCGTGAGCGCCATCGCACCTACAGTCATACGGAGATACTTGGACGCATCTGCCGCGCCGGCTTCCGCATCGTCAGCGCTAAGAATCGCAGCGGCTATCTGCATATTGTAGCAGAGAAAAAATCCGAACCGTTAGAGCGCAACGATTCAACGGTGTCGCCGCTGCTGACCCTGGATCGCGTCGGCAAAGACCACAAAATGCTCAAGGTGTACAAGTTCCGCACGATGTACAGCTACTCGCAGTATCTGCAGGACTATGTCTACGAGCTGAACAAGCTGGACAAGAGCGGCAAACTGAAGAACGACTTCCGCGTCAACATCTGGGGTAAGCTTTTTCGTCCCATCTGGTTAGATGAGCTTCCTATGCTGTGGAACGTGTTGCGCGGTGACATGAAATGGGTCGGCGTACGTCCGTTGTCTGCACACTTTTTCTCGCTCTACACGCCTGAAATGCAGGAGCTGCGTACCAAGGTAAAGCCTGGTATGCTCCCACCATTTTATTATGAGAAGAAGTCGCCCGTAGGCTTAGATGAGATCCAAGCCTCCGAGCGCCGCTACATTGAAGCTTATCTGAAACACCCCTTCCTCACCGACTGGCGCTACTTCTGGGGCACTGTCTACAATATTCTCATCCGCAGTAAGCGCAGCAAATAAATAGATATCTATGAAAATAAGTGTTGTCATACCAGTCTATAATGTCAAGCCATACCTCGAACGATGTGTCAGCTCCGTCCTGGGTCAGACGTACAAGGATGTGGAGATTATCCTTGTTGATGATGGCAGCACCGACGGTAGCGGGGAACTATGCGATGAACTGGCCTCGCGTTATTCTCTTGTTACATCTGTCCATCAGGATAATCAAGGTATATCAGGAGCTCGTAATACCGGTCTGCTCAGGGCTGTCGGTGAATATGTGGCATTCCTTGATTCCGACGACGCATGGCTCTTGTCAGATGGATTGGAACGACTCATGCTGCACACTCAACCCTCTCCTGCGGATGTTGTCATCTTCAAGATGGTACATATCAATCAGGATGGGCAAAAGAGTTTTATACAAGACTATGATGTCGAACACATCACCGCCTTATCCTCCGTTACCGTGATGTTTGACTATCTTGTGAGGACTCAGCAGTTTAACATGAGTGCCTGTCCTATAATAATACGCAGGAACTTACTTGTTGAAAATAAGATTTTCTTTCCTTTAGGCATTATCAGCGAGGATGTTTTCTGGAGTTTGCATCTGTGGCAGTACATTCAGTCGGTCGTTATTCTTAATCTCGATCTTTATGGCTATTTCCACCGTGACTCCAGTGTATCGACCTCAACGACAATTCGTGTATACGAGGATTATGATAAAATTCTCACGTATTGGAAGGAACGATGTAATGAGGGATGTATCAATGCCTCAGCAATACGCATCTACTTAGCAAACCTCTGGGTGAACAGGGGGTATAATTACCACAGGCTGCAAGAGACCGATAAGCCTACAGCCCTCACCATATTGGAGCGTCACGCTGATTTGCTGGACTATGCAGAGACGCCCAAGGCTTTGCGCGTCGCCTGGATGGTGTCGCACATAGGAGTAAGGAATACAGTCCTCATCTTGGGCCTTTACTGGCGTATCAGGACAGGTATTCTGGGATAAGTTTTGGAAATGTTGTATAGACTGCATACCTTGTTTCTTGTCTTGGGAGTGCTGACCATAGGGCTTATGGCAGCAGTGGCCTATGAGAAAGCATTCAGCGTCATCACAGCAAGCGCAGTGGTTGCGTTTATCACACAAGGAGGCTTGTTGCTTCATTTTTCGAGGGAAGAGGAAAGAATATATTCGGAAAAGACACTTTTCTTAGTAGTACTATTTTATTCTTTATTGCTCGGCTCTGTATTCATGTGGATATCCTATTATTATGACAGGGATACATTCATGTTCAGTAAGACTGATGCTATGCTCTACTATAACGTAAGTATGCGTGTGGCGAAATCTGGGCTTTTAGCGGGCATGAGGAATATCATGAGCACCTATGCCTTTGATGACTGGGGTGCATTGGTCTTTGACAGTATTCTGATGTCCATTCTACCATATAAACTCTTCCTGAATACTGTCTATACTGTATTAGGGGCATTCTCTTCCGTTCTCCTATTCAGAATAGGCAAGAATTATATGCCTGACTCGTATGCCTTCCTGTCGGCATTGTCTTATGGCACATCGTCATACATCATTCTCTTTCACTGTACCTTCCTTAAGGAGTCATTGTTCGTGTTTGTGGTAATATGCACCGTTTATTATTTGTACCAGTTTATTGTAGGGAACTCCCCGTTTTCATTACTGGTGGTAGCATTATGCCTCGCCCTGTTGCTATTCTTCCGTCCGGCCGTTGCAGGTATGATTGTCGTGTCATCCTTTTTATACTATGGTATAACGATGAGAGGCACTGCAATATCCCTCTTCCTTTACGGTGCGGCAATAGGCGGACTTCTCATATCCTTGAAGATGATACAAGGAATGGTTGACTCCTATACAGCGGGAGGAGATGTTGATGCTGTGATCGCTTATCGCAGCAATGGCAGCTATTCTGGCTCTTTCAATTATTTTGTAAGTTTCTTCGGCGCTTTATTGGGACCCTTTCCCGCCTTCTTCTCAAAGTCGGAAACCCCTTCGAGACTGGTTTTCTACGGTGCAGGCCTGATGAACAAGCTCTTCCTTGTCATCCCTTTTTGGGCTGGTGTTGTGTATTCTGTGAAAAAACGGATATTCGATATGATTCCTCTTATCTTATTTATCCTGCTCGAAATGCTCTCTGCTGCCTATATATGCGCCAGTCTGGAGCTGCGTAAGGTCCTGTTACATATACCTTTTATGTATATACTTTCCTTTTACGGCTTGTATCGTTGTTTTCAACCCGTTCGTCTGACTCATTTCCTCACATTCTGTAACTATTTGATTGTGATAGGTATTTTATTGTTCTGGAATGTGCTAAGAGCATGACGGCAAAACATGGATTCTATGAATATTCTATTAGTATGTAAGCTCGCAGATCACACCTTACGTGAAAATGTTCTGCAGCCTCTATTGAGCAGTAAGACGGTAAGACACATTTACGTGCTCCGGGATAAGAAAAGTGATAGCTTCGACGGTCGTGTAACGTACCTGTGTTCTGAGAAGCAGTCAAAGAGCAAACTACGGCATATCAGTAAGATATGGAGTGGAGTAAGAGCCGTGTCGAAATATAAGATAGATGCCATCATTGGAGTGCTGAATACTCCGCATGGCCTAATAGGCAGGACAATAAGCATGCTGACACATACCCCGTATGTTCACATGACAATAGCAGGCCACCGAGAGTTCTGGGTGGATGGTTCTTGGATGGAGCGTCTGAATCTATGGGCTTTTGGCCGTGGAGCCGCCATCACGGTAACAGGAAGTCAGACAAAAGCGTATCTTGTAAATAAAGGCATCCGTGAGGACATGATCTTCATCCTTCCTAATTTGCCAAATGAGGCCTTCACAAAGGTTACGCAGAACGAACACAGACATTACGATATCGTGTCCTTCTCTCGAATTGATCTCAATAAGAATCTTATATTACTCATCAAGGCATTGTCGCGCCTAAAAGAAAAACACCAGATGAAGGTGGCCGTTGCAGGCGATGGAGACCAACTGGATGCTATCAAGGCGGCAGCACAGCAATACGGAGTTAGTGAGATGATAGATTTCCTGGGCTATGTGAATGGGTTTGACGACAAGGTGAAAATACTCTCTGACAGTAAAATCTTTATCTCATGCTCTAAAGGCGAGGGTTTCCCGGTCTCTTTGTTGGAGGCAATGAATTGTGGCTGTGTACCAGTTGTGTCAAACGTGGGTGATATCGTGGATGTCATTGACAATGGAAAGAACGGCTACGTGTTCAACGATACCGATGACGACACCGAGTTTACTAACTATCTTGATATACTCCTTGCTGATAATGGCCGGGTCGCAGCCATGCGCCTGGAGGCATACAAAATAAAAAATGAAATTTCCGTTGCTCATAACGGGAAAATATGGGATGAGGTGTTATCGTATATCTTTCAATAATACGCTATGCTAAGATTGATATTCACAGGCGACATTTTCCCAGGCGACGAATCCTTTACGAGTGGCTTTGGTCTCAAGTCTAAGACAAACGAAAAAAATCTCAGAGTATGGGATAAGAATATCCGTGAGGTAGTAGGTGAGGCTGATTACATCATAGGTAATCTGGAAAGTCCTTTGGTAGATGATAGGAATGCCAGGGGGCGCACATTTTACGGACTTCCCCTATTCGCTGATTTATTAAGGGATAGCGGAATCAACGTGTTGAATGTTGCCAACAATCATATCATGGAACATGGTGCTGAAGGTTTTACTTACACGTTGGCAACATTACATAAGAAGCGCATGCAAACTATCGGGGAGATGGAAAAGGGTGTTCCTAAGATCTTAACCATTAAGAATGCCGGAACGACGATATGTATGGCAGGCTTCTGTGATGAACACGTGTGCTCCCTTGAGAATCCGGGATGTTTTGCGGGGCTTGATGATCAAAATGTGTTGGACACTTTGCAACGCATGAAACAACTGCACCCAGATTTGACGGTGTTTGTTTTCCACTGGGGAAATGAATATACACATATCCCATCGTTGGCACAAAGGAAATTGGCCTACAAATTGATAGAGAATGGTGCAGATCTTATAATAGGTCATCATCCTCATGTGATACAGCCCTACGAGCAGTATCGTCAGGGGCACATCATTTATTCGCTCGGTAATTTCTGTTTCGACGATGTTCAGTCAGAGCATTTTGCCAGGGGAATGATAGCCAATGTGTGCATTCAAGAGCGAGCTATCGATGAGATACGCTTTGAAGGGCTTCTACTTCAGGATCAAGCTTATTCCGACGAGCTTGTCAAGCCTATGGATGAGCAGGTTTTCAAGAATTATTTCAAGAGAATCAACGATGAATATGCCCGTATTCAACACTTGGCAGATAAAGATTATCAGGAACTGTATAAGGAAAGGCAGCAGCGTGCTCATACAAAGGAACGCATACTCATGCGTCTCAGCATGGCAGCACATCTGTTTAATGTACATCACAGGCATAGAAAACAGTTACTCAAGAACCTAAAAAACTATCTCATTAAATTGTAAGATGAGCATTTATAGTATCATTGACAGGAAAATACTCATTCCGCTGGGTGATAAACTCAAAGACAGGAATCTTCATGGAGAGTTTGCAGAGGCTATGCGGACACAGTGGCTCTCAGAGAAAGACCTGGCGGATTTGCAGAATAGGAAGTTGCAGCTTTTGGTTCGTCATTGCTACGAGAACGTACCCTATTATAGAAACATATTCGACCAACGGAATCTCACTCCCGATGATATCAGAACCAGAGACGACCTCGTAAAACTTCCTATTCTCACCAAACAGCTGATAAAGGAGCACTATGACGAAATAATCTCAAAAGACATAAGTCAGCGAAAGGCTATAGACGGCTCCACAGGGGGTAGCACGGGAACCCCTATGCGATTCAAGGAAGATCTCGAAACCTGGAACAAGTTAAAGGGAGTAAATCTGCGAGGATGGGCATGGGCCGGGTTCAACGTTGGCGAGAAGCTCTTTACCTTGGCCGGAAACTCATTAGTGAAGAAGAATACAGAAGGAAGGAAATTGTTCTTAAAGAATCTGTATGACAGACTTATAATGCGAAATAACAAGCATGACTGTACGGATATCACTCCCGAAGCCCTTCGGACACATTATGATGCTATGATGAAATATAAGCCGGCAGGCATTCGTGGCTATGCTTCATCATTGTATTTTTTGGCTAAGTACATCGAACAGAACAGGTTGCCTGTTTGTCAGGTGAAAGTGGTATTTACCACGGGCGAAAAACTCCATCCCAAGTATCGCTATAAGCTTCAGCAGGTCTTTCGTGCACCGGTTTTCGATGGATATGGAGCTTCAGATGGCGGAGTTACAGCTCACGAGTGTTATATGCACGAAGGTCTGCACATAGCCGAAGAACATTGTGTGCTAGAAATTGTCGACAACACTGGCAACATTCTTCCTGAGGGTGAAGTGGGGCATGTTCTCACGACCGATCTAAACAATTATGTATTTCCATTCCTACGCTATAAAGTAGGCGATTTGGCATACATTAAAAAGGAGCTGTGTTCATGTGGCCGAAAGCATAGGCTGCTTGGTGAAGTAATAGGACGTGAAGGACGCGCAGTATATAACAAACAGGGCCGTCCGTTCTCGTCAATAGTAATTGATAACATGATGTTCAAGGACTTGGACATACACACGGAAGAATGCCAGCGACTATACGAGAAGATGGAACGGTTCCAGATACGGCAGGACAGCCACGGAGACCTGCGTATACTGATTAAGCCTGTTGACAGTAAGGAGCCAAGGGAAACGTTTGATTACGTCAAAGATAACTTTAGAATATATTTCCCGGACTCCAAGGTAGATATAGAGTTCGTGGATGATATACCTCCTTTGCCTTCGGGAAAAGAGGATTACTGTGTTTCTGACTTCTCGGTATTTCAATGACCATAAAAAATGTCAATTCCCATGAATGTTCTGATATATGTAGGCCATCCTGCCCAATACCATTTTTTCAAGCATACGATTAGCAACCTTAAGGCCGACGGGAACAATGTTAAGCTACTCATTAAGACCAAGGATATCCTGGAACAGCTTTTAAACGAAGATGGGCAGGACTATCTGAATATTCAAGACACTTTCAGAAAGAATACGAAGTGGGGAATATTATCGGCCTCTTTCAAGCGCACTTGGGCAGTGTATAGAATAGCCAGACGTTTCAAGGCAGATTTATTGGCAGGAACAGACTCTTCCATTGCTCAGGCAAGCTGGCTGTTGAACAAGCCCGCTATTACCACGCTGGAGGACGATGTGGAAATCATAAAGACTTTTGCCAAGCTAACCTACCCGTTTACAAGCAACCTGTTGGTTCCAACGGTTTGTAGGGTTGGTAAATGGGAGGCAAAGAAAATAGGATATGCCGGTTATATGAAATTAGCTTATTTGCATCCTGATTATTTCACACCAGACGAGAACGTTGTTAGTAGCTATGGTATTGACAAGAGATTCATTCTTATCCGTCTCGCCAAATTGTCGGCACATCACGATGATGGTATCAAGGGGCTGGATAAGAAACTTGTCGACAGGGTCATTGCCATTGCCGAGGAGAAGGGTTATAAGGTATATATCAGTTCAGAGATAAATCTTGATGGTTACCTCCAGAGATACCAGCTTAAAATAAAGCATACTGATATTCATCACGTAATGGCGTTTGCTTCTTTGCTCATATCAGATAGTCAGAGTATGTCGGTGGAGGCTGCAATGTTGGGGGTTCCAAACCTTCGATTCAGCGATTTCGCCGGGCAGATAAGCGTGTTGGAGGAACTGGAAAACGATTATGGTTTGACAATGGGTATAAAGACCAGTGAGCCGCAACGGTTGACTGATGAAGAGGAAAGATTGCTTGGTATGTCGGATGTTAGGGCTGAGTTCCAGAATAGGCAGAGGAAAATGCTTGATGAGAAGATTGATGTCACGGCATTCATGACTTGGTTTATTGAGAACTATCCTCAGAGCAGACAGATAATGAGCGAGGATCCAAACTATCAATTCAACTTCAAATGATAAAGATACTAACCATCATCGGTGCAAGGCCGCAGATAATCAAGGCTGCTGCCATTTCACGTGCAGTTAAAGAGAAATTCGCTGCTGTCATAGAAGAAAAGATTTTACACACTGGGCAGCACTATGACCAGAATATGTCGCAGGTATTCTTTGACGAGCTGGGAATTCCGCATCCTGATTATAACCTCGGCGTCGGCTCTGGTTCTCACGGCGAACAGACAGCTAAGATGATTGCAGGCATAGAAAGCGTGCTGTCTTCAGAACATTTTGATGGAATCCTATTGTATGGCGACACCAACTCTACGTTGGCAGGTGCTGTGGCAGCATCCAAGATACATGTACCCATCTTTCATGTTGAGGCGGGACTCAGGTCGAATAATATGGCGATGCCTGAGGAGATTAACCGTATCGTCTGTGACCAACTATCTTCTATATTATTCCCTCCAACAGAGACTGGAATGAAGAACCTTGAGGCTGAAGGATTCTTAAGTTCTAAAGCAAAGTTTAAGAATGGAAAGTCACGTTTAGTTGTCAACAGCGGAGATGTGATGTACGATAACAGCCTCTATTTCTCACAACTTTCTCCAAAAAGATGCGACATTATCCATACATTGAAGTTGGAGAATAATGGCTACATATTAGCCACGATTCATAGAGACAACAACACGGATGATTCTAAGCGGTTGACCAGTATATTCAGAGCCTTGTTGGATATTGCAGTACAAGAGCAAATAGATATTGTGCTGCCACTGCATCCCAGAACCAAGAAATTTCTCCCTGTAAATCTGGAGCCAGCGACATACGACAGGTTACAGGCAACAAAAAGAGTGAGATTGGTTCCTCCCGCATCCTTCTTCGAAATCATAGAACTGGAGCGCAATGCCCGTTTGGTGATGACCGATAGCGGCGGTGTTCAGAAGGAAGCTTTCTTCTTTGAACGTCCCTGTGTGATTCTACGCCCAGAAACAGAATGGGTGGAAATCGTGGAGCATGGAGCTGGCATCATTGCTGATGCCGACTATGATAGAATCATGAATGCTTATCATCATTTGACTGGTAAACCCGTAACATTTCCGAGGTTATTCGGCGATGGAAAAGCAGCTGAACATATTCTTGAAACTATTGCCAAATATCTCACGTAGCAAACCCTAAGGGTTTGCGCTTAAACCTATAAAGGTTTTGCCCAAAAGCCTTAAGGGTTTATGCGTATTGTCCTATAAGGGTGAGCGGCTCAAAGAAAAAGTTTCACATCATGAAACTCTATACTGATAGCCTACATAAAATTGCCTACGCTACCGATGCCTCGGTGTATCGGGAGATACCGCATGGTGTAGCCTATCCTGAAACGGTAGACGATGTGCGGTCATTGATGCAGCTGGCCAAAGAGAAAGGTGTGGACCTGATACCGAGGGCAGGCGGGACATCAATAGCCGGACAAGTCGTAGGCAGCGGTATCGTGGCGGACATCAGTAAGCATTGGAACAAGATTCTTGAGATCAATACCGAGGAGCGTTGGGCCAGGGTACAGCCGGGCGTTGTCAGGGATGAGTTGAATATCGCACTGAAACCATACGGTCTGTTCTTCAGCCCTGAGACCTCAACGAGCAACCGCTGCTGCATCGGTGGTATGTTCGGCAATAATTCATGCGGCACACATTCCCTCGTCTATGGCAGCACACGCCATCATGTGATCGCCTGCAAAGGCATCCTGACAGACGGAAGCGTTGAAGAGTTCAAAAGTTATCAAGTCCAGGAATTAGAAGATCGATTTGGGAAGGCGTTCTGGAAGCGTGACAAGCATGAATTGCTGATAGAACGGATCTACTCACAGCTGATCAACTGGTCTAAGGACGTGACGACAAGGCGGTTTATTGAGGAGAACTATCCCGATAAAGAATTGAACCGTAGGAGTTGCGGTTATGCAATAGACGAAAGCCTCACGCTCAATTTTCAGACTCCCCTCTCCCATGGGAGAGGGGCCGGGGGTGAGGCCATTGACCTCTGCAAGCTCCTCGCTGGCAGTGAAGGGACTTTGGCGTTCATCACAGAGATTACCGTAAGCCTCGATCCGCTGCCACCGAAGGAGATCATGGTGGTGTGCGGACATTGCGATGACCTGATGAAGAGCTTCGAGGGCAACCTCGTGGCACTGCGCCATGAGCCGACAGCCATAGAGCTAATGGATGGCGACATTCTGGAACTGAGCAAGGGTAATGCCGAGCAGCAGAAAAATCGTTTCTTCGTAGATGGCGACCCCGCAGCGTTGCTCATCACAGAACTAAGAGCTGAGACACGCCAGGAACTTGATCGCAAGGCCGATGCGCTGGAGCAGGATTTGCTTGCGAGCGGCCTTATATATAAATGTACGCGCGTGTATGGCGCGGATGTCTCCAAAGTATGGAACCTGCGCAAAGCTGGCTTAGGTATTCTCAGCGGCATGAAAGGTGATGCCAAGCCAATGGGTGTGATTGAAGATACAGCAGTGGCGCCGCGACGGATGCCCGCCTATATGAAGGATTTCCGAGCCATGCTCGACAGGTTAGGAGCCAAGTGCGTGTTCTATGGACATATCAGCACAGGCGAACTGCACCTGCGACCCATCATCAACCTGAAGACGCGCGAAGGACGCGAGCTGTTCCGCGAGGTGGCTTATCAAACCGCATTGTTGGTGAAGAAACATCGTGGCACCATCAGTGGCGAACATGGCGACGGTCGCTTGCGTGGGGAGTTCATCCCCCTACTCTACGGCGATGAGACCTACGAACTGATGCGACAGTTGAAGAAGTGCTGGGATCCCGAAGGACTGCTGAACCGCCATAAGATAGTAGATACCTTGCCCATGGACTCTATGCTGCGCTTCGACGAGAACCAGCAGTATGCTATAGAGAAACAACCAGCTACGTCGTCTGCCTTTAAACCTTCAACTTTAAACTTTCAACCTTATTATAACTGGAAGGCAGCCTTCGACGAGTGTGATGCGCCCGGAGCCACGGGTGCCAAATCGCAGACACACGCGCTGATATGCTCTATCGAGCAGTGCAACGGCGCAGGCGATTGCCGCAAGTCGAACGTCATCGGCGGCACCCTATGCCCTGCCTTCAAAGTCAGTGGCGATGAACTCAAAACCACCCGTGCCCGTGCCAATGTCATCCGTGAAGTCCTGACGCGCGGCGGCGACTTCTCACTCATCAAAGAAGTCCTCGACTCCTGCCTGGCCTGCAAGGGCTGCCGCGGCGAATGCCCGTCGAACGTTGACTTGACACGCATCCGAGCAGAACTGCTGCAACAGGAGCATGACCTGCATGGAACACCATTGCGCACATGGTTGGTAGCAAGGACAGCTCAAATGGAGGCGATAGCCCAACATGTACGCCCAATCTATAACTTCTTCGTTTCGTTTAAGCCTACTGCCTCTCTCATAAAAAAAGTCATCGGTTTTGCAGAAGAAAGAGATCTGCCAAGACTGAAAACCTTCAAATACCGTGCATCGGACATCGTGAGCGAGAAGTCTGTCTGGTTTTTCTTGGACGAATTTACCCGTAACCACGAACCTGAATTGGCAGAGGCATTTATGAGCCTGCTGACCTCTTTGGGCTATGCCATCCGAATCCCCAAACATCGGGAGAGCGGTCGGGCAGCTATCTCAAAAGGCTGCCTGAAGCGGGCCAAACAGTTGGCCAATCAGAATGTACGTATGTTGGAAGGCTTGGTAACGGAGGAGCATCCCTTGGTAGGTATCGAACCCTCATGCATCCTTTCTTTCCGAGACGAATACCCCGACTTGGTACCCGCCTCACAGAGGAGTGAAGCTCAGGAGTTGGGCCGACACAGCCTGCTGTTCGATGAATTCCTGCTGCGGGAAATCAAGGCCGGACATATCCGCCGAGACGCTTTTGACCAGACGCCCATAGAGATCTTTTTGCATGGCCATTGCCATCAGAAGGCACTGGTGGCTGTTGAGGTGATGGCAGAGGTTTTGCGCCAGTTGCTGAATGCCAAGGTGCATGTTATTCCCAGCGGTTGTTGCGGCATGGCGGGCTCCTTCGGCTACGAAAAGGAACACTACAAGACGTCCCTCGCCATCGGCGAGATGGTGCTGTTCCCAAGAATCAGGGAGATTGAAAGGGGAAAAGTTAAAAACGAGACATCGTTTCCCACGTTCGTCGCCGCACCCGGCACATCCTGTCGACAGCAGATTCTCGATGGCACCGGCGTCAAAGCCGTACACCCCATTGAGATCCTCCACAGATTCGTCAATAATTGATTTTTTCTAACTACTTATATATTTACAATGAAACAAAAACAAAAGAAAATGGAAAAGAAGAACTTTGCTCTCATTGGGGCAGCTGGTTATATCGCCCCGCGCCACATCAAAGCCATTGCTGACACTGGCAACAATCTGATGGTCGCTTATGACAAATTCGACAGTGTAGGACGTCTCGACAGCTCATTCCCCGATTGTATGTTCTTCACGGAGAACGAGCAGTTCGACCGTTACTGCTCGAAGCAGATGCGCAAGGCCAATCCCCTGCATTTCACATCTATCTGCACGCCTAACTATACCCACGACGCCTTCATCCGCTACGGTCTCCGTCTGGGTACGGATGTCATCTGTGAAAAGCCCCTTGTCCTCAACCCCTGGAACATCGACAACCTTGTGGAGATGGAACAGGAGACGGGCCACAAGGCTTACACTATTTTACAGCTCCGCTTGCATGATGCCATCGCCGCCCTGAAGAAGAAGGTTGACGAAGGTCCACAGGACAAGATCTACGATGTGGATCTAACCTATATCACCTCACGCGGCAAGTGGTACTATATCTCCTGGAAGGGCGATATTCGCAAGAGCGGTGGTGTCGCTACTAATATCGGTGTACATTTCTATGATATGTTGCAGTGGGTGTTTGGTGGTGTGAAACGCAATGTTGTCCATGTGATGAGTTTCGACCGCGTGGCCGGCTACTTGGAACTGGAAAAGGCTCGCGTGCGTTACTTCCTCAGCATCAATGCGGAATGTCTGCCAGCGAATGCCGTACAAGGCGAGAAGAAGACCTATCGTACGCTGAACATCGATGGTGATGAGTTCGAGTTCAGTCAGGGCTTCACTGAGCTGCACACCAAGAGCTACGAAAAGATCTTTGCCGGCGAGGGCTTCCGCATCAGCGAGGCTCGTCCCAGCATCGAAATCGTCAGCGACATCCGCAATGCTTCTCCCATCGGCTTGAAGGGTGACTACCACCCGATGGCTAAGATGCCGTTGTCTGCGCATCCCTTCGGCTGGGATGATAAGAGATAGTATCTTGTGTCATTAGTACAAAGCTCAAGGTACAAAAAAGAAAATGTCATGGCATATACTCCCGACAATGCGCGTTTAGCAAAGAACACAATCCTCTTGTATTTTAGGATGGTGCTAATGATGTGTATCAACTTATATACATCGCGAATTGTGTTGCAGACGCTGGGAGTTGAGGACTACGGAATATATAATGTTGTTGGTGGTGTGGTGGTCATGCTTAGTTTTATAAATGATAGCATGACCGCCTCCACACAACGCTTTCTCTCTTTTGAACTCGGTTCGGGCAATAAGCAGAAACTGCATGAGGTGTTTATCACAAGCATCAATATCCACCTGTTGATTTCCCTTGCAGTGATTTTCTTCGGTGAGACTGTCGGACTGTGGTTCCTTCACAACGAGATGGTTATCCCGCCCGAGCGCATGGTGGCTGCCCAGTGGTGTTATCAGCTGAGTATATTTACCGCTGTGCTCAACGTCCTGAGTTACCCATACATCTCAGCCATCATAGCTCATGAGAGGATGAAGTCGTTCGCGTACATTGCCATACTTGATGCAATATTGAAGCTTCTGCTGGTATATTTGCTCTTGGTGTTCGATTTCGACCGCCTCATTCTATACGCTATCCTTTATGCTCTTGAGAAGCTTCTGATACGTTCTGTTTATAACATTTATTGCATCCGTCATTTTGAAGAATGCAAATATAAATGGTTCTACAGTAAGCATCTTTTTAAGGAAATGGCCTCTTTTGCCGGGTGGAAGATGTGGAGTGAGCTGGCTCTTGTGGGCTATACACAAGGTCTGGACTTGCTGCTTAATGTTTTCTTCGGGCCGGTAGTCAATGCAGCCCGGGCCACAGCATACTTTGCCCAGCGTACTGTAGGCAATATCTCCAGTAATTTCCAGATGGCAATCAACCCTCAGATAACAAAGACATACGCTTCAGGCCAGCTTGACAGTACTCATCAGCTTATCTTCAAGGGAACTCGGATGACGTTCTGTTTGCTGCTCATCATTTGTCTTCCGCTTATTGTTGAGGCACCAGCCGTTCTCAATATATGGTTAAAAGAGGTTCCGGAGGGGAGTGATATATTCCTAAGGCTGTTGCTGGTTATTCTTATCATACAGCAAAGCACCTCTGCTTTGGTCACGGCAGTGGCTGCAACGGGGAAAATCAGGAGGTATGAGACAATTATAGGGTGCGTTATGCTGTCCGTGTTGCCTATAGCATACATCGTACTGAAAATGGGTGGAGCCCCCTGGTCTGTATTCGTAGCCTTTCTTGCTATCGTCATATTGGCTTACATAGTAACATTACGTATCATTTTGCCGCAGATACAACTCGATCTCATAGACTATGTGAAGAATGCCGTATGGCCTTGTGCGAGAGTCCTGTTTTTCTCTGCGATTGTTACTGTAGGCGTAACACTCTTAATGGAAGATACTCTATTCCTCTCTATCATAAACATCATCCTGACGCTCATCTGGACATGTGTGTTCAGTTTCGCGTTCGGATTGGAGGCAGAGGAGCGGCAAGTCGTTCAGGCAAAGGTGAAGGATGTCTTCGCAAAAATAGTAAAATATCATTCAGGCAAATAGTATGCAAGACCAGATACCCAAGGTAATCCATTACTGCTGGTTCGGTGGCAATCCTCTTCCTGAGTTGGCTCATCGATGTATTGCATCGTGGAAGAGATTTCTTCCCGACTACGAAATCAAGGAGTGGAATGAGAGCAACTTCGATGTCTATCAGGCTCCGTATGTCGCTGAAGCCTACAGACTAAAGAAATATGCGCATGTCAGCGATTATGCCCGCTTCTGGGTTCTCTACCATCATGGGGGAATCTATTTCGATACAGACGTGGAGGTAATCCGTCCAATAGACGATCTCTTGGCCAAAGGGTCGTTCCTCGGCTTCGAATGTCAGGAAGGTACGCCATTAGACAATCCTAACGGTAATGTTAATCCAGGTCTTGGGGTTGCTGTCAGTAAGCATCACCCATTCTTTAAGTTGATGCTGGATTACTATAATACCATTCATTTTGTGCGGTGGAATGGTAAAAGCACAGGTAATATCACGCTAAAGGTCACAAAGTTCCTCGATTACGAGCACAAACAGGAACTTTCTGATGGGGCAGTCAAGGTGAGTGACCTGTATATCTACCCCATCGAGTATTTCTGCCCCATCGACTATTATACAGGCCAAAAGAATATCACAGAGAACACACGAACTATTCATCACTATATGGCATCGTGGGTGAGTAAGACCAACCGCTGGCAAACTCTACGCCATCGTTTAAGGGCGATTTGCATTAGGATTTTATGTATGATGAAAAGATACAATAATAAATAATCGTCATTCTAATAATATGAGACATCGTTTTCTTTATTTTTCACTTTTCACACTCTCGCTTTTCACTTTTATGGCCTGTAACACCGAGGAGGCTACAGAACATGAGCGGGTCAACGCAGCATTCCTTGATAGTTTGGGGACAGATATCAGTTCACAACATTGGTGGCGGACAGCAGTGAAAATAACCATCAATGTCATCTCAGATCAGCCCGTGAAACTATGGTTGATGGGTCAGCAGAGCGGACGGACATATACCTACGACTACAAAGAAGTGCCTGGTAGCGGATCCGTGACCATGACCGCCCCTCAAGGACAGACCAACTCGCTCTACATCCGCTACCTGTACAACAACAAAGTATATAACAAGACCATTACACTCAGCGGTAAACCCGAGGAATATATTTCTTTGGACACGGCCTCACCGAACAAAGCACCCAAGAAGTCGAACCGAACCCCACCTGCATCATTGGTGGGTCACAGCGTTCACGGAGATGCCGAATATCATCAGTTTACGAACGATCAGTTGGATGCCTATTTCGCTTGGAGGGGGACGAATGAGGAGAAAACAGATGCCAAGCTAATTGAAGGACAGATTTGCAACTATGAGCTCGAATCCAATGGCCCGTTCTATATCACTTGGGTCACGGGCAACGAGGCTGATCAACATTCACACATTTTGGGATATTACTATCACTCTCCAACCACCTACGATGACATCGTCTATGTGGATCTCTCTGAGACACACAAATGGGATTATATTGACGGACTGGCAAAGGTGCAGTATCAGCTCAATATAGATGCGACTGCCGACGGATATACCTTCCTGGCCAACACATGGTATGACGCCAACTTTGACATGCATGACACCTTCGGCACCAGTAGAGCCAATAATGCGGATCGCAATGGCGATAATGCATACAATATGTTTGCAGTATATAATCGGTATGGCAGAAACATCTCGGCACTGCGAGGTATCTCATTCTTGATCGATGTTCCGGAGGACACACGTGTCGGGTTCTATTTACGTGCCAATGAAGAGCCCTTGCCTGAGCAATGGACGATACTGAAGCAGGAAGGCATCAGACCATACGTTACCAATCAAAGCAGTTTCATGGGAACCAATTTCTGTGTAGAAGCCATGAATGTCGAGGGTAACGGCATGGGCAAGCACCGCAGCTTCATCAAGGACTACGACGTGGTCTATTGGATGGGTATGGAAGACCTGCTCTCGGGCGGCGACCATGACTGCAACGACGTGATCTTCGGTGTGGTGTCAAATCTCAAGATCTGGATGCCAGACATCATTGATCCCCAATTGAAAGATCCTGATGATCCAGAACCTGAAACCCCTGTTCTGGAAGATGGAGAGCCATTCCCTTGGACGATTGCCTACGAGGATGTCGGGCGCAATGCGGACTTCGATTTCAATGATGCTGTTATCAGGGTCATCCCCGACTACGAGAACGAGCGATGCTGCGTTCAGGTCAGGGCGGCTGGCTCACCACAGCGTATGTACCTGCATTATGACGGTCCTGAAGGCGACAAGAATCTGGGTGAGGTACACGACATCCTTGGGAGTAGCCAGACATACGTCAATACGTTAGGTGCTCTTGCCAGCTCACCGTTTGTGACGATAGACTGTGTTCCCTGGCCGAAGGACTACACCATGGCCAATGATGCTCAGCGTTTCTACATTGAGATTCAGCGAGGCAGCTGCACGGACTGCTCGGATATCATCACGTTGGCGTTAGAACCGGGCAAGATGCCTGAAGCCCTGCTGGTGGCCGGCGAATGGCAGTGGCCCATGGAGGGAGTGCATATCATGGATGCATACGAAGAGTTCCCCGGCTGGGCAAATGATTTAACAAGAACGCGTTTCTGGGAATGGTACAGGAAACCCGAAGAAGAGACATACGTAGCATATTAACGACGACATGAAAAAATACTTCTATATTCTCTGTTTTCTCTGCACACTCTGCACCAGCGCATCTGCACATACGGCTCCAGATAGCATCGCGGTGGACACGTTCGGTGCAGAAAAGGATCCATTTTATATGCAGCTGTATCTGGGTGTCAACAAGTCGGCCAATGAGAACCTCCCCTGGACGGAATTCACCAGATACCCTTGGTCCACAGGCATATTCTTCGCGATAGGACATGAGTTCAAACCATTGTGGGGATGGCGTGCCGCACTGCGTATCAACCGCAACAAGAGCCGCAACGTACCTGTCTGCGAATCATACGATGTATGGGGGTGGAACAGCACAAGTCTGTTTGGCGACGTCACCTTCGACATCACAGATGTCTTCAGGCGTTCCCGTCATCAGACGCGCAACGCTTATACAGAGGCTGATGACCAAGATTTTGATTCCGAGGCAGAAATGCATCAGCTGGACACCATCCGCCGCCGGCCCCATAAGTTCAACCTCAAAGCATTCGTCGGCGTAGGAGGTGCATATACATGGAGCTTCGACAAAGTGCCCCTCTCCTACACGCATCCCTATTCACGTGCCAGCCGGATTGCGCCTGCTTTCCGTGTAGGTCTGACCGCCACCTACAGGGTTGCCGACCGATGGCGTGTTGGCCTCGAACTGAGTCAAAACATGTACGGAGATCGCTTCAACGGAGTGGCCTACGATACGCCATTGGACACGCGCACCAACCTCAAAGTTGGCGTGACGTACCTCTTCATGAAAAAGAAAAAGCGTACTATTAAAAAACCTGTCGTACGCATCAACAAGCTGAAACAGTGCCCGCCGCTCCCGCTCATTATGCCCGACCCGGAGGATACGAAGCTACGCCGCATTCAGGGACACGCCTTCCTGGACTTCCCCGTGAACGAGACTGTCATTTATCCCGACTACCGCAACAACCCCAACGAACTGGCCAAGATACAACGATCCATCGACAGCGCCATGTTCGACAAGTCAGTGACCATCACGAGCATCACGCTCCACGGCTATGCTTCGCCCGAGAGTCCCTACAGCAACAATACGCGGCTGGCCAAGGGACGCACGGAGTCCATGAAGAACTACCTAATGCGGAAATACCACTTCGACTCGCAGATATTCCTCACCGAGTACACCCCCGAGGACTGGGATAACCTGAAAGGCTTCCTGGTCAATACGGACGGACGCAGGGTGAAGGGCGACTTCTGGTACGAAAGCCCGAACTTCATCGAGATGCCCGAAGTGCCAGGCTACGTGCTGAACAACCGCGACGAGCTGCTGCACATCTGCAACCAGGAGATGGATCCTGATGCGAAGAATGAGATGCTCAAGAAGGTGGGGAACGGCGAACCGTACCGATGGCTGTTACAATACGTCTATCCGGGACTGCGACACACCGACTATATCATCGAATACCGAATCAAGGCCTTCGCCGTGGAGAAGGGGCGCAAGCTGATTTACGCCCATCCGGAAGCCCTCAGTTTGGAAGAGATGTACAATGTGGCTACGAGCTATGACGAATTGTCGGAAGAATGGCTCGATGCGCTCCTCATCGCTGCTAAGCAATATCCCGACGATGCCAATGCCAACCTCAATGCGGCCTGTGCCTGCGTGATGACCAAGCGCCTCACTGATGCCAAGCGCTTCTTGAAGAAAGCCGGCAACACGTCAGAAGCGCGCTATGTATCCAACGTGGTCAAGGCCATGGAAGGTACGGTGAAATGGAGAATTGAGAACCGCCGAGTGGTCGTCGACGAGTAAATAAATAATCATGAAGATGATATTACATACAAGTTATCGTATTAAGGTTCTTGTTCTTGCGCTGCTGGGACTCCTGTTGTGCAGCGATGCCCTTTGGGCCGTCGCGAAGGTCGAGATTGAACAGTTAGAGTCTGACATGATGAGGTATTTCAGCACCAAAGACCGAGCGTCGTTCATCCGCGTCACCAACGAGCTGAGAGCAGCCTGCAAGGATGCCGGCGACGAGCGGATGTACTACATAGCGTGGGGCAAATTAGGTGTCTACGAAGCAACGCAGCAGAATTTCCAACAGGCTTTCGACATCACGAAGGAAATCAAATACAACGCACAAGAAAACGGCAGCATTTATGGCGAATATATCGCCATGCACACGGAAGCCACCATCTTGTTGTATCAGCAAAACATTGAAGCTGCGGAACAAGCCTTCCTGAATGCCGTGGAGTTCCACCACAGACACTTCCCCAACGAAAGTGCCGGTGAGGATCTTCTGGAACTCATGAAGATTGCCGATGACCGCAAAGACCTCAAGACCTGTGCGCGCTATGCCCGTCAGATCCTTGACGAGCCCAATGTGACACCCATGCACAAAGGCAGAGCGCTGTACTGGCTCAGCCAGATGGCCTTCAACCTGGATGACACGGCGGGGTTCAACCAATTCTACCATGAAATGGAACTCCTGAAGGAGACGGAAGGTCTCAGTACACTGAAGCCTGTCATTGAGGTCAACCACTGCATCCTCAATGGGGAATATGAAAAAGCTTTGCAACTTGCTGACGAGCTGGAAGAAGAGAACAAAGCCGAGTGTAAGGCGCTCATCTATCACCGCATGGGAGATGACGCGAATGCCTACAAGTATATGCAGCAGTACAAGCACATCAGCGACTCCATCACAGCAGCGTCCCACGACAATACCCTTTCCGATTTTTATGCGAAGATGAACGACGATCGCATGCAGCTGGAACAAAACAGGCTGGAACATGAGAACAACGTGCTTCGTAACCGACTCTATGCCGCCATGGGAGCGGTAGTCCTCCTCATCCTGCTGTTCTTCATCTGGAGGGGACATAAAATGGCGAAAGCGCTCAGGAATGACAATAAGATGCTCATCTACGAGCGGAAGGATGCCGAGCGGGCGCTCACAGACCTCAATGAGCTGTCGTTCTTCGAAAGCCAGACGGAGCTGGTGCTCAACACGCCTGTGAAGCTGAATCCAGTGTGCAGCCGCCTTTGCGATGCCACACAGGCGCATTGCTACAAGGGCGTCACAGTGATGTTCCAGACGGCGTTCGACGATGACTTTGAGATCAAGAGCAATCCCGACGCCTTGAAGAAACTGGTGGCACACCTGCTGCACTATTCCGCACGCTTCACGCACGAAGGTTACATCAAATTGATCTGTGCGGATGCAGGGGATAGCGTGCTGTTCAGCGTTACAGACACCAGTGCCGGCCTCGGCAACAAGCCGGCGAACAACATTATCGGTATGTTCTCCGAACAGGGCAACAAGATCCGCTACGTCGGCATGAATTTCAATATCTGCCAGTCCATCACCCGCCTGCTGTGCGGCCGCATCTGGCATGACGCCGAATACACCGAGGGTACACGTTTCTATTTTGAGTTGCCGAAAGACCCCGAGCCTCTGTTAAATATATATAAAAATAGGAAGGGGGGAGTAGATAGTATGACAAAAAACCTGTAATTTTGCCAACTATTTATCAAAAAACGTAAACAAATACATCCGTGGAAGAAACAGCTAAACAATTGCTCAAAAGGCCAATACGTCGCATATTACTCACCTTTCTGATTGTCAAAATCATCACGATAGCCACAGCTTTCGCGATGTGTTATCAAGCGATCAAGGCAGAGGCGTACGCCCGTTATACAGGCATTAGAAGCATGTCCGCAGAAAAAGTGGCCAAAACAATCCGCGGCGTGGAGATGAATGCCCAAAACGCCTTTGACGAGGTAAGTCAACATCTGGAAAGCCCAGAGGACGTGATTACGGCATTAGAAAGCAAGGCCAACCTGAACATGGACACGCGCGGTTATTTTGCCGCCTTCGAGTTGAACTATTTCCCGGAACAAGGGACGTGGTTCGAGCCTTATATCTACCAGCCTGACGTCACAGGATTTGAGTACAGACAAGTGGGGTCAGCACGCCACAACTACACCAAATCACCGTGGTATATCCGAGCGAAGGCAACGGGTAAGACCTTCTGGTCCAAGCCATACTATTATTATGACGGCACCAGCATGAGCGGCCACTATTGCACATATATCAAGCCCATCTATGATGAGAAAGGGGCTCTGGTCTGCGTCTGCGGAGCCGACCTCAAGTTTGAGTGGCTGGAAAAAGAGCTGGCATGGGTCGATGAAACCAGTAAGAGAAGTACTACCCTGAATGCCTATCACTGGATTAAGGAGTTTGACTTCTATTCCGTCATCATCGACGACAACGACGGCACTGCGCTTGCCCATCCCGAAGAAAAGCCAGTGGTTATCACCGATCCGGAAATCCTCAATGACATGAAGCAGAAGAAAACCGGCATAGCTGACTTGAACATCAACGGAGTGATTTGTACGGTGTATTACGGTCCGATAGAATTTGTCGACTGGACACTGGCCGTCATCGTGCCCAAGCAGGATCTCTGGAAGCCGTTGATTCCTATAGTCACTGTCCTCCTGCTGCTCACCGTGATTGGCATGCTTATTGTCAGAACTGTCTGTCGGCGCGTCCTCCGGAAGAGCCTTCAGACAACATAAATATTACGCTATGCGAAAGTTCTTCCTCTCACCGCCATCACTCAGGCTGAATACGACCATCGTCTTCGGCGTCATACTCCTGCTCGTCACGTCGCTGGCCGTGGTATTTTACCAGTCGCGTCAGACCTTACGACAGGAGGCCATACAGGATGTTAAACAAACATTGGACGCCACAATTCTAAAAGCCGACAATGTGCTGATGAGTGTGGAACAGACGACGGGCAACTTCTATTGGGACATGATAAGCCATTTCTCCGACCCCGATCAGATGTTCACCTACACACGGGAGATCGTGAAGAGCAACCCCTACATCTACGGCTGCGCCATCGCCTATAGTTCGAAAGCCCTTAGCGAGGACCGCGACCGTTTCCTGGCTTACACGCATCGAAAGACATACGACTCGTCGGAACTCATCACGTCAGACCGCTACAGCGAAAAATCCTACATGGAACAGGCCTGGTATCTTGACCCCTCGGAAACAGGGCAGATATTCTGGATGCTTCCCAAGACAGACCGCAGAGATGATGACGTCCCTGTCCTACTCTACTGTATACCTGTTCGTCTGGCTAACCAAGAGACCATAGCGGTTATTGCCATAGAAGTCTCTATGGATCTGCTCACGGAAATCGTGGAGAAGGCCAAGCCTTCACCCCATAGCTACTGCATGCTGTTGGATAACGACGGTTCATACATCATACACCCTGACCGCAGCAAACTCCTTGGACAAACGGTCTTCTCCGTAATTGAAGAAGATGCCGACTCAACCATGAACAAAACCGCCCATGCCATGCTGTCTGGCAAGACAGGTCATCAATATTTCCGTTCCAAGGGCAAAGGCTATTATGCATTTTACAAGCCCTTCCTGCTCACCGATAAGCCCGGACGTTCATTATACGATATCAAATGGAGTATTAGTATCATCTATCCGGAGGAGGACATCAATTCTGCATTCTGGAACATGTTCACCCATGTGGCTACTGTGTCCTTTGTCGGCCTATTCCTTTTCTTCTTGCTTACTCGCATCTTCATCCGTCGACAACTGAAGCCCTTGCGCAAACTCACATCGACAGCAGAAGAAATAGCCGAAGGCAACTACGATGAGGAGATTGACGACACACGACGCAAAGATGAAGTCGGTGAGTTCCAACGCAACTTCAAGCGTATGCAGGAGGCCCTGTATGCCAAGGCTGAGGAACAGGAGCAATTGACAGCCACCTTACAAGAACGAGGAGAACTGCTACGTAAGACCTATGAGCAGGTGCAGGAAGCCGAACAGGTGAAGAAAGGTTTCCTGCACAATATGACTAATCAAATGATTGAGCCTGCACGAGCCATCCAGAAGAGCGTCGACAGCCTTTGCGACACACATCAAGACATGAGCTTAGAGGAAGCGACGCAAGAAGTCTACAACATCAGACAGCAACGGGAAACAATACTCGGATTGCTCAACCAAATGTTTAATCCCTCTGGCACGGAGGCAGGAAAGGAGGACAGCCATGAGTAAACCACGTAGAATACTTCCCAAGAAGCTCAGCATCACGCTCGTCCTGTTAGCATTCCCGCTTTTCGTGGTATGCTTGGGAATCTTCTTCCAGCACGCACAGGATATCCTGCACAAAGAGGCAGTGGAACGTTCTTCCTCCGTCCTCAACACCACCATGCAGCGCGTGGTCAACTTCATGACTGCCGTAGAAACAGCCGGCAACGCGAACGTCTGGACGTTGGAGGAAAATTTTAATCCCGAATCGTTGGAGGCCCTCTCAAACCGCATTGTCAGGATGAACGCCAGTGTGCTCAGCTGCGCGGTATCTGCCGTCCCCAATACTTTTCCAGAATTCGGACGTTATTTCTCTGTCTTCACCATCAACGAAGGCGACACCATCATGACCATGCTCGAACCGGACTACGAATATACCGAGCGAGCATGGTATAAGGCCGCATTGGAGACAGGCAAAGCCTGTTGGGTCGATCCCTTCAGCGATTTCAATTCAGGAGCTATCAATTTCACAGATGCCGTTGCATCCTATAGCATTCCCCTCCGACCAGACGGGAAACAGATTGCAGGCGTCGTCTCAACTGAATTCTCCTTCAACCACCTGGCTGAAATCATCCGTACCTCCGAGTCTCCTTTCCCCAGTGCATATTATATGCTGCTCGGTGCCGACGGACGCTACCTTATCCATCCGGAGGTCAGCTATCTCTTCAAAAAGACCATCTTCACGGCGGTTGATTCCATTCAATCCCCGGATGTCATCGCGCTGGGAAGGGAGATGGTTGCTGGAAACCGAGGCACCAAGCATGTCGTCAAGGATGATGTCAAATACCATGTCTGCTATGCGCCCGTCCCGGGTACCCAATGGAGCCTTGCCTTGGTATGCCACGACGATGAAGTGCTCTCTGACTACTATCATCTAACCTATCTCGTGATCATCATCGTCGTTGTTGGCTTGCTGCTCATCCTGTGGATGTCCGCCATTGTCGTCAGGCGAAACATTAAACCTCTCAACCAGCTCATGGAGGCTACACAAAAGATTGCCGGGGGAGAATATGATGTAGTGATTCCGCGTTCCGACCGTAAGGATGTTGTCTCTCAACTCCAGAATGCCTTTGCCATGATGCAGCAGGCCATCATGGAACGCATGGAAAACATCAAGCAAGCGACAGAAGCATTGGCGAAAGAGAACGAGGAACTGGAACAAGCCACGAAGCAGGCTGCGGCTTCTACCGAAGAAAAGCGACATTTCGTACGTCACGTGCTGCGTCAGATACAGACGCCGTTGAATGTCATTGAGGGCCTGACGCAGGTGATGCTGACCAATATGGAGTCCAAGAGTGATATGGGCAATATCACCAGCACCATGAAGCTCCAAGCCACCCGTCTGATTCGTCGTGTGATTATGCTCTACGACAGCTCCGACACGCAGGCGAACAACGAAACCCTATACCAGCGGAACAAAAAAGTGCCCTGCAATGAGGTCGCCAAGGAATGTGTGGATTATATGCGCTCCTACAATCCAGATATGGAAGTGCGTGTGGAAACGGAGCTGCCTGATGACACGTGCATCTTCACCAACCAGCTCTATCTCATGCGTTCCATCAACGAACTCCTGCTCAACTCCTACAAATACTCCGACGGCAAGCACATCACGTTGCGCCTCTCCCAATCAGATTCTACCGTTGACTTCATCGTTGAGGATGTGGGTCCGGGTATACCTAAAGACTGGCAGGATCTCTTCAACCAGCCGTTCAAGAAAGGTGATGAGATGTCTCGAGGTCTTGGTCTCGGACTTCCATTGGTCAAGCGCCACATCAGCAACTTAGGCGGCGAAATTATCTTCGACACGGAATATCAGCAAGGCTGCCGCATCATCCTGATGATGCCGAAGTAAGAGGTGAACATTTAAGGCGTATTTTAGAAAATGAAAAGGGTTATTGCAGTCTTTTCGTTGGGGGTGATGTTTGCCATACAAGCTATCGCACAGATACCTTATTTTGCCGGAACCGTGGGCGATGGCAAGCTATATGGCTACACCTCATTGAAATTCCGTCCGGGCATCAACCGTCAGGAGACCTACACCACCTTCCAATACGGATTGGGGAATCATTTTGCCGTTGGAACCGACCTTTATACACAGACGCCCATCACTGAGGACGGGGGGTGCGTAAATTGGGGCTTCCTCGTGCGCTATGGGTATAATATCTGTAAGTGGTTCAATGTGGGTGCTGAGGTGACGCCCGCTTTCAACCTGAGCGACAGCTTCAAGTTCTCGTACCTGACGAATGCCCTCTATATGAATGGTGCGCTCACGCCTGACGGCAACCTCTTCTGGTGTACCAACACATGGTGGATTGTGAACCGTGGAGGCACGCACACCTTCTCCAACTACGAATATTTGGGCTACACCATCCATCTCCACAACGGACACGCCATCACGCCGATGGCCGGTGCCATCCATTCCTGGCGCTTTGATCAACCAATCGACATCGCCGCCGGCTTCTACTACACGCTGAACCAATGGAACTTCTATGTCTGGGGCAACGATTTTCTGAAGGCAGATCCAAGGGTCGTCGTGGGCATCGACTTCGCGCTCTGAGCGGGATGTGAAGCCGTCAGATGTACCCTAACTGATTGATATAAGTGTATTTTTTACAACAAAATTCTTTTATTAAAAAAGCTTAATTGTTTTGGGCGGCTCACATATTTTCATTTATTTTGCACCGAATTAATCTGATTTTCTCATTTAAAATATCTTTATTATGCGCAATCCCGCCAATTTTTTAGCGAGAACATTGTCTTTCGCATTACTCCTTTTCGTCGGCGTTTCCTGCCACGACACCGATGAGTTCTTCTCTGAAGAGAAAGATGGAAAAACCGTAACCAAGAATGTCAATACGTTCGATTTCTCCACGTCACAAGAAGTTGACCTCATTGTTGACTATTCCGAGTTTGACGCCAATGTCCCCGTATTCTTCAGCGTGTACAACACCAACCCGTTTGTCAACGAGAACACGATCACCGAATACATTGACGAGAGTATCCAACCTATCTTCTCGGGTTATACAGACAAGAACGGTAAGTTTGACCAGACCATCACACTGCCTGCTTACGCCAAGCGCCTGCACATCGTGACGGGCAACTTCCTCGTAGGTCTGCGCCGCACAATGACTACTGTGGAGAACGGCGAGGCCAGAATGTTGGTCAAGAACCCGTTGCGTGACGCTGTAACACGCAGTGTTATCACACGTGTCGCTGGAGCAGGAGAACCCACCAACGACATCACGAAGATGAAAAACCTCTATGAGCACAATGGAACACAGATTTACAAACCGTGGTACACGCCGTTAGGAAAGTGGAACTCGGCCAGCGGTCGTCCCTACTACCTGCTTGACAAAGCAACAGCCAAACCTGGCTTGGTATTCACCGACGAGGAATTTGACGGACTGTATGCTACAGCCTGCTCGGCACTTAATTCTGGTACTTCCGTCAAGGAAACCTATCGTGCCAACAGTGACATGACGGTGATTAAGGACTCGGAGGTCAGTATCACTATGCTGGGCAGCAGCACATGTTGGAACAGCTCCCTTGGATACTATTACTACACAGGGGATGTACCGACCAACAAAAAGGACATGAACATCATCATGATCTTCCCCAACACGCAGGACGGCGAATGGCCACGCGGCTCATATCCTAATAACAAATATAATGGCAACATCGGTGCCTTGCGTGGCGACGTGGTGCAGCTGATGTACTATCCCAACATTGCCAATGGCGATCTCTCGGGCGGAACGAAGATATTCCCCGCAGGAACCAAGATCGGTTTCATACTGAAGTCGAATGGTTGGGGCTGCTTAGGTAAAGACTATGCCGTCAACGGTTCTTACAGTAACTATAAACCCGTGTGGGCCACCTCTACCGATGGTCTTTCCACATCGAATGAGACGGGTAAGACTTACTCCAACCCCAATGGCGAGAGCCGTACTGCTAAGTTCTCGTTCGATGCGGTCAATGGCAACAAGTATGTGATTATCTCCTTCGAGGATGCCAACGATGACAAAGACTACGATGACCTCGTCTTCGCACTCAACCCTGCCAACGCATTCACAGAGGTGGCTGGTGTAGAAAGCAAGCAGACTTCTACTTACGGCGTCTATGGCTTTGAGGACAAGTGGCCCAAGGCTCACGACTACGACATGAATGACGCGGTGATTCAGGTTGAGCATGTGAAGGAGTTCTACGCTCACGCTGGTGCTGAACAGACACTGGTCAAGGAGACCTTCAACTTCATCACTGACCACAACTATGTTACCATGACAAATAGTTTTGGTGTGAAGCTGAATACTAAAGCCCAACTTGCCTCTATCTATGTCAACAAGGCTCCAACAGGTACTGCCCCAGACCCATCAACTGCCACAACGAAGAGTACGATTAACAGTAATTTGAAGAGCGCCGTATATTCGCACCCGAATTTCACGCCTGTTTTGACAAACAAGAGTGATGGAAATGGTGAATACTATTTCTACTTCAACGATGCAATTAACAATGATCATGGAAAAACGACTTATTCCATAGAGGTGACCTACAATGTGGCTCAGAAAGACAGTAAGGCTTCCGTGAAAGTTTTCTTGTGCCGCAAGGAGGGAAGTACATATTGGGAAGTACATCCCCCCTACGATGCTCCAAGTCCAAAAGTAAAGACCAGTTACTTCGGCAAAGACGATGACTGTAGCGATTATGCCAATAAGAAAAATTTCTACACATCTAAGGAAGCATACCCATTTGCCTTCTACCTGGATGGTGTTAAAATGGATAGCTTCCGAAACACCCTGCTGGATGCCTCCAAAGAGAGTGTCCCCATCGACCAACTATTCCCCTTATTCATTGGTTGGTCAAAGAGCAATGGAATCAACAATCAAGATTGGTATGTTATTGAGTAAATATAATCTACGGAAAGATTTTCTCCGATAGCCATAACAAGGGGATATGTCAGTCTTGGCGTATCCCCTTCTTTATACAAAATGTGTTCTAATAAGGAGGTATTGGCAATGAAAAGAATCGTCGCCATCATATCCATACTGCTTTGCACTTGCTATGCAGCAACAGCACAAACGGGAGCAGTAGATCAAAAGCTTAAGGGTACGATCATAGGTACAGCGAAATTCATAGATTATGCCACCAATCAGGCATCAACGACCGTCAACACCCGCGAGTGCGCCTTCGACGGCAACCTCAATACCTATTTCGCCACTTACGACCGTAGCTACACGTGGGTAGGACTTGACCTCGGACAACCGTACATCGTCACACGCATCGGCTGGGCACCAGCATCTCGAAGTCGTGGGGCGGAACGGGTCTTGTTGGGCGTATTTGAAGGCGCCAACAGCCCTGATTTTATGGATGCACTGCCACTACATATTATCACGGAGCCAGGAGAGGCCAAGAAGATGTCCTACGTCGATGTAAAGTGCTCGAAGGGCTTCCGATATGTGCGATACGTAAGCCCGGCGGATATGCGCTGTAATGTCGGCGAGCTGGAATTTTACGGCCACGTCGGTGTGGGCGACTCTTCGCAGCTCTACCGCCTGACCAACTTGCCCGTGGTCAGCATACACACGGAGAATAATGTGGAACCATACGACAAGGAGCATAATATCAATGCGCTCATCACCATCATCAGCGATAAAGACAAGAAGTTGAGGACAGATACGGGTGTTGTGCGTCTGCGCGGCAACGCCTCGTTGTCCTTCCCTAAGAAACCGTACCGCATCAAGTTCAATAAGAAACACCGCGTGCTTGACGCTCCTGCCAAAGCCAAGAAATGGACGCTCATCAACAACTACGGCGACAAGACGCTAATGCGCAACCTCCTCGCCTTTAAGCTGAGCCGCAGCTTCGATATGCCCTACACCCCATACGCCCAAGCGGTGGATGTGCTGCTGAACGGCGAATACAAAGGTAACTACCAGCTCAGCGACCACATCGACGTGAAGAAGAACCGCGTGGAGCTCGTCGACACCTTGGCCGAGGAGCATGAAGAGCAGTCGGGCGCCACGGCGTTCTTAGTAGAGGTGGATGCACGCGCACAGACGGAGCCCAGCTGGTTCCAATCCGCCGGAGGGACGCCAGTCACCATCCATTATCCCGACGAAGACACCATCACCACGGAACAATACGCTTTCATCAAGTCGCAGTTCAACAGGATGGAAACCCAATGGCAGCAGTACCTGGATCTGAACACCTTCCTCCGCCACTTCCTTGTTGGCGAGTTGTCGGGAAACACCGACACCTACTGGAGCGTATATATGTACAAGCACCGTGAGAACGACACCATCTTCACAGGGCCGGTGTGGGATTTCGACCTCGCCTTTGACAACGACACCCGCACTTATCCCGTCAATAGCAAGAGGGATTGGATCTACCGCAGCGGGGGCAGCACCACGGGTAATATGAAAGCTTTTGTTAACAAGATCTGCGTCAGCAACGCGGCGGCCAAAGCCAAGATGCTGGAGATCTGGGACGAGGCCAGGCAGCGAGACATCAACGAAGAGCACCTCCTGGCTTATGTCGACTCCTTGGAAGAAAGCCTACAGCAATCGCAGGAGCTGAATTTCATGCGATGGCCCATCATGAACGAGTTGGTTCACCAGAACCCTGTCATCTGGGGCAGCTATGAGGCAGAGGTGCAGAACGTGCGCCGATACATCAGCGAACGTCTTCTATGGATTGACAAGAAGTTAGGCTACACCTATACACCCAACGGCATCGATGAAACCCATGTCGATTTCACCAAGGCGTATCGGATCTATAACCTATCAGGACAGCCCTGCCCCGGCGACCTGAAGAATCTGCCAAAAGGCATCTATCTCGTGCGCCAAGGAAGGGCTGTCCAGAAGGTGCTAATCAACTAAGCACGCAATTTCTCACATCATTTCTCGCCGTTGGGCTCAGGCCTAACGGCTTTTTTGTTGCGCCAGAACGAATAGACCAGGAGGGCAACGAGGAGAAGAGCAAGGAGGATGAGGGCGGTGTTGGCCAAGGCCTCAGTGGTGTGTAAACTCTGCGGGTCGAAACGGAAGGCTATCGTGTGCTTGCCTGCCGGGATGACGACAGCACGCAGAATGTAGTCGGCACGCAAGATCTCAGCGGGTTCACCGTCGATGGTGCATTGCCAACCGGGATAGTAGACATCCGAGAAGACAGCAAGGCGCTCAACATCCGTCTCGGCCTCAAAGGTCAAGGCGTTGGCTTCGTAAGACTTTAGAGACAAAGCCCCCTTCCGGCTCCCCCCAAGGGGGGAGGGCTCTAAGGCTGATGGTTCAGTTAAATTCCCTTGCCCGTCATTAGTTCGGGGCTCCTCCCCCTTGGGGGAGGCTGGGAGGGGGCTTGGGAGGGGGCTTGGGAGTTGTTCCGTGAATTGACGATCAACAATGGCCGTATTGCGTGGATTGATAGCTCCGAGTGCTGCTAATTCCTCGTCGGCATTATCTGCCAAAAGAACATCATCGACGAACCAAGCGTTACCCATGGCCCACGGGTTCTGCACAGGTGCCGTCTGTCCACCCTGCAAGGGAACAATGGCATACTTCATGTTCAGCATGTTCAGCACGGGGAAGAGGGAATCGCCGTTGATGCTGTCAAGCTGCCCGCCCGTGGTACTGACGGCCTGGAACAGCTCCATAAGTTCGGGCTGGATATAAGCTTCGATGAGCTCCTGATAGCGGCGCAGTTTGGCAGCATGATAACCGCCGATGCTCTTGTGCCAGTAGCTGGTAGTGTTGTCGTTGAAAGTCGAGACAGCGAGGTTCGCGACACGGTAGTAGAGATCCTTGTCCTGTAGGATAGCCTCGTCGGTCGGCGTCTTGGAGAAGAACTGCTGTGCGGGCTGCGGGGCGCTGAACATCGAGTCGTTGAGATAACGCTTGTTGACGTCCCACAAATCGGCGGTGCAAAGCACGATGAGGCAGCCCACCGCGGCCCACGCCTTGATCTTTTTAAAATGGTACACGAGGAGAACGGCACAGCCTACAAGGATGATGAGCAGCGAACGTCCTGCATCGGCAGAAAAAACGGCGCGGCGCATCTCATTGAGGTTGGCCATGATAGGTGCCAACATCTCCTGCGGGATATAACCCTGCTGCGCAGCACTGGTCAACATCTGCGACTCCGAAGAGCTGATGTAGTTGCCAAAGAAGACATCTGGAATGAGCCAGAACAATAAACAAGGAAGGGCAGTTAAGGCAAAAGCACAGACCCACCCCCGGACCCCTCCCGTCAGGGAGGGGAGCCATCCGGCTTGTTGGGAATTATTAATATTGCGCAGCCCCTCCCCTCCCTGACGGGAGGGGTCGGGGGTGGGTCTTAGAATTTCCTTCAGCGCCATCATTGCCAAGAGCGGAATGGTGAACTCGGCGATGACGAGGATGGAGGCAACGGTGCGGAACTTATCGTACATCGGCACATAATCTAACCAGAAGTCTGTCCAAGGCATGAAGTTCTTACCCCATGCCAGAGTGATAGAAAGTAACGTAGCGATGAAAAGCGCCCATTTCATCGGGCCTTTTACGATGAAAAGGCCGAGAATGAAGAGGAACATCACGAAAGCGCCGACATAGACAGCACCGCTCGTGCCGGGTTGCTCGCCCCAGTACTGTCCGAGGCTCTGATAGACGGGCATATAGGTCGGGTTGGCCTTGTCCATCGCTGTCTTGTTTTGCGTCAGAGGCAGCGAAGCACCGCCCTTGACATTCGGCACGAGCAGCGACCAGGTCTCTCCGATGCCGTAGCTCCACGCCGTGATGTAGCTGCGCTCAAGCCCGCTGGAAGTCTGATCTGTCGGATCCTTCGTCTGCTGCGTCAACTCGCTCTTCCCGCGCATACTCTCCTTGGAGTACTCCCAGGTATGGTAGAGGTTGGAGGCGTTGATGGCGATGCCAATGAGGCAGCCGAGGGCGAAGGTAAGGGTGGCTTTTAGCCACTTTGTAAATTGACAATGGACAATGGACAATTGACAATTGCCTCCGGATTGTCGACCTTGCTCGCCTGTTTCATTTTCCATTGTCCATTGTCCATTGTCCATTAGGAAAGCCAGCGCCATCAGCGCGATGACGAAAGCGAAGTAGTAGGTCATCTGCACATGGTTAGAAAGGATTTGCAGCGCCATAAATACAGATGTGACGAGCAAACCCCAGCCATAGCGACCGCGGTAGCAGAGGACCATACCGGCTATCGTGGGTGGGATATAGGCCAGCGTGTAGAACTTCCAGATGTGACCTGCACCTATAATAATAAAATAATAGCTCGAAAAGGCCCACATCACGGCGCCGAGGGCGGCCATCCACGCCTTGAAGTCGAAGGCGCGCAGGAGAATGTAGAAGCCAAGGAGCATCACAAAGACGAGAACAACATAATCGGGCAGCCACAGTTTGTAGACGTTCTCGACCTTCGTCAGTTTGTCGGTGGAGGGATACGAGGGTGCCATTTGGTAGGTCGGCATACCCGAGAAAAGAGTGTTGGTCCAGCGTGTGCGCTCGCCGTCGTGGCTCTTGCGATAGGCTTCCATCTCAGAGGCCGCACCTGCACCGCCGCTGTGGTCGTGACCAGTCAGCACCAAACCCTCGCTGACGGGATGGATGAAATAGGCAAACGAGAGGCCAACAAAGAAGAGGATGGCTAAAAGGTCAGGGAGGAAAGCCCCCCACCATCTCCCCCCAAGGGGGGAGGGCTTGGAAGTTACCCCAGAGACTTGTTCGTTGTGATTCATAAATATAATGGTGATAGTTTTGTTTAGTAACAAAGTGAGAAGTACTACTTCGCGAGCACTTCTCACTGTTTGTTTTCACTTCTTGAAAAGTGACCACCTATTCACCTCCCCCATGGGGGAGGCGGGAGGGGGCATTACTTACGCAGGCCGAGAGCCTTGACGATGGCACGGTAGCGGTTGATATCGCGCTTCTTCAAGTAGTTGAGCAGGGCACGACGCTTGCCGACGAGACCAGTGAGGGCACGCTCGGTGCTGTGGTCCTTGCGGTTCTGCTTCATGTGCTCGGTGAGGTGAGCGATACGATAGGTGAAAAGAGCAATCTGGCTCTCTGCGCTGCCGGTGTTGGTGGCGCCGCCGCCGAACTGTTCGAAGAGCTCGGCCTTCTTAGCTGAATCTAAGTACATAAGTGTTGTTTGATGATAAAATGTTGAACATTACATCCTTCAGGTGGAGAGCCGTCGTCATCAATCGTCGCGCACCCACCCTCGAATGCACCCGTCTTTCGGGATTTGCGGGCGCAAAGGTAAGCAAAATTTACGAGTTACGATTTACAAATTACAATTTATTTTCGTTTGCGCCTCTTTTTTCTTGTATTTTAGCCTATTTACGACCTTTTTCACCTTCATTTTTCACTTTTCATTTTTCATTTTTCATTTTTCGTTATAAAATTCGTACCTTTGCCCCCGAAAAGGACGCCTTGGGCGTTTAACGATTAAGATTTAAAGACATAAGGTATTAAGGTTCATGAAACAAGACATCAGGAATATCGCCATCATCGCACACGTCGACCACGGCAAGACAACGCTCGTGGATAAGATGCTGTTGGCAGGAAACCTCTTCCGCGAGAATCAGCAGACGGGTGAGCTGATGCTGGACAACAACGAGTTGGAGCGCGAGCGTGGTATCACCATCCTCTCCAAGAACGTCAGCATTAACTATAAAGGAACGAAAATCAATATCATCGACACTCCGGGTCACTCCGACTTCGGCGGCGAGGTGGAACGCGTGCTGAATATGGCCGACGGCTGCCTGCTGCTCGTCGACGCCTTCGAGGGTCCGATGCCCCAGACGCGCTTCGTGCTCCAGAAAGCATTGCAGATCGGGCTGAAACCCATCGTGGTCATCAACAAAGTGGACAAGCCCAACTGCCGTCCCGAAGAGGTGCATGAGATGGTGTTCGACCTGATGTGCGAGCTGGATGCGACCGAGGATCAGCTGGATTTTCCCGTCATCTATGGCTCGGCCAAGCAGGGCTGGATGGGCGAGGACTGGCAGACGCCGACAAACGATATTTTCTATCTGCTCGATCAGATTCTCGAGCATATCCCCGCTCCTGAGCAGCTTGAAGGCACACCGCAGATGCTCATCACCTCCCTCGACTACTCGACCTATACGGGGCGCATTGCCGTGGGACGCGTACACCGCGGCACGCTGAAGGAAGGCATGGCCATCACCATCGTTCACCGCGACGGTTCGAAGGAGAAAACGAAGATCAAGGAGCTCCACACCTTCACGGGTATGGGTCATCAGAAGATTGATGCCGTGTCGAGCGGCGATATCTGTGCCATCATCGGCCTGTCGAACTTCGAAATCGGCGATACCATCTGCGATGCCGAGGAACCGGAGGCGCTGCCCACCATCTCCATCGATGAGCCTACGATGTCTATGCTCTTCACCATCAACGATTCGCCTTTCTTCGGCAAGGAGGGACGCTGGTGTACGAGCCGCCACATCCACGAACGCTTGATGAAGGAGCTGGAGAAGAACCTGGCACTGCGCGTGGAGGTTCCCGAAGGCTATACCGACCGCTGGATCGTCAGCGGACGCGGCGTGCTACACCTCTCCGTGCTCATCGAGACGATGCGACGTGAGGGTTACGAGCTACAGGTGGGACAGCCGCAAGTGATTTATAAGTACAGACCCACCCCCAACCCCTCCCGTCAGGGAGGGGAGAAGGCTGGCGCGCAGCTTTCGAGCGATAGCGAGGCTCTCCCCCTGATGGGGGAGCGGGGAGAGGGTCTGGAACGATATGAGCCCATCGAGGAACTGACGATTAACGTCCCCGAGGAGTTTGCATCGAAGATGATTGATATGGTCACGCGCCGCAAGGGCGAGATGACATCAATGGATGCACAGGGCGACCGCGTGAACATCGAATTCCTCATCCCTTCGCGCGGCATCATCGGCTTGAGAACCAACGTCCTCACAGCCTCGCAGGGCGAAGCCATCATGGCACACCGTTACAAAGAATACCAGCCGTACAAGGGTGATATTGTACGACGCATCTCTGGCTCCATGATAGCCCTCGAGGGCGGCACGGCTTTTGCCTACGCCATCAACAACCTGCAGGACCGCGGCAAATTCTTCATCGAGCCACAGACCGAAGTTTATGCCGGACAGGTCGTGGGCGAGCACATTCATGAGAATGACCTCGTCATCAACGTGACGAAGAACAAGCAACTCACCAACATGCGAGCCAGCGGCTCCGACGAGAAAGCCCGCATCATTCCTGCCACCATCCTCAGCCTCGAAGAAGCCCTCGAATACATCAAGGAGGACGAATATGTAGAGGTGACGCCCAAGAGCATGAGAATGAGAAAGATTATCCTCGACCATCTGGAAAGGAAGAGGGCGAATAGGGAATAAAAAGCCTCTCCAGACCTCTCCAGACTCTCCCCCCGCCCTCCCTGTTAGGGAGGGGGCGATTACTTGTCAAGAATAAAATAAACATATCTTTTAACCCTTAACCAATGGCTCAGACCTCCAATAGCAAATGATTCTGCTTCCTCCCTAACAGGGAGGGCGGGGGGAGAGTCCGTTTTTACCTTTATGGATTTAACAGGAAGAAGACAAAGCTCGAATGTCGATGACCGTCGGCGCATGAGCGGAACGACGAAGGCCGGCATCGGCGGCCTCGCAGGCGTAATCATCGCTTGTCTGATGGCTTGGCTCTCAGGCGGCGACGTATTTCAGGCTTTCCAGCAGGCCGGTGGCCTCGAAGCCATCACCAACCAGAATGTCACGACCAGCGCCCAGCAGGATCGTGAGTTCACCGAGGAAGAGCAACAGCTCGCGCTCTTTGCCTCACAGGTGCTTGCCAGCACCGAGGATGTGTGGAGCGAAGTGTTCAGAACACAGCTCGGCAGGGAGTATGTGCCCCCCAAGATGGTGCTCTACACAGGTAGCGTGCAGACGGGTTGCGGCGCAGGCAATGCGCAGGTCGGTCCTTTCTACTGCTCTGCAGACCAAGCGCTTTACATAGACCTCAGCTTCTTCTCCGACATGAAGCGGACATTAGGTGCTGACGGCGATTTCGCCTACGCTTACGTCATCGCCCATGAGGTAGGTCACCACGTGCAGCACCTCCTCGGCACCCTCAACAGCGCTCACGCCCAAATGGCCAAGATGAATGAGACACAGGCCAATAAGGTCAGCGTGCGCATCGAGCTGCAGGCCGACTTCTACGCCGGCGTATGGGGCTACCACGAGGGCAAGACCTTCGGCTCGCTCGAAGATGGCGACCTGCAGGAAGCAATCCAGTGTGCGCAGGTCATCGGCGACAACTACCTCCAGGAGAAAGCCCGTGGCTACTCGCAGCCCGAAAGCTTCACCCACGGCACCTCGGCACAACGCATGAAATGGCTGAAACTCGGCCTCAACACCGGCGACATGAGCCGCGGCGACACTTTTAGCATCAGCGAGAGTCAGCTATAAAAGCCCCCTCCCTGCTCCCCCAAGGGGGAGGGATTCGTTCCCACTTGCACGAAGAATGAGCGATTACGACTACGCTACATCAGATCCATTTTACTATGGATTATTAAAGCAATTGGCGCAGAAGAACAAGCGCAATTCAACCTTGGCAGAACGCGTCTTGTGGGAGCATCTGAAGAAAGCCCAGTTAGGAATCCCTTTCAGAAGGCAACATATCATTGATTGCTATATTGCAGATTTCTTCTGTTTGCCGAGTAAACTGGTTGTTGAGGTTGATGGTGGTTACCACCAACTCCCTGAGCAAAACATCAGTGATGAGGAGCGGACAAAAAGGCTTAATCAATTAGGATATAAAGTGATTAGATTCTCCAATGAAGAGGTGCTTAACGATATAGAAAATGTACTAAAGACCATAAAAGAACAAATATGAATAATCAGCAACAATCTACAGAGGTAACTTCCAATCCCCTCCCCCTTGGGGGAGGCCGGGAAGGGGCTTTTAAGCGCACAACAGTCACATCCGCCCTGCCATACGCTAATGGCGGCGTGCATATCGGACACTTGGCAGGCGTGTATGTGCCTGCGGACATATATGTGAGGTACCTGCGGCTGAAAGGTGAGGAGGTGATGTTTATCGGCGGCTCCGATGAGCACGGCGTGCCCGTGACGCAGCGCGCCCGCAAAGAGGGCATCACCCCGCAGCAGGTCGTCGACCGCTACCACAAGATGATCAAGGACTCATTCGAGGAGTTTGGCATCTCATTCGACGTCTATAGCCGCACGACGAGCAAGACACACCACCAATTTGCCAGCGACTTCTTCCGCAAGCTCTACGACGACGGCAAACTCATCGAAAAGACCACGAAGCAGTTCTACGACGAGACGACAGGCACGTTCAAGACCGACCGTGACATTGTCGGCGAATGTCCGCATTGCCACAACGAAGCCAATGGTGACCAGTGCGAGAAATGCGGTCGTGATCTCGACCCCACGGAGCTCATCAACCCTCGCTCGAAGGAAAGCGGTGCCAAGCTCATCCTCAAAGACACCACCAACTGGTTCCTGCCCCTCAACGACTACGAGGGTTGGCTCAAAGAGTGGATTCTCGAAGGCCACAAGGAATGGCGCTCGAATGTCTATGGTCAATGCAAGAGTTGGCTGGATATGGAGCTGCAGCCGCGTGCCATGACGCGCGACTTGGACTGGGGCATCCCCGTGCCCGTCGAAGGTGCCGATGGCAAGGTACTCTATGTGTGGTTCGACGCGCCCATCGGCTATATTTCGAACACCAAGGAGCTGTGCGAAAGCAACCCCGAACGCTGGGGCACGTGGCAGCGCTGGTGGCAGGACGAGGAGACAAGATTAGTCCATTTCATCGGCAAAGATAATATTGTTTTCCACTGCATCATTTTCCCCGTGATGATGAAAGCACACGGCGATTATATCATGCCCGACAATGTGCCGGCCAACGAGTTCCTGAACCTCGAAGGCGACAAGATCTCCACGTCACGCAACTGGGCTGTCTGGCTGCACGAGTACCTCGTGGATTTCCCCGGCAAGCAGGACGTGCTGCGCTATGCCCTCACCGCCTCGGCTCCCGAAACCAAGGACAACGATTTCACGTGGGCGGAGTTCCAGGCACGCAACAACAACGAGTTGGTGGCCGTCTATGGCAACTTTGTGAACCGCGCCCTGCAGCTGACGCAGAAATACTACGAAGGTGTAGTGCCTGCCTGCGGCGAGCTGACCGATTTCGACCGTCAGACCATCGCTGAGTTCAAGGACGTGAAGGCCAAGGTGGAAGCCTTGCTCGACAACTTCAAGTTCCGCGACGCACAGAAGGAAGCAATGAACTTGGCGCGCATCGGCAACAAATACCTGGCCGACAGCGAGCCTTGGAAGGTCATCAAGACCGACCCCGAGCGCGTGAAGACCATCATCAATATCTCGCTCCAGCTGACTGCCAACCTCGCCATCGCCTTCGAGCCGTTCCTGCCGTTCTCATCGAAGAAGCTCTATCAGATGTTAAGACCCACCCCCGACCCCTCCCGTAATGGAGGGGAGAAGGCTGGCGCAGAGCTTTCTCTCACTTGGGACCGCCTTGGCTCTATTGACCTTCTGCCTGCCGGACATCAGTTGGGTACACCCTCTCTCCTCTTCGAGAAGATTGAGGATGAGGCCATTCAGGCACAGATGGATCGTCTGGCCCGCATCAAGAAGGAGAACGAAAGAGAGCAGCAGCCCCCCTCTAACTCCCCCCAAGGGGGGAGAACTCAATCCTCGGAGGTAACTTCAAATCCCCTCCCCCTTGGGGGAGGTCGGGAAGGGGCTCAGGTGAAGAAGGAAGTGACTTTTGACGACTTCGAGAAGCTCGACATCCGCGTCGGTACGATCCTCTCTTGCGAGAAGGTCAAGAAGTCCAACAAGCTCCTCAAGTTCGAGATTGCCGACGGGCTCGAGAACCGCACAATCCTCAGTGGTATAGCGCAGTACTACAATCCCGAGGACCTCGTGGGCAAGCAAGTGTGCTTCATCGCCAACTTCCCGCCTCGCAAGATGATGGGCCTGGAGAGTCAGGGCATGATTCTCTCCGCCGTCAACTTCGATGGTTCCCTTTCCGTTATCACCCCTCAGCGTGAAGTGAAACCCGGTAGTCAGGTCGGATGAGACAAATCCCGCAAATCATTTCAGCGTTGATGCTGTCTTTTCTCGCAGCACTGCCATCGTGTGCCGCCATTGACGGCACCTCCGACGTAGTGCCTACATCATCGGATGTTGTTTCCCCTCCCTTGGTCTACAGCGTTGAGAACACGGGTGCCCACTTCCCCAAGCCCCCGTTGCCACCCGTCGCAGACCTGCCCGTCATCCGCGACCTGCCTAACCCGCTGCTCGGCGTCAACACCTTTGGCGACTGGGAGCGTAAGCGCAACGAGATCGCAGCGCAGATCCAGCACTACGGCATAGGCGTCAAACCCGCCGTTGAAGCCGAGAACGTCGTCGCCGCCATGCACGGCGACACGCTTCTCGTCACCGTCACGGTGAACGGCCACTCCCTCACCCTCACCTCCACCATCCACTACCCCACTGTCGGACAGCCGCCATACGCTCTGATGATTGGCACCAGTATGCTTGCGCTGCCCCGGCAGCTCTTCGAGGGACGCCCCATCGCCACGATGAACTTCCATGAGAAGCAGGTTAATGACTACTCGCAGTGGGGACAGCATCACGACCGGGGCGAGCACGCCTTTGACCGCCTCTACCCTGACCTCACGGACAACGGAGCCTACAGCGAATGGGCATGGGGACTCAGCCGCCTCATCGACGGCCTCTGCCAGCTCGGCGCTGAGGCTACCAAGATCGACACGAAGCATATCGGCGTCTCCGGCTGTTCCTACGCAGGCAAGATGGCCCTCTATTGTGGAGCCTTCGACGAGCGCGTGGCACTCACCATAGCCCAAGAGCCAGGCGGTGGCGGCGCAGCAGCATGGCGCGCCTCACACGGGAAAGATAGTGTAGAAAATATCGAGAAAACAGACTACCACTGGTTCCTCGAACGACAGCGCCGAGATTTTTCTGGCGACAGCGTTTTCCGCCTCCCCTACGACCAGCACGAACTATGTGCCATGGTATGCCCACGCGCACTGCTCCTCCTCGGCAACCCGGACTTCCGATGGCTTGCCGACGACGCGATGCTCGTTTCCGCACAAGCCGCGATCAAGGTGTGGGAGTGCTTCGGCATTGCCGACCGCTTCGGATGGAGCATCATGGGAGGTCACGGCCACTGCCAGCTGCCCGAAGCACAATGGCCTGAGGTACAAGCCTTCATCGACCGCTTCCTGCTTGGACGCGATGTCAGCACAGCCGATGTCCGCGTAGCACCAAAATGACTACGCGTCCGCAAACACCTTACCGTCATCAAGCGTGATCTGCAGCTTGGTGTACTCGCTGTGGAAATCGTGCTCCAGACGGTCCAGATAACGCGCACTTTCCCATTTGCACATCGGCAGGTCGTGAAGCAGGTAGTTGCCGCACGCCTCCGGACGCGTCGCCGGCACCTCATCCTGTGTGAGGATCCAGCGCAGACAGGCCATCGTCAGCCTGCGCATATCCTCCACGCTGTATGCCCCCGTCATGATGATATACATACCTGTCAGGCATCCCATGGGGCCTACGTACACCACATCTTCTTTCACCTCGCTGTTGCGGAACCACGTGGCCATCAGGTGCTCCAGGCTGTGCATGGCAGCAGGTGCCACAGCTGGCTCGTGATTCGGCTCCGTGATGCGCAGGTCGAAAGTCGTGAAGCCTTTATCCACGCGCGAGACATAGATGCCGGGTTTCAAATGCGTATGATCAATCGTAAAACTCTGTATAACTTCCATAACGCTTCTGTTTTTTTGACGTGAAATCTTTGCTTTTGCGTTGCAAAGATACGCCATACCCTCTTTCCTTCCAAATTTCAGGCGTTAAAAACAATTATCCTACGCTTCACTTCATCTTTTTAGGCCCAACATACGGTGCGTTCTAACACTTGAACACTTTAGAACAAAGACAGCTGTTTTCTATGACCTGTTGCGCAACGCGTTGAGCAACACTTTTGACAATGCTACGTTATTTATATAAAAGGAAAACAGTAATTTTGTAAGGTGACAGTGCGCCGCCATCTTGTTAAAAAAACATATAAACGCTGTCTTTTCCTTTGTTCGTGCTATTGGATACGGGATTTCTTTGTACCTTTGTGGCGCACATTTTGGAAGAAATGACCTTAAAGAAATACTTCTTCATTAGCATAATGACTGTGCTGACCATCGTGAGCTACACGGGATGTGGTGACACGAAGGACGCGGCACAGACAGATCGTTCCTACGCTGTAAGCGAAGGGCTACAGGCAGGCGACCAAAGCGCGGCAAGCCAGGGGGCGGATGCCCTCTATGCTGACTTCAACCAGACTAAAGGCGTGGCCGACTCGCTTTACAACAGTATGCAATTCCGCGACGCCTACGACCTGTACCTGAAACAGTTGGATAGCGAGGAAGCTCAGAATGACAGCGAAAAACGGCTGGACGTGCTGAACTGCCTTTGCATGACCAGCGAGCTGGCGGGGCACAAGGTAGATCAGCATAAGTGGCTGGAACAGTTGCACGACCTGGCCGAGCAGACTGGCAACGACTACTATCAGTCGCTGGCGCTTATCACGATGGGCCAGAACCTCTTCTATGAGGGCGCTCGCGACAAGGGCATCCAGAACGTGATCAAGGCCATCGACCTGATGGCGACAACCGACCTTGAAAATACCGACCACCTGATACATGGCTACCTGAATCTGCTTGCCAGCATGTATGGTGCGACGAAGGACTACGACAATGCGCTGAAGACCAACGAGCGCAACCTGCAGCTCACTATGGAGGGCACGCGCTGGGGATTTGCCCAGAACCAGCAGCTGATAGACCGTCGTATGGCACTGGCCAAAATGGCGTCAGTACTCGCCCAAATGGGGCACTCTGCCTCTGACAACTTACAACGCGAGTATTACCAGCAGGCTGACTCGGCCTACGAAGCCTGGAAGGCCGTGCAATACGAGGGCAACCACACCCGCGACTATTTCATTGTGGACTATATGAAGAAGCGCGGCCGCTATCAGGAGGCCGTCTCCATCTATAACGACCTGATTCAGCGCGTGCGCCAGCAGGGCGACACCTTGGGCGAGATGATGAACACCGCCAAGTGGGGCCTGGCCGAGGTGTATCAGAAGATGGGTAACTGCGAGCAGGCCGCTATCCTCTACGAGCAAGTGCTCGAGATACAAGATACCCTAAAGAGTCGCAAAGCCAGGAACACGGCTCAAGAGCTGGCCGCCGTCTATCACGCCCAAGAGCAGGACCAGAAGATTATGGAACAGAAGGTCGTCACCCTCCGCCAACAAGCTATCCTTATTTTCTTGATAGTCATTTTGCTCGGTGTGTCAGCCCTGGCCGTTGTCATCATCCGTAAGAACAGAACCATCAACCAAAAGAATCGCATCTTGGCCAAGCGGATTGCCGAATCTATCAATTACAAAAAGTTGTACTGGGAAGAGAAGCAGGCGCAGGTACCCGTACCGACGACAGCCGTCCCCGATGATCTCAGCACGCTTAGCGACAAGGAGCTCTTTCAGCACATTGATGAGGTCATCGTTCGCGAACGCCTTTTCCTCGATGCTGATTTTGGTCGAAAGGCCATCATGGATCGCTTCTCCTTGCCGAAGGAGCGCGTAGGCGCTGTTTTCTCCAAGGAAAGTTCTCGGGCCAATCTCACAAGTTACATCCAGAAGCTCCGTCTGGAATATGCCGCCAAGCTGCTCATAGAACAGCCGGACAAGAACATCGTACAGATAGCCGAAGAATGTGGCTTCAGCACACACAACTATTTCAGCCTCTGCTTCCGCCAGCACTTCGGTATGCCCCCCACCAACTACCGCCGCGAAGCATTGGAACCCGATGCATAGATATAATGTATTCAACTTTCGCAAGTATGCCATGGAAGACAAAGCCCCAGCGGGGCTTAATAAGGTTAGCCAGCCATTTAAATGGCTGGTATCAAATGGCAATGAAAATGCGTGCCTTTAGGTACGCGACCTTAAAAAACCTATCGCGTACCTACGGCACGCATCCCTTAACGAACACGTTACCAGCCATTAAAATGGCTGGCTATCCCTATCAGATGCCTATGGCATCACTTCCGAAACTTATATAATGTACTATTGCAGTCGATAATCTCAATCCTAAATTTCTGATCTGAGCACATTGTCTGATATGACATCTCTAAGAAGCGAGTCGAATCCTCCCAGCATTGGGCTTACCCCTGATGCCTACCCCGAAGCGAAAAGCTCACAAACAGGGGTAGCGGTGAGGTATGTAGCAGAACCAGACAAGAAATGGTTTGTCTTTCGCGTCTCATTCGGCAGGGAAGACAAGGCATCAGATTATCTTGTGGAAGACGGGACGTATACTTATATTGCCAAGAAGATCGCAGAGAAGATTGTGGGAGGAAGACGCAAGAGGCACCTGCAAACCCTCATCCCCAATCTGTTGTTTGCTTATACCACGGCAGAGAAGGCTGAAGAATATGTCAAAAACACACCGGCTCTTTATTATCTGAGTTATTACTATAACCACTTTAGCAAAGATGAGTATCAGAAGAATCCCCCGTTGACGGTTTCCGATGAAGAGATGAAACGCTTCATTCTCGCCACCTGCAGCATGAACAAGCATCTGCTGTTTGTGCAGCCGTCCCAGTGTCATTTCAAGGGAGGTGAACTGGTCAGGGTTATCGACGGTCCATTTGCCGGTGTTGAGGGAAGAGTAGCCCGAGTGGCAGGCCAGCAGAGAGTAGTAATATCTTTGTCGACCATCGGCCTCATTTCAACAGCTTATATACCCACAGCCTTCATCAGGCCTATTGACTCAGATTGAGCAATGCAGATACGAATATAGAATCACTTCCTATAGACGGATAAGGAGAAGCTACGAACATTATACGTAAACATATTTCAGAGGCAAAAATTAAACAAACAGAGATATTTTTGGCTGAAACAGATAGAAAAAGGCACATTTCCGCTGGTTATAAGACAAATTACTGACTACTACCTGCTGCTGCAATCGTCCACCGAAGAGTTCAGCGTGGAGAGCCTTGCCGCAGCATTGTGCAAGGAGTATGAAATCACCTCAGAGGACGCCCAGTCCGACGTAGCCGAACTCACGGCACAGTTATACTAGGTGAGAGTGGTAGAACAAAAAACTGCAAAACTGCCACCCATGCGACGTAACAAGCTGATTCACTTACTGTCGCACGGGTGGCAGTTTTGGTGGCAGATGGTCAAAAAGGTGTAGGTTTTCTTGATTATTATATGAGTTTCACATAAAGCTCACTGCCTTTCTTGGAACGACGGTAGCGGATGACAGGGTTTCCGCAAAGGGCACGACCGAAGGCGTTGATGGCTGGCACCCGGAAGGCAGTACCAGCGCGCTGTTTGATGGTCTCCAGGATCGCCGTGTCCCATCAGTGGGATTCGCGTGTCCCATTAATGGGACGCGGCTGTCCCACTAATGGGACACGACGATACGACGGCTTCGGGAAGTAATAAGGTGAGAGTCATGGGGTACAAAGTTCCAAGATTCAAGTTTCAAATTTATGGTTATTGTTATGGTTTTTCATGGTGCAAAGAAAATATATTTTCATGAAAAATCCAAGGAAACACTTCCTTTTCTGTATAAACCTACACCTTTTTGGCCATCTGCCACCAAAACTGCCACCCATATTAATAGATATGAATCAGCGTATTACACTATAAGGGTGGCAGTTTTGCAGTTTTTGATAGAAAAATAATATTAGTAAAAGTCCAATTTGATGTACCCGCTTTTTTGCAGCAAGTATGTTTCTCCTCTTATTCATTGGATTTGCTTTGAGCGACTCCTTTTCCATTGTATGGCGTCATTAACCGTTCTTCTTTCCATAATTGCCTTGAAGTCAATTTTGGTAACTTCGTCAAGTTTACATGCTGAATAAAGGACGTGCTCCTGTTGACGGGGAAACAGCAAAGAACCTTGGCGCAATCTCAGCCTTTTTGCAAGATTACGCCAAATTATAGCGTTATTATTTGGCGCAATCAGACTTTTTTATTGACTTTGCGCCAAAATATAAATGATTTGGAACGACTGGGCATATTACAGGAATGATATCAAGCTGATTGTGTGTGGCTCTGCAACCTCTTGGATGCTGAAGAAACTAATAAATGCCAGAGGAGGACTACACAAACGGGCGGGCAGATTGACTTGCTGATTGACAGGAAAGACAAGACAATCAGCGTTTGTGAAATGAAATATTCCGAAGGTGAGTATGAGATAACCAAAGCGCATGCCAGCCATGTGGAGCAGAGACTTCGTACTTTTAGGAAAGTGACGAACACAAAGAAATCTTTTTCAAAAGTTTATGTAAATCCCCTCGGCCTTTGTGATAATATATATGCGAGAAAAGTCACTAAACAGATAACTGCAGACGACCTTTTCAAGAAATTGTGATGAGAGTCGCTGCAACTCTCCGCCCAATATGCTACCCGTCTGACTGATGCCAATACACAAATACAGCTGCTCGACTATCTGCGACAATATATTGACAACCCTGAAACCACATCAACCCGTCATGAACAGAATCAGAGACAGAGACCAACAATCATGAAGAATTAAATCCGCGTCTACGCATTAACAAGCCATGTTCTCTTCAGTTGATTAGATTTAAGGAGTTATTAATTTAGGTTTGCCTTTCGAGGCACCTCCCCGCCTGCCCCCGTCGTGATGACGCGGGCAGGCTTTTTGTTGCCCCCCTCCTTCCAAATTTCATGCGTCAACACGGTTTTATCCGTCATCTTGCTATACATATAATCTTTGCTAAAAGAGTCTTTATTTTTGTCTATAGGGCTGTTAATTTTGTCTGTAAGACTGCTTATCTTGTCTGAAAACCCATTTTTAATGTGTTTTTCCGCGTTGTTGCTTGGAAAAATATGCCTTTTTGTGTATTTTTGCCCTCGATTTTCTGAGTTCTGAAATTCTAATTTGAGCACATTGTCTAATGTGACAACTCGAAGAGGCGAGACAAATCCTCCAAGCATTAGGCTTACCCCTGATGCCTCCCCCGAAGCAAAAAGCTCACAAACTGGGGTATCGGTGAGATGTGTGCCAGCCCCTCTTCAAGAGAGACGAAAAGGCATATTAAAATGGTAATGATAAAAACGAACAAAAATAAATTTAACAATTAAACCAAAATCACAAGAATGAAACAACCCATTGAAATGCGCCATCTCTATGAACATGAGACTGACGCCTACAATCTGGAAGGCTTCAAGCCCCAGATTGTCGATGCCGAATACCTGAAACAGCTCGGCGTAACGATAGAACCCTCTGAGGAAACACTGCAAGGACTCATCCGAGGGTCTAAACTGTTCATGAAACGCTTGGAGGAACACACCGTCATCCCTAAGTCGGTGCTTTACTTAGAGGATTGCGACCCCGAGACTGTGGAGACCGAGATTCACAACTACACGGGCCGTTGTCCGACACTGACCTTCGAGGTGAACCCCATCAAGGGCTGTCACGTGGGTTGCCAGTACTGCTTGGTGACTGATGGCGTACACGAACAGAAGTTAGTGGCCTACGAGAACTACCACCTCTATGTGCGCAAACTCTTGGAGGAGATGAACGGAGTACAAGCCCCCCAACAAGCCCCCCTACCCCCTAAAGGGGGAGCAGCTGCACAGCGAAACACCCCCTTTAGGGGGCAGGGGGGGCTTACACCCCCTTTAGGGGGCTTGGGGGCTGATATCAAGGAACGCAATCGGCTCCTTAATGAACTGGCCAAGGCCATCGTCGAGGCACCCGAGAAGAAGAAGGAGATAGAGCGGCAGATTGTGGAACTCAGCCGTGGCAAGAACTGGAACCACTACTACTACTTCACGCCCAAGACCGAGGCCCTACAGGAGCCTACGCTCTACACTGGCATTGCCCACCGCATACTGCGCGAGTTCATTGACCACTTCAAGCGCTACCCCAACAGCAACGCCCGTCTCTTCATTGCCTCGAAGGCCGGCACCAAGCACCTGTTGGTGGAGAACGAGGGCGAGACCATCCTCGACCTCTTCGAGCAGTTGAAGGACAAAATGCAGTTCAACACCTCGGTGAGCATCATGCCCAAAGCCTTCCGCGATTTGTTGGAGCCTTATGCAGCCCCGATAGAGGAGCGACTGGCAGCCGTGAAGATGTGCCAGGAGCGTGGCATACAGGCCAATTCAGCTCTGGTGCAGCCCATCTTCGTGCCTTACCTCACCGACGAGCACATCAAGGAGTTCTTCGACATGCTCCACGATGCCGGCATCGTGAATTATAAGCCGGAGTTCCTCACGGCCTGCATGGAGAACCTGGCACAGTTGGGACAGTGGCTCGGCTACTTCGACAAAAATATGGAGCGCGACCTCTATATGGACTATATCAGCCCGAAGAATGCCGACCACCGCAAGCAGCGCGGACGCACCGCCCCCAACCGTGCGCTCTCCATTGAGAATATTCAGCGACTGATGAAATATACCGAGACCATCGGCATGTCCACCAGCATCTGCTTCTGGGTGCGCAACCAGCTACAGGTGCCCACGAGCATCATCCCCATCATCAACCGCAACGGATTCCAGTGCTTAGGCTACCAGTCAAAACTGTTTAAAAATGAATAAGCAGCCCCCTGCCCCCCGCTCGGCCCCCCAACCCCCTACAGGGGGAGCGGCTGCGCAACAAGACACCCCCTTTAGGGGGCAGGGGGAGCTTACACCCCCTTTAGGGGGCTTGGGGGCTCGTCCCCTTGACGTTTGCTTTCAGCTGTTTGCTGACAGGACCGACTACTACCATCACTGGTATCATTCCAAACCGATGCTGATTACCTCGGAGCGGCGCGATGAACTGCGGCGTATGCAGGCCCTGCTCTACAAGTGCATCGTCAATATGGCGGAGCACTACCGCGAGTGGGTGCCCCTGTACATGCCCTTAGACGAGAAAGTGATGGAGATTCTGGACCGCCAGAGTCGCTATCCCTTCCGAGCAGGCGCCTACCGTCCGGACTATCTCATCAGCGAAGACGGGCAACTGCTGTTTGTCGAAATAACCAGCCGCTTTTTCGGGCATGGTATCTGGGCCAACTATCCCTCAGTGGTCAAGGCAGAGCAGTTCATGGCAGAGCACCAGCCCTCAGCCCCCCAGCCCTCAGCCCCCCAGCCCCCTAAAGGGGGAGCTAAGAGATGCGCAGCCACTCCCCCTTCAGGGGGCTGGGGGGCTTACAACTCGCTGCTCACCTACATGCGCGACATCATTCCCCCTTTAGGGGGACAGGGGGCTCCTATTTACGTGTTAAAAAGTAGCGACCGAGGTAGCGAGAGTGTCTTCTACACGAAGTTCTATGAATACTACGGACATGAAGTGACCGTTTATGAAGCAGATGAGGTAGAAGCGCATATTGACCAGTGGAATCATGATGCCGTAGTAATCAGTGCGCTAAACCAGCAAGATCTCTTGTCTTTCCAGATGGAGACCCTGCAAGCCATGATTGATGCGCGGATGCTGAACGACTTCCGCACCATTTTTCTGGCTCACGACAAGCGCTTCCTGCACCTCATCTTCGTTGATGACTTCACCCGCCAATGCCTCACGGAAGAAGAAACGAAGTTCTTGCGCCAGCACACCATCCCCACCTATTTGGCCCAACAAGCCCCCCACCCCCCTAAAGGGGGAGTGGCTGCGCAACAAGACACCCCCTTTAGGGGGCAGGAGGGGCTTACACCCCCTTTAGGGGGCTTGGGGGCTTGGGAGGATGCCCTCATTCACAAGGACAACTACATTCTCAAGCCCTACGACCTTGGCAAGAGTGTAGGCCTGTATGCCGGTGTGATGACAGATGAGGAAACGTGGAGGAAAATAATAACCTGCCAGCCCTTGGCCCCCCAACCCCCTAAAGGGGGTGAGCCTACGGGATGCGCAGCAACTCCCCCTTTAGGGGGTCGGGGGGCTTATATCTTGCAGCCCTTCATCCACCAGCGCACCTATCCCTGCGTGTGGGAGGGCAAGCATTACGACGAGTATGTGTGTGGCATGATGCTTTGTATGGACGACCGCTATTTCGATAGCGGTGTATTTCGTACCAGTAGCGCCCCTGTGACCAACAAGGTGGACGACCGCAAAATGTGCGTCATCCACAGTGACGACGAAGAACTGAAAAAATACTGTTTTGTGTTATGATTGATGGAAAAAAATGTATTGCCATTTGGCAGCCGTACTTCTTTCCGTACATCGGCTATTGGCAAGTCATCCATGCCGCCGATATGTTTTTTGTTGGCGACAATGCCCACTATATCAAAAACGGCTGGATACACCACAACCGAATCTTAGGTCAAGGATGCCAACCGCTGGACTTCGGCATTGAGGTCAGCCATGCTTCCGCAGACCGCTACATCTGTGAGACGAAACGTGTGGTCAACCTTAAACGAGCTGATAAGATGTGCCGGGTGTTGGAGTACTACTACAGCAAAGCGCCACACTTTAACGAGGCGATGGAAATCATCAGGCCTATCATCATGGACGAAGAAACTGACCTGACGCGCTATCTCGTGAAGCAACTGAGGACTGTGGCCGATTATATAGGCATCACGACAGAAATCAGATTGCTCTCGGAAGTGTCTGCCCGCTGGGATTGCAAGGCACCGGAAGTTATCCGTCGCACTTGTCTGCATAACGGTTGTACCGACTATCTCAACTCTATCACTGGAACGAAATTCTACGACAAGAATGCGTTCAGCGAGATGGGCATCACCCTCCACTTTATACGCCGCAACGATGACATCCGCTACAAGCAGCGCTGTGACGAGTTCGTCCCCGACCTGAGCATCATCGACACGATGATGTACTGCTCGCGCGATGAGATACACGATATGTTGGACCGTTATCATTTTGTATAATTCGCCCCCCAAGCCCCCTAAAGGGGGAGAAACCACACCCCCTTTAGGGGGCTTGGGGGCCTAAACCACAAATATTATGATTAATGTTTTTCAGCCTTCATTAGGAAAAGAAGAGCTTGATGCTCTTCAGC
>CAMZHV010000012.1 GCA_947307015.1 uncultured Prevotellaceae bacterium | reverse complement strand
TCTGCTTGACAACGGCTTTGGTGGTTTCGCCGCCAGCCGTGGCAAAGAGATAGCCGGTGTTGCTGCCCTCGCCGTTGGCCATCTGACAGGTGACGGTGTATGTTCCTGCGGGTAGGCCGGTGAGCGTCTGTTGCATAGAGAAGTCGGTGCTGTGCCACACTTCGGCAGCTCCGTTGAAGCGCTGGTTGCCCCACGTACCTGTGACTGTCCATCCGGGCCAGCCGTTGCCAGCAAAGTCGGGGGAAGCGATTAATGGGGTGGCGTCGATGGTTTTCCCGTCGGGGAAACCGACGTGCATATTGACATAGTCTGTATGTAAGCGGGTACGGGGTATTGCGAAGATTTGGAAATGGCCAACTTCTGCCCCCGTTTTGTTGCAGGCCAGTTCCTCGCTGTCGCGATAACCGTTGGCGGGTGTCCAGAGGCCGAGCCAGTTGCCAGGATAGGTGCCGTTCTCGATGGTCCAGGAGCTGCCGGTGGAAGCGAAGAGGAAACGTGCCCAACTGATGCCGTATGGCTGGTCGTGAGTGCGGAAGTTCCAGGCGGCATTGGCCTCGGTCTGCAGGAGCAGGCCGTCGTAGTCGATGTTGCGCAGACAGTAGCCGCCATCGAAGGCTTCGATGGTGAAGACGGTCGAAAGATCTATCAGGGGATTGACGGAAGTTTTGTAGAAGATGGCTTTGTTGCCATTCTCCTTGCCATCGGACAAATGAAGCATGAGGTCGGCCTCGTCGGCACAGAGCACGAAATAGCTGTTTTCGATGGCTGCTTCGAGCTGTTCTGCCGTAGTGATGTGGATGAAACCATTCTCAGATGTCAGCAGATCGGTATAATAGGAGAACTGAGCGTCCTTGAGGGTGAGGGTGAAGGTGTAGGTCTCACCAAGGTAGGTGGCGGTGAAGACGAGGGGTGATCCGTCGGAGCCGCCGACGGGCACCGTGAAGGTGCGTCCGTGGCTGCCGTCGCTCCAGGTTATAGCATTGGGGTCAGTGCCACCAGGCACTTCGAGTTCGAGAACCACGGAGGAACCGGGGAAGACCTCAGCCTCAGCGGCCATCATCTCGCCGCCATCGACGGTGATGAACTGACGTGCAGGCACCACATTGAGGTAGAAACGAGCCTCGCTGACGGCACCGCTTTGGTTAGCGAACTGGCAGGTGTAGGTGCGGCTCTGGGTGACGCTGTTGAGGGTGACAATAGTGCCCTTGGCGCCGTTGTCCCAGAGGTAGTCGTCGGTCCATCCCGTGGCGGCCTCAGCATAGAGAATGACCCCTGTACCGGCGAGAATGGTTTTCTCGGTGGTCTGCTCGATCTCGCCGTTGACCGTGATTTCCTGACGCATGGGGTCAGCCTGTGCATCACCACAGACGGCGATGGCGAAGGCGGCGGTGCTCTGGGCGCCGTTGGCCGCCGTGTAGGTGACGCGGTAGATGAAGCTGTGGTCAGCGTGGACGGTGATCTGACGGGTGGTCTCGCCCGTGTTCCACTGCCAAAGGCCTGTATCGGTAGTGCCTTCGGGCAGCTGGGGAATAAGGGTGATGTCGGCTCCGTCGGCGGGGATGGCATTGGACGGTCCGCGCCAATACTTATATTTCAATCCTCCGAGGTTGGTCTGGTTCTTCAGCGTCTCGCCCTTATAGACGATGTCGCCACTGAGCGGTGTGATGGCATCTGCCTTGTCGATGAGCGGGCGGTAGTTGACCAGCGACGAGAAACCGAGGTGGTCGAAGCCACCGGAATTGACATTGTAGTTGCCGCCACCACCATCGGGGCAGAGCAGTGCGGCAGCCTTGTCGGCATACTGCAGCTTGACGCCGCGTAGGCCCTCGTAGTAACCGCGGATGCGGTCCCAGTTGGGTCGTCGCTCACCCTTGCCGCCTTCGTTGGGGCCGTACATCTGCCAACTGGCACCACGTGTGCCGGCACAGTCGGCGTATTCGTAGGGATACCACGGCAGGTTGGCGCCCGGGATGTCGGCAAAGTTAAGCGCGCAGACGTATTCGCAACCGGCTGCGATGCGGTCGTTCATGTAAGCGTAGAGGTCGTCGCCTTGGTTGAAGCCAATCTGGCAGACGTCCAATGCGCAGCAGAGCGCCATGACGGTGTGGCCTTGGTCGCGTCCGCTCTCCTGCATCTGTCCGAGATAGCCGAAGGGACCGCGCTCGTCGGGCATCATGATGGGCACGAGGTTGCCGATGAACTCATTGCAGCCGTCGTTGAAGATCATGGGCGTCTTGGTGCGGTCCTCGACGAAGGTGCCCTGGTGGTCGTACTTGTAGAACGAGACACCCTGGTTGTACATGTGAACATCGTCACAGAGAATGCCGATTGACATGACACAAAGCACATTGCAGAGGCCCCAGTTGGACCAGTAGTGTCCCGGGCGCTCGCCACAGTTGGGGTGGCGGAAGTTCATCCACGTGTCGTGGCGGCGGCGCAGGAAATCGATGGAGGGGTTGTACCACACGCGCACCATCCACTCCTTGAAGCGCTCGAAGTCGGCACGATTCCAACCGTCGTAGTCGCGCATCAGCTCGGCAGCGTTGGCAAAGCCGTAGCCGTAGAGACCTGCGGCGAGGGAGATGTTGGTGTTGCCGGTGACGGCTTCGGTGATGTTGCACCAGTTCATGAGCGTCTCAACGGCATGGTCGGCAAAGGCACGGTCGCCGCTGATCTTCCATCGCAGGGCATTCTGGTAGGCAACGGCAGCACCGCGGGCGGCGTTCATGTAGTTGTCGCCAGCGAGGCCGCGTTGCACGTAGGTCGTAGGCCAAGAACCCGAATTGGCCTGTGCATATTGGTTGGCGCAAAGGATCTCCCAAGCCCGCACCATATAAGGATTCCGCTCTTCGAAGATGAGTTTCTTGGCACGGTCGATGTCGGCCTGCGTGACAAGTGCGCCAGGATGTACGAAGCCCTGTTGCCCGGGCGTGTAGCTCATGGGCTGCTTGGCAGCGTAGCCACTTGTGGCCTTGACGTTGTTCAACAGCGTGCGCAGCGAAGCGACGAACTGATCGATGACCACCTGCGAGGCGCGACCTGCGTCGAGTTCGGCCTGTGCTGCCGCCATCTCTTCCTGGAGTTCAGCGACCGCGTTGGGGGCATAACCGTCGCCGGCACTGCCCATGAACGCTTCACAGGTCTGTAGCATCGACACCAGGGTTGTGAAGTCGCCAACCGAACCGTAGCGGTAGGCTTCGTCGAGCGCGGCGGTGCCTGCGGCCAGAGAGCGGACGAAGGCGTCGCTCACAGCGGTGTCGTAGAGACGGAAATCGGCCACCAGCGTCTGCTGCAGATAGCTGTCGCCCTCGAACGGAGCACGGCCGATCCAGCAGTAGGAGGGATTGGCGGTGAAGGTCGAAGCGAACACGGGCATGTCGGTGCGTTGTTGCACGCGACGTCCATCGATGAACAGCTCGCCCTTAGTGCCAGACTGACGGTAGAGCATGTGCACCCATCGGCCCTTGGCCGACTCGGTGCCCACTTCCATGCCTACCTCTGTGCCCCACCCCGAGGTCGCCGTGGCCATGCGCTGGGCATTGAGGCGGTAGGCGGCGTAAGGGCCGAAGGTCTCAGTGTTGGCCTGCGACTGGGAGAACGCCCAGAGGAAATAGCCGTTGCCGGAGAGCGAAGCATCGCGTGACACGCAATAATATACGGAAATGGTGAAATCCTCCAACTGGCGCACCAGACGTCCGGCACTAACCGTCATATTCAGATAACCGGATGCGTTGCCCAAGTCGAGGACGTGAAAGTCACCCATCTCCACGACCTTGGCCGACCCCATGGTCTTTGCCGTGATGCCCGAGATTTCGTCCTTGACACTTGTTCCAGATACATTCTCGAAGTCGAACCGCATCTTCAGGTTCTCTTCCTGTGCTCCAGCTGTCATCGAGAAAAGGAGCATGACAAACCAAAGTTTTGTTTTCATTGTTGTATGAGTTTTTAAATTTTTGCTGCAAAATAACTTATTTCGTTGAGAAATGTGGTGTTTCGTTCGTCTGAATACATAGGTTCAGCTTGTCTTATGGCACAAATAGACGTTTCAGACGTATTTTTTAGACAAATCGAGCTGTTGAATCCGTCTTTTTTCATACCTTTGCCCACAGATTTCACAATTAGTCACCCATGGAAAGAAAACTTGTTACCTTCCTTACATGCCTGCTCCTCTTAACATCAAATATTAGCGGACAGCGGCATTGGACGGTGGCCGACGGGTTGGCCACGGGCGAAGTGCAGCAGATTACGGAGCTACCCAATGGACAGATACTCGTGAACTGCGAGGGCGTTTTCTGTCTTTCCAACGGACAATCGTTCGACGTGGTGCCCTGCGACCAGCGCCTTGCCTACCGCCTTACGCAATATGCCAACAGCTATGGTCAACTATGGCAGGGGGATTCTCTTCTATGGCTGCGCGACTTCTATCGTATTTATCTTTTTGATGCACGTCGGCGCATTTTTATCTCAGATATTGGCACATACCTCTCCGATGGAATACTGAAACATATCATTTCAGATGCCGTAGATACCCCTCCACCAACGGCAGAACAATTCCATATTATTGATTCCACACATGTATTAGACGTTACCGTTGCTACCACCGATCGGCAGGGTGGACTATGGATAGGAACCCGAGCCAACGGCATCGTTTATCAGCCGCCACACCGTATAAGACCCGAGATACATACAGGCGATGACCCGCTGATTGGATGGGCACGCGGCGCTTCCCTGCGCAGCGGACAGACCATGTTTGTCATACAGCTACACGATGGACGACAGTTGCGCTGCGATTCGCTCTGCCATCTGGCTTATGCGCTCCAAGACCACACAACCATATCACTAAACGCGAAGCTACCGGCTTTGAACCAATATCGTTACATGGTGGGCGCCTGCCCAATGGATGGGGACTGGGTGGCGGTCTATACGCAAAACGGAGCTTTCCTGCTCGACACAAAGGCCGACACGCTGGCATCGTTCCCCTATGTTTCTGAGATTGAGCGTTACAGCAGTAAATATAACTGTATGCTGAAGGATGGCGATGGACGGTTATGGGTCGGTACGCAGAACGGACTGTTTAGCCTCACCCCTAACCCCTCTCCCGTGGGCGAGGGGAACTGTGTGGGCGAGGGGAACTTTAATTACCTTTGCCAACGTGCGTCTGGGTTGGCGAATAACTGCATACGCAGCTTAGTGATGGATGCTGACGGACACGTGTGGGCAGGTACGTCGTTCGGCGTTTCGCGCATCACACCAACCGTTGTTAATCTGAACGCAGATGATGGCATACCCGCCATTTCGACCATGGATCGGTCTGCTATTCTCATGGACGACGGACGACTGGTCTTTGCTGCTGGTGGTGGGCTGGCTGTATCCTTCCGACCTGATGAACAAATTGGTGAGGAAAAGCCCCTACCTGTAGTCATCACCAGAATGACGGTCAACGGAGAGTCGGTTATTCCCGCCTCTCAATCCTTATCTCACAAGCAGAATAATCTTATATTTTGTTTTTCTACACTCAATTACGCCACCCCCTCACACGATTGCTACCGCTTCCGCCTTCGTGGTTTGGAGAACGATTGGAATTTATGCAATGATGGCAAGGGACAGGGTACAGCTAACTACAAGGCGCTGCCGTCGGGAGACTACATCTTTGAGGTACAGGCTTCTACGGCCTCAGGAGAATGGGGAGATGTCACCACGCAGGCTTTTGTCATCAGGCCACCATGGTGGCGCACATGGTGGGCAAAATTAATATATGCGTTGGTCGTGCTGATGGGACTTTTGGGGCTGACAAATTTGTATTTGAAGAAGAAGCGTGCCCGACTCATAGCAGAGAACGATGCCCGTGTTAATCGTCTTTTCGAGCTGCGCGAAGAAGCCCGACACCAGTTTGCCGAGTCTGCCAACATCGATCCCGACAAGATAACTGTCAATGCCGAGGAGGAAAAGTTAGTGTCTCAGATGCTGAAAGCCATTGAAGCACATATCGATGACGAGCAATACAACGCAGACCTGTTGGCGCGCGATGTCGCCATGAGCCGTGCCTCGCTCTATAAAAAGTTACAGACCATACTCGGCATCACACCCACCGACTTCATCCGCAATGTCCGCTTGAAGCGAGCCGCCCAGCTGCTTGCCAGCACCCAGCTCTCCATCAACGAGATTGCCGACCGTGTCGGCTTCATTACAGCCCGCAACTTCTCTACGCAGTTCAAGAAGATGTTCGGAGTGCTACCCTCGGAATATAGAGGCACTGAGAACCATTCCCCTTCATCCTACAGCTTATAATCCACTTTGATCACCATCATTCTTGGCCATTGGCTTGCGGCTGTGGTCTTCACCTTCGCTACGTGCCAGTCACACGGGAACATGATATTTAACGTGCCGGTGATGGAAGTAAATTTACGTTTTTACGATACCCCATGCCCGTTACGTGACAGATGAGCCGATTGTCCTGATTGGTCACGCGCACCTCCACAGCAGGAATCTTGTGATGGTCGCATATACCGACAGCCTCTGCCCGCAACACATCACCCTCATGCGCACTTGATACAAACATGATGCTGTTGTTGATGCCGAACGTCAGCTGTCCGTTGTAGTTCATCCATGCTGCAATGGCCAGATCAGCCAACGTAAACAGCGCCCCGCCCTGACACACATTACCGCCATTCAGGTGCATCGCCATCACCGTCATCTCCGCCACCGCATGCTGCTCGTCCACCTCTGTGATCCTGCAACCCGCATTGGCCGCAAACCTGTCCGCCCGATTCAATAGGTCCTTTATATCCATTGTTGTCAATAATTTATAAATTTTGGATTATAGGATACATTAGTCAAATAATTGCGCCGCAAAATTACTCAATTTGCATCATATACAAGCAAGAAAACAAGAAAAAATCTCAAATCCTTCCGCTTTTGGCATTATTTCAGGTTTATGGGCGCAAAACGGAGCACACAATACCTCAAATTGATAATCATGTAGATGTTGTTGTAATCGCTTTCGTTGCGATTTCACTTTGGCGATTCGTCGGCATGCAGCTTCTAGCCTCAGTTCTGTTACGAATGTAACATTATTAGCAAACAAAGAGCTTTTTAGGTATGAATAATACGAAATTGTCCGCTTTTTAAGCAAATTTTCAGCCTTTATGCTCCCAATTTCATATATAATTACTATTTTTGCGGCGGATTTGAGGCCATCCGCTGGCAGTCGTGGCCGCGGCCTTACGCTCTGCCTTCACTTCCTCATACAGGTGGTCGGCGAGCCATTGCTTGTTGCTCGTCGAGAGTGCCATTGAGTGCAGGAAGTTCAGCACCGTGTTCATTGAGATTGTCAAGTTCATAAGCGTCTTGTTACAATAATTTCAGGGGGGCAAAGCTGCGGTTAAGCGAGAGCCATGATGCTTGCATCAATGGCCGAGCGTGATCAGTTTCGCGGCCTTTTGGCCGCAAAGGTATACATTTTCTTTCAAATATTCTGCATTTTCTCTGTTAAACTTACGAAAAGCGGGAGCGATTCCTGCATAATGCTATCCTTCCCTGTCTAAAAATAAGCATCATCTCATGCGACCGCCATGTTGTAGGAGCAATAAATACTTCTTTATATTTTTTCTTCTCAAAAACTGCAAAACTGCCACCTGTGTAGTGTAATATGCAGATTCATAATTATTAACAATGGTGGCAGTTTGGGTGGCAGTTAGTTAAAAAGGTGTAGGTTTTATGCAGAAAAAGGGCGGTTTTCTTGGATTTTCCATGAAAATATATTATCTTTGCACCATGATAAATGATAACGATAACCATACCCATAATTATAACTATAATCATTACGATAACCCCTAAACCGTAAAGTAAGAACCATGCAACTCACTTATTCCCTTGCGCCCCACAACTGGGCCATCTGTTTCCAGGGCGATTGCCCCATGAAGGACACGTGCCTCCGCTATGCCGTAGCCCAGCTGGCACCTACCGACCTCACCCATCACGCCACTGTCCTGCCTGCTGCCCGCCAAGGCGACCATTGCACCCTGTTTGCTACCAAGGAACCAGTGCGCATTGCCCGTGGCATGAGGCGCCTGTTGGCTCCTGGCAGCACAGGTCAGGAGTCGGTTATCCGCCAGGGACTCTTCGCCCTCTTTGGCAGCCGCTCGCATTATTACCGCTACCGCGATGGAGACTATGACATCACGCCCGAGCAGCAGGAGCGTGTCATCAACTACCTGCGCCGCTTCGGCTTCAAAGGCACCGAGCCGTTCGATAACTACACTACAACTTATTACTTCCCGAAGCCGTAGTATCGTCGTGTCCCAGTAGTGGGACAGCCGCGTCCCATTAATGGGACACGCGAATCCCAGTAGTGGGACGCGAGAATCCCACCAATGGGACACGGCCTTAGGCTTTAATCTTTAAACCTTAAACTTTACACTTTAAACCTTGAACCTTAAACGCTAAACGAACAATGTACTTTACTACTCTCAAGACGGATAAACAAGGCCAGCACCTGAAGCGGTGGGAGGCCATGGAATTCTATGTGCGCATCACGAAGGATGCCAATAACTTCCTCATCGGCTTCCTGCGCGACGAGGCACCTGCGGAGCAGCCGCAACGCTATCGGCGCTACAAGGAGATTCCGCATGTCTATGCGGCTGTGGAGTTGCGCAAACAAGAGAACGGTGCCTTGGGCATGGCGGCCTTCAATGGCCTCGTGGTCTTAGAGGTGCGGCAGCTGATGAGCGCGAAGGTGTGCGAAGAGACGAAACGCGCTGCCATGACGATGCCTTCGACGTTGGCGACCTTCACGGGTGCCACGGGTACTGAGGTCATCATCCTCGTAAGCGTGGCTCAGGCCGGCGGCACGCTGCCCGTCACAGAGCCGGAGGCGGAGCTGTTCTATGCCCAGGCCTACCAGCGCGTAGCACACATCTACGATGCCGTGCTGCCCGTGCATGTGACGCGCATGACCCCCTTGCTACGCCACACGTTCCTGCTACCCCTTGACACCTTTCCCCTCGTCAGCGAGCAAGCTGTACCGCTCCGCATCACGGGCAGCGAAATCGTGACTGCCGAAGGCGGCGACGCAGACCTGCACCTGCTGGCACTGCCCGAGCAGCGCACGGCCGAGGAGTCGGACATGTCGGCCTACCTGAACTATGACCGGGCCTACGATGAGGCCGTGCTACAGGTAGGAGCGCGCCTGCATGGCGTGAAGCACGGGACGGGCGCATGGTTCAAGCGGTACGTAACGGGCATGGCCACAGCACTTTTCGACAAGGGCTGGGCGCAGGAGGAAACGGTGTGCCATTTGTGGAACCACCTGAAGTTCAAGGATGCTGATGGCATGACGGAGGACTTCGTGCGTCGACTCGTGGAAACGGTTTATGACGAGGAGCTTGCTGCCCGCAAGCGGCAACCGCCCTTGGCTGTGCACGAACCCCTCATGCAGACCGTCATACGGCGCATGGAGAGCCGCTATGTGTTCCGTCACAACATCGTCATGGGCTACACCGAGTTCCGTCCCAACCACACGTGGGCGACACCTTGGGCACCCGTCACGGAGCAGGTTGTCAACACCTTCACCACCGACCTGCAGTTGGCTGGTCTGGATGTATGGGACCGCGATGTGAAGCGCTATATCAACTCCACGCGCATCCGCAACTATGACCCCATCGACGACTACCTCTTCAAAGTCAGCGGCCGCTGGGACGGGAAGCACGACTATATTCGTGCCCTCGCTGCCACCGTACCCACGGACAACTCTGAGCAGTGGGCCGACTGGTTCCACACGTGGTTCTTGGCGATGGTGGCACAGTGGCAGGGACGCGACCGCCGCTACGGCAACGCCATCGTGCCGCTGCTCATCTCCGAGCAGGGACAGCACAAGAGCTCCTTCTGCCGCCAGCTTCTGCCGCCCGAGCTGCGGACATGGGGCTATATGGACAACCTGTCGCTGGCCGAGGAGCGCCCCGTACACCTCGCGATGGCGCAGATGTTGCTCATCAACCTCGACGAGTTCAACCGCATCTCGCCGCAGAAGCAGCAGGGCTTTCTGAAGAATATCTTACAATTGCCGACGGTGAAGGTGAAGCGACCCTACGGCAAGCATACCGAGGAGGTGCCGAGACTGGCCTCCTTCATCGCCACCACAAACATGGCCGACGTGCTCGCCGACCCCTCCGGTTCGCGCCGCTTCCTTGGCGTACGCGTCAAGGGAAGTATCGACGTCAGCCAGACGCCCAACTACGAACAGCTCTATGCGCAGGCGCAACACGAATTAGAGAAGGGTGCCCGCTACTGGTTCGACGATGCCGAGACGGCCGCCATCATGGAACACAACCGTCAGTTCCAGCAGCAGAGCAGCGCCGAGATGTTCTTCCACCAGTATTTCAGCTTCCCCAGGAGCGAGGCGGAGGAAGGGCAGTGGATGATGACCAGCGAGATCCTGCAGACCATCAAGCAACGCGCCGGCGCCGCCTTCCAAGTGCCGGCCGTCAACGCCTTCGGTCGTGCCCTCTGCGGAAACCCCGACATCCTCCACCGCCGTTCCAAGAAAGGCAGCGAGTTTTATGTGAAAATCGCATAAAACTTGCTAAAACCTACACCTTTTTGACTATCTGCCACCAAAACTGCCACCCATGCGACCGTAAGTAAATCAGTCGCTTACGTCATATGGGTGGCAGTTTTGCAGTTTTTGTATGTATAAAAAATAATTTTAATGCGTTGAGCGCCATTATTAACACTACGACTTTGGCGAGCAAAAATAATGGTTGGCTGCAATGCATTTTTTTACTGTTATCCTTGTGGCATCACGCGTAAAACACTATCTTTGTGCCATGATTAACGAAAACGATAACGAAAACCATAACGCTAACCTCTAACCTTTAACCGCTAACCTATAACCTCTAACCTATCAACCAATATGAAAAAGTTATTATTTCTCCTGGTCGCGGTGCTGTGCGCTGTGACGGGTAATGCTGAGACGAATCCGCGGCCGTTCACGATTCCTGCCATCCACGAGTGGAAGGGTGGAGTAGGGCAGTTGGCCCTGACGGCTGACAGCCGCATCCTCTATGCCGACGCCCGCCTGCGTCCTGCGGCGGAGCTGCTGGCGCGCGACCTGCAGACGCTCACGGGGCTCACGCTCTCTGTGGCTGAAGGCCGCAAGGCGGCAGGGGCTGACATCCTCTTCTGCTATCGTCCGCAGAAGCGCCTGGGCGCTGAGGGCTATACCATAGATATCAATAAGTGCGTGCGCGTGGAGGCCGCCGAGCGTGGTGCCTTGCATGCCGTGCAGACATTGTTGCAGATGACTTCTCCCGCCGCTGGTGGCGTCTGCCATCTGCCACAGGGCCGCATTGGCGACTGCCCCGACTATGCGCTGCGCGGACTCGTGATGGACTGCGGACGCAAGTACATCCCGCTGGACTACCTGCGCAGGCTGGTGAGGACGATGGCGTACTATAAGATGAACTGCCTGGAGGTGCACCTCAACGACAACGGCTTCCCCGCCTATTTCCATGAGAACTGGGACGAGACCTACGCGGCGTTCCGCTTGGAGAGCACGCAGTTCCCGGGCCTCACGGCCGAGGATGGCAGCTACACGAAGGCCGAGTTCCGGCAGTTCATCCTCGACGCGGCAGCCTTGGGCGTGGAGATTATCCCTGAGATCGACGCACCGGCCCACAGCCTCGCCTTCACGCACTACCGTCCGGAACTCGGCAGTCAGGAGTTCGGCATGGATCATTTCGACCTCTCGAACCCTGCTGTGCTCCCCTTCATGGACAGCCTCTACGCCGAATATCTCACGGGGCCGGAGCCCGTCTTTGCCGGGCCGCGCGTGCATATCGGCACGGACGAATACAGCAATAAACGTCAGGAGACCGTGGAGCAGTTCCGCGCGTTCACAGACCACCTCATACACACCGTGGAGGGCTACGGCAAGCAGGCCGTGCTGTGGGGGGCCCTGACACATGCGAAGGGCGAGACGCCCGTGAAGGTGAAGGATGTCTTGATGTTCGACTGGTACAACGGCTATGCGGAGCCCGACTCCATGCACGCTCTGGGCTACCAGCTCGTCAGTATTCCCGATGGGTTGACCTATATCGTACCCGCTGCGGGCTACTACTACGACTATCTCAACGTCCCCAATCTATACCGATCGTGGACACCTGCCGTCATCGGCGACAAGCGTTTCCCCGAGCGTGATCCGCAGATTGAGGGTGGTATGTTCGCCGTATGGAACGATATCATTGGCAACGGCATCGCCGTGGCAGATATCCACCACCGTCTGATGCCCGCCCTGCAGGTGATCGCCGAGAAGACATGGGCGGCGGACACTGTGCGGAAGTGCGACGAATGGCTACGCCTGGCCGCCACCATCGGCGAGGCTCCCGGCCTCAATGACCTCGGGCGCTATCCTGCTGGCATCGTCATGGAAGTTGCCACCGTGGACCCCGCTTCCACGCGCGCCATCCCCTTCATCGGCTGGCCCTACCGCGTGAGCTTCGACATAGAAACTCCCGCCGCTGAGGCGCGTGGCACCGCCCTCTTCCGCAGCCGCGATGCTGAGTTTTACCTTGCCGACCCCGTCACAGGTTGCCTCGGCTTCGTCCGCGATGGCTACCTCTTCACCTTCCGCCACGCCCTGAAGCCCGGCACGCACGAGCACATCGCCATCGAGGGCGACCACCGCGAGACGCGCCTCTATGTCAACGGCCGCCTCGTCGAGACCCTTGGTCCTGACGTACGCCTGATGCCCCGCAATAAACCCTTCAAGCAAGTCCGCACCCTTCAGTTCCCCCTCCAGCGCACCGACGCTACCCTCCGCAGCCGTGTCACTAACCTCCGTGTGGAGAGCCTGAAATAATAATCTAAATTAGTGCTCTACGAGCTGAAGGCCGTGCTGGAGGATACGCTGTTCGTGGCGCAAGGTCTCCTGCCAGATGGCATGGGTGGGGACGTCGTAGAGGCTCCAGGCTGAGCCGGTGTAATAGACGAAGGGCTGGCCAGGGGTGTAAGTGGTTTGGATGAGGGCATGGCCGATACCGCCGGCGCGCTTTTCGGATAATGATAGATAAGAGGCCCCCTCCAAACCTCCCCGAGGGGAGGCTTTTTTCTTCTTCGTGGATTTGGGCTCCCCCCCTTGGGGGGGCTGGGAGGGGGCTAAAAAGACACCGAGATAGTGCTCTCCGTTCATGCGCTTGTCGGCGTTGTCAAGGGGCTCGGCATAGGTGACGAAACCTTCTTTCTTGTTGAGGACATAGCCGTTGGGGTTGCTCTCATGGACGACGATGCCGGCGCAGACGGGGGTGGGCTTGGTGATGCCTTCGTAGGTAACTTCGACACGGGCAAAATGGCTGCCGCAATCTTGGGTGATGAGTAAAGATCCACCCCCGACCCCTCCCGTCAGGGAGGGGAACTGCTGCTCGGCCATCTTCAAACGGACGGTGAAGCGGAGGGGGCCGTTGTCGAGGATTTCGGCGGATTCATAGTAGAGAGGATAGAGGAGAGAGGCCCCCTCCAAACCTCCCCGAGGGGAGGCTTTTTTATTCTTCGTGGATTTGGGCTCCCCCCCCTGGGGGGGCTGGGAGGGGGCCACCATCAGAGCTGGCGCACCGGCGCCGAGGGTGGGGCCGACGGTGTAGGCGTCCATACCTGCGCCGTGATTGCGATGGTAGGTGTAGCCGCGGTGTACCTCATTCCAGTTGAGGGGGCTCTTGTCGCGCTTGATGCGCTCGTTGACGCCGTAGGAAGTGAGTTCGTTGTGGTAGAGCTGGTCCTGGATGGGGTGGGGGGTGTTCTTGACAAAGGTGTCGAAGCCGTAGGCAGGGTTGTTCATGTGCTTATGAGCTTCGGGACCGTAGAAACGCCAGGCACAGCGGTCGTTCTCCCAGACGAGGTCATCCCAACGGTTGGGGTAGATGCGGCCGTTGCAGGTGAGCTCGTAGTCGAGGGGCTGGCCTTTGTACATGGTGAGTGTGATGCTGCTGTGTGGGCGCACGCTGCAGAAGACAAGGATGCGGCCATCGTGGGTGATCTGATAGGGGACTTCGTTGCGGTCGCCATCGAGGAAGAAGAACTCGCGGGCGACAGCGCAGTTGGAGCGCTTCATGGCTTCCATATTGTTGATCTCAATGACCTGTGCGATGTTCTCGTCGGTGGGGTTGGCAATCTCATAGCTGCCGAAGTCCTCATGGCCGCGGAAGCGGAGCATGGGGTCGGCAGCGGTGGGTCGACCGGTGAGGGCAGCAGCGGGGAAACCGCCGCCTGCACTCGCGGTGGGAGTGGTCGGTGTGTGGTGGTAGATGGAATTCTCCGAGGGTGAACCCTCGGAAACGGTGGCAAAGGGGTCGGCATCGATGTAGCGTACCATCTCGCAGGCGGCAAGGAGCCAAGCGCCTGTGCCGAAGGGGGCTTGGGAATGGGCATCGACGGTCTTGGTGGGATCGGGCTTCTCGCCAATCGGCTGTACGAAACCGATGCTGCCATCGGGCTGGAGGGCGGTCTCGAAGAGGTATTTCCAAGCTTTCTCGATGACGGGTGCGTAGGTGGCTTTGTCGAGGTAGCCATTGTTGACGCCCCAAAGCATACCGTAGGTGAAGAAGGCGGTGCCAGAAGTCTCGGGGCCGGGGGCATCGTCCTCGCAGAGCATGGAACGGCTCCAGTAGCCGCCAGGGCGCTGCACACGGGCTACGCCTTCGGCCAACTCACGGAAGCGCTGCACGAAGATGGGGCGATTCTTGTAATCGTGGGGCATGTCAGCCAGCACCTTGGCAAGTCCGGCGAGCACCCAACCGTCGCCACGCGCCCAGAAGCTCTTGCCTTCATTGCAGGCAGTCTTGACCTTCGGGTAGATATACTTGGCATCGCGATAGTAGAGCTGCTCTTCGTGGTCGAACATGAGGCTGTCGCTCCAAAGGAAGTTCTCTGTGAGCTTGTCAAGGTATTTCACTTCACCCGTGAGCTTGTACATCTTTGTCATGACGGGCATGACCATGTAGAGCGCATCGGCCCACCACCAGAAATGGGTGTCTTCCATGGAGCACTCGTGGCTCATGACCTCGATGGCGCGAGCCACTTTGTACGGGGCGGGGACGAGGTTGTACATGTCGATGTAGGTCTGGAAGCAGATCTGCCAGTCGCCGAAGAGCACGAAGTCCTGACCTTCGCCGTAGGTCTGGTATTTCCAGTTCTTCTTGTCATCGGATTTCGCACCTTTCCATTCGTTGTGACGGCACCACTTGTCGGTGTAGGCGTACCAGTCGGCGCGGCCTGTGAGGCGGTAGGCTTCCATGTTGCCGGTGTGGTAGGCGGCGTGGTCCCAGAAGGAGCGGACGTAGGGCGTGTTGTGCGCCTGCCAGTAGTTGTTGACCTTGATGATCTGGTCGAGGACGGCGGCGGCTTCCTCGGTGTTAGCGAATAGGGGTTGCTGTGAAACAGCAACAAACAGAACGAGAAGGGTGAAGAGCTTTTTCATCGTTATTCGGCTTTTAGTTGTGTCATGTATTTTTGAACGGCTTTTTTGACAAGGGCGATGGCTTCGTCCATGGTGCCCCAGACTTCGCCGCCGGCAGCGTTCTTGTGACCACCGCCTCCAAAGAATTCAGCTGCCATCTCGTTGCAGGGGAAATCATCGACGGAGCGGAGGGAGACACGGATGCAGGGGTGTTCGGTGTCCTCGCGGAGGAAGATGGAGAGCTTCATGCCGAGGATTTGGAGGGGCATGTTGACGAGGCCCTCGGTGTCGCCGTTGAGGACGCCGAAGCGACGGCGCTCAGCGTTGGTAAGAGTCATGAGGGCGGTGTGGGCTTTCTTCCAGACATCGAGCTTCACGTAGAGCATATAGCCCATGAGCTTCATGCGGTTAGGGCTGTAGGTGAAGAAGATGTTGCGGTAGATCTTGTCCTTGTCGATGCCGTAATGGAGGAGGATGCTGATGAGCTCGAAAATCTCAGGACGATTGCTGGCATAGGTGAAGGCCCCCGTGTCGGTCATCATGCCGGTGTAGAGGGAGGTGGCTTCGGAGGGGGTGAGAAGGGAAGAGTCTACTTCCATCATCACCCTTAACAGTAGTTCGCAGGTGGAGGAGAGTTCGGGGTGGGAGATGACGAGGTCGGCAATGCCGGGCTCGGGATTGGTATGGTGGTCGAGCATGATGCAGCGGAGGGCACCGGGCTGGCCTCCGCCAATGGGCAGTAGGGGACGGATGAGGTCGCCGAGGGTCCACATACGCTTGAGTTCGCCGTGGTCGCACATGATGATGAGGTCGGCGGCTTCGACAATAGGGCGCACCTCGTCCTCGTGGCCTTCATAGATAAGGATGTCCTCGGCCCCTGGAATCCATTTCAGAAAATCAGGGAAGATGGTGGGGGCGACGACATGGATGTCTGCTTCGGGCATACGGCGACGGAGCCAGGAGGCGAGGGCTGTGGAGGAGCCTATGGCATCACCATCGGGGCCGCGATGACAGGTGATAACGATGGCCCCCTCCCGACCTCCCCCAAGGGGGAGGAGCTGGTGCCAGAGGGCGCGTTGTTGTTCGGTTAATATGGGGGTCATGGGACTTATGGGGCCTAAAGGCTAATAGGGCTTATTGGGTTTTAACTTCGCTCCAGGCGGGTGGGTCGATGCCGAGGAGGTTCTTGACGAAGAAGTCGAAGCGCTTGTGTTCGCCGTAGGTCTCGCCGACGGTGTGGTGGGCACCGGGAATGACGACGAGCTCGAAGGGTTTGTTGGCTTTGATGAGGGCGGCGGCGACCTGCATGGTGCTGGCAGGGTCTACGTTGTCATCGAGCTCGCCGACGACGAGCATGAGGGGACGCTCGAGGCGGTAGGCATTCTCGACGTTGGAACATTCGACATAAGAGGAGTCGATGGGATAGGACATCCACTGCTCGTTCCACCAGATCTTGTCCATGCGGTTGTCGTGGCAGCCACAAGCGCTGTAGGCGGCTTTGTAGAAGTCGCCGTGGAAGAGGACGGCCGCAGTGCTCTCCTGACCACCGGCAGAGCAGCCGTAGATGCCCACGCGGTCTGCATCCATATAAGGATACTTGGCGGCAGCGGCCTTGATCCACGCGATGCGATCGGGGAAGCCTGCATCCTTGAGGTTCTTGTAGCAGACTTCTTCGAACTTCTTACCACGGTTGCTGGTGCCCATGGCATCGAGCTGCACAACGATGAAACCGAGCTCGGCAAGGGCGGTGGTGTAGTAGTTGCTGGGCTGGAAGGACTTGGGGACATAGCTGTCACCAGGGCCGGCGTAGATATACTCGATGATGGGGTATTTGCGTGTCGGGTCGAAGTTCGACGGGCGCTGGATGATGCCCCACATGGGGGTGATGCCGTCGCGGCCAGGAGCAACGAAAATCTCGGGGGTGACCCAACCAGCAGCGAGGAGGTCGGTGATGTCGGCGGTGGCAAGGGTGGTCGCTTTGGTGGTGACAAAGTCACCACAGACAGAACGGACCTTGGTGATGGGGGGAGTGTCTTGGGTGGAATAGGTGTCGATGAGGGCGGTGAAGTCGGCGTTGAAGCGGGCGTTGTGGTTTCCTTGCTCGGGGGTGAGGTCGACGAGGCCGGTGCCATCGAGGTTGATGCGGTAGTAGTGGATGTGGTAGGGGTCCTCATCGGGGTTGCGGCCGTTAGCGGTGAAGAAGAGGAGGCCTCGGTCTTCATCAACGTGGAGGACACGGCGGACACACCAGGGACCCGAGGTTAAGACTCTCCCCCCGCCCTCCCTGTTTGGGAGGGAGTGGTTACCTTTGCCTTTGGTCGAGTGGCGGGCAGTACTTTTCTTTCCTTTGACGGGGAGGGTTGTGTCGAAGAGGTAGAGGTGGGGATAGCCGTCGCGCTCGGAGAGCCAGAGGATGAGGCTGTCGCCACGAAGGTCGCGGCGGAAGTTGTTGGAGTAGCGGACATAGGTGTCGGCGCGCTCTTCGATGAGGGTACGGAGGGGGACAGTGGTGATGGCAGAACCATCGCCTGCGGAAGCGTCGGGGACAGCCATCTCATAGACGCGGTATAGGTGATGGCCGCGCTGATTGTACTCGAAGCGGACGGCGTGGCTGTCTTTACACCAACGGGGGCCGTCGAGGTTGTATTGGTTGGCGATAAGGTCGGGAGCAGGAGTGACGGCACGGCCTGTAGCGACCTCGAAGATGTAGGGCGTTTTCTGGGGTAGCTCATCACCAGGCTTGGCATATTCCTGTTTATGAAGTATGGGTTGGAGCTGGTCGGCGGGTGCGGACTCGACATAGTAGACGTAGCGTTTGTCGACAGGACGGATGCAATTGACGGCGATATAGCGGCTGTCAGGGCTCCACTGGATGTAGCTGCTGAAATAGTGGCTGAGGGTGCCTTCGGTAGATAGGGGACGGGCTTGGGAACCGTCAGGCTTTGCTATATAGACGTTGTCGTTGCGGATGAAGGCTACGAGGGAGGAGTCAGGAGAGGTGACGGGGTCGCCGCCGCGCTCATCGTCGGTCTCCATCCAGTGGCGTTCCTGACGGCGCTTGGATGGGTTGGCGATGAAGCGAGCTCGCTGCTGCTGATCGCGGCGGGCAAACCGCCGCGCACCAACGCCATCGAAGGGAAATCTGGAAGGGGCCTCTTCGATGGGGCGCTCGGCGGTGGAATCGGAGAGGGTGATGGTGCCGTCGGTGTTGACTTGGCCGAAATGCCAGGCGCCGCGGGCTCCGTCGGTGAGGTGGTACTGGAAGCGGCCGTCGGAGAGCCAACGGGCATCGTCGACATGGTTCTTGACCTTAGACCAAGAGAAGGTGCGCTGGAGCGTGTAGGCGCGGTTGTAGTCGTCGAGGGTGCCTTGGGCGTATAGGAATAAAGGAAATAGGAGAAAAAGAGACCCACCCCCCGCCCTCCCTATGAGGGAGGGAGTGAATACTTTTTCAAATAGGATTTTCTTGAATGAATTCATTTTGAATCAAATAGTAGAGGTTATCACTCCCTCCCTCACAGGGAGGGTGAGGGGTGGGTCTTCAGTTGGGCGGGAGTGGCGTCCTTCTTGATGATGGCGGCGAAGTCCTGGGGACGGAAGGTGACGGGACCGGAGAGGAATTCGGGGATGTTGTAGCTGCGCATGAACTGGCGGTGGTACTGCGGGTTGTCCTGCGGCAGTTCGAAGGGCTTGGAAAAATGGCCATTGCCGTCGTGGTGGGCGATGAAGGGGCGGGTGAAGTTGCCATCGTCGCGGCGGGATGAGAAGACGACCCAAGCGCCGTTGCTGGACCAGCAGTGCCAGGACTCCACATCGGGGGAGTTCAGTTCGGTGATGTTGCGGATATGGGCGGGCTGGGGCGTCAGGCGTCCTTGTGCTGCTCGGAGGCTATCGGCAGCAGCTTCGCGCTCGACATTATTCGCCGTCTCGGGGAGGAAACCGGCGGGAAGGAGGTCGGGGGAATAGCTAATGACAGGTGTAGGCTCAACGGGTTGTGCTTGAGTGAGATCCATCAGGAAGAGATCGGCATCGTTGTGCCAGATATGGAAGACACCAAACTGTGCCTCCGTGAACATCAGCCAATGGCCGTCGGGAGAGACGCGAGGCAGGGTGACGCTACGGTTGCGGGCTACGGCATCGTAGATAAGCTCGCGAGGGCCGAAGGAGCGTGAGGCTTCGTCGAAGGGTATGCGATAGAGGTTGTACTGCACCTCCTTGTAGTTCTTGATGAGCTCGAAATCCAACTGGATGGTGTCGCGCCTCTCCCAGTGTGCGCTGACGTAGTAGACGTACTTGCCGTCGGGACTCCAGAAGGGGAAGCAGTCGAGGTTGGTGGTGTCACGGGTGATGGGCGTCACGGTGTTGGCTTCGAGGTCATAGAAGATGAGGTTGCTCTTTGTGTCTTGCACCTCAATCTTCTGCCTGTCGCGTGTGTGGAAACTTTGGCCGGTGTTGTTGGTAGAATAGACAATCCAAGGCTGGCGTGGATGCCATGTGGGATAGACACCTGCGGAGATGGTGCTGTCCGTTTTGAGGTTGATCTTGCTGAGTTTTCCGTCGTAGGCAATAACCGTGCCGCCGAGGTACTGACGGACATGGAACTGAATGCGCTCAGGGTTATACCATTGGGCGTGGTGACAGTTGATGCACTGCCCGTTCTCCTCATCGCTGTTGATCATATTGCCGTAGATGAGGCTTTCGTCGAAGTTCTCGAGGCAACGCTGGTTGATGGTGAGGTCTTCGTAGGTGACGTAGGAGGGCGAGATGAGGCGATAGGAGATGTAAGGGTCTATGCTGTCCTTGTTGATGGTAATGGTGAAGGGCTTGCAGCGTTGCCAGGCGTTGGCTTGCTTCAAGAATACCTCGATGGATATCGTACCATCAGCTGCGAGGGCTGCGTCTATCATCTTGCGCCATTTCTTCAGGCCGGGACGGACATCTTCGCCGCCAACAACCCATTGCTCCCCACCGACAGTGAAGCGCGTGACGAAGTCAGTAGCCAGGCTGTCGTGATCGATATGGAAATGGAGGGGTGCGATGTTCTGGGGCACGGTGACATCGATGTAGTCGGGGTAGATAGTGGGGAGGGAATCACCCTCGACGAAAGATGTAGGGACGGAGGGGGAGGTGCAGGCGATGAGGATGAAGACCCACCCCCATGCCCCTCCCTTTATGGAGGGGAGTAGCTGGCGCGAAGTTAGAAAATGATATATAGAAGAAAGAAGATGATTCATGATGTGATAGCAGATTGTCTCCCCTCCCTGACGGGAGGGGTTGGAGGTGGGTCTAATTGGTCTTCTGATTACGCACGAGGAAATAGAAGTAGTAGAAGGTGTTGCCGAACTGGGGATAGAAGGCGATGGCTTTCTGTTCCTCGGACATCGGGCCGCATTGTTCGTTGAACTTCATGAAGCGGTCGTAGGTGTCGCGGACATTCTGATCAAAGGGCATGTGACTGATATCCACTTTGTTCTCGAGATGGCCGTAGAGGTAGGCGGCCTCTTGGTAGTGGAGTGGCATGTGGAGGTCAGGGTGCAACGTGGCGAACTTCATGAAACGTGGCCAGAAGAGGTCTATGTCTTTCATAATGAGGGAGCAGAGTAGCGTCATCTCTTGGAAGAGGGGGTCGTCGCCGTTGCCGCGAGCGAAGGTCTGGAGGAGATACATCTCTACGAGGGTGTTGTCGCCGTCGAGACGATCGGGGTAGGACATCAGGTGGAGGATGGGCTCAAACTCCTTCATGCCTTCCTCATCGAGGAGTGGCTTGCCAGCCTTGACGGATGCTTCGAGTTTATGGAGGTCGAAGGCATCGGGTGTGGCGAGATATTTCTCATAACGTTCAGCCCACGCGCGGTGGAAGGTGGTCTTCTTGAGGAGGTCGAGGTACTTGCGGGCCACGGTCCATTCATGATTGAGGATGCTCGTGCGCGCCATGAATTTCAAGGTTTCGACCTTCCATCCAAATTCCACACCGTCTTCCATGCACCAGCGGTAACAGAAGTTCTCCTTGCCATAGTGGTAGTAGATGAGCTTGCCGCCAATCTGTGTCATGCGCGCTCTCCACGGGGCGTTTTGCTGCATGGCACCTTCGGGATAAAAGAACATCTCATTGGCGGCACGTCCGAGGCGGAAGAGGGCGAGGTTTTTGTACATGACGATCTGGCGTGTGGGCTTGACGGTGCTGCTGCCATCGCGGGCGATGGTGAGGACGCGCTCCCAGTCGAGTTCTTGGACGGCGCGGTTCATGGAAAGCTCTTTCTGGAAATTGACGTCATGATACCAGGCCTTGCTGACACCGAAGATGCCAGCGAAGAGAAGGACGAGGACGATGACGGGAGGGAGCCATGGACGCAGCTTGCTTTTCTCTGCGGCGAATACGTTGCTTATCCAACTAACAACAGCGAGGATGAGGAAAGTGAGGATGATGGCGTAGTAAGGGAGTCGGTACTCCGTGAAAACGTCCTGGCCATTGCGGAAGGAGGGCATGGCGGCAACGTAAAGGAAACTGCGCTCCGTCATCTCAAAGAAACGTTGGTAGCAGATCTGCGGGACGGCTGCGATGAGGAGGATGGCAAGAACGGACTCTCCCCCCGAACCAGGGAGAAGTGCCAGTAGTCCTGTAGCTCCTAAAGCCCAAGCTCCGAAGAAGGGATAGCCAAAGATGCAGACGAGAGCCATCCAGAGGAGGCGAGCCCAGCGGGCGGTCTTGGTGGGGAGGGCGTCGCTTAGGAGGCGCTGCACGGCGAGGCAGAGGGCTGCAAAGAGGACGCCGACGGTGGGTACGAGGAGATGACCTTGCAGCTTCTGGTAGTAGATCCAATAGCCGGTCTGCACGAAGCAGGCCATGAGTGCGAGGGGCACGAGGAGCGTCAGGGCGCGCCATGGTCCTTGCAGCCGATAGGCCCATACAAGCAGGCAGCAGATGATGAGCCAAAGGCCGCAGAGGATGCTCACGCCGAGCCAGGGATAGTAGAAATACTGAGTGAGGTAAGTGGCGAGCCATGAAGCGGCACCACCCGGGTACTGCATCATGGTCTTCCAGAAGAGTCCCGTGGGCAACCAGAGGTTGAGCTCTTGTGCGCGCAGGAGGGTCTCGCTCTCTTCGCTGACCAGCTTGTAGCCTGCAACACCCAATACGCATAAGATGACAAGCCACCACCCCCAGCTACTCTCCAGTAGAGCGGCGAGGGTGGTTGACTTAGCCGTTTGCTTGTTTTTCATATAGTTATTACTTCTGCGGTCTCACGATATAGGTGAAGGTGTGATCCTCGTACTTAGGAACAAACTTATCTTGCGGCCAAGCGCCCCAACTGTTGACACATCCGATACCCATTTGGAAGGCACGGAGCTGGAGTACGGTGTACTCGCGCGGGATGAGGTCGCCGCTATGGCTCTGGTGAGCATCCTTGCGCGGGCCATCGTCGAGGTCTTCGATTTCATAGGGGAGGGCAGAGACTTCCATGGGGCCTGTGGCAAGGAAGGTCACGTCGGGTTTGCCGTTGGCCGTCAGCGTCCACTGGATGACGTCGCAGTGGTTTCCGCTCTCCTGCGGGCGCACGTATCCGTTCCAATATTCATTAGCTACCTTGGTGTCATACAGGCCAATGAAAGCATTGTCCTTGCGGTCGCCATAGTTCTCGATGGGGCCGCGTCCGAGGTAGGAAGCTTTCTTGTAAGCCTTGTCGAAGCGCCAGGTCATACCCATAGCCATCATCTGCGGCTTCTTCTCGGCATTCTCGTTGACATCGAGGTTCTCAGTGACGATGAGGTCGCCCTTCGGAGTGAGGACGTAGGTCATGGTGAGGTCGGCGTCGAGAGCATCGCAGTGGTATTTCACGACGACCTGCTGGCTCTGGTTGTCGAGCTGTGTGCAGTCCATGGATTTCTTGTTCCAGCGGGCATGTTTCCATGCACCGAGCTTGTTCTGGAGCTGTGCGCCGTAGTCGTTGTCAGTGGGTGCGCGCCAGAAGCTGGGCTCCACGCTCTTGCGGTCTTCGAGGACGGGTGTGCCATTGATGTCGTAGTAGTCGATGTTGCCAGTCCACTTGTTCCATGTCACGCTGACGCCGGCGGCAGAGAGGGTGAGCCAGGATTTTGCCTCGTCCTTGGCGACGGTGGCGGCGCTGGCGGAAGAAGCGTCAACTGCCCCCATGACATCTTGAACGGTGGGGAGGGTGTAGGGCTTCAGTTCGAATTGCGCTTTGGCGATGACGGTGCCTTTCTTGAGGAGGCCGCGGTCGCGGTTAAGGCGGAACTGGACGTCGACGGCAGCCCAGAGGCTGTTGGCCATGGCATTTTTCAGATAGGAGATCATCTCAGCGGGGATGGTGTAGTGCTCGCGCTGCTGGGGTGCGAGGTTGATGGGATAGCGGAGCTTTTCCGTCTGCTTGTCCATGCGCGTGCCGTCAAAAGTCAGGAGTGTGGCAACAACCTCCACGTCATCCATCGAGCGGAAGAAGTATTCGTTGTAGAGGTCAACCTCGCCGTCGAGGAGTGTCTTGCCTTCGGGCACTGTTGCCCAGATGTCCTGATAGTAATACTGCACTTCGTAGGCGTGTGGATGGAGCGTGCGGTCGGCGGCAATGACACCGTTGCAGTTGAAGTTGTGGTCGGAAGCGGGATAGCGGCCGAAGTCACCACCATAGGCCATGATTTCCTTGCCTGTCACACGGCTCTTGGCGCGCATACCCTGATCCACGAAGTCCCAGATGAAGCCACCCTGGTACTTGGGGTATTTGCGGATGATGCGCCAGTACTCGCCGAAGCCGCCCATGCTGTTACCCATGGCGTGGGCATATTCGCACTGGATAAGTGGACGGGGATTATCGCCCTGGCTGTAGCGTTCGCAGCCGTTGTAGTCGTAGTACATCGGGCAGAAAATGTCGGTCTTGCCGTTCTGATGTGCCTGCTCGTACTGCACGGGACGTGAGGTGTCGATGGCCTTGACGGCATCGTAAGCTTTCTCGAAGTTGGGACCGTAGCCGGCCTCATTGCCGAGGCTCCAGAAGATGACGCTGGGATGGTTCTTCTGCACCTGCACGTTATGCTGGTTGCGCTCGATATGTGCTTTCTCGAAAGCGGGGTTCTTGGCCAATGTGCGGTCGCCATAGCCCATGCCGTGGCTCTCGATGTTCGTCTCGGCGACGACATAGAGACCATATTCATCACAAAGGTCGTACCAGCGGGGATCGTCGGAGTAGTGGCATGTACGTACAGCGTTCATGTTCAACTCCTTCATGATCTTGATGTCTTCAATCATGCGCTCCACGGAGACAAGGTAACCATGGTCGGGGTCGAGCTCGTGGCGGTCGGCACCCTTGATGAGGATGGGCTGACCGTTGACGAGGAGCTGTCCGCCTTCAATCTTGATGTTGCGGAAGCCTACGCGCTGCGGGATGACTTCAATGACATTACCCTTCTTGTCCTTGAGGGTGAGGGTGAGGGTGTAGAGGTTGGGTAGCTCTGCGCTCCAGGCCTTGATGGAGGGGATGGTGACGGTGAAGGAAGTGGGCTGCGCTGCGAGCGTGACAGCAACGGGGAAACCGTCGTTCACCACCTGACCTGAGGGGGAGGTGAGTGCGGCTTCTACGATGTAGCCCTTGGCAGCGGGAGCTGTGATGTCAACCTTCAATTGGCCGTCCTTGTAGTTGTTGACGACATCTTGGTGGATGAAGATGTCCTTGATGTGCGCCTTGGGACGCGCATAGAGGTACACTTCGCGTGCGATGCCCGTGAAGCGCCAGAAGTCCTGATCCTCGAGATAGGAACCGTCGCACCAGCGCATGACGCGCATGGCAATGAGGTTCTCCTTGCCGGGGATGAGGAACTTGGTGAGGTCGAACTCAGCCTCCATTTTCGAGTCCTCGCTGTAGCCGACGTACTTGCCGTTGACCCACAGCTCAAGGTTCGAGGTGGCGGAGCCTACGTGGAGGTAGATGTCCTGTCCTTTCCATGAGGAGGGGACGTTGATTGTCTTGCGGTAGGAACCCGTGTAGTTGTTGCGCTCCTCGACGTAGGGCGGGTTGGAGTCGAATTGCGTGTCCCAGGAGTAGCCTACGTTCTTGTAGATCTTGTCGCCATAGCCTTCGAACTCAAAGAGTCCGGGCACGGGGAAGTCCACCCACTTTGAATCGTCGTACTTCAGGGTGAAGAAGTCGGCGGGCGCGTCGTTGTGGTTGAGGTCAAAGCGGAAACGCCACTTCCCTTCGAGGGAGAAATAGCGATCGGAACGCGTCTTGTCGGCCGCTGTGGCTTTGTTCGCGGACTCGTAGGCAAAGAACGAGGCGCGTGGTGCTTCGGTGTTAACGCGCGTGATGTTGGGGTTGAGCCAAGCCTCTTTCTGGGTCTGGGCACAGACGGTGAGTTGCGACATAGTCGCAACAAACACAACTAAAAATAGTCTTTTCATTGTCTTCTTTTTGGTTTAGTTAGTCGTATTTGTGTGCGAAGATACGGAAAAATGTCTTTCGCACCAAACTTTAGGCAAAAAAACTGCATATATGAAGGTAAACAGTCAACCCTATATAAAGGTATCGACTGTCTGACGTGTGTCAAACAGTCGATACAAATAGATGTTTTGTAAATTTTCTTAGGTGTGTGTTGAAATCTACGTGAGTGCTTCTACGACAATGCTTACGGGAGCTTGAAGTACCAGTTGCTCTGGTTCTGCAAGTGCGAGTAGAGAGCAGAGTTGGGTGTGCCTCCGCGCTCGGAGACGCGCTTGGCAAAGCGATCGATACCCTTCTGGCCACCGAGGAAGCGGCTGTAGCATAGCAGGTCGAAGAAGCGGTTGCCCTCGAAGGATGTCTCGAGTGCCATCTCGTCGATAATGAGGTCGGCGATGGCTACCTGCACCGTGCGGAGGTTATCGGGATTGTAGATATCGGAGAGAGTCAGTTCTTCTTCCTGTCCTTCGTAGAGGTTCAGCATCTTGTTGATCTGGTCAACATAGTTGTAGGTCGACTCGGCTTCCGTCCAGCGGAGCAGACCGCAACCACGCTGGTGAATACCCATGGACACTGCGCCATTGGAGTTACTCCAGGTCATGGAACCGTTGATGTTGTACTCCGTGACGCCGTAGAGAATACGCACGCTGTTGTTGCTGTTAGAACCGCGGAGGTAGACCGTGTTGAAGTTGAGGAACGGGGCCTTCTTGGCATTTTGTGCTTCACGCAAAGAAATATAATCGCAGGCCGCTGCACCACTAATTGGAATCTGAGTGTAAGTCGTTGCCTTAGCTGCCCAGTGCGAATTAATGAACGCCACCGAATCTTGCAGCGTGGGTAGGGTATCGAGCGCTGCTTTCAGACAATTAGCATAGAATTCTGAATAATTGTCGTAGAATAAAGTATCTGCGTTAGCGACTATCGAAGAGGGATCATAGTATTTTAGGGTTCCCAAATCCGGTTCATAGTCACCCTCAGTCTTGATATCAAGCGTTATGCCATCATTAAGACTATACTTAAGGGTTCCGTTGCCAGTGAGTGCAGGCAGCCAACCTTCCGTACCGACGAGGCCGTGGCGCAGGATAGCGAAAGCATAGCCCGGGAAGCCGGCGCCGTTGAGGGCCTGAGCAAAGCGGAGCCAAATGCTGGCCTTACGATAGATGCAGGGATAAGTTGTGGTGAAGGCACCGCCGGGGTTCTGCTTCACGACAAAGTTTGTTTCCTCCAGTGCACCCTTCTCATAGTCGGTGTAGTTGCTGGTGGCCATCTCATAGCGGGCATCGCCGGCGCCAACGAGCACTGTGCAGTGCTGGTTGCCCTCGGGGCCGATATATGCCTCATAACTCTGTGCCTTGTTCAAAGCCTTGTAAGCTTTGGAGGCGTCAAGCTGATGCTCGAAGTTGCGCTCCAGGCTGACGCTGGAAGAGGTCACTGTGTCCTGAGCCGATGTGCTGACGCTGAGCGTAGCATCGAAGCCAAACATCTCATTGATGCCGCGCAGTACGGTGCCCCACAGCTTGTTGGTGTTGGACGGGATGACCGTCACCAGCTCACGTGAAGTGCTGGTCTTTGCCGCCGCATTCGAGAACATTGTTGGCCATCCGCTTGTCGAAATAAGCGCATACTGCTCTGTAAGCATACTCTTGTACATCGCTCCGTACATGGTGTTAGGCAACAGCGGACCACCCTTGTCGGAGTTCAGGAAGTTGTAGTAGTGCTGAGCAGCCTTGCGGTAGTCAGCTTCTGAGCCTTCACCCTGTGCGCGGAGGAGATAGATGTCACCGAGCACGAGGTCCTGCGGGAAGAGGCACTGCGTTGCGTAGGCGATGATCTTCGTGCGTCCGTAATATTCGTAGTCGGGATAGGGGACGGCACGAATGGAGTCGCCACGGAACACGGTGGGGACGTAGAGCACTTCCTCGACCCTGTCCACTACGCCGCTGCTGGCGAGCGTGTTGGCGTTGACCGTCTTCGGAGCCTTGCGGAAATCTTCCATATCGGCTGTCGAGAGCATAGGTGTCTCGAAGTAAGGAACCTCGCCATAGGTCAGCACCAATTGCAGGTAAGCCCACGCACGGATGCTGACGACCTGCGCGTACTCGCTCAGCATGAGCGACTTGTTCAAACCGGAGACTGCTGCTGTGTCGCAACGGTAGATGTAAGCGTTGCAGGAGTTGATGATGTGGTAGAAGTCAGCGGCCTTGAGGTAGCGGTTGGAGCCATCGGAGGCATCGCCGGTGAGGCCGAACTCCAAGATGGAGTTGATGGAATCGCTGACATACTGAGTGCCATCGACCAAGTCACCACGACATTCACCTAAGATGACGTAGCGCTCTGCAATGTTCTGCAGGCTCTTCAGGATTCCCCAATAGCTGTAGAGGGTATCTTGGGCCACTTCGTCGATTTCGACGTGTCGGTCCATGTCACCCGTGAGCATGTCCTCGCAAGAGGTGAAGCTGAACCCGAGGGTCAGCGCGAGGAGAAGATATGCAATGATATTCTTTTTCATCATGATGTCGTATTAGAGGTTGATGGAAACACCCACGTTGAAGCTGCGGCCGGGTGAGAGCAGACCCGTGTCGATGCCCTGATAGAGGACGCTGTTGCGGGCGCTGGTCTCGGGGTCTACGCCCAGATAGCGGGTGAGGGTGAATAGGTTGTTGCCTTCGCCCCATACACGGAGACCCTGCAGCCAGGAAGTATGCACGGGAACGGTGTAGGTGAGACGTACGTTCTTCAGCTTGAGGTAGCTGCCATCTTCGATCCAACGGTCGGACATACGCTCGTTGTTACGCCAGTCGGCACCGTCGATGTAGCAGACCTTAGGCACGTCGGTGCGCTGTCCCTCGTAGGTCCAGCGGTTCTGCACGGCCGTTGTCTGGTTGTAGGTGGTGTTGCCACCTTCAATGATAGAACGCTGATAGTTGTAGACATCATTTCCGAGTGAATACTTGAAGTTGACGTCGAGGCGCAGGTTCTTCCAAGTGAGGTCGGTAAAGATGTTGCCGTAGATGTCGGGGTTGGGGTTGCCGATGGCGACCTTGTCGCTGTCATCGATGACGCCGTCGCCGTTCTGGTCGACGAAACGGATGTCGCCAGCCTGGAAGTTGCTGTAGGGGTTCTCTTTCAGACCTGTGGGATACTTGAGGTAGCCCATCTTACCAGCCGTGCTGGCCTCTGCATCGTCAGCGAGGACGCCGTTGGTCTCCCAGCCGTAGAAGGTGCCGGCAGCATAGCCTACTGCGGTGAGGATGTTATCCGTTCCGTAGATGCTGTTGGTGTGGCCGTAGATGACGCTTGTGGTGTTGCCGTTAGCATCCTTGAGCGTCATGACATCGCTTTCAGGCAGCTTGGTGATCTCATTCTTGTAATGACCGAGGCTTGCGCCGATCTCCCACTTCACGTTCTTGGCATTGACGAGGGCTGCGGCGATATGGAAGTCAACGCCGATATTCTTGAGCTGACCGTCGTTGGTCCAGTACTTGCCAAGACCAGAGAGGTAGTCGAGATCCTTCATCGTCAGCAGGTTGTCGGTCTTGCTCAAGTAGAAGTCTACACCGGCATTCAAGCGGTTGTGGAAGAATGAGCCTTCGAGAGCGGCGTTGAAGCGTGTAGTGGTCTCCCACTGGATACCGGTGTTCTCGAGGTTCTTCAACACGAGACCGACAGTGTTCTCAGTGACCTGCTGGCTCTCCCAATAGGTGCGGGCGGCATAGTAGTCAATACCGTCGTTACCACTCTGGTCGATACCAGCCGTGAGCTTCAGGTAGTTGACGGCCTTGCCCGTCTTGAACCAGTTCTCGTTGCTGATGACCCAACCGAGCTGAAGGCTCGGGAAGATACCCCAGCTGACGCCTGCCAGATGCAGACCGTCCTTGGTGTTCTTGCCGAAGCGGCTGCTGGCCTGACTCGATACGGTGAGCTGTGCGAAGTACTTGTTCTGGAAGTTGTATTCGGCATTGAGGTAGTAGGCCATGTCGATCCAGTTGTCCTTGGTACCTCCGTAGTTTACGTACTGCATGTTCTTGGAGATGTTGGGCAACTTATCGTTCTCATTGTTGTAACCGCGCATGAAGGAGTAGCTGTAGCTGTAGTTGTTATAACGCCAGCCGCCGAAGATGTCGATGGTGTGGGCACCGTAGGTGTTGGCCCATTCCAAACGCAGGTCGTTGTTGATGGTGCTCTCCTTGGTGAACTGTGACTTCAGCACAGAACTGATCTCACCGAGATCCTGCAGGAAATACATCGTGGCACCGTTGTTGGGCAAGAAGTACTTCTCATTGTTGCGGTTCAGGGTGTAGTTGAAGCGGTCGCTGATAGAGAACTGCTTGGTCACCTGATACTTCGGGGAGAAGTTGATGCTGATCTGCGTGAGCTCGGCATAGTTCTTGTTTTTGCCATCGCCGTTGCGGATGATCCAGTAGGGGTTGCGGAGACATTCGTTGATGTCATAGTCCAAGGCGTGGGGGAAGCTGAAGGGGTTCTGGATCCAGCGTCCGACACCGTTGGTGGAGGCGTACTTTCCTGCATATTCATGCGAGAGCTCCAGGCGACCCGTGTTCTCGTCGTGGTAGTAGGCGTAGGGTGAGAGGAATGGAGCCTGCAACAGGCCGAGGACATTGGTGGAACCGATGTTCTGCATGTCGTAGCTCTCGCTCCAACCGTTGTCGAGGACGTCGTAGCTCGTCTGGTTGTAGGCGATATCGAGTCCGGCATGAACCTTCTCGAAGACCTTGATGTCTGTGTTGAAGCGGAGGTTCAGACGGCTGAAGTCATTACCCTTGAGCGTAGCCTGTCCTTTGGTGTAGCCTAAGGAGAGGTCGTACATACCGATGTCGTCACCACCCTCAACGCTGACCTTGTAATTCTGCGTGAAGGCCGTGTGGTACATATCCTTCTGCCAGTCGGTGTTGTTGTGGAACACGCTGCGGTAGTAGTTGCTGCTTTCCGGAGCCTCGTTGAGGAAGGCATACTGGCTGAGGCTGCCCGAGGTGGACTCGCGCACGTCCCTGACCGTACCTGCCAGTTCGCTGAGGTAGCTGCGATAGGCATCGCCGTCCATCATCTTGATGCGTGACGGAGCAAGCTCCACGCCACCGTATACGCGTACATTAATTTTTGTTGCCATGCTATGTCCGCGCTTGGTGTTGATGATGACCACGCCGTTGGCGCCCTTGGCACCATAGAGTGCGGTACCGTTCTTGAGGACTTGGATGCTCTCGACATTCTCAGGGTCGAGGCCGGCGAGGAGGTTGTTGTAGTAGCCTTGGTGGAGGCTCGTGCGTTCCTCTTCGAGGTCGACCATGTTGCCGTCGATGATGAACAGCGGCTGTGCAGAAGCGTTGATGGAGTTGATACCACGGATGGTGAAGTAGGCTCCCTGCCCGGGCAGCGCAGCACGGCTTGAGGAGTGGATGTCACCCGCGAGTAGGTTCTGCATATCCGTCTCCACGCTGATGGAGCTGGTCTCTTCGAGGAGGATCTTCTTCTGTGCCGTGATGGATGTGCCGTCGGTGTAGAAACCGCGGAACTTGGCGCTCAGCAGCCTGGCGTCCTGTCCGGTGTCGCCCTTGATGGCCAACTGCTGGAGGTTGTAGTCGGGAGCCTCCAAGAGTAGCGCATGGCAGAAGACGGGCACTTCGAGTTTATAGGTACCGTCCTCTTCGGTCAGCGTGGAGTATTTCGGCAGCTGCAATGCCTGTACACGCACACCGCCCATGGGCAGGCCCGTGGCGCCATCGGTGATGGTACCGGCAACAGTTCTCATTTCATATTGTTTTACCGGCTTCTTGGCTATGCGTCGTTTGGCCAACGCTATGCTGTCGGCTTCGGCAATAGCCTCTTCGTCTACCACCTCATCCTGCGCCATGACCGGAGCGTATGCTCCTGACACGACGAACAGGCAGAGCGCAAGACGGAATGCCTTATGGAGGTTTGATGGATTGAATCTCTTACTCATGATTTCCAATTTTTTAGGATTCATTCTTAATCTTCTTTCGCTCTGAGAATAACCTTGTCAATGGAGAACGTGGTCTGATAACCCTGGTTCCTCAACGCCGTGCTGATGGTCTGTGACTTGATGATCATCGTCGGATAGGTCTTTGACAAGTTGCGGTAGGAGTAGGGGAAGGTGAACGTTCCGACATAGATGGTGTCCACACGCTCGCCGTCATAGTCGAACCTCATGTCCGCCTGAGGCGTCAGTGTCTCTTTGAGATCCTCGCTGAGGTAGTTGATCTGCACCTGAAGCTTGTTCTTCTTGAAGGGAGTCTCGCCAGGTGTAACAGCCATGATGGAGTCGGGGTCTACGCGATAGAAGTCTGGCACCATGACGACGTAGATGTCGTAGGGCATATTACTGAGAATCTGCTGGTCGGCATCATTGCCTCTGAGCTTGATCTCAGCTGTCGGCTGGTTGATGCTTCTGGAGAACGTCATGAAGGTGTTCTTGGAGACGCGTCCGAGTGCGCTGTCGTTGGCCAGTGCGCTGGTCTCGCTGTTGAAGCTGGTGACTTCGTAGTCAGCGTTGTACGTGCGTTCCTTCTGTTCCTGTGTTGTCAGGTTGTAGCGCACGTGCTGGAACAGGCTTTGCGGGTTCAGCTTCACGTCGACATCCTTGTATCCGTAGGCCTTGTGGAAGTTCCAGTGATCCAAGGGATAGAGGATACCGTTAGATACGGTGACAGGTGATTTGCCGTCGAAAATCAACGGCTTCGCGTCAACGGTAGCGTTCTGGTCGATGGTGAAGGTGTCGGTGCGTGTGTTGAAGAGCTTCTTGTTCTCATACTGCAGGAAGGTCTCGATAGTCCAGAAAGTGGGCTGCTCGGGGATGCGTTTCTGCATACGGACGTTGAAGACCATGGGTGAAACCATATCCATGGCGAAGGAGATATCCTTCAGCGAGTCGGTGACGGTGAGCGTCATGTTGCGCTTGGCGGAGGGATTATCCTTCACGAGGGCTTCTTCCTTCGTCTTGTCGAAATAGGTGTTGGCGTACGTGTACCACGACTGCATCTTCTGATATGCCTCATTCCAGGCAGCATCGCTGGGCAGTGCCACAGCCCAGATACTATCCTCAGCTTCCAGGTAGGCATTGACACCCTTGTGAGGCATCACCCATTCCACGGAGCGGGGGCTGTAGTAATAGTTGTACAGCGAATTGTAACGGCTGTAGACGCTGTCGACATAGATAGGTTCGCCCGTCTCGGGGTTGGAACCTGCCTCAGCGCTCAGGCTGGAGTTGAAGTACAGCGTGTCGTGCTGTTCGAGCCATTCGTTGACCTTGCGGTAGGTTCGGTCGTTGGCACGGATATATTCGTACACATTGTAGGCGAAGGGTGACTGCTGCCCAATCTTGTGCAGGAGACCATTCGTCGCCGGGATGTTAGCCTTCACGAGGGGGATCTCTTTGAAGAGCTGTGCGTCGCGGTCGAAAGTTGCCTTCTTGTTGTTGATCATCACCAGTTTCTCGGCTTCGCCGGTGGGATTCGTGCCCGTGGCTGCATAGCGGTTGCGGGTGATGTGGTTACCCACGAGGCGTAGGAACACGTCGTAGGGTCGCACCTGCACGAGGGAGTCGTAGTAGGCAATCTCCTCAGCCGTGAAGGCGCTGTTCGTCGGCGCGAAGACCGTCAGCGACTGGTTGCTGCTGAGGACATCCTTGAACGTGTAGTTCTGGATCGGGTGTTTCTCGTCCTTGAAAGCTGGTGTCTTCTCCACAATATTGGCGAAGTTGCTCAATTCGGGATCGGCTTTGATTTGCTCCCACAACGTGAGGGTCGCATTCTCTCCGATTCCGCCTCCTTCTTGGACAACGAAATGGTCGTCAGTGCAGGCTGGGAGTAGCGCAAACATGGCTACTCCGAGGAATCCTGCCTGGATGCATCGTGTGATTTTTCCTTGTATCATAGTTGCATAATTTTATTAATTACCAATAGTCCTCAGGTTCAACGGGATTGTCATAGACATCCTTGGAGACGAACTCGAGGTAGTCCGTGAAGAATTGGAGCTTCTCGTTGTTGAGCACATTCTTGAAGCGGATGTAGTATGTCTTGTCAGGATCCATGTCGGCACTGACCATGATACGGCGCGTTACCCATTCACACTCGATGCCGAGTGAGGCTGATGTGCTGTTGCCGCAGTGGAAGTACTTGGGACCCTTCATGAATCCGCGAGCGCGGAGCGACTTCGTAATCTCGTCCTGCTCCTCCATGGAGTATTTCAGCTCTGCCTTGTAATCGTCCTCGGAAGAGTAACCGAAGGTGGATGTCTGGTTGCCGCTTGAGAAGCGATGGCGGACGAAGCCGATGCGGAGGTCCATAGGAATACCTGCTGCCGGGAGGTAGTTGAGGTTATCGCCGAAGTAGACCTGACACATACTGCGTACAGACGAACCGGAACTCACACCAAAGCGGATCTCGTAGTGTCCCTTCGTGGGCACTGGCGGCAGGCGCATGGTGATCTCATACTTACCGATGATATTGAATTCATCCATCTGGTAGTTACTCCATGAACGCTCGAAGGCACCGAAATAGTAGAACTGTGTCCCTTCCATGATTTGGCAGTCTGCCAGATACGGATAGTTCACGGGAATACCCTTGGTGAACGTGGCACCCGTGGGATAGTAGGACATGGGTCGGCGAATATCGTTGTTGATAAATTCGGGGAACATGGCTGCCATGTCGATACGGATGCGCTCACCAGAGAGGCGCTTGCGTACGTTCTCGGTGTAGACGAGGATGCGGTCGATGGGATAGATGCAACCGTTGATGAGGTTCTCGTGGTTCGCTCCTTCCTCGGTCTCGTAGTTGATCTTGATACCCGTGTTCTCGTCGGGGTACATGGCATGGGCGGAACCCACCTCGCGGTATTCACCGCTCTCATGATAGTCGTCGACGTTGAGCTGCTCGGGGCTATACTTGCCGCGTCCGTTGCGAAGGATGGGGAAGCAGTTGAGGTAGATGCCCTCACGGTCGGCGCTCTCGAAGAGCTTCAGGAGGCGGCGCTTGCCCATCGTGGTGTAGTAATCGTAGACGGGGATAGTGTAGCGCTGTCCGCTGGTCTTCCAGTAGTAACCACGCTCGTTGTAGTGGATGACTAACTTGTCGCGACTCAGCTTCTCGGGCAGGATGTGGTAGGTGATGAACTGATTGATGATGTTGTCTTGATTCTTGTATTGGTCATCAGTGGTAGCTTCTGGATAGGCACCCTTCATGATGAGGTAGTTCTTGACGTCCTCCACGGTGATGTCTTCAGCAGCCTTGCCGATTTCACCTTCCCAGATATTGTCGCTCTCAGCGAAGATGGTGAAGCCGTACTTGCGGTGCTCAGGCATGGAACCGGGCTGGTCGGGCTCTGTCGGATGGTTGGGCAGGTCCTTGACCTGCTTGGTGAGATAGAGCTGTTCCCAGACATCGTCGCGCGTCTTGCTCAGCGTGTCATACAGACCTGCAGCCTCTATGAGCTTGGAAACGACGAGGAAGCCGTGCTTGTTCTCGGCTATCCACTGGCGGAAGAGGTCGGACATCGTGTCGTTGCTCGGCGCGATGACGGCGTGAACCTGATGCACGCGGCCGTTGATGGTCTCAATGTCGCGGTTATTCAGGTCGATGAGTGCTACGCCGTTGATGAAGATGGAGTCGGTCTGCGGGATCGACGTCTTGTAGATCTTACGGTCGTTGAGGTTGGCCGTAGGCAGCTCGTCATTGTCGTCCTTGGATGAGATGTCACCGACCTCGTAGATTTCGCCGTTGCGGCTGCCGTCGATGATACTGTTCAGCACGATGATCTTGCGCACGGAGTCCAGCGTCCGCTCATTGGAGAAAGCATCCCAGTCGGGACGGCTGATGATACCCTTGGCACACAGCGAGTCGAGGTAGTCCTGAATGGCCTCGTTGTCGGGCGCGAAGCAGGTGTACTTTCCGCGTGCGGACAGCAACTGTGCCACTGTCGAGGCCGACTGTGAGCTGACGGGCACCTGATGAATCAACTTGACATACTCGGAGTAGATAGAATCGCTCTCGAGGTACGAGAGGACGGTGTACTCCGTCAGGGTAAAGCGCGCCGAGGTGTCAATCTCCTCCGTACATCCCACAAACAGGACGCCGACGAAGGCAGCCACCAAGGCCAGCTTGAGTTGATAGGTTCTAACTATTGTTTTCATATCTGTTGTGATTTATTAGCGTTGGAAAGCATTGTTAATCCTCGGTGTCAATACCTTTCTTGCGATCCCATACGGGGTTCTGGCGGATGAGGTATCTGTTAGCGCGGAGTTCCTTGTAGTAGATGGGGCAGTAGAGGCCGTAGCGGTTCTTGATACGGTTCTTCAAGTTCTGCTGCAGGCGGCTGTATGCGCCCTTGCCTAAGTAGTTGGTGACCATCTTGGCGACGCCGTCGGCACCGTCGGTGTATTGCGGCTCACGCGGGTCGGGGTTGTGACCTCCGGCAAAACGCTCGGCGTAGCGCACGAGATCGAACCAGCGCTTACCCTCGCCGACGAATTCGATGAGGCGCTCTTTCATGACGAGGTCAATGCACTTCTCCTTGTTGTTGTCGGCAGTTGTGGAAAGACCTGTTTCCTGATCGAGCATGTTACGCTTCTGGATAGCGTCTACGATGTCCTTGCATTTCTTCAGCTCTCCGAGGCAGGCGTAAGCCTCTGCCATCATCAGCATGACATCGGTCTGGCGGTAGAAGATCCAGTTGTGCCAGCTCATGTCCTCTGCGTTGACGGCCAGATGTCCTTTGTAGAAGGTGAAGTAGCACTCCATCCACTTGAAGACATAGCCTTCTTCAAGTTCCTCGCGTGACATGTCTGTTGAATATTTCTGGCAACTGAACCACATACGGCAGTCCTGGTCGGCCTTGGCGCCGAGTGCGTTCTGCATGGCCGTCAGGTTGGATGAGAAGTGTGTACCGTTGGAATGGCCCCAGAAATGGTTGACAGCCTTATTTTCCCTACTGTCAGACTGAGAGAACTGGAGTTCGAAGATGCTCTCGTCGCTGTTACCTTCGTCTTGGAAGATTTCATTGAAGCTGTTGATCGTGACTGAGCGCTGGGCGTTGTAGTCGTTCTCCATGTCCTCGTTCTTGATGAGCGGGGCGTTGGTGAGTCCGCTGCCGAAGTCGTCGGTCTTGTTGCTGGGGCGGTCGAAGGCGCTGCTGGTGAGCTGCTGGTTCTGCATGGCCAGATAGTCGAGGGACTTCTGTCCGAAGTAGATGACGCTGTCGGCATCCATACGCAGGCTGTCTTCAGAGAAGCCGCGGCCTTCGCGCAGGGCGTTGCGCCACAGGTACATCTCAGCCAGCAGGGCGTAGATGGAGGTGTTGGTCATCAGGCCACGCGTGTCGATGAGCTTGACGTTGCGGTTGCGGCCCTTGCCGGCCACCTGACGCACGTCGCTGATGAGAATGTCTAAGACTTCCAGCTGCGGCGTGGCGGCGAAGGCATGGGTGTCCTCGTCGGAATTGATCACCTCATTGCTGTAGGGGATGTCCTTGAAGGCGCGCAGGAGATAGAAATAGTTGAACGCGCGCAGGGCGGTCATCTCTGCCTTCATCTGCTCCCATTCGGTGCGGGTGAACTGTGCGTCGCGCGCCAGCACCTCCTCGCCGTGGGAGAGCACTTTGTTACAATAATTGATGGTGGTGTAGACCGATCCCCAGTCATAGTCCGTCAGTGTGGAGTCGAGCAGACCTTCCGTAATCTTCTTGTAGGTGTAGTAGCTGCCCTGACTCGAAGAATAGACGGGGTTGAGCGTGTAGGCATCGGAACGGATGTCACCCCAGACAATGAGTTGCTGCAGTGTCGAGGCCATCTGCTTGTAAGCTCCGTAGCGCACGCCTTCGAGGTCATTCTTGTCTTCCCAGAAGTTTTCTTCCACCACTCGGTCCTGAGGATAGAGCGTCAGGAAGTCGTTGCAGGAAGCGGCACTGAGCGCCATGACGGCAATCAGCGCGATATTGGATAGATATTTGATACGTTTCATGTCGTCCTATTTTTAGAAACCGAGATTAATACTTGCCGTGAACGAGCGTGAGCGCGGCGTACGGTTGTTGTCCACAGCGATGCTGAAGCCGGAGGGGCTGACCTCAGGATCGGTACCTGTGTACTTGCTCCATACGAAGAGGTTGTTGGCCGAGGCGTAGAGTTTCAGCTGACGTATGCCCACCTTCTTGAGGATCTTGGGATCAATGTCGTAGCTGATCTGGATATACTGCAGGCGGAGGTAGTCGCCGTTCTCGACATAGCGGTCGGAGGGCAGTGAGTTGTAGCTGGCATAGTTCGAGGTGCTGAGGGCACGTGGGATGACGGTCTCGTCGCCATTCTTACGCCAGCGCCATGTGGTGGCGAAACTCTGATTGGCATTGCTGCGCATACTCTCGGCATTGGCACGTGCCAGGTTCACGATCTGGTTGCCCATACGGAAGTTGAAGCCCGTGTTGATCTGGAGGCGATCCCACTTGGCTGTGAAACCGAAACCACCGTTGCAGGAGGGGTTGGAGTTGCCGAGGTAGACGATATCGTAGCGGTCGATCTGGCCATCGTGGTTGATATCCTCGTAGATGGCATCGCCGCCCTGGAAGGTCTTGGCACTACTCTCATTGTAGCAGTAGTACATCGGCAGGGGGTCGCCCTTCTGGTCGGTCAGCATGTTGCCGTCGGCATCGTAAGCGATAGGACAGGTGGCTGTCTCGCCACGGTGGAGGGCTGCTGATGCGGTGTTGATGGGGTTGCCCTTGGCATCGTAACCGGTGCCGCGTGCAACAGCATCCTCATAGTTGTCGAAGGTGTTGCCGTTAGCGTCGACCTCGTAGCGGCCGTAGGCGTTCCATGAGTTCATGTCGTAACCGCTGTGGTCGTAGTCGTAGCGGTAGACACCTAAGTATTTCAGACCATAGATGGAACCGAGGGCGTTGCCGACCTGGATACGGCGGAGCGCGTCGTAGGCGAGGTTGGAGGGCTGGTAGGTGTCAGAGGGGTTCAGATCGTCGAGGATCATGGGATCCATCTCTTCCACCTGGTTGAAGTTCTGTGCGATGTTACCGCGCAGCTTCAATTGGAACTTGCCGACCTTGGCAAACCATCCTGTGTGGGCGTTCAAGTCCCAACCCTTGTTGCGCATCGTGCCACCGTTGACCTTGGCCAGTGTGCTGAAGCCGTTGGCCGATGCAATACGCTGGTTGTGCATGATCAGGTCTGTGGTCCTGTGGTCGTAGATATCCAGCTCGAAGCCCAGAAGGTCATCGAAGAGGCCGAGGTTGAAGCCGAGGTTGAGCTTACGTGTCTTCTCCCAGCGGATGGAACGAAGCGAGAGGTTCTCGGGGATGATGACGGTGTGGCCGTTGTAGTAGCCGGACTGACCGTATCTGTTGTACTGGCTGAAGCCGCCGCCACCGGTGTTACCTGTGATACCCCATGTGGGACGTACGGACAACATGCTGATGACGCTGCGCGACCATTTCATCCAGTTCTCGTCGATGATGTTCCAGCGGGCGCCGAAGAACGGGAACATTCCGAACTTGTTGCCGGCACCGAAAGCTGTGGAACCGTCCCAACGGATACTGGCATCCAAGCTATATTTACTCTTATAGGACGCGTGCGCCTGCACGAAGAAGCTGGTCTCGCGCCATTCGTTGTTGCTGGCACCAGCACCTGTGAGCAGGGCGTTGACCGTGGGGTCGGTGATGCCCGTAGGCACGTTCCAGAGGTCGGTGCTCTGGTTGCTGGACTGTCCGCTCTTCATCTCCCAACGGGCGAGCATGGGCAGTGTCCAGTCCTCGTTCTTGAACTTGGGATAGAAGGAGATGTCGTGACGTGTGGTGAACTCCAGGCTCTTGTACTCGGAGTTGCCCACCGTGTTACGGTTATTGTAGTGGTCGGCATTATCCCAGCGCTGGCTAGTTTCGCCGCCATAGATCCAGTCCATTGTGCGGAGCTCAGCGGGCAGATATTTGTCGGACGACGTGTTGTAGATGTTCAGCTGCACGTCGCCCTTATAATTGAGCTGTGTGTGGTCGTCGTCCTTGCCGAGGAACTTATATTCGATGGCGAACTGCGGTGTCAGGTTGTACTGGTTCTCCTTGTTCCAGCCGCCGTATGCGTAAGCCACGGGGTTACCGTTCATGAACATATCGCGCAGTTCATAGCTGGTGTGGTGGCCGTCGTTGTCCTTACTCAGGTCGAGCGGCAGCATGTTGAAGTAGCGGCCCGTGGGCAAGTAAGTGAGTACGCCGTTGACATCCTGTGCCATCAGCTCCTCGACGCTCATGTTAGGCATGGCGGTGTAGGCGCGGTTGAGGATGTCGTTGGGGTTGTTCTTGTAGTTCGTGGTGAATGTCAAGCTGATATTCGAAGTGAACTTGATGCGGTCGCTGACCCAGTAGTCGAGGGCTGTCTGTGTCGTGAAACGGTTGAGCTTCTGGGCGATGATGGAGCCCGTGGACTTGTCGTAACCGGCACTGACGCGGAACGTAGCTTTCTCACCACCACCGGAGAGCGTTACGTACCACTTGTGCTCCTTACCGAACTGACGAACCTTGTCAATCCAGTCGGTGTTGTTGCTATAGTGTCCGTAGATGTCGGTGAGGTTGTTGTTGTAGTCCAACTCGGGGATGTTCGTGGCAATCTGCTGGGGGTTGTAGTAGGCTTCCTTCAGCATCATGGTGTAGCCGTCGCCGTCGAGCATCTTGTAGCCGTCGGGCTGCCAGGTGCCGTTGAACTTGTAGGAGAAGGTTACGTTCGTCGGGCCGCGGTGACCACGGCGCAATTTAATCTCAATGACACCGTTGGCACCACGCGAACCCCACTTGGCCGTGGAGGCGTCCTTGAGGACCTCGATGCTCTCGATGTCTTCGGGGTTCACATTGAGCAGCGTAGAGAACTGTTCCTCGTTGTCCATGTCCTCGAAGTTGATGGTCTGGGCGTCCTCGGGGAGCTCGAAGATGTGGTCGTTGACGACGATCAGCGGCTGGGCATTACCATTAATAGTAGAGGTACCGCGCAGGCGCATGGTGGTACCCGAACCGAGGTTACCGGAGTTGGCCACGATGTCAAGACCTGCGATCTGACCCTGCAAGGCCTGGTCGACGGACTCGAAAGCCATACCTTCCATCTCGTCCATGCTGAAGGTCTGCGTAGCACCTGCCAACTCACGTGTCGGGATGCTCAGACCGCCGGACTGCTGCTTCTTCTTTCCGACCTTGACCACTTCCTTCATCTGCTTGGTATTGTCCTCGAGCTTGATCTTGAAGACGCTGCGTGTGCCGATCTTCTGAGACCAGGGCTTCAGACCCATGAAGGTGATGGTCAGGTTGTTGTTAGGATCCTTGATGTTCAGCGTGAAGTTACCGTTCATGTCGGTGACCGTGGCGCTGACAATACGATTGTTCTTATCACGTTCGACGACGTTGGCTCCAGGCACTACATCGAAGTCATCCGAAACGGTACCTGAGATACGTCGTTGCTGTGCGCTGACAGTGGTTGTCGTGAATGTGACAACGATCAGCAGTATCAGTTTTATAATCTTATTCATAGTGCTTCAGGGAATTGGTGTCGTTAGGGATGGCATGTTCTCTCAGATAGCGCTTGCAGGCGGCAGGCGATGCCCATGCGCTGTCGTAGCGTCCGTTGACAAGTGGTGTGTGACAGAGTACGCCGTTGATCTGGTGGACAACAGCAAAGCTGGAACTCTGGAGCACGATGTTGTTCATGGAGGAGCGTCCTGTGGGCGACGTCTTCTTACCGCTGTAGTTACCGTTGGGGTCGAGGAGGCAGATGATGTCGCGTGCCATGATGTTCTGCAGGTCGCCCTCCACGTTGAAGCGGGGACCTCCCTGGTTGTCACGGACGTACAGGTCTTGTCCGTCGCGGCTCATGAGCACTTTCACGAAGACACCGTTCTCAGAGTCGTAACTCTGGGAGACATATTCAGTTTCTGCGCGCGCGCTCTTGTCCAAGAAGAGACTGAAGTCAACCAAATGACAGCGGATGAAGTTGTTCAAGTAGGTGATCTTGGCCTGGAGGCGCAGGGAGTCCTCGCCGTTGAGAATGTGTACCTCGGGATCGTTGGGATCCTCGGGCAGGCTTTCGTAGTCGGCGCGGATGCTCTCCCATGTGGGCAGACCCAGTGCAGCAGCTTCGGCTATGGCCTCGTTGGTCGGCACGAGCACGGTGTAGTCCATGTTGTTGAAGAACTTCACGTTGTAGTCGACACCGCCCGACGACTTGGAGTCGAGCCAGATAGCCATCTTGTCAGCTTCGAGACCGCAGGCCTGGATAATGTCGGCGTTGGCGCCCATATCCGTCAGCTCGTAGAAGGCTTGGCACTGCTCGCCAAACTCGTTATGAATGATGTTGTATACACTCTTGCTGGCGGGGATTACGGGTGCGTCGTCGATGACGAAGGTCGTACCGTTGGCCATGTGGTTCGTATTGGATGCTTTGACTTCAATCTCGTGTGTGCCGAGGTCGCCGCTGACGATGCCGGCACGCTCGTTCTCCAACTGGAAGCCGCCCTGCACCTTTACGATTTCGTTGTGCTCGTTCTTGGTAACTTTGATGGCAGCGTGGTTCTTGGCGATGTAGTATTCATCCTCGTTGTCTAACGGGTTGGTGCCGTCAAGCACGATGGTGTGGCTTTCGAGGATGTCCTTCAGACGGTTGATTAGCTCGGTCTCGGTCAACTGGTCGAGGTTGTAGATGGATCCGATCAAACCGTTCTCGAGGTCGTAGCGGTAGAGGATACGTCCCACCGACAACGGCAGACCCGAACCGGTGCCTTTGTAAGCCATCTGGATGACACGGGGTTTCGTACTGGTGAAGCTCACGGGGTCATAGTATCTCTTGAGGGCTTCGTCGCTCGGGAGGAAGAAGGCGAAGTTCGAACGCATAGCCATCAGGTAGGCGTAGTAGTTCAAGTGCATGTAATCTGCCTTGTTGTCGCCACCGTTGTTGATGGCCCACTTCATGATGAGGTTGGTGGTGCTGATGTTGGCAGGAGCAGCCACGGAGATGTAGGAGGCGGGACCGTAGACCTTGTTGGTTACGTAGACGGCGCCGTTACATGCGATGAGGCAGGTGTCGATGGCCTGCAGGTCGTCGGGCGTGAACATCTCCTCCTGCGACTGGAAGTCGCGCAGCGTAGTCAGCTTGCTGGGCACGGAGCCGTTGAAGGAGCTGAACATGATGACGTTCAGCAGGTCGGCGAGCGTGGACAGCGGGATATAGTCGATCTTGCGGAAGAGGGCATCGAGATCAGGTGTCTCGGCGTAGGGGTCGGGAGCGTAGGTCAGCATGAGCTGCCAGCCGGCACCGCCCTCGGAGAAGTATTGCTTGAGCGCCTCGTCGTTGGGCACGAACATGGCGGCCATGTCGACGCGTTCGTCGTTTTCATTATAGAACTCGTTCCATCCCGGGTCGTATTGCAGGTTAATCTCACCCTTCTCGTCCTGGAAGGTCTTGCCGTCGGGGCCTACTTTCTGAGATTTGCCGCCCGCACCGCGTAGTGAGAAATATTTCTTGGTATAGATGGTTCCCGTGAAGTCGGGGTGCAGATTCTTGTAGTCGCGTGTCACGGCAGCGTTGGGGTAGGGGAAGGAAAAACGATCCAGCATGTGGCTGAAGATCTTCGTATTACCATTTGTGCGGATCATCTCTGCCATGTTGGGCAGGGGCTTGATGACCTTCTCGGTGACGTTGACATAACCATTTTCTGCGACGTGGTCTTGCTCGAGGAGGAGAGCATCGTAAATATGCACATCGCGTGTCTCGCGCTTACGGCCCATGAAAATCTCGAAATCCTCGTCGGTGATTTCCTTTTTGGACATGTGCTCCTGCGTGAAATGAAGCATCATGCTCAACGTGGAGTCGAGTACGAGATAGATGCCAGGGCCTTCGGCGCCGTCCTTATTGCGGAACTCTGCCCAATAGTCACGGCCGTTGGCCATGTCGTCGGGGTTGTAGGTGAAAGGCACCTGGTTAGCAGGCAGGTAGGTGACGGTGTCCACGAGGTCGACGTCGGTGAAGCGACGCATGTACTCACCGCGGACGGGAGCCTGACTGCCTGAACCATCGCTGCTGGCGAGGTTCTCCATGACGATGGCGTTGTTGAGCATACTCGCGTGGATGAGCAACTTCTTCTGCGCCGGTGTCAGGTTGTTGTAACTGGTGGCATTGTGCCACGGGTCGGTTTCTGGCAGGCTTGCGTTGTGCTTGAAGAATGATTCCCAAGCCTGATCGTCGGCGACGAACACGGTCTTGGAACCCGTCTTGCTCAACACGTCCTTCAGGTTACGGACGCCCTCGGGATTGACATCCTTGTCCTCCAACAACCTCACGTAATTGTTGAATGAATGGGTGACATTTCCGTGATCGTCCTTCATGCCTTCTTGCAGACTTTCATAGATGCTTTTGTTCAACCATGTGGGTTTTTCGTCATCCCACAGGTATTCGTCCTTACAAGCCCATGAAAGCCCGCAGACAACGAGTACGCATAGCGCACGCGTTGAGTGCTTAGCGAAAGTGCTAAAAAGGTTTTTCATACACGTTGAATTTGAGATAGTTAATATTTTGTTTTTTGATTTATTGTGCTTCATAAAACCACCCTAAACGGTGCTTCGGTAAGTGATTAATGGTTAAAAACCGCCCAAAATTAAGCCTTTTTTTTAAACTATCTCGCAAAAAGCAGTGTTAAATCGTTTTGGGTTAAGGTTTTTTAACAGCTAATATCGCTATAAGTGTTAATAAGCGCGAACCGAAAAAACGGCCCGCGCTTGTGGATTAAATGACGTAAATGTGTGTGTTGCTGATGCAAAGAGCGGCGTTTTGTCGCTCGTGAAGAAGGATTACTTGTTGGGGAAAGCCTTCAGCAGACGGGCCTTCTCCTTCGCCGTGATGGCGATGACGGTGCCGTGGCGCGGCGTGAAGGCGCCCTCGGTCTTGGTGTCCTGAACCTGCTTGAAGACCTTCAGGTCTGAGCTCTTGCAGAACTGATAGTGTCCGCTCGTATAGCAGTCGTACATGAGCACCCATGTGCCGTCGTGCAGGCGGAAGACACCAGCTCCTTCCACGGCCTTATCGGTGTCCTGACACCATCCGGGCTGTAGCTCCCAAGTCTTTCCTTTGTAAAAATCCTTCGCAACAAACTGCTTGATGCCCTTTTGACGGCTTCCCTCGGTCTTGAAGAAGATGTGCAGGAGGCCTTCGTCGTCACGGACGATGTCGGTGTCGATGCTGGCGGAGCCCATGTCGAAGAGGAGGTGCGGTGTGCCGATGTCCGTGAAGTCCTTGTTGGCATAAGCCCAGTAGACACGGTCGTAAGGGCAGGAACCGTCATCGGTGAGGATGGAGAAATAGACGATGTAGCGTCCGGTGAGTTCATCATAGATGGTCTGCGGTGCCCACACGCGGGTAACATGCGCGAACATCGTCCCGGCATAGCGCTCAGGGAAATGTACGGTGCTGGTTTTCCAGTGTACCATGTCCTTGGAACGCATGAGCACGATGCCCCTATTGCTGCTCCATCCGAGGCTTGACTTCATGTCGGTGACGACCATATAGAAGTAGCCGTCCTCGCCGCGGAGTATGTGGGGGTCGCGAACGCAGCCCGTGCGGGCGATGTCCTTGGAGGCAATGATGGGCTGGCCGTTGTTCAGGGGCGTGTAGTTCCATCCGTCGTCGGAGATGGCATAGCAGATCTGCTCCTGTTCAGGGGCGTTGCCCGTGAAATAGGTGAAGAGGTAGGCCTCGGTAGTCTTCTTGGCGCTGAGCGAGGCGGTTGCGACAAAAGCGAGCGCAAGCCAGAGGGAATGGCGTAGTGTCATAGGTTGATGTAGTTAGTTGGTTTGTGATTATTTTGTTAGGATATTTCGCGAATGATGATGTTCCTTACAGTTCCATCTCTGGCTCGTCACTACCTTCGGATGCAGGCTCAGACTGTTCCACCTCGACGGGTTTGTTGTCGAAGGAGACACCTTCCATGGGGGTGATGTTGAGGGAGTCGGTGGCGTGGGCTGGCTCTACGTAGGTCGAACATTCATAGTCGGCTTTGTTGATCTCCTGACTTGGTGGCGGGAAGGGTACGCAGTATTTGCTGAAGCGGCTGTCGCCCAACACTTTGGCGATGAACCTTCCGAAGATGGGCAGGGCTGTTCGGCTGCCCTGGCCGAGCTGCCCGGTGCGGAAATGTATGCTGCGATATTCGCCACCCACCCAGCCGCCAGCCACGAGCTTGGGCGTGACGCCCACGAACCAGGCATCGGAATGGTTGTTCGATGTTCCTGTCTTGCCGCCGAAGTCGGTCTTCCGGCTGACGGGGTGGATGTATTGCCAGAGGGCCTGTGAAGTGCCTCCGGGCTGTGTCAGGCCGCCGCGCAGCATCTGCTGCATGAAGAAGGCCGCGCGATAGGAGATGGCTTTAACATCTTGCGTCTTAGCTTGATAGATGACGTAGCCGTTGCGGTCTATGATCTTCTCCACCAGCAGGGGACGGTTGTATTTGCCGTCGTTGATGACGGTGCTGTAGGCATTGACGAGGTCGAGGAGGGTCACGTCGCTGGCGCCGAGGCTGAGGGCCGGCACCTCTTCGAGTTTGGAGTGGATACCCATGGCGTGTGCCGTCTGAGCGACATCATGGATGCCCACTTCGTTGGCTACCTTGACTGCGATGCTGTTGGTGCTCTGTGCGAAGGCTTGCTTCAGCGTCATGTGTACGTCGGAGAACGTTCCGTTGGCATTGTGTGGCGTCCACTCGTGACCTTCGCTTCCGTAGCTGGCCCATGAGTCGAGGCGCACGTCGCAGGGGCGCAGTCCTTTCTTCATAGCCTCCGTGTAAACGAAGAGCTTGAAGGTGGAGCCGGGCTGACGCAGGGCCGTGACCTTGTCGTACTCCCAAAAGTCGAAATCGATGTCGCCGACCCAGGCTTTGACGTGGCGCGTGTCGGGCTCTATGGCTACGAAGCCGCAATGCAGGAAGCGTACCATGTAGCGTATGGAATCCATCGTGGACATCTCCCGCACGATGGGGCCGTCGTAGGTGAAGAGCTTGACCTCATGAGGTTGGTTCATATAGAAGTCCACGCTGTCTGGTGCATCAGGGAATCGCTCTGTAAGTTCTTGATAGTAAGTACTCTTCTTGGCGATATTCTCGATGAAGTTGGGAATCTCGCGGTACTGCTGGTCGCGCCAAGGGTTCTGGCTGCCCCAATGTTCATTGAAACGTTGCTGCAACGTGCGCATCTGTTGCAGGGCGGCGTCCTCGGCATAGCGTTGCATACGCGAGTCGATGGTTGTATAGATCTTCAGGCCGTCGGCATAGAGGTCGAGGCGTTCATTGCCAGCGATGAGGCCCGCGTCGTAGAGGTCGTGGATGTGGTCCTGCAGCTCCTGTCGCATGTAGGGCGCGATGCCGTTGTAGTAGTCGTTGTCGTGGGCGTCTACACATTGCATGACGGTAGCTTGCAAGCTGTCGAGTTGTGCGCGCGTGGCAAACTCGCCGTTGAGGACGATGCCGTGGTGGTCGAAGAGATTCTGCAGCACGACATTACGGCGCTCCCTCGAGTTCTCAGGGTTGGTGCGTGGGTTGTAGAAACTGGTGGCTTTGAGGAGCCCCACGAGGGTGGCGGCCTGCTCGTAGGAGAGCGCGCGCGGCGTGGTGGCGAAATAAGTGCGGGCAGCTGTCTTGATACCGTAGGCGTTGGAGCCGAAGTCCACGGTGTTGAGGTACATCGTCAGGATCTCCTCTTTAGTGAAGTAGATCTCCAGCTTCGTCGCCACGATCCATTCCTTGGCTTTCATCACGAGAATACTGACGCCTGGGATGTGTCCGACGAGTCCCGTGCTGTATTGTGTGCGCACGCGGAACAGGTTCTTTGCCAGCTGCTGCGTGATGGTGCTGGCTCCGCGCGCGCGCCCGTTCAACATATCTTTAAAAGCCGCGAAGAGGCCGGGGAAGTCCACGCCGCGGTGATGATAGAAGCGTTCGTCCTCGGTAGCGATCAGCGTGCGGATGAGGATAGGGCTGATCTCGTCGTAGGTGACGGGCGTGCGGTTCTGGTTGTAGAAGCGTCCCATGAGCACGCTGTCGCAGGTGAAGACCTCACTGGCCTCCTGCGTGACGGGATGCTTTATCTGATTGATGCCCGGCGACTTGCCGAAGAGCCACAGGAAATTGACGTCCACTGCACCGAGGAGCAGGAGGAAGGTCAGAACAAAGGTACAGAACCACACGATGGTGCGCTTGTACCAGGGACCTGAATAGATCTGTCGGATGAGGGGCTTCAGTGTCATTGTCTATAGGAATCGACGAGTGCCATGATGGCCTCGCTGTCGTCGGGGTGGAACCAGTGTATGTCATCGTCGTGTGCGAACCACGTCATCTGTTTCTTCGCGTACACACGCGTGTTCTTTTTCATTCTCTCGGCGGCGAAAGCCAACTCCCATGTGCCGTCAAGGACTTGGAACATCTCTTTGTAGCCTACGGTGTTCAGCGCGTTCTCGTCGCGGTAGGGTAGGAGGGCGCGTGCCTCGTCAAGGAGTCCGTCGGCTATCATGCTGTCCACACGCCTGTTGATGCGCTCGAAGAGGTCTGTCCGTTCGCGCCGCAGACCTATCTTGAGGATCTGGAACGGGCGTTTCTTCTTGGTTGCCGTGCGGAAGCTGGTGAAGGTGCGTCCCGTCTGGTAGCAGATCTCGAGGGCGTGGACGATGCGCTTGGTGTTCTTGAGGTCCACCTGCGCATAGTACTCGGGATCGAGGAGTTTCAGCTCGCGAGCCAGGGTGTCGAGGCCCTCTGTCTCTAAACGCTGCCGCATCAGGCTGCGCGTCTCCTCGTCCACGGTGGGGATGTCATCGATGCCCTTACAGACAGCGTCGATGTAGAGCATCGATCCGCCGCTGAGCAGCAGGCAGTCGTGGCTGCTGAAGAGCTCGTCGGCGAGGGCGAGGACGTCGGCCTCGAAGCGCGCGGCGCTGTAGTAGTCACGGATGCCGAGCGTGCCGACGAAATAATGCTTCACGCGGGCCAGCTGTTCTGCCGTAGGCGCCGCCGTGCCGATGCGCAGGTCGCGGTAGAGCTGGCGGCTGTCGGCGTTGAGGATGGGGCTGTCGATATGCTCGGCGATCTGCAAGGCCTGCTCCGTCTTGCCGACGGCGGTGGGGCCGAGGAGTACGATGAGCGTCTTCATCCTTCGGTGAAGTCGAAACCTTCGAGGTCTATCTCCTCGATGTCGAAGAGCTCGTCGTCCGTAGGTTCAAGCTCGTCGTCATCGTCGGTCAAGGCTGCCGCGTTGAGCTGTGCCAGCAGGTCTTCCTTCGACGCGGCGGCTTGTGCTGCCTTCTCGATGATGAGCTCGGGCGCCGTGCCGCGACTGCGGCGGCAGGTGGGCTCGCCAATATGCTTGCCGTAGCTGATGTGCGACACTTCGAGCAGCAGTCCCCGTCCGCCGTCGGGGTCGAAGATATACTGCATACGCTGTCCCTCGTCCTCGAGGAGGTCGCCCAACTCCACCTCGTCCATGGTGTCGTATTCGTAGCCGCTTTCGGGAATCGTGCGCTCACGATGCCAGCGGTCATCGCAGATGTAAAAGGTGGAGGGCTTATGCTGCCCCCAGCCGCAGGTACGGCGTATCAGGTCATGGAGGTCTTTGAAGGTGGCATCGGACTCTATCAGGAGCTCGATGGCGAAGTCTTCTACTTCGAGGCTGGCGGCGGTGATGGTGTAAAGCATACGTTTAACGTTTTGCGTTTAACGTTTATGGTTAGTGTACGAAACCGCGTTGCTTGGTGTCTTCGATGAAATTCAGGATGTACTGGATCTCAGGCGTCTGCGGCAACTCCCGCTGTATGGTGTCGAGGGCGTCGGCCAAAGACAGACCGCCCTGGAAGATGATTCTGTAAGCTTCGTGGATTGTGTTGATGACCTCCCGCTCGAAACCGTGACGCCGCAGCCCGACAATGTTCAAGCCGCAGTACGATGCCGGATGACGGGCGCAGATGGTATATGGCAGGATGCTCTGGGGGGTGCCTGTTCCACCGCCGACCATGGCATAGCTGCCTATGCGGCAGAACTGATGCACGAGTACGCAGGCCGAGAGGATGGCATTGTCGTCTATGGTCACCTCACCGGCGAGCTTCGTGCAGTTGCCGATGATGATGTTGTTGCCGATGATGTCGTCGTGTGCGATGTGGCAGCCTTCCATCAGGAGGTTGCCCGAACCCACGACGGTCTGGCCCTTCGAGGCAGTGCCTCGGTTGATGGTGACATTCTCGCGGATCTTGTTGTTGTCGCCGATGATGGCCAGCGTGTCCTCACCGCGAAACTTCAGATCCTGTGGAATGGCACTGATGACGGCGCCGGGGAAGAAAATGTTGCCAGAGCCGATGCGGGCACCATAGAGGATAGTAACGCTGTTCATCAGCGTGTTGTTATCGCCGATCTCGACACCTTTATCGATGTAGCAGAAGGGACCGATCTCGACGTTCTCGCCAATCTTGGCTTCAGGGTGGATGTATGCTAATGGACTAATATTGCTCATGTTCCGTAGCAAAAATTATTATTTAAAAACGATGTCTGTTGTCAGGAAAAAGATTCATTTCCCTATTTCCTGCCGCAACAGACGGGCGAACTTGTTGTTGATGGTGTGTCCGGGGCGCATAGCGACCAGGCTGCCGCGGATGGGCTTGCCGATGAGGGCCATATCGCCGAGGATATCTAGGAGCTTGTGGCGCGCAGGCTCGTTGGCCCATTGCAGGGGCTTGGTCTGCAGGTAGCCCAGCTCGGCAGCGTCGTGGTGCGGCGCACCGATACGGTCGGCCAGTTCGTCCAGCTCCTCCTGCGTCTTTTGGTTCTCATAGATGACGATGGCGTTGTCGAGGTCGCCGCCCTTGATGAGGTTGGCGGCCAGCATCATCTCCACCTCGCGGACGAAGCAGAAGGTGCGGGCAGGTGCTATCTCCGTCTCGTAATCGGACATATCGGTGAGCGCTGCGGTCTGGTTGCTTAGCACCTTGCCGGGAAAGGCGATGGTGACGGAGACGCTGAACTTATCGTCGGGCTGCAGGGTGATGACCGAGCCGCTCTTTTCGTCGCGCACTTCGAGTTGCTTGTCCACGACATAGTAGTCTTTCAGCGCGTCCTGTTCCACGACGCCCACGCGGTGCAGGTTCTCGACATACAACTCTGCCGAGCCGTCGAGGATGGGCACCTCTGGGCCGTCGACCTGCAGCAGACAGTTGTCGACGCCGAAGGCATAGAGCGAGGACAGCGCGTGTTCCACTGTCGAGCATCGGGCCTCGCCCTGCTGCAGCACCGTGCCGCGTGTCGTCTCTACGACATGTTCGGCCACGGCATCAATGAGGGGTTGTCCGGGCAGGTCTATGCGTTGGATCTTATAACCAAAATTCTCGGGGGCGGGGTTGAAAGTTACGGTGAGGTAAAGACCTGTATGCAAGCCTTTGCCAGATAAGGTGAAGCTTCCGCCTATAGTTTTTTGTCGTTGCATCAAAACAATGTAAACCTTTGTTCTATTGAAAGTTTAGGATTTTGCGTCGAGCTTCTTCTGGAGCTCCTCGACCTGTTTCTGCAGCTGGCGTACCTGCATGGACATCTCGGGCAGGCTGCGGAACGTGGCGTAGCAACGGCGCCACTGTCGTGCCGGCATGTGGGGAAAGCCCATGTATGTCTCGCCAGCCTTCAGGCCGCCGCCCGTGATGCCCGTTTTGGCACCCAACGTGACATGGTCGGGCATATTGACCTGATTGGGTACGCCAACCTGACCCGCCAGCACGCACCATTCGCCAATCTTGGTCGAGCCGGCCACGCCCACCTGGGCACAGAGGATGGAATTGGCGCCGATATCCACGTTGTGGGCCACCTGCACGAGGTTGTCGATCTTCGTGCCGCGATGCACCACGGTGCGTCCCATCATGGCGCGGTCTACACATGAGTTGGCACCGAGCTCCACATCGTCCTCGAGCACGGCGATACCAATCTGCGGTATCTTTTCGAGATGGTCGCCGGAGGGCGTGAAGCCGAAACCGTCGGCTCCGACAACCGACCCGGCGTGCATGATGCAGCGGTCACCCACGATGCAGTCGTGGTAGACGGTGGTGTTGGCATAGAGGATGCAGTCGCTGCCCACCTTGGCATTGGCGCCGACCGTGGCGTGGGGATGCAGCTCTGTGCCGTCTCCGATGACGGCATTGTCGCCAACGGCGGTAAAGGGAGCCAGATAGACATCCTTGCCGATTTTGGCCGTCGGTGCTACGTAGGCCAACGGGTCGATGCCCGTGCGTTTGGGCTTCATGCTTTCGTAGAGCGACAGCAGCTTGCTGATGGCTAAGCGGGGATTGTCGACGCGTACAAGCGTGGCTTTCACGGGCTGTGCCGGCTGGAAGGCCTGTGGCACGAGGAGTACCGTTGACAGTGTCTCGTAGACGTACTGTTCATAATTGGGGTCGTAGTAGAACGACAGTGCGCCCTCCACGCCCTCCTCGATTTTTGCGAAGGTGCTGACGCGAGCCTCGGGATTGCCGTCCACGGTGCCGTCGACGTAGTGTGCTATTTGTTGGGCTGTAAATTCCATGATGAAATATTTATTTTTCAAATTGGCTGCAAAGATACCGCAAAAATGTTACATTTCCTATTTTTAAAACCTTTTTTGGCCAACAATTCACCTTTTTTACAAATTTTACCTTCTGTCATATCTTTCTCAGTAGATAGCGCGGGCTCCCGTTGGACATCCAGCGACGGACGCGCCCGGCACGTGCCTCGTTCGTCAACCAGCGTCCCAGGTAGTTGAATGCCTTGTCGCTGTATTCGTAGCCCGTTTGCTGTTTGATGGCTTTGGTGATGTCAGAAAGTTTCAGCTTCTCAACGCCATCGTCAGGCTCCGTTTCCAGTTCGAAGACGTCGAGGAAACGGCTCACTTCAGCACGCATGGCGTTGTAGGTTGCGTTATAGGTTTCGATCTGCTGCACCTCCTCGGGCGTAAAGTACGGACGACGCCCCTGTTCCAGCTCCGCCAAGGCCTGTGCGAACATCGCATCCCACTTGTAAGGAGGCGTGTTGTCGATGATGGCACCGTCGCGGATGTCAGCCACGATGAAGCGCCGCGAACCCGAGGGGTCGCTCAGTACGTCAGCCATGTTCGTCGTGGCGATGAACGAGGCGTAGCGCGGCATATTCTGCATCACACTGCTGTACGGACGGCGTCCCTTGACACTGCTTTTCTGGATGAGATTCTTGAGGAAACCTTGTTGTATCTTTTCGCTGATTTGGTTGAACTCGTCGAGGTTGATGAGCAGAGCGCTCGTCAGCAGGCGCTCGGCATCCGCCTTGCTCGTGAAGTCAACAAGTTCGCGATAACCAGCCTCGCGCAGCTCTGGCGGCAGCAGCAGTTGTCCGAAGGTGCTCTTGCCGCAGCCCTGCGGACCGATTAGCAGCGGCACCACGCTGTTGCCGTGCGTCATGGGATCGCCGCCCCATTGCTTTACCATACCTAAGAACCACGTGTGGAACCACTCACGCCAGTGCGGGTTGCGGCACGGCACGCGGTCGGCCAATGCGCCGATATGGTCGGTCACGCCGTCCCACCGCTCCGTAATATCGTTGAGGTAGGCGCGTGCCACATTGTAGTCGCGGATGCGTGTTGAACCGAGGTAGCGTTTCATGTCGCGGTCGAAGACGTCGAGTCCGCTCTCATGGCACTCTTGTATCATTGTGTTCATCACGCGGGTGTCCAAAGGCTGGAACGTGAACGACACCGCATCGTTCCTCCGCCACTCTACGCCGTTCGTCAATACGTTGAATCTCAGGTCATATCTCGCCTGCATGAAAGCCTGTAGCCTGTAGCTTGTCTCCTGCATCGTATGCTTCCTGTCGCGCCCCTCCTCTCCGCTGTTCTCTAAGTACACGCTCTCGATGATGGCCCGCTGCCGCTCGGCGCTTAGCGCCTTCCATCGCACACTCACCCTTGTCTGTCGCACCGCATCCTCCTGTGGTATCCCTAACCGCAGCGCCTCCAGGGCTACCCCTTCCAGCCTCGCCGCCATCTCCTCTGTCCCCTCTCTCTCGCCTTTTTTCCTCTCTCTTTCTCGCTCCTCTGTCCCCTTGGCGCGTTCGTGTTCGGCGGTTTTCCCGCCGAATCCCTTCTCTTCAGCGATCTTCACCGCCAGCGCAAACCGCCTCCTCCACAGTCCGTTGTTCTCCATTGAGGGCAGGCTACTCTTGGGGCCGTATACCATCGCGTCCTCCTGGCGCTCACTGAGCGTCGTTGCCACGCTACTCCTGCTGACCTTCACCGCCGCCGCGTCCTTGTCGAAATGCAGCGTTGGGTCGAAGGTCCAGAGGAAAGTGTCGTCGATGCGCGCTTGCTTCGCCTTCGGCGTTAGGCCTAAAACGCTGGCATACACCTGCGCGCATGTCGTGTAGAGCTGTTGATGGAAGCGTTCCATCTGTTCTTCCTCCGAGGGCAGCGTGCCGTCCTCGAATGTCCCGCGCACCAGGATCTTCAGGCTGTGCCCGTCGGCACCCTCGAGTACTGCCATCGTCGTGGGCCAAGCTGTTGCCAGCGTCTTCTCGCGCCGGATGTCCTCAGGTCGTGGCAGGTTATCCACTTCAAGGAGCACCACCCCATTGTACACTGTCCGCTGCGAGCCGTCGCGCTGCCGACGTAAACTCTGCGCTGGACAGATGTTAGGTAGCTGTTCTCGAGTTCGTGGACGTAAGAACGGTGGAAGATCTTTCAGCTCTTGCCTGAAAGCTTCCACCGTTTTCCTCCTCTTTTCATCCGTTTGAATACGAGCCATCAGCTCGTCCATTTCCAAGATGCTGGTCTTAATTTTCTTACTCCTTATCGTCTGTTTGTATATCGTGCATTGCATAGCGTCGATGTTTTGTCCAAGGTTTTCACGCCTTGTTGTCATTTCTCTCGCTCTCCTTACACTCAGAACAGGTAGTCTGAACCTTATTTTCCTCTTTTGACGTTGCAAAGATACTACTTTTTCTCCATACTGCCAAATATTTCCACGTAAAAATACAAAACTATTTTTATTTTATTATATTTAATCTTTATATCATCTACTTATCATATAAATATTAAATACATCATCTACCATATTAACCTATTAGTAATAAATATTATACATATAATTAGTAGATAAATTGATATTATTCTCCAAATATTTTAATTAAGATATTATTTAGACAAAAACAATAGCTTCTTACGCTCTGACCGTTCTTCTCATCTGATGTGATTATTCCCTCATCGCAAAACGTCCAGTCGTTTTGCTCTATACGACTGGACGTTTTGCGCTATTCGACCAGATGTTTTGCTCTTTACGTCCAGTCGAAAATACTCTCCCAACCCTTGTTTTTACACGTCCAACACTTTACAACAAAACCCTTAAGGATTTCGGCCAACAACTTTATATGTTTTGCCGAAAACCCTTAAGGGTTTATTTTTATTTGCAGCTTCGTCGCCTTATCAGCGTGAAACTGCTGGATTTGTTTACATGCCGTGCAGCGTGAGCTGGGCGTCCATCTGCTGCTGTACCTCTCGTGCCTTCTCGCCCGCCACCTCGGCGAAGCGTTCAGTGGCGTCGGCGTAGATGATGGCACGGGAACTATTGACGATCAGCCCGCAGTGGTCGTTCCAACCATATTTGCACACCTCCTCAAGACTACCTCCTTGAGCTCCAATGCCGGGAACCAGCAGGAAATGGTTGGGGGCCAAGCGGCGGATGTCGGCAAAGGCACTGCCTTGCGTAGCGCCGACGACATACATCAAAAGACCCTCCCCCTCACCCCTCCCGTCAGGGAGGGGAGCGCAAAGGGTCGCAGCCGATGAGTCTGTTGTCTTTTGGGCAAGATAGTTCTTGACCCACTCCTGGCTTCTTTTTATGACACGCTCATACAAGCGTTCTGGCTCAACGCCGTCGGCGCGCAGCCCACTCCCCTCCCTGACGGGAGGGGCAAGGGGGTGGGTCTGAAAGTCCTCGCTTCCTTTGTTGCTCGTCAGTGCCAGCAGGATGACCCATTTGCCGGGGTATCCGAGGAAGGGGGTCACGCTGTCCTCGCCCATGTAGGGAGCCACGGTCACGGCGTCCACGTTCATCTCTTCAAAAAAGGTACGTGCGTAGAGCTTGCTCGTATTGCCGATGTCGCCGCGCTTGGCGTCAGCGATGATGAACTGGTCGGGGTAGTTGTCGTTCAGGTACTTCACCGTCCGCTCAAACGCAATCCACCCCTTCACGCCGTGCGCTTCGTAGAAGGCCAGATTGGGTTTATAGGCAATGCAGTAGGGCGCCGTGGCGTCGATGATGGCCTTGTTGAACTCGAAGATGGCGTCGAAGCCCTCTTCCCGCTCGGCGCGCTCCACCAAGTGCTGTGGCACCTTTTTCAGATCGGTGTCTAATCCTACGCAAAGAAAGCTCCGCTTCCGTTTGATATTCTCAAAAAGTTGTTCTCTTGTCATATAATCTGTCGTTTAAATTTTATTAGAAGATTGACGAAAAAGATTGATGATGATTGACGGAGTTGTCTCAGAGGACAGGAATGCTATTTTTGAGGATCCGTCAATCTACGATAATCTGTACGTCAATCTTTTATAAATATTCTCTATTTTTCATAGACTTGGGGTTCCTTTGTGAGCAGGTAACCACTGAGATTCAGGTAGGGGGATTGGTCGTGAGGGTCGGTGTCGTCGAAGAGGATGCCGAGGTGGATATAGAAATGGTTGAGGAGGAAAAGGTTACGGCCGGACTTGGTGGGAATCGGCACGAGGTCATCCATCCGCTTGCTGTAACCTTTCAGGGTTTGCAAGTTGACAATCAGTGTGTCCGAAACCTTTTGGTTGCTGACAGGCACTTCGAGCGTATCGCTCATGAGGTCGATAGCGATGTCGCGACACCTGACATCGAAATAAAGATTCGTGAAGCCTTCTGGTATGTGGATTTGCTGAGGATTGGCGTAGCCAGAGCACGACAGATTATCGACTGTGGGTTCATTATCCCTTTGGATATAGTTGTTGAAATAGATGGGATGACCTTTCTGCGTCACTAACGGTTCGATGGTCGCGCTGTTAAACGTCTGCTCGAGATACTTCAATTTTGAACTCACGCGAGAGGCGAAATCTGCATCCTGCGACTTCATGAGCACAGCGTAGTGTTCGGCATCGAGAGGGAGAACAGCTTTGGTCTGCGTCAAAGCACTCTTTACCTCACGAAGCAGCTGCCGGCGCGCGAGGTTTGTGTAGTTAATAGGTAGCGCTGAGGTTATGAGGAAGAGTGCGGCAAAGGAGATGGGGATCCAATGAATGCGACGGGCACGAAACAGGACGAGGCCGAGGCAGACAATATAAAACCATCCGTTCAGCGTCGCGAGATAAAGACGAGCGATAGTGATACCGTAGTCCGAGAAACGACGTACAATGCCCACGGTCATCAGAAGTAGCAATGGCGTGAGGATGAGCGGAAGCCAACGCGCCACGACGTGGTCGAAGGAACGGTTGTCGGCGTGGCGTGTGGGATAGAGACCAAACTCTATGGCGATAAGTCCGACCATCGAGGCAATCACGAGCCAAGAGACCTGTCCATTGGGCAGCTCCCAACAAAAGAAAATCTGGATGGCGTAGATGAACAGCACCACGATATACAATGTCTCAAGGGGCAGGAAGAGATAGCGGAACACGCCCGCGAGGAAACCCGAGCGCAGTGGCTCGTGGTTATGCTTCTTCTCGCCGCCCGGAATAAGTCCGAGGAAGAGCAGCCCAGGCAGCAGACCGGCAAAGAGAATGCCCGCAACAGCGTACCATTTCCAACCAAGCTCCACCTTGAACAGCCAGTTCATCGAGCTAAGCAGGAGACTCAGACCGCCCCACAAGATCTGACCAATGATGGCACATACAACGAGGCTCACGATGAGGCGCAACGCGAAGTTCCACGATGGAATATCATCATGCTCGCGGTTGAAAGACAGGAAGAAAACTGTCAGCAGAAGGGCGAATATGGCGGAAGCGTGCATCAAAAAGATTTCGTAGCCATTGCCACCAATGCCAAACTCGATGTGATAGAGATAGCAGGCATCGACGATTAGAACGAGATAGGCGACCGCATGAACCACGGTATCCCTGACCGTCCATTGATGTTCCTCGCTCCACAGCGTAAGCGACAGTGAGAGCACAAAGCCCACCGACAGGAAATAACCGATAGCCCCTATCAACTCATTCATCTTGGGCTCCATCAACACGCAGTAGATGCCATAATCCGCCAGTGCCGCAGCAAAGATCGTCGGCACCAGAAAGCGCTCAAAGCAAGTGCGAGCAGCTTGAGAAAGAATTCCTACCAGTTTCATAAGCTATCCATTTTTTAGAGGCCGTCAACCTTTATACATAATTATGAGGTGCTTATAGGGCAGATTCCTTGAGACGTTCGGCGTTCTCGGCCACGGTGAGGCGGTCGATACATTCTTGGATGTCGCCGTCCATGAAGGCCGCGAGGTTATAGATGGTGTAGCCGATGCGGTGATCCGTGATGCGGCCTTGCGGGTAGTTGTATGTGCGTATCTTCGCCGAGCGGTCGCCCGTGGACACCATCGTCTTGCGGCGTGCCGCGATGTCGTCGATATATTTCTGGTGCTCCTTGTCATAAATAAAGGTACGCAGGCGCGCGAGGGCACGTTCCTTGTTCTTCGGCTGGTCGCGCGTCTCGGTACACTCGATGAGAATCTCCTCCGTCTCGCCCGTGTTGGGATTTGTCCACATGTAGCGGGCTCGCACACCCGACTCCACCTTGTTCACGTTCTGTCCGCCCGCGCCCTGGCTGCGGAAGGTATCCCATTTGATGGCACCCTCGTTAATCTCCACGTCGAACTCCTCCGCCTCGGGCAGCACGGCGACGGTAGCGGCAGAGGTGTGTACGCGGCCCTGAGTTTCCGTCACCGGAACACGCTGCACGCGGTGTACGCCGCTCTCATATTTCATTGTGCCATAGACCTTTTCGCCCGTCACGCTGAAGATGATCTCTTTGTAGCCACCTGCGGCACCCTCGGTGAAGCTCGACACCGCCACCTTCCAACCTTTCGTCTCGCAGTACTTCGAGTACATGCGGAACAGGTCACCGGCGAAGAGTGCCGCCTCGTCACCGCCCGTGCCGCCGCGTATCTCCATGATGACGTTCTTGTCATCCTCAGGGTCGGCGGGGATGAGCAGCAGTTTGATGTCCTCCTCGAGCTGTGGCACGCGCTCCGTGGCGGCGTTGAGCTCCTCGCGCGCCATCTCCTTCATCTCGGCATCGTCCTCTGTGGCCAACATCTCCTTAGCCTCGTCGATGGTGGCGAGCGTCTGCACATACTCGGCGCGCTTCTTGACGATGGCGCCCAGGTCCTTGTATTCCTTCGTCAGCTTGACGTAACGTTTCTGGTCGGCGATGACGGCGGGGTCGGTGATCAGCGTCCCCACCTCCTCATAGCGTGAGACGAGGCCTTCCAGTTTATCTAACAGTTGATTATTCTCGTTTGCCATAGTTCTACAAGTACTTGATATTATATGAATTGTACGAATGTAGGATATTATTCGCTTCATTCGCTGTTGAAACAAAGGCGGACTTGCCGTGGTGGCAAGCCCGCCTTTCTTGGTGTGAGTAGGAACGATCGGGCTCGAACCGATGACCTCTTCAATGTGACTGAAGCGCTCTGAACCAACTGAGCTACGCTCCTATCTTTCGTTTTGCGGCTGCAAAGGTACAACAATCTTTTGAAACGGCCAACGAAAACCACATTTTTTTATAGGTGTGTCCGAATAATTCTACTCATTCGTAATTGAATTCGCCGAACTCGCTGCGGATGGTGAGGCTGCGTGGGCCTTCCTCGATGCGGCCTACGACCTGCGCGTCGATGTTGAAGCTGCGGGAGATGGCGATGACGTCGTCGGCATCTTCGGGACGGACATAGACTTCGAGGCGGTGGCCACAGTTGAAGACTTTGTACATCTCGCTCCAGTCAGCACCGCTCTCCTCGGCGATGATGCGGAAGAGGGGTGGCACGGGGAACATATTGTCCTTGATGACGCGGCAGTTCTCACCCACGAAATGCAGCACCTTGGTCTGCGCGCCACCCGTACAGTGTACCATGCCGTGGATGCGGGGACGCATGGCATCGAGGAGGCGACGGACGACGGGGGCGTAGGTGCGGGTGGGTGATAATACAAGTTTTCCGATGTTGGCACCTGCAGTGCCAACATCGGAAAACTTGTATTTACCGCTATAAACCAGTTCTTCGGGCACTGCATGGTCGTAGGTTTCAGGGTATTTCTCAGCAAGATACTTGCTGAAGACGTCGTGGCGGGCGGAGGTGAGGCCGTTGCTGCCCATGCCGCCGTTGTATTCGTGCTCGTAGGTGGCCTGACCGAAGCTGGCGAGGCCCACGATGACATCGCCGGGGCGTATGTTGGCGTTGTCGATGACATCGGCGCGGCGCATACGGCAGGTGACGGTGGAGTCGACGATGATGGTGCGGACGAGGTCGCCCACGTCGGCTGTCTCGCCGCCTGTGGCGTATATGCCTATGCCCATGTCGCGGAGCTCGGCGAGGAGCTCGTCGGTGCCGTTGATGATGGCGGAGATGACTTCGCCCGGGATGAGCATCTTAT
>CAMZHV010000011.1 GCA_947307015.1 uncultured Prevotellaceae bacterium | reverse complement strand
GATTTGCGCGGCTCTGACACTAGTACGAGAGGACCGTGTTGGACGGACCGCTGGTCTACCGGTTGTCCCGCCAGGGGCACCGCCGGGTAGCTACGTCCGGATCGGATAAGCGCTGAACGCATCTAAGCACGAAGCCGGCCGCAAGATGAGATCTCCACGAGGGTCGTCCGAGACGAGGACGTCGATAGGGCACAGGTGTAGAGGCGGTGACGTCACAGCCGAGTGCTACTAATTGCCCGAACGCTTTCCAGGCTCGAGGTACGCTTTGAGCTGTCCGAAGTCATGCTTTTCTCCCAATAATGTCAACCCCTAGCCCCTGACAAAAGTCCTCCCCCTGACGGGGGAGTTAGAGGGGGTCTCACATTCAGGCGGTTATAGCGGCGGGGTCCCACCTCTTCCCATCCCGAACAGAGAAGTTAAGCCCGCTTGCGCCGATGGTACTGCACACCCGTGGGAGAGTAGGTAGCCGCCACTTTTACTGAAGAAGCCTTCGAGAGTCATCTCGGAGGCTTTTCTGTTGGCGGCTATTTACTCTCCCGCGGGTCCGTGGGCGAAGAGGGCCTTCAGATGACTGCCCTTTGGCAGTCAGTGCCCGATGAGGGGAGCCATACCTCCTATGGCGACGGAGGGTAGTAGGTAGCCGCCACTTTTACGAAGAAGCCCCGACGTCCAGACTGGATGTCGGGGCTTTCTTCGCGTAGTAGGTAGCCGCCACCTTTCGTAAAGGGCATCATCAATTTTGTTGAACGAAATGGGCAGTTCGCTGAATAAATTTTGCGGACTGGCCTTTTTCCTTTATCTTTGCACCATTAAATCACGCAAAGGACTAACATTATGAAGAAGATTCTGGTTTATTTGATGCTTATGACATCGGTAGCGGCAATGACGAGCTGCATGGCAGATGACCCATTCGAGGAATACAATAACAATGGATGGAACAATGGCGGCAATATGAATAACGGAAGTTCGGCAACGACGGGTGAACTGGCGACCTTTGACGTCACCATCGACAAGACTAGGGCAGAGCCGACAGAGAGCGCAGAGGCATATTACCCCGACGAGGAGGACGTGATGGACGGCAACGAGTTCACGACAGAGGTGGCGATAGACCTTTCGAACCCTGTGGCGAAGACGGAGAACGGCGTGGCGGTGACAGCCAGCGGCGGCCACGTGACGGCGAACCACAGCGCGACAAAGGGCGTATGCTACGTGGTGAGCGGCACGACGACCAACGGCTCGCTGACCATCGTGGGCGACAAGAAATATGCCGTGCGACTCAACGGAGTAAACATCACCAATCCCGACTCGGCGGCGCTGAACCTGCTCAGCAGCAAGCGCGCCTTCGTCGTCCTGGCCGACGGCACCACGAATACGCTGACCGACGGCACGGGCGGCTCGCATAAGGGAGCGCTGTACTGCAAGGGCAAGCTGCTCTTCAATGGTTCGGGTGCGCTCAGTATAACGGGCAACTCGAACAACGGCATTCATTGTGCTGACTATATCGTGTTCAACAAGGACAACAACATTTATGTGAAATCGACAGCCAATCATGGCATAAAGGCTAACGACGGCGTGTTCATCAACGGCGGCATCCTGAACGTTGAGGTGACGGCGGAAGCGGCGAAGGGCATCAACTGCGAGAGTAATATCATCGTCTGCGGCGGGCGCACCACCGTGCTGACCACAGGCGGCGGCACCTACGACAGCACAGACGGCGAGGCGAAGGGCGCAGCAGGCATCAAGGCGGACTCGATGCTGACCGTCAATGGCGGCGAGCTGTGGTTGAAGAGCACTGGCTCGGGAGGCAAGGGCGTGAATGTTGACGGTGAGGCCCATTTCAACGGCGGCAGCGTTTACGTGGTCACTACAGGCAGTCAGTACAAGAGCAATAACGACACCTCGTCGCCTAAGGGCATCAAGACAGATGGTAATATCACCATCAGCGGTGGCCGTATATGGGTGCGCACCAGCGGCACCAACGGCGAGGGCATTGAGACAAAGAAGGAACTGAGCATCAGCGGCGGCGAGGTGGCCTCGTATGCCTACGACGATGCCATCAACTCCAAGAGCACGATGACCGTCAGCGGCGGCTATGTCTATGCCCACGGCCGCAACAACGACGGCCTCGATGCCAACGGCAACTGCTACATCAAGGGCGGCACCGTCTATGCCATCTGCTCCGGACAGCCCGAGGTGGCCATCGATGCCAACACGGAGGGCGGCTACAAACTCTATGTCACGGGCGGCACCATCGTTGCCGTGGGCGGGCTGGAGAATGGTAGCAGCCTGTCGCAGTCGTGCTATCAGACCTCGTCGTGGTCACCCAACACGTGGTATGCGCTGAGCGTCGGCACAAGCTCCTTCAGCTTCCAGACCCCGTCGAGCGGCGGCTCAGGACTTGTCGTTTCCGCAGCCTCACAGCCTACGCTCGTCTCGGGTGTCAGCGTCAGCGGCGGCACAACATATTTCGGTGGGCTCGGCATTAGCAATGGCACCGTCAGCGGCGGTACCTCCGTCAGCCTCTCATCTTACACAGGCGGCAACAGCATGGGTGGCGGTCCTGGCGGTGGCGCTCCCGGCGGCTGGCACTGATAAGTAGGTATTCAAAAAAAGTATGTTGAGGACTACAGCCTGGAAGTGAAAAATGAAGGAGTGGAAAATGAAGGAGTGAAAAGTGAAAAGTTGAGCGTTGAGAGAAAGAAGGCCTCTACCGCGAGAACTTGGGTATGTTGGAGAAGATAGACGGATTGGCAGGCACTTGTCCGTGGGTGCTCAAGGACTTCCGCTCGCAGCGCCGTCTGCTGCCTGGCATTCAGGACCTCTTCAATCGCAAGGGTCTCTACAGCGACCAAGGGCAACGCAAGAAAGCGTTCTACGTGTTACAGGAATGGTATCGAAAGAGATAAGGTGTGTTTTAATACTTACTTTCCTTTCCTGAACTCTCTCGGATTCATCCCTTTCATCCGGTTGAAGAAGCGAGCGAAGGTGGTGACTTCGGCGAAATGAAGCTGGTCGGAGATCTGGGTGATGCTCAGCGAGGTCTGACGCAAAAGGAACGTAGCCTCCATGAGGAGCAACTGGTTGATGTAATCGACGACGGTACGGCCGCCCGACACCTGACGGACAACGCGCGATAGGTAGGTGGTGGTGATGCAGAGTTCTGAGGCATAGAAGCCGATGTCATGGTGCTCCGCGAAGTGCTGGGGCAGCAGGCCGAGGAAACCGAGGAAGATTTCTTCAACGCGCTTGGGGAAACGATGCTCGCGGATGCTGTGCTGTTGGATGGCGGAGAGGTCGGTGAGGAAGAGGTTGTAGAGCATCCGCAGGCTCTCGTTGGCGTGCGGCAGTCCCGTCTGCTGATAATGAATCATCATCTGCATCAGTTCCTGCAGGCGGTGTCGATCGTCGGACTGAAGCGGCAGCACGGGCGAGGTGAGTTCCAACACCATGAAGTAGGCCGTGCGGATGGCGTCGCGCACTGAGGGCAGGCTGAGCGTGAAGTGCTCGTCGCCCAGCAGACAAATGCCGCTATAGTCGCTGGAGGACGAGAGAATAGTGATCTCGAAACCAGGCGAATAGGTATAAAGGTCGCCCTCGCGAAGCGTCAGCTCGCGACCATTATATAATATGGTGAGCCAGCCCCGCTTGACGATGGTAAAAGTGTAGCACGACAGGGACCCGTGTGTATCGTTCGTGCCAAGCGTCCACTCCACGTTGGTCTCTATGCAAATGATGTTCCCGTCCCACGTCCCCTCAGGCACGGGCAGGTTTCTCAATTGCGAAAATTCCTTCAAGCTGTACACCTTGGTATTGGACGATTTTACAATTTTACGATTTTACGAATTAAGCTTTTGCGGTGCAAAGGTACAACAAAAAATCGGTTTTGTTTCGTTTTAATCGGTTTTTGTTTCGTTTCGGCTTGCATTTGTATGCGGAAATCAGTGTAATTTTGCACACAGATTACAAGTAACATGATTATTCACCTTAAAAACAAAAACATTATGACAAAGGAAGAAGCATTGAAGCAGTTTGCCTATCTCGGCGCTGTATGGTTTGGAAACAGTAAGCAACATTTCGCCTTCTCGGCGTATGACCGTTTGAACGGCTGGAACAAGTTGGCCGACAAATGGAAGGAAGAGGCCGAAGAGGAATGGGACGAAGCTGAAGAGGTGCTGAACCGCCTGGTAGAACTCGGCTGCAAGCCCGCAGACCTGCAAGAGGCTATGAAGACCGTTGAATTCCCGTTCTACGACGACCCGAAGCAGCAGATTGAGTCGGACTACGAGCCAAACGCCGTGAAAATATTGAGCGAGCTGGCTGCTGCCTTCAGCGACGACTATCCCACACAGAAGCTCATCCAGAAATGGATTGATGACGAGAAGGATCACATGGCTTGGGAAGCACAGTACCTCAACTACATCGATAAGCTGGGTTACGAGAATTTCCTCACTGCAATGATGTAAAAAATTGTATGTTATGAAAGAGAAAGTATTACAGGCCATGCGTGAGTTCGGCGCTCCCGTCAACGCAGGCAAGATTGCGGAGATCACAGGCATTGATCGCAAGGAAGTAGATAAGGCTTTCGCCGAGTTGAAAAAGGAAGGCGCCATCGTGTCGCCCGTCCGCTGTAAGTGGGCCCCTGCCCAGTAATTCTCTAATGACTTCGACGAGTGCAACCGCACCGCGATGCATACATATTTCTTAACTCGGGGGAGGGCCTCGGCTCTCCCCTTTTTCAACCTTTAAAACAAGTTCCATTATGACCAAGTTCAAATGCCCCTGCAAATACACCTACGATCCCGAAAAGGGCGACCCCAAGCAGAACATCCCTCCCGGCACGCCTTTTGAGGAACTGCCCGACACATGGCGCTGTCCCCGCTGCAAGCGTAAGAAAGAGAAATTTGTACCAGTAGAAGAATAACCAAACAGACATCATGGAAATCAAAGCCGTTAAATTCCGCAGAGACGGATTCTATACACAGCCCTTCGTGTTCGGAGGCGAGGAAGGAAAAGATAAGTTTGACAAGAACGTCCGCTATCGCGGCAGTCTGCAAAACTATCTGATTGACACAGGCAGCGAGGTGATTCTCGTAGATACTGGCATTCCCGCTGGTACTCCCGAGGAGGTGCCCAATGAGAATTCACTCATCTTCACCGGCAAGGACATCTGCAGCTATATGGATGCTTTCAAGGCTCTCGGCTACCAACCTGAACAGGTGACGAAGATACTCGTTACCCACCGCCATGCTGACCACACCGGCGAACTGAAAAGTTTCCCCAATGCAAAGATCTATGTGAACGAGGAAGAGATGGATGCCGCTGAGTTGCAGGGGCTCACGAACCTCGTGCCAGTCAGCTATACCGACGGTGCCTACTACAATTTCCCTGAAAGCCAAAAGATAGCCGACGGCATCTACCTCATCAAGGCCAAGGGGCACACCAAGGGCAACAGTATCATCGTGGTTGAGATGGACGGTCTGTTCTACATGATTCACGGCGACATCACCTATGTGGACGAGGCACTCTATGAGGACAAACTGTCCGTTGTTTTTGACGATCTGCCTGCCGCCCGCGAAACGCAGAACCGCATACGCGAGTTCGTCCGCAACCACCCCACTGTCTATTGCGGCACTCACACGCCACAGGGCTATGAGAACCTGGAGGCCAAGCGCGTGATGGACCTTGACAATCCTGTGCCGACGGTTCTGGCCGAAGTCGATTTCTCCAAACAAGAAGCTTCAGGCAAATACGTCTGCTCCATTTGCGGCTATGTCTATGACCCCGCAGAGCACGACGGCATTGCTTTCGAGGACCTGCCCGATGACTGGCGTTGCCTCCGTTGCAAGCAGCCGAAGGAAAAGTTCAATCCTGCATGACACTCATCATAGGACTGCTGATTCCGCTGCTGGGCACGATGCTCGGCTCTGCCTTCGTGTTCTTCATGAAGGACGAGATGTCGGCTCGGCTACAGAAGTCGCTGCTGGGTTTCGCTTCGGGCGTGATGGTGGCAGCCTCGGTGTGGTCGCTACTCATTCCGGCCATGGAGATGGCCTCAATGGACAATGAGGCTGGCGTGTGGTCGGTAGTTCCTGCAGCCGTAGGATTCCTGTTGGGCATGGGCTTCCTGTTGCTCATCGACGAGCTGACGCCGCACCTGCATATCGGGACAGACAAACCGGAGGGCGTGCGCTCGCACCTGTCGAAGACCGCCATGCTTGCCCTCGCCGTCACCATTCATAACCTGCCAGAAGGTATGGCTGTGGGTGTAGTCTTTGCAGGAGCTGAGAATGGAGCTACTCATATTTCCTTGGCCAGTGCTTTGGCCGTATCACTGGGCATCGCCATACAGAACGTCCCAGAAGGAGCCATCATCTCGATGCCGATGCGAGCCGCAGGCAATTCGCGTTGGCGCTCGTTCATCATCGGTTCGCTGAGCGGAGCCGTAGAGCCCATTGGAGCCATTGCCGTTTTGCTACTGGCATCTTTGTTGCTACCTGCCCTCCCCTACTTGCTTGCTTTCGCTGCCGGCGCTATGTTCTACGTCGTTGTTGAGGAACTCATCCCCGAGGCCTCAAGCGGTCAGCACTCCAACCTCAGCACCATTGGCTTTGCCGTCGGTTTCGTCCTGATGATGGTGCTCGATGTGGTGATGGGGTAAATCTATCATTTCCCAATAAATCATAAATCCCAAGGCAAAATAACCATGCTTTGGGATTTTTTGTTTATCTTCGCAGCTGTAATTTAGAAAACAATGATTAGAAAAGCAGAGAAAAGAGACATAGCAAGTATTATCGACTTGCTACATCAAGTAAACATGGTGCATCATGTCATCCGCCCTGACTTGTTCAAACCAAATACAACCAAATACGATGAGCAGGAATTGGCAGCGCTGTTAGATGATGACAGTAGACCCATATTCGTCTTTGACAACGCCGGTGTTCTGGGTTATGCTTTCTGCATGATTACAAAAGTAAAGGATGATCAATTGTTGCAGGACATCAAGACGTTGTATATTGACGACATCTGCGTAGATGAAAAGGCTCGCGGCAAACACGTTGGAAAGGCATTGTATGAGTTTGTCCGCGATTACGCCCAGTCAATAGGCTGCAACAACGTCACCTTGAATGTATGGGAGGGCAACGATGCAGCATTATCATTCTATAGGAACATGGGCATGAAAGTCCAGAAGACAACAATGGAAATAGTTTTGTGATATGACAGAATTTGAGAAGATGCACAACGAAGATCTGTATTCAGAAGCGTCAATTCGGGAGATTGTGGCGGCACAACGGAAGTTCTTCCGAACGTGTGAGACCTTGCCGATTAAATGGCGCATCAAGCAGTTGAAGAGGCTAAAAGAAGCCGTGATTGCGCACCAAGACGAGTTGATAAGAGCCTTGCAGCAAGATCTTGGAAGAAGTGAGTTAGAGGCGTACCTTTGCGATATCGGCCCCATCATCACCGAGGTGAATGAGATCATCTCAGGGCTGCGGCGATGGGCTCGACCCGAAGTGCATTTCAGCGGACTCATGTGCTGGCCCAGTATCTTCACGAAGGTCTATAAAATGCCCTACGGCGTGACGCTGGTCATCAGTCCGTTTAACTTCCCCATTCTACTCACCATTGGCGTCGTGGCAGCCGCTATATGCGGCGGCAACACCGTCGTCGTCAAGTCCAGCTCCAAGTCCGCAGCCTCTACTGCGGCGCTCAAGAACTTTTTTTCGGAAGTGTTCCCGCCAGAATATGTGACACTCATCGACGGCGGTCATGACGTAGCAGATATGTGTCTGGCGCAGAGATGGGATAAGATCTTCTACACCGGTAGTCCGTCGGTAGGTAAACACGTGCTGGCCGAAGCGGCCAAGAACCTGACGCCGGTAGCCCTCGAACTCGGCGGTGAGACCGGTAACTGGTGCGTCATACGCGCAGACGCCAACCTCAAAGATGCTGCGCGGAAGATAGCCTTCTTCAAACTGCTCAACGCCGGACAGATTTGCATTAATATCAACCAGATAGCAGTCGCCGAAGAAGTGGCTGATGCCTTCATCGCCGAACTGAAAGCGGCTTTTGTAGCGCAGATTGGCGAACATGCGGAAACGAATCCAGAGTACCCGAAACTGATTACCGGCGCAGCGTATGACAAGTGCGCAAACTTGGCCGACGAGTACCGCGAACGTATTGTGTCCGGAGGCACAGGCGACAAAGCAACTCGCAGATACGCGCCGACGATTATTTATCCCGTGGGTATTGATGAACACATCGTGCAGCATGAACTCTTCTGCCCATTATTACCTATCGTACCGTTCAAGGACGCCGAGGTGGACAGTCTCATGGACGTTATTGCCGACCGCGAGCACCCGCTGGCCCTGTACCTCTTCACACGCGATATGCGTTGGGCCAACCGCGTGATGCAGACCCAGCAGTTCGGTGGCGGTTGCATTAACGAAGTATGTATCCACATGATGGTCAAAGGTGTGCCCTTCAACGGTACGGGTCATTCCGGTATGGGCGCATACCACGGCGAATGGGGCTTCCGCGAGTTCACTCACCCCCAGACCGTCCTCAAAGGTCGCACCCGCTTCAACCTTTCCCTTCGCGAACACCCTTATACCGGCAAAGCAGGCAAAACGAAGATGAAGTTATTACGTCTCTTTGAACAATGAGCAGGAGGCATACGAGTTTGGAAAAAATGTCTAAGGTCAAAAGTCTAAGATATGAATAAGATGATTGCATGCTGTGGCATCAACTGCGAGACCTGCGAAGCCCGCATTGCCACGATGAAGAACGACGACAAGATGCGCGTCGAGGTTGCGAAGAAATGGTGCGAGATGAACCACACGGATCAGATTACACCAGAGAGCATTAATTGCACAGGTTGCCGTGTGGAAGGCGTCAAGTTCTATTTCTGCAGCCACATGTGCGAGGTACATCAATGTGTAGTCGCTAAGAGCTACGAGACGTGTGGCGAGTGCCCCGACAAGGACTCCTGTAAAAAGGTTGGTGCTATCTGGGAGAACTGTGCCGAGGCGAAGGAAAATCTGGGAGGAGAGTAATATGATATGAATATCTAAACAAATGAATATCAGATTAGGAAACTCCAAAGATTATCGTGAGGTTGAGAACCTCACACGCGAGATGAACGTCTATCGTCCAGGATGCACGGAGCATTATGTGCTCAATCAGTATCGGCTCATGGTTCTCGCTTAATTGCAGTCTTGACCTGCGCCATGTTGCTGCGCGAGACGGGGAGCGATTCGTGGCAGTGCTTGATGAGCAGCTGGGTGGAGCCGGAATGTGAGATAATCTGTTCCACCTGACCAAGATTGACCAGGAAGGCGCGATGGCAGCGCACAATCATCGGGTAGCGCTGCAACGTTCCCTCCATCTGTTTCATGGTGGCGCGAAGCATGTCGGTGTGCATCTGATTGTCGCGCAGATGGCTGACCTTGACGTAGTTGCCCACGGCCTCAATAAATAACAGGTTGGAAATCTGGAGCGTCACCGATTCGTTGGTCGTGCCAGTGAGGGTAAGAGCCTCACCCCCAGAAGCCTCACCCCCAGCCCCTCTCCAAATGGAGAGGGGAGTAGTTACTTTATCTGTAGAACCTCTGCCTTGAGAGAATATACTTTCCTCCCATGGGGAGGGGTTGGGGGTGGGCTGCTGGGGCTGCCTCTGTGTGAGGCTTTTTAGCTTTTCATTCAATTCCCGTATCTCTTCCAGTTCCATCGCCAGATACTTGCTGCGGAATTTGAAGCGCCAGTATAGTCCGATGGCGAAGGAGCAGAAGGCGATGATGGCAAGTGTTTCAAGGAAATTGACGATGGACAACTGATTACCCTCTACACGACCGCTCAACACGAAGTGGCGATAAAGACAGATGCCCAACGCCACGAGCGGAGTATTGATAAGCTGAAACCATAGGTTGCGGCGGATGATGTATTCGGCGCCTTTCTTCAACGACCTCGGCATCTTGATGACATACTTCAGGATGACATCCGTCATTATGCAAATCAAGAAACCGATCACGCCAAAAGCTACCAAATGTATGTAAGCCTGCCACTGCCACGCATCCAATCCGAAGGGCTTGAACACGGCCAGCGCCACCACCACAAACATGGTGCTGATGATTCTCGTCGTTATCGTTTCTATACGTCCCTGTTTCATACGGGCCGCAAAAGTACGAATTTTAAGTGAAAAGTGAAAAGTGAAGAGTGAAAAATCTGCTGCCGACCATCGTTTTTCAACGCCATTCGTCACAGAATCCACCGTTTATCATGTCATTTGTCACAAACTTGGGCTGAATATCCCAAATGTTTGCGGGGTCTGCAACTTCATTGTACCTTTGCATCGTCCAATAGGCAAAAGATAAAATATAATTGATATGAAAACAATGAGATTCGCAGCGCTGATGGCTGCAATGATGGTGACGATGACAATGACCGCTAAGACACAGGACTGGGGCGGACGAGTGATTGACGAGAAGGGCGAACCGATGCCTTTCGTGAATGTAGTGCTGCTGTCGCTGCCCGACTCGGCCTTCGTGCAGGGAGCGATGACGGACATGGACGGTGTATTTAAGATTGTGACAGATATAAACCAAGGATTGTTCAAGGTGACCAGCGTGGGTTATCAGACCTTATATATAAACGCGGGCGATGGTCTTACCATCCAGATGAAGGAAGATACACAGCTGCTGAAGGAAGTGGTAGTAAAGGGTCAGCTGCCTAAGACTCACGTTAAGGGCGACGCCATGCGTACCACTGTGGCAGGAACCATCCTGGAGAAGGCTGGAACTGTGAGCGATGCACTCTCAAAGATCCCATCGCTCGAAGCTGAGCGAGATGCAGCTGTAAAGGTGCTGGGTCGTGGTGAGGCTGAGGTTTATATCAATGGCCGCAAGGTGCAGGATGTGAAGGAGCTCTCTCGACTGCGTTCTGACCAGATACAGCATGTGGATGTGGTGCAGAATCCCGGTGCCCGCTATGCAGCCTCGGTGAAGGCCGTCGTTCGCATCACGCTGAAAAAGGCACAGGGCGAGGGCATCAGCTTCCAGGACAATATGGGCGGCATCTATCAATACGGTCATACGCTGACCAACAACCTCGACGTGAACTATCGCACAGGAGGACTCGATGTCACCGCCTCGCTGTGGGCAGGCCGCTATGGTCACTACAAGTCGCTGCAGGAGCACGAGCTTACCTATTACGTTGGTCCCGACTTCTACCTCAGTCGCAGCAATCAGGAGAGGGAGAGTGTGCGGAAGGGGTGGTCGCCACAGTTGCAGGTGAACTATATGCTGAACGAGAACCACAGTTTTGGTGCCTTCTATAAGTACGACCGCCATCCGGGCGGTGATTCCGACGCATTCTTCAATACCGACAACTATGTCAACGGCGTCTATACCGAACGCTCGGAGAGCCATATCAGCGGCGGCGTCGATGACATCCGCAAGCACATCTTCAATGCCTATTACAACGGCAAGGTGGGCAATTTAGGCATCGACTTGAACGTGGACGGCCTCTTCGACAAGACCTTTGAGGACAACAGTACGGAGGAGACGACCATAGACGCCAACAACGTCCGCTCCAGCCACGACGTGAAGAACGGCACCAAGAGCAGCAACAACTTCTGGGCCACGAAGCTCATCCTCAGTTATCCCGTATGGCAGGGCAACCTCAGCGTCGGCGGCGAGTACAGCTACAACCACCGCACCGATGCCTACTCCTTCCTTTCAGCCGAGTTGCTGCCCGTGAAGGCTACTGACACGGAAATTAACGAGAAGTCGGCTGCCGCTTTTGTGGAGTACGGCAGGCAGTTCGGCAAGCTCTATGCCCAGGTGGGTCTGCGCTACGAGCATCTGACCAACGATTATTTCAACTTTGGCCAGCGGGAGGATGAGGTGTGCCGCAATTATGGCGACTGGTTCCCCACCGCCACGCTCTCCATGCCTGTGGGCAAGGTGCAGCTCTCGCTCTCGTATCGCAGGGACATCGAGCGCCCCAACTACTCCAACCTCACCAGCTCGACGGTCTACATCAATCGCTATACCTACCAGAGCGGCAACCCCTACCTGCGGCCCACCTATACACACAACCTTGTGCTCAACGCAGCCTACAAGTGGGCGGGCATAGCCGTGACCTATTCACGCACCAAGGACAACGTGACGATGGCCACCGAGCCCTTCCCTGGCGCTGACAATCCTATGGTTAGCCTCGTCCGCGCCATCAACGGCAGCGACGGCTACAACCAGCTGAGCCTCAATCCCTATGCCAGACCCACCATTGGCTGCTGGCATCCCACATGGTTCATCTATGCCCAATTCCAAAACTACAAGTCGCCTTGTGCCGATGGCAGTGAGATCACCCTCAGCCGTCCGTATGTCAACTTTGGATGGGACAACACCGTCGAACTGCCTGGTGGCTGGCGCCTGAACGCAGACTTCCGCTTCTCGTCGAAGGGCGACGTGAACAACTTCCGCCTCAACCGTAATGCCTTCAGGAGCGACCTCGGGGTGCAGCGCGACTTCAACCTGCGTCGCCTCGGCACCCTGACTGCCGACCTGCGCTGCTACGACGTGTTCAACACCAACAAGAATGGAGGCATCATCTATGGCATCCGAGAGATTACCGTCTACAACCCTGCCCGTCGCACTTTCATGCTCGACATCACGTGGAAGTTCAACGAGGCCCGCTCGAAGTATCGCGGCAGCGGTGCCGGAGAGAAGCAGAAGGCAAGAATGTAGTTCAATTCGTCACAGAAAAGTGCTTTTTATCATAGATGTTTGGCAGCCTCGGAAATTATGCGTACTTTCGCAACATCAAATGAATAAGAGAAACAAATACAAATATGAATAGTATGCGCTATAGAGAAGAAGCCATTGAATGTGTAAAAGATCATGTTCTCCAGATACATAAGAAAATATATGCCAAGTATGAAGGGGATTTTGACAGGATCTATACGGAAGGGTACAACAGCAAGTCCTATACGGGTAGGGTGATTGAGCCAGGGAAGGTATATGAACTGAGTTATTTGGAATGTACGTGCCCTAAAGTTAAATGTGGGCAGAGAAACCATCCGCAGCAGTGTGAGTGCTCACGACAGAGCATTCTATATATCTTGTCGCAACTTGAACCGGACAGCCAATTCGATGTTCGGATTGAGAATACGATTCTCAGGGGAAGCGACCGCTGTACATTCCGAATAATGCGATTAAGCGAAAGCAGAATCAAGCTCGCTTGAATTATGATGAGCGATAGCATTATGCGCGTAAGCGAATAACAAGACATGAAGAGCGATAACTAAATGAGTATTATGGAAACAGACAGAATCATATTGCGCCCCTGGCGCGACAGCGATGCGGAAGTGCTGCACGACAGCGACGACCGTGTTCGCATGGAAGCTCCCGAGATGTTCCGCGTCCTCGGCAAACGGCGACCCGAATTTGTGCAACCCTATCTCGAACAGCTGCGCCACATCGCCGAAACCGATACTAATCGCGTGGTCAGGATTCACTGCGAAGGAGCTATCAGGGCATCGCTCCAGCCTGAGTGCAGGCGAAGGCGCTGACCTCCCTGTGGAGAGGGAGATTGACTGGGTACGAAACTGGGTGCGAAAGCAAAACTAAAAAGAAACTCCAAAGGTAGTACGGACTGTTTGACACGTGTCGAACAGTCTATACGTCTATATGTATCGGCCAAAACGTCTATATGTGATGAGCAGTACGAATTGACGTGCTTGAATGGGCGAAAATGGCCGCTTACTCTTATACGCGCGCGCACGAGAAGACATCAAAAAGTCGTCACATCGTCACGCAGCATGGTTATACATTTGATAAACAAGCAACTATGCCGTGACAAAGCCTGTGACGAGGCGTGATTTGGTGACAAAACGGCCAATTTTTACCCCGAATTTAAATGATATTAACATTCAAAATGGCGTATTTTTAGCTTTTGGACCATAAATCTCACAAAAATCATGCCTTAAATCTATATTAAACCCACGCACTCGGATGGGAATGGATTTAGTGGCAGTGGCCTTGCCACAGCCAGCAGCAGAATTGGTAGCCGCCATCTTGAAAGCTCGCTCTGGTTCCCGAACCTCGTCACGACTCGGCATAGCTCAAACGAGTTTGGCTCTGCGCTCACTGCTCCGAGCTTTCAGAGTGGTCGGCCTACAATCCAGCACAGGCGAATCGCCTACAGCAATACGCCCAATCCATTCCATCAGCAACGCTTTTTTATTGTTTTCGCCCGAAGGGTGTTTTTAATGTTTTTGTTTTCATACCGAAACTTCATGATTTAAGGTTAAATTTTTGCTAGATTTAAGGTCTGAAATACAATCATGCATCCGCAACTTGACTCCTGTTTAAACCTATTTTCTTCCTGATTTCAGTATGTTTTTCGTCGCGTTTTCCTCGATTTCGTCACCTCGTCACGCTTTGTCACACCAAAAGTCACGATATACGCCATTGTATAACAGACAGATAAGTCATTCCGTGACGGTGTGACGAAAAAATGAGGCCCTCACGCGCGTACGCGCGTAGGAAAACCTACAAAATCACTCTTGATTACGAGCAACGCTCCGAGCTTTCCTTAATTTTAGGAAGAAATTAGTAAAAGTTTCCTTTTTTCAAGGAAAGTATATCCCTTTGAGGCAAAATCTAATTGTCCTTTCCTAATACCGATTGACAGCTTTTGTTTATTTCCTGATGTGGTTGACAATCGTTTTACTGGACAAGTTGATAGTCTTCCTGATATCGTTGACAGCGTTTCTGTTTAACCTTGCTGGTGAATGGAGTCCTGAACATCCTGACATTGGTTAATTTTTTCGGGTCGTATTGACCTTTTCGCGCTCCTTATGTGCCCACGGTAGACTTCCATCGTCATATTTTCTGGGGGATTGGGCATCTATGGAGCTCAACAGTCCCCGTTATTACTACTTTTCGTGTGCTGAAATCGAGAAAGTGACCAAATTCATCACATTTTATGTGATTTTCTCAGCTTGATATGAAGTAATCAAAGATTTTTGTGTACTTTTGCAGCGTTCTTCGGAACAAAAGACATTATAGGCTCTACACTCCCAATCACCACTTCGGAAAAATGGAGCAAATCTGTAACAAGAGCGTCGGCGCATCTATGCGCAGGCGTTTCGACGGTTACAGAGGCTTGTGGTGAGCCGGGAGTGCGTAGAAATGGCCTGCGCATTTCAGTTGGATAAACTTAAAACCATAATTGATATGAAGAAGTTCCTTTTATACTGGATGACCATTCTATTGGTCGCAATCGTAAGTGTTGGCTTTGTGTCGTGTGGCGATGATGACAAAGATTCGGTTAATCCAACATTCTATGTTGTCTTGAAAACTCCTTCTGGTACAAGGCTCAATGGGTGTGTATATGTATTCCCCAATGCCTCAGACTATGACCCCAAAACATTCAAAGAAGGAGAAGTTCTCGGTAAAGCAACTATCTCACGTAAGGATGGTACTATTGTCAATTCATACTCTTATGTGATATGTACTACGGAAGAACTTGGTGTGTGGTATCATTACGACCATGAGCCAGATTACGACCCTTGGTTGCACAGTTGCAATCCAGGCACCTACTATATGATAGCAACTCGCACGGGATGGTCGTGGAATTATGCATGGATGTCCAAAACAGTAACGATAAAAGCTAATCAAGAGGGTCAATTGGAAGTGTTCGTTTTTACAGCAACAAACGGCGGTTACCAACACGAATAAATGCATTATGGAAAGGCTATTGGACATTCTCACGAATCCCGACAAACGGCACGTCTGGATTCTCAACCGTAAATACTGTCCGTTGAAGGCAATGGCTGGCGGTCGTCCGAAAGATAGAAGGCGCGACCGAAGTCCTTATTGGGTTTCGACAGGGCGAGGTCTATCTTCACAATGTCGATGGTGGAGCCGTGGTAGAGCCTCATAGCGTGCCTCCTTTCCTATGGCAATACTCTTGCAGGGTCTGAAGGTTCTCTTCGAGCGAGAGGGTATGCATGATGCCGTAGTGCTTCTCGCAGAGAGCCAGTGCACCGTAGCGGCTGAGGTAGCGGTAGGCCTCGGCCTCGCTGATCTTGCTCTGAGCAGCAAAGGCAGCCACGAGCAGGACAAGGTATTCTATTTTGTTGAGAATGGATGCAGCCATGACTTTTATCTTTTTCGGCGACAAAGATAAGCATTTTCTTTCAATTATTATCCGTTTTCCCCGATAAAGATTCAAAAAGCGGGCGAAATTACTAAATAGGTGTGGCAGCGGCTGGAGAGGTATTAATGATGAATTTTGAAGAAAATCCTCGATAATTGCGAGAATGTCGGGGATTTCTTGTATCTTTGTGGCCGTAAACAAGACATTTATCTTATGGAATCATTACTGAAAGCTCATTTTTACCTGTTTATGATGGGTGCTACGCTCATGGCCGCCTGCACCAATGTCCCACAACAGAAGGAGGAAGTCAACGACTCCAATACCCCACTCCACCTATTGAAGCCGGAGTACAAAGTGCCTTACGGCGAGCTAACGCCCGACGAGGTGAAGGCTGACTTGGAACGTGTATTTGCTTATATCGACTCCGAACGTCCAGAAGATTATTTCTTGGATGAAGAGGGTAATAAGGTCACAGACAGCAAGCGCCTCAACCCGTTGGAAGAGGGTCTTCACTTGCAGCGCGGTGCCTTCCGTCTCGGCAGTTACGAATGGGGTATCACCTATCAGGCACTGTTGGCTGCAACAGATGCCACGGGAGATCAGAGATATGAGAATTATGTTGCGAATTGTCTGGGGCTCCTTACTACGGCCTATCCGTTGTTCAAGGAGCGTGACGCTTCGAAACCCGAGATACAGGACGCTCAGATGGAGCAGGTCATCCATCCCCGTGCACTCGATGACTGCGGTACGATGTGTACGGCCCTGATGAAATGGTCAAACCGTTATGAGAAGTCCGACAGCTCGTGGGCTGAAGGGGATTTCATTCCGCTTGATGTTAATGAGGACACGCTCATCAACAATTACTTCCAGTTTGTGGAGCACGGCCAGTACCGCCTCGAAGACGGCCTCTTTGCCCGCCATCGTCCGCAGCACAACACGGTGTGGTTGGATGATATGTATATGGGGCTCCCGACCATCGCCTACGCGGGAATCTATTTCAATGATCCGAAGTACTTCGACGAGGCGGCAACGATGTACAAGAACTTTGTGAAGCGCATGTGGGTGCCGGAGAAGAAGATCTATCGTCACGGCTATGTCGAAGGGCTGGCACAGCAGCCGACTTACCATTGGGCTCGTGCCAACGGCTGGGCATTGCTGACGACGGTGGAGCTCTTGGACATGCTGCCTGAGAACCATCCCGACCGAGCGTTTATCCTCAACCAGTTGCGCGAACATATCGCCGGCCTCTGCGCCTTGCAGTCGAGCGAAGGCTTCTGGCATCAGTTGCTCGACCGCGAAGACTCGTATCTCGAGACATCGGCCACGGCCATCTATTGTTACAGTATCGCCCATGCCATCCGCAAGGGTTGGATAGAGGGCATCACATACGGCGGTGTGGCTCAGCTCGCTTGGCACGCCATCTCCACGAAGATCACGGAAGAGGGTAAGGTGGCAGGCACGTGCGTCGGCACAGGCATGGCCTTCGACCCCGCGTTCTACTACTACCGCCCCGTGTCGTCGGCTGCGGCCCACGGCTATGGTCCCGTCATCTGGGCTGCCGCCGAGATGATCAACCTGCTGTGCGAATGGCACCCGCGCACCAACGACAGCGGCCTACACTACTACGAACAGGAACAGACCAACCCCGCCCCGCTGTTCTATCTGACGGAGGATGGCAAGGGGGAAGCGGTGAAGTAGAGCCCCCCTGTGGCCCCCCAAGGGGGGCGAAGAGAAGAATAACAAATGAATATGAAGGGGAAGTTAAAGAAGTTAAGGGAAGTTAAGTCGCTTCGCGACGGAAGTTCTTCAAGTGTGAAGCGACCAGAGGTCGAGCGAAGTGGTCTCCGACCACAGACAATAGTTATGCAGGCTATTTTTATGCCATTGGCACAGGTGTCGTCTTTCGCTCGACCTTTGGTCGCTTGACACTTCAAGAACTTCCGTGGCTACAAGCCACATAACTTCTTTTAACTTCCGCGCCGCAGGCGCATAACTTCTAAATAATGAAAAGTGCACTTTTCACTTTAAATCATGATTGATCGGCTGACAGTAGATAGGATATTGGATGCGGCGAACATCGTGGATGTCGTCTCGGACTTCGTGACCTTGAAGCGCGCAGGAGCGAACTTGAAGGGGCTGTGTCCGTTCCACGACGATCGGACGCCGTCGTTCATGGTGTCGCCGTCGAAGAACATCTGCAAGTGCTTCGCCTGCGGCAAGGGTGGCACGCCCGTTCATTTCATTATGGAGCACGAGCAGCTGACCTATCCTGACGCCCTGCGCTACTTGGCTAAGAAATACCATATTGAGATCAAGGAACGCGAACAGACCGACGAGGAGAAGGCTGAGCAGAGCGAGCGCGAGAGTATGTTCGTGGTCAACGAGTGGGCCAACGAATGGTTCCAGAAGCAGATGAACGACACGGTGGACGGTCGTGCCATCGGTCTCGCCTACTTCCGCCAGCGCGGCTTCCGCGACGACATCATCAAGAAGTTCCAGCTGGGCTTCTGTCCCGACAAATACGATGCGCAGTGGCAGGCCGCCAAGGCCGAAGGCTACAATGAAGAGTACATTCTGAAGACCGGCCTCTGCATCCGCAACGAGCAGACGGGCAAGGTCTACGACCGCTTCCGCAACCGCGTCATCTTCCCCATACACACTATCTCGGGCAAGGTCGTTGGCTTCGGCGGTCGTGTGCTCGACAGCCGCACGAAGGGCGTGCAGGTCAAATACCAGAACTCGCCCGAAAGCGCCATCTACTCCAAGAAACGCGAGCTCTACGGACTCTTCCAAGCCAAGCAGTCCATCGTGAAGAACGAGCTATGCTATCTCGTCGAAGGTTATACCGACGTGATGGCGATGCACCAACAGGGCGTCGAGAACGTTGTGGCTTCGAGCGGTACGTCGCTGACCGAAGAGCAGATACGCGCCATTCACCGCTTCACGGAGAACATCGTCGTGATCTACGACGGCGATGCAGCCGGTATCAAAGCCTCACAGCGCGGCATTGATATGCTGCTGGCCGAGGGTATGAATGTGAAACTCTTGCTGTTGCCCGACGGCGAAGACCCCGACAGCTTCGCCCGTAAGCATACGGCGACGGAGTATCAGGACTACCTGCGCGACCATCAGGTAGACTTCATCCATTTCAAGACGAACCTGCTCCTGCAAGAAGCGCAGAACGACCCCATCAAGCTCTCACGCTTGGTGAACAATATCGTGCAGAGCCTCGCCGTCATCCCCGACGACATCACACGTACCTTTTATATTAAGGAGACGGCGCAGACGCTGGAGATGGACGAGCGCCTCATCACCAGCGCCGTGGCCAAGGTGATGAAGCAGCAGCGCGAGGAGCGAAGGAAACAGAAAGAAAGGGAAGACTCTCCCCCCGCCCTCCAGGGCCTCACCCCCAACCCCTCTCCCGTGGGCGAGGGGAGCTTTGAGGAAGGGGCAGATACTTCTGCCAATGAGGAGCAGGCGCCCATAATAGTGACTCCTGAAGATATTGAACAATCATCAACCAAGGTGACCGCTCCCTCCCTGATAGGGAGGGCGGGGGGAGAGTCTGCAGGGGGAGAGTCCACGGGTAGTGGCTCTTTTCTTAAGACTGAAGCCCTTTTGGTGCAGATGATTGTACGTCACGGCGAGAAGGTGATGTGCGATGTCGAAGACGAGGAGAGCGGCGAGCAGCGTCCGATGACGGTGGTGGAGTATATCCAGTATTCCTTGGAGAGCGACGGCATACAGCTGCGCAGTCCCCTGCACCGCCGCATCCTCGACGAGGCTCTTGATCATTTCCGTGAAGAGGGTTTCCGCTGCGACCGTTATTTCCAGAATCACCCCGACATCACCATAGCCAACCTGGCCAATGAGTTGGGGCACGACCCGGAGGCGCTGAGCAAGATACACAGCAAGGGCATCACCGTGAAGCCCGAGGAGGAACGGCTCGTGGAACTGCTGCCACACCTGATGACGGACTACAAGCTGGCCATCGTCGAGGAACGTATGCGCAACATCATGCTTGAGATGCGTCAGCCGGAAGTCCTGGCTGACAAAGAAGGTTGCATGATGCTGATGAAAGAATATCAGGAGTTGAAGGCGGTGCAGAAAGAGCTCGGCAAACAGTGCGGAGACAGGGTGATAGGGTAAGGCCCCTAAAGCCCCCTGTGGCCCCCCAAGGGGGGCGAAGGGAAGAGGGAAAAATGAAAGAGTGAAAAGTGAAAAATGAAAAGTCATTTTTCACTATCTTCTGCTTGCTGCTTCTCGTACGCCTCCTTTAACAACTCATCAAAGGTTTTAACGCGATCGTATTCCTCGAGATTCTTCATCACTTTCTTGCGTCGGCGTTCCTGTTTGCGCTGTTTGACGGCAAACGGGTGAAGGATTTTGTCGTTGATGCCAGGTGAAAGCTGCTCAAGGACGCCGCCGAGGGAGGGCGGGGCTGCTACGTCGTTCTTCGTGCCGCTCATCGCCATCTCGCTCAAATGGTAAATCTTGCCCGCCCGTACCGTCACCTCACGTAAGGTGTCTGTGCGCAACGAGTCATCGTTGTGTACAATCGAATCGGTGGGCATCACAGCCATCGTCAGAGAGAGTAATATGTTCAACACGGCTGCAAAAGTACTCCTTTTCTGCGACGCCACCAACCCTTTTACACTTTCTTACCACCAATTAAACTTTCTTCAAAAACGGTAAAGACGAGGAAAAGTGCTAAAAAAACTTGCATTATTTGGTTATGGCGAAGCTTTTTCGTAATTTTGCCCTCAGAAAACAAGAAATACCGCATTATCAACTCATAAACGTATATATTCACAATGGGAAAAGTTCTCATTATCGGTGCCGGTGGCGTGGCTACGGTGGCTGCCCACAAGATAGCACAGAACGCAGAAGTGTTCACTGATATCATGATAGCCTCGCGCACAAAGGCCAAGTGCGACAAGTTGGCTGCTGCCGTGGAAGCGGCGACGGGATATAAGGGCATACAGACGGCGCAAGTCGATGCCGACAACGTGCCAGAATTGGTAGAGCTGCTGTCGGCATACAAACCCGACATCGTGGTGAACCTGGCCCTCCCCTATCAGGATCTGACGATTATGGAAGCTTGTCTGCAGACGGGCTGCAACTACCTGGACACGGCGAACTACGAGCCCAAGGACGAGGCACACTTCGAGTACTCCTGGCAGTGGGCCTACCGCGAGCGCTTCGAGCAGGCTGGCCTGACGGCTATCCTCGGCTGCGGCTTCGACCCGGGCGTGACGAGCATCTATACGGCGTACGCTGCCAAGCATCATTTCAACGAGATACAATACTTAGACATCGTGGACTGCAACGCCGGCGACCACCACAAGGCCTTCGCCACCAACTTCAACCCCGAAATCAATATCCGCGAGATCACGCAGAAGGGACTCTACTGGGAAGATGGCAAATGGGTGGAGACGGAACCCTTAGAGATTCATAAAGACTTGACATATCCTGAAATAGGCCCACGCGACAGCTACCTGCTGCACCATGAGGAGATTGAGAGCCTCGTCATCAACTACCCGACCATCAAGCGTGCTCGCTTCTGGATGACCTTCGGCCAACAGTACCTGAAGCACCTCGAAGTGATACAGAACATCGGCATGAGCCGCATCGACGAGATTGAGTACGAGGCCCCGCTAGCCGACGGCACAGGCACTGCCAAGGTGAAGATTGTGCCGCTGCAGTTCCTCAAGGCCGTGCTGCCCAACCCGCAAGACCTCGGTGAGAACTACGAAGGCCAGACCAGCATCGGCTGCCGCATACGCGGTATCGGCAAGGACGGCAAGGAGCATACCTATTATGTCTATAACAACTGTTCGCACCGCGCGGCCTACGAGGAAACGGGGATGCAGGGCGTGAGCTACACCACGGGCGTGCCGGCGATGATCGGCGCCATGATGTTCCTCACAGGCAAATGGGTGAAGCCCGGTGTTCATAATGTCGAGGAATTCGACCCCGATCCTTTCATGGAGCAACTGAACAAACAGGGTCTGCCGTGGCACGAGTTGCACGACGTGGATCTGGAGTTGTAAAGACCTTCGGTCATAGTTTAAAGTTTAAGGTTTAAGGTTTAATGTTTAATGAAAATAGCCTTAAACAATAGACTTTGGACGGCCACAAAATCAATCCTCATTAAACTTTAAACTCTAAACTTTAAACAAAAAAATATATGGCAAAAAAAGAAATAGAACAACCTATGGATCCGCGTGAGGCGCGGCTGCTGGCGTTGCAGACGGCAATGGCCAAGATAGAGAAGGATTTCGGAAAGGGCGCCATTATGCGCATGGGCGGTCAAGCAACGGAGAAGGTGGATGTGATCCCCACCGGCAGCATCGGACTGGACGCGGCATTAGGTGTCGGCGGCTACCCGCGTGGCCGCATCATCGAGATCTTCGGCCCTGAGTCGTCGGGTAAGACAACGCTGACCATCCACGCCATCGCCGAAGCACAGAAGGCCGGCGGCACAACAGCCTTCATCGACGCCGAGCACGCCTTTGACCCGACGTATGCACAGAAGTTAGGCGTGAACCTCGACGAGCTGTGGATCTCTCAGCCGGACAACGGCGAGCAGGCACTGGCCATCGCCGACCAGCTGATCAGTTCATCAGCCGTCGACCTCGTGGTCATCGACTCCGTAGCAGCACTGACGCCGAAGGCTGAGATTGACGGTGAGATGGGTGAGAATAAGGTGGGTCTGCAGGCACGTTTGATGAGTCAGGCGCTCCGCAAGCTGACGGCAACGATTTCAAAGACGAATACGTGCTGCATCTTCATCAATCAGCTGCGCGAGAAGATCGGCATTTCGTTCGGTAATCCTGAAACCACCACGGGCGGTAATGCGCTGAAGTTCTATTCCAGCGTCCGTCTGGATATCCGTCGTGTGTCCAGCATCAAAGACGGCGATGCAATCGTCGGCAACCAGACGCGCGTGAAGGTCGTCAAGAATAAGGTAGCACCTCCCTTCCGCAAGGCCGAGTTTGAGATTGCTTTCGGCGAGGGCATCAGCCGCACGGGCGAGCTGCTGGATCTCGGCGTGGACTACGAAATCATCAAGAAGGCAGGTTCATGGTTCAGCTACAACGAATCGAAGATGGGACAGGGACGTGACGCTGTGAAGAAGGTGATTGCCGACAATCCCGAGTTGGCCGAAGAGCTGGAAGCCAAGATCAAGGAAGCCATACGATCCGGGAAGCCAGTCGGGCCCAAAAAGAAGGGACGCGCTCTGCAAAGCGAGAAAGATGACGAACCGATGGACGACCTGCAAGACGAGTAGGAGAGCAATTATCCGTAGCAAGCATATCTGCTACCTCCGATATAACAAGCAAACGACCTATCCTCAATATGGGGGTAGGTCGTTTGATTTCATGCACAGCAGCATTTCTCATGCTGACAGTGCCCTTGCCCGGAACGATGGTCACAGGTTTCGGCCAAAGGACAACCCGCACATCGCACATCGTCACTACGTTTCGTTGTGAAGCGCTTCCATAGGCGGCGGGCGGTGTAGGCAACGCAGGCGGCCAGAATGAGTGCGACGAGGAAGGATTGCATGAGTGTTTATAGGTTTCCTATTTGTACGACAGCAGCGGAGACGAGCCAGGCGACGAAGGTGGTGTAGAGGGCGGCGGTGATGGCCCAGCGCCAGGAGTTGGTCTCGTTCTTGATGGCTACAATGGTGGCTAAGCAGGGGAAATAGAGGAGGATGAAGAGGAGGTAGGCGTAGGCGGTGAGGGGTGTGACACCGTCGGCTGCCATCTGCTGACGCAGACGGGTATATTTGCTGGTGTCCTCACTGAAAGCATCGTCGTCGCCGAAGGAATCGTCACCTGAATAAAGCACACCCATCGTGGAGGCTACGATCTCCTTGGCACCAACGCCTGCGATGAGGCTGACATCGAGCTTCCAGTTGAATCCCTGAGGTGAAAAGAGGGGCTCGATGGCCTTGCCGGCACGACCGAGATAAGAGGTTTCCATAAGACCCTCTCCCCGCTCCCCCGTCAGGGGGAGAGCCTCGCTATCGCTCGAAAACTGCGCGCCAGCCACCTCCCCTCTCTGACGGGAGGGGTTGGGGGTGGGTCTTGGAAAGTAGCTCAGCGCCCAGACGATGATGGAGGCGACGAGGATGATGCCGCCCATCTTCTTGAGATATTCCTTACCCCTCTCCCATGTGTGGCGCCCAATAGCTTTAGCAGTAGGCCAGCGGTAAGGCGGCAACTCCATGACGAAAGGTGTGTCTTCGCCCTTGATGATGAAGCGTGAGAAGAGGCGCGAGACGATGACGGCCACGAGGATACCCACAGCATACAGCGAGACGAGTACCATGCTACGCCACTGTGCGGCGAAGAAGGTGCCGACAATCATGATGTAGATAGGCAGGCGCGCCGAGCACGACATGAAAGGCAGGATCATCATGGTGATGAGGCGCGAACGGCGGCTCTCGATGGTGCGCGTAGCCATCACGGCAGGTACATTACAGCCGAAGCCCATAACCAAGGGAATGAACGACTTACCGTGCAGGCCCATGCGGTGCATGAGCTTGTCCATGATGAAGGCCGCACGAGCCATATAGCCTGAGTCTTCCATGAAGGAGATGAAGCAATAGAGGATGAGGATCTGCGGCAAGAAGACGATGACGGAGCCTACGCCGCCGATGACGCCATCGACGAGCATCGAGCGCAACGGTCCCTCGCTCATCGAGGAACTGATCCACTGTCCGAGCCACGCGACACCTGCCTCGATCCAATCCATAGGATACTGTCCGAGGGTGAAGGTCGTCTGGAACATGACATAGAGGATGAGGAAGAAGATTGGGAAGCCGAGGTAACGGTTCGACAGGAGGTTATCGATGCGGTGCGTGGTCTTGTAGGTGTCCTCCTTCGTGCCCGCACGATATTCTGCCTCAGCCAATGCACCATGGATGAAACCGTACTTAGCATCCATGATGGCTGTCTCAGCATCCACACCCGTCTCCTCCTTGACACGGGCGGCGGCGGTGTCGCGAGCAGCCAACATCTTCTCATGATCTTCGGGGCGGTGTTCGTCGAGGACGTGCTGCTCCACGAAGTCCGTGACCTGTTGGTCGTGCTCAAGAAGCTTGATGGCAAGGTAGCGAGTGGAAAAATGCGTGGTTAAGTGTTCGTCGGCCTTCAGGAAATGCTGGATATGCGTGATGCCGTCCTCAATCTCGTGACCATAGTTGATATGGATGTGACGTGTCTGAGTGTGAAGGCCTTCATACACTTCTATGACAGCGTGAAAAAGCTCATTGACTCCGAAACCGCTCTTGAAGGATGTAGGCACAAAAGGTACACCGAACAAAGTGGATAGCGTGTCCAAACGTACATGATCGCCACGGCGCTCAAACTCGTCGTACATATTCAGGGCGCAGACGACGCGCAGGTTCATATCGATGAGCTGCGTCGTCAGATAGAGGTTGCGTTCGAGGTTGGAGCCATCGATGACATTGATGACGATGTCGGGGTGCTCATCGTTTAGGTGCTGACGCACGTAGAGTTCTTCGGGCGAGTAGCACGAGAGGGAATAGGTACCGGGGAGGTCGGTGAGGTCGAAGGTGTAACCCTCGAACTCCGCTGTAGCCGTGGTGGCATCAACGGTCACGCCCGAATAGTTGCCGACGCGGGCATGAGCACCGCTGGCATAGTTGAACAGCGATGTCTTGCCACAGTTGGGGTTGCCAATCAGAGCTACGTTGATGTGCCTGCGCTTGCGCTGTGCCAGCTCACGCAGCTGTTCATCGGTGAAGCGCACGTGTTCGGTAATCACCTCGCGCTGAGCGACCTGTTCGGCATCGCTGCCTTCCTGCTCCATCTCAGCCTGTCCCACCACCTCGATCAGCGCCGCTTCGTCATGCCGCAAGCTCACCTCATAGCCCATGAGCTTATACTTCACAGGATCCTGAAGGGGGGCATTTAGGAGGACCTCGATGGGTTGTCCCTTGATGAAGCCCATCTCGATGATGCGCTTGCGAAAGCCGCCGTGACCACTCACCTTCACGATGACAGCCTTCTCGCCTGTACGTAGTTCTGATAGTTTCATTGTCAGTCGTTATTTTTGTTTGCAAAAATAACTATTTTACGCCAGAAGGCCAAAGCCGTCAACGATAAGTGTTATAAAAATACCTACTCCTGAGAACAAAATCATCAGAAGTAGGTAATGGAAATAGACTGGTTCGGGGGGAATGTCTACAGGGGGTCAGGAGACGAGGGCAAGGGTGTCGAGGGCGATCATCAGTTCCTCGTCGGTAGGGATGACACAGACCTTGACGCGGGAAGAGTCCTTGCTGATGACGGCCTCGGTAGCGCGGCAAGCACGGTTCTTGGCATCATCGAGCTCCACGCCAAGGAATTCGAGACCGCGGGTGGCTCCTTCGCGCACCTCATACTGGTTCTCGCCAGCGCCGGCGGTGAAGAGGATGACATCAACGCCTCCCATGGCAGCCGCGTAAGAGCCGATATACTTCTTGATGCGATAGGTGTACATCTCCTTGGCCAGACGGGCGAGGTCGTTGCCCTCGGCAATGCCGGCAAGGATGTCGCGGAAGTCGCTGCGTCCCTCGCTGACGCCGAGCAAACCGCTCTGCTTGTTCAGCAAGTTGGAGATACCCTTGGTGTCAAGACCGAGCTTGTCCATGAGGAAGGTGACAGCGCCTGCATCGATGTCGCCGGAGCGCGTGCCCATCATCAGACCTTCGAGGGGCGTGAGTCCCATGGAGGTATCAACGACTTTGCCATCCTTGACAGCTGCGATGGAGGCACCACCGCCGATATGGCAAGTGATGATCTTGCTCCCCTCCTTCGGCATACCGAGGAATTCGAGGACACGCTGCGACACATAGCGATGGCTGGTGCCGTGGAAACCGTAGCGACGCACGCCGTGCTTCTTGTAGAGCTCGTAGGGCAGGGCGTACATATAGGCGTAGTCAGGCATGGTCTGATGGAAGGCTGTATCAAAGACGCCCACCTGTGGGAGGTCAGGCAGCAGGGCCTTGACAGCATTTACGCCCTTGATGTTGGCGGGGTTGTGGAGGGGTGCGAGGTCGTTGCAAGCGGCGAACTGCTCCATCACCTCGGGCGTGAGGAGTACGCTCTGCGAGAACTTCTCACCGCCGTGAACCATGCGATGGCCTACGGCGTCAATCTCATGGAGGTCGTTGAGGACAGCGAGGCTACCCTCTGTGAGAACCTTGAATATAACCTGCACGCCAGCCGTGTGCTCAGGCACTAAGACTTCAAACTGGTCTTTCTGACCTTTGGCTTTCACCTTGATGAAGGAATCGGGCAAACCAATCTTCTCGATGCCACCACTTGCGATGACGCTCTGGTCATCCATGTTGTACAATGCGTATTTTATACTGCTGCTTCCGCAGTTAAGAACTAATATTTTCATTTTGCATCCATTGCCTGACAGGCAGTTATAGCGATTAAGTAATAGATATCTTCGACGGAGCAGCCGCGGCTGAGGTCGTTGACGGGGCGGGCAATGCCTTGGAGGATGGGGCCGATGGCGATGGCGCCAGCGAGGCGCTGCACGAGCTTGTAGCTGATATTGCCCACTTCGAGGTTGGGATACACGAGGACATTGGCATGACCTGCGATGGCACTTCCGGGCGCTTTCTTCTCGCCGACACTGGGCACGAGGGCAGCATCAGCCTGCAACTCGCCGTCGACTTTCAACTCAGGACAACGCTCCTTGGCCAAACGTGTGGCCTCGATAACCTTATCCACCACTTCATGCTTGGCTGAACCCTTGGTAGAGAAGCTGAGCATGGCCACACGAGGATCCTCGAAACCGGCGACGCTCTTAGCGGTCTGCGCGGTGCAAACGGCAATCTGTGCGAGCTGGTCGGCATCGGGCATCGGCGTGACAGCCACATCGCCCACGACAAGGACGCCATCCTCGCCGTACTCGGGACGGTCGGTGATGAGGAGCATGGCACCGCTGACGCAGGTGATCCCCGGCGAACACTTGATGATCTGGAGGGCAGGCCGCAGCGTCTCGCCCGTGGTGGAGAGGGCGCCGGAGATCTGGCCGTCAGCGCCTTCGGTCTTGATGATCATGCAACCAAGGTACAGCGGGTTCTTCACGAGGGCACGAGCCTGCTCGATGGTCATGCCCTTGCTCTTACGTAGCTCGCAGAGGAGCTGAGCATACTCCTCGGATTTGGGATTGTTCTCGGGATCGATGAGCGTGGCCTCCCCGATGTGCGTCAGGCCGTGCTTCGCGGCGAGGGCATGGACCTCGTCCGGGTTACCGATGAGGATGATGTCGGCCAACTTGTCGGCCAGAGCCCGGTCGGCAGCGATGAGCGTACGCTCCTCTGTGGCCTCGGGCAGCACGATGCGCTGGGGATTAGCCTGTGCGCGTGCAATAATTTTTTCAATTAATGACATGATGGAATTTACAATTTAACTATTTACTTTATTTGCGATTTTTCATTCGTCATTCTTTCCCTCCCCCTTGGGGGAGGTGGAGGGGGCCTTATTGAACAAACTTCTTCTTGCCATTGCTGATGTAAATGCCTTTCGACGGTGTTGTGGTAACACGTACACCTTTCAGATCATACACATAAGCGCTGGGATTGTGTGGGTCTGGCCGAACATGCTGCACGCCTGTAGCTGCATCGGCAATAGCTCTATTCAGATTGGAGAGCTCGTCGCGGGTGATAACGAGCATCTTGCCGCAGTCGGCATCGGCAGGCAGACCGTTCGAGACGGTGTCATAGAGATGCCAGACGATATTCGTGGCAGAAGCAGTGGCAGCACGGTAGGTAACGTTGATGCCCTGCTCGGAGCCGAAGAGGAACCACCCGTTGCCATCGAAGGAGGGAACCACGGTCGGCGAGAAAATCTTGTGGGCCGAAGAGAACACCTTCTTGATATTCTGGAACTTGTTACGTGCGGGGTTGACACTATTGCTGGTAGCAGAGCAGAGGCCTTGGTTGTCGGGATCGGTGAAGAGTGCCACATAGGTGGTGCCGGACTTGAAGGTGTGCAGGTCACGCGACGAGAAGCCCGTGGTGAAATAGTCGGTAACACGACTGTAGTTCACGAGATCCTTCGTACGCGAGTATCTGAGGCTGTACTGTCCATTGCCTGGCACCGTCCAATAGTAAACATAGTAGTTCGTAAAGGTGTCGAAATCCATCTCAGGCGTGATGGCTTCAGTATCCACGACCTTGCCGTCGGTACCATTGAGAGGTTTCCAGTTGTAGAGATCATCCGATGTCCAGTGGTACAGGCCGGAGGTGCCGTTGCCCCCGTGGATGAGATGGAAGGTAGCGTTGCCGTTCGCATCCTCCAGCCTACGGATAAAAGGGCCCTGCAAAGCGGGCTGTGTGTCGGTGTTACCAAAGATGCTCTCCCCTTCGTTCAGCTCCTGCCACGTCTGACCGTCAAGGCTGTAGGCGTAGAAGAGGCGAGGATTGCCAGCCTTGGCATAACAGAAAAGGTATGCCTTGGCGGGATCCTCGGAGAATTCGGGCAGACTGAGGTCGGCCAGCGGCTCCACGCTCAGCTCGGAGTTATCCTGGAACGAACTCAGGCTGAAACCGGCATCGATGTACTGTCCACCTGCTGTCTGCTTTGTGTGGATAGCCAGCGTGTTCTCGCCGTCGAGGATGATGGCGTTGCGGGCAGCCTGACTGATGCCGAAGAGCTGATAGGTGGTGTTGTAACCCGTGATGGACATCGCCAAAACGCCGTTGATGTACACCTCGGAATCCTCGTCGTAGAAGAGGCGCAGGCAGAGGTTGGGAAGGTCGTCGGCCGTGACGCCATCGAGGACAAACTGTCGGCGAATCCATATCTCCGGCGTGCTCCAGGTTGTGCGCACACGGGCATCGGGCTGATCGATCTTGCCGAAGCCTGCGAGACCGCGCTTCCAGCTGCTGTCATCAAAGCCCGGCTGCTCCCAGCCCGACACAGGTTCGGTGGTAGTGTAACGCCAGTAGATATTGCTGGCATTGTCGCCGGCCTTCAGGACACTGACGGCATCGGTGAGGCGTTGATAGATGGTTTTCTGTATGTTGCTGCGCAGCGAAGCTAACTGCTCGTCGTTGACCTTCAACACCTTGCGGTCGTAGGTTAGGATGCCGTTGACTTCCTGCTCAACATCGGTAATCTGGGTGTAGACGCCAGCCCAGAGCCCTTTGGTCTTCTGTAGGGCCTGCAGCGCCGTGGTGAACTGGTTGAAACGCTCAGTGTAAGCTTCGCTATCGTCTACGGAGGTGTAGACCTGCTGACTGCCAGCCCAGAGGTGTCCGTCGATGAGATAGGTGATGCCGCCATACTCTCCGCAGACGTTGACGCGGTCGTTGCGTGTGTTGGACATGCCGTTAGGCGAGGGATAGCTGTGGGCATCGGTGATGTCGCCAATCTCGAAGTCCGTCCATCCCGAGGCGGCGTTCATCAGACGTCCCATGTCAGCATCGGCGTTGCGAACAGTGAGGTAGCCGCGCATCGTATGGCCTGAGCCGGCACCTGCATCCTGCCCCCAACCTTCATTGAAGGGGATCCATACGCAGATGCTGGGATGCTGCTTGACGGCATTGACGATGTTGACGCACTCATTGTAGAAGATTTGTTGGCACTCTTCCTTTGTGCCTACGGTGCCGCCGCTGCCACCTGCGCTGGGCATATCCTGCCAAACGATGAGTCCGTTGCGGTCGCACCACTCATACCACAGATCGTTCTCCACCTTAATATGCTTGCGCACCATATTCATGCCCAGCGACTTAATGGTCTTCAAGTCGTAGATCATGGCCTCGTAGGAGGGCGGTGTCAGCAGACCGTCGGGCCACCAACCCTGATCCAACGGGCCGAAGAGGAAGAGGGGCTTGCCGTTGAGCAGGAAGCCGGGATGGCCGTCGATCATCGCCTTGGAGAGGGTGCGGAGGCCGAAGTAGCCGCGCGCCTTATCGCACTCCTGGCAGTTGTCAGCGGTGAGGTAGATGTCTAAATTATAAAGGAAGGGGGAGTCGGGCGACCAGAGTTTGGCGTTGGGGATGGTCAACGTGACCTCTTCGCCGACGCGCACCTTGTCCGTCGTCGCCACAATCTCCTCGCCGTCGCGGGCGATGAGGTAGAACTTGCATGTAGGATCACTGGCAAGGACCTTGACTTTCACCGTACCATGCTCAGCATCGGGGACAAGTTCGTAGCGCTCTATGTAGCAGGGGTTGACGGGCTCAAGCCACACTGTCTGCCAGATGCCGCTGCAACTGGTGTACCAGATGCTGCCAGGGCTTGTGGTCTGTTTGCCGATGGGCTGTCCACCACGATTGCAGGGATCCCAGACGGCAACCTGCAGTTCCTGCTCGCCGCTGGCTTTGAGGTAGGGGGTGATGTCAAAAGTGAATGGGTCGCTACCGCCATCGTGCTGCCCGACCTTCTCGCCGTTGACATAGACGACGCAACGCCAGTCCACGGCACCGAAGTGGAGCAGCGTGGTTTTTCCTGCAAAAGCTTCGGTCAGCTCAAAGGTACGGCGGTACATCAGCACGGAATTTGCCGTGGTGCCGAGGTCGGTGTGCATGATACCTGAAAGTGCGGACTCAACACCAAAGGGCACGAGGATGCGCTGACGGAAGCTGCTCAGCGTGCGCACATAGCTCATGCTTTGTGTGTTGCTGCGGCGGAAATACTCCCACACGCCGTTGAGGTTCATCCAGTCCTGCCGCACGAGCTGCGGACGCGGGTACTCCTGCCACACGTTCTCAGGGTCGATCTGCTCGCCCCAAGGCGTCATGAGAGCGGCAGACAAGCGCTGCCACTCCTGTGCGTAGCCGACCATGCTCATCAGCATCGCCGCTACGGTCACCATGAATAATCGTTTCATCTGCATAGCTTTGAGTTTTTCTTCGTTATTTCGAGAAACCTATCGTCATTCACCCTTCGCCTTCATGCTCGCTTTGACCATATAGGTGATGAGCAGAGCGTAGGCGACAAGGGAGCAGACCTCGGAGAATGGATTTGCAAGCCAGTCGGGGTTGATGGGGTTGAAGCCCACGAAGCGCAGCAGGGCAGAGACAACACCCATCAGCGCGCCGCCAGCGATGAAGCCGCTTGCAAGCAGAGTACCCCGCTCGCCACGGGCGCTGTTGACAGCAGACTCCTTGGAACGTGAGGTGACATACCAATTGACAGCGCCGCCAATGAGCAGCGGGACGTTGAGCTCTAAGGGGATGAACATACCGAGGGCGAAGGCCAGGGCAGGTATGCCGCGCCATGTCAGAAGCAGCGCCAGTACGGCACCGATGGCATAAAGGAGCCACGGCGCGCCGACACCACTCATCAGCGGCTCGATGACGGCCGCCATAGCATTGGCCTGCGGGGCAGCGAGCTCGCCCGAAGCGAAGTCGTAGGTCTCGTTGAGCAGGATCATCACACCACCGACTGTAGCCGCGGACACAAGTACACCAAGGAACTTCCATGTCTCTTGCTTGGTGGGTGTGGTGCCAAGCCAGTAGCCGATCTTCAGGTCGGTGATGAATGAGCCTGCGACGCTTAAAGCGGTGCAGACAACACCACCCATGATCAGCGCGGCAACCATACCGCCTGTGCCGTTGAGACCCACGGCCACCATGATGACAGAGGCCAAAATGAGCGTCATCAACGTCATTCCTGACACGGGATTGGTGCCAACGATAGCGATGGCATTGGCTGCCACTGTAGTGAAGAGGAAAGCGATGATGGCAACAACAAGGATGCCGACAACGGCAAAGAGCAGGTTGCCCTGCATCACGCCAAACCAGAAGAAGAGGAACGTGACAAGGATCGTCACCAGCGCGCCCACAGCGATAATCTTCATCGACAGGTCGCGGTCGGTGCGGAGGGTTGAAGCGGAAGCGCCAGATTGACCGACATTGCCAGTATTACCGGAGGGCTTGAGTTTCGTCACGGCTTGGGCGATGATGCTCCGGCTCTTCCAAATGCCGATGATACCAGCCATAGCGATACCACCGATGCCAATGCTCTTGGCATAAGCGCGGAATATCTGTTCAGGGGACATCTCACCCACGGGTGTCGTGATGTTGGGATCCCATTGGTTCAGAACGGTGTCGGGGAAGAGTAACGCCATGCCCGGCACGATGATCCACCATACGGAGAGGGAACCGATGGTGATGATGGCAGCATATTTCAGACCTACGATATAGCCGAGACCGAGAACCGCGGCACCCGTATTAACCTTGAAGACAAGTTTAGCCTTGTCTGCCAGCGTCTCACCCCAGCCCACGACACGCGACGTGAAATTCTCATTCCACCAGCCGAAGGTGGCGACGATGAAGTCATACAAGCCGCCCACGATGCCAGCGATGAGCAGGGGCTTGGCCTGTGAACCGCCCTTCTGACCGCTCACCAGCACCTGCGTCGTGGCCGTAGCCTCGGGGAAGGGGTATTTGCCGTGCATATCTTTGACGAAATACTTACGGAAGGGGATCATGAACAGGATGCCGAGAACGCCGCCTAACAACGAACTGAGGAAGATGCTGAAGAAATCGGCACTCATGTCGGGGTACTTGGACTGTAGGATGTACAGTGCAGGCAGCGTGAAGATGGCACCCGCCACCACACTGCCAGAGCAGGCACCAATGCTCTGGATGATGACGTTCTCGCCCAGGGCACCCTTGCGTTTGGCCACCGTGGAGACACCCACGGCGATGATGGCGATAGGTATGGCGGCCTCAAAGACCTGTCCGACCTTCAAACCTAGGTAGGCGGCAGCGGCCGAGAACACTACGGCCATGACGATACCCCATGCCACGCTCCACGCATTGACCTCGGGATAAGACCTATCAGCCCGCATCAGCGGTTCGTACTGTTCGCCTTCACGCAGCTCGCGGAACGCATTCTCCGGTAGCTGCATCTGCTCATGCTTTTCTTCCATATTTAGGCAAAATAATAGCGTATTTGATGTTTCTGCGCCGCAAAGATACATATTATAAATGAAAAAAGCCGCCAGAATCGGCGGCTTTTTTCATTTTTTCATTTTTCAATTACTTCGCGATAGCAATGCTGACGCGGTTCTTGTCATTCTCGCTGTAGGGCTGTACGGTGTCACCGAAGCTCTGAGCGGTGATGCGGGACTCGTCGATGCCAGCCTCGATGAGGGCCTTCTTGACATTGTCGGCACGCTTCTGAGCGTACATCTGGTTGATCTTAGCATTACCAGTGCCAGCGTCAGCGTAGCTCTTCACGTCAACCTTCGTGTCGGGATTCTCCTTCAGGAAGGAGATGAGGTTCTGCAGCTTGGCAGCCTCGCTACCCGTAGCGACCACCTCGCGGATGGGATAGAAGATCTCGGTCTTCATCTCAGGCTTCTTGACGATGGGCTTGGGTTCGGGCTTGGGCTCGGGCTTGGGCTCGGGTTTCGGAGCGGGCTCGATGATGACGGGTTCCGGCTCGATAACCGTGTACTTCACCGTGGGGCCGAGGGCGATCTTCACACCCAACAGGGCGTTGAAGTACCAGTCGGGATTCTCAGCCTTCTTGGAGTTGTACTTGTCAGTGAGGATGTTGGCGTTGCCCTCGAGGTTGATGCTCACGCGGTCGGAGCAGCGGAAATCGAAGTCAAGACCAAAGCGGCCGACGGGGCGAACCTTCGTGCCGTCCCACAGGTATTCCATCTCATAGCCAGTCTGGTTCTTGACAGCCTGATAAAGATCATTGGCCTCACCGTTGTTGAAACCGATGTTGGCAGCACCGCCGACGATCAGGTTCATGCCGAATACGCGCTTGGGCTTCCAGCCGCCAAAGAGATTGACCAGATTAACCTTCAGGTCGAGACCGGCGCTGACATAGTTCCACTTGTAGACATTGTCGAACTCATTGGTGGGAACATTGGGCCAACCGCCCTTGGACTCCCAACCGCTACCCTGCAGGCGCAGGCCGAGGACGGGGTTGAACTGATAGCCTACAGCCAGCTGAGCTGTCGGGCTGATCAGATCCATGAACTTGGCCTCACCCAGTGTGTGAGCAGCACCGCCCTGCAGCTGCAGGAACCAGTGAGGCTGAAACTCTGCGATTACTTCGGGCTCCTGCTCCTGTGCGGAAGCCGTCGTGAAGGCAGCAAACATCATAGCTGCCAAAAACATCAACTTTTTCATACTTCTTTTGGTTTTGAAAAGGTGTTAAACAATTAAACTTATTTGATGAATACTATTTTTCGTTATAGTTATCGTTATTCGTCATTCGTCATCCTTTCTCTCCCCCTTGGGGGAGTCGGAGGGGGCTATTTTACCACCACCTTCTTGCCGTTGATGATATAGACGCCTGACTTCGAAATATCTTTGACACGACGGCCAGAGAGGTCGAAGATGATATCAGACTGTGTTGAGGCTTCGATGCCGTCGACAATGTCGCCGCCACCCTTACCATAGTAATAAACCTTCAGATCCTGATAGAAGGGAACGATATCTGATTCACCACACTTGAACATAGCTTTCGGTATGGTCAACAGGTATTCACCTTCTTCCAGACCAGCGCGCAACGGCTCGGTAGAAGTGAAGCGGAAGGAATTCTTAGAGCCTTCGACAGGTTCAAGCGCAGACACGATCTCATCGTTATAGAGCGTATTGACAGCCTTGACAGTATTCTCGCCTACAATCTCAACCTTTTGATAATAGGGGAATGAGATGACAACATCAGAGAGCGACGTGATGAAGGCAGCAGAAGGACCTGCTTTCGGTGAGAATACCAGGTTCGCACGATCATTGTCAAGCGTGAACATCGGATACAGGTAGTTATTGACGTGACAATCACGCTTTGAGATAGATTGCGGGTCTTTCAGCCACTTGCCGAAGTTTTCATCACCCATACATCCCTCGAAGAAGTTGTACTGGTAAACATCAGGAGGAATTGAGCCAGGAGTAATAGTTCTGGGCTCATCAAGGACGAAGCGCAACGCTGTTGCTTCAGGATAATCAGGATTATTATATGACGGATCCTGCTCCAGATGGCCACGAGCAATCACTTTGTACAAGTCAAGGTCTGTGATGGTGATTTCGCGGTTAGTATCAGGAATGAAGGGAGTCTTCTCGTTGATGAAAAGGTGGAAGGAGCCCAAATCCTGATCACGCATCGGAATATCAATGAGGGGCAGGTCGGGATAATAGATACGATGACGTATCTCGTAATCGAAGTTGAAGTCGATACCGCTCTTCACGATATAGCTGGCCGTGATCTCCTGAATATTAGCCTTGCGGCTATCGAAGGTCCAGGTGAAGGTACCCTTGGGAATCGTCAACGTGAAGTTACCAGCCTTAACATCCTCGAAATAGAGAAGGTACTGGTTCTTCTTTCCTTCAATGAGGTTAACCTTCGTCGGGTTATATTTTAAGGTATTTGTACCGACGAGAGTTATAAGCGACTTGGCATTTTCCACTACGCTCACCTCATTGATATTCGTGAAAGTGATGACGATGCGCTGTAGCGCTTCGAGCGATGTACCGGAGGCGGGATCAAGTGTATATGTGGCTGCCGGGATAGGCTCATTGGTCTCGGTAAGACGGAAAGCATTCGTCTCAGTCGTGCTGAAGTAGCGGAGTGACTTGTCGCGATCCGTAGCGAATGAGAGCGTCTGGAGGTTGACCAGCGTATAAGCCATGATATCTTGTTGCTCATCATTCGTTCCAATGATTCCACTGATGCTCCACAGACCAAACAGTTGCTGCGGGGTATAAATGTCGTGGCCGTCATCATCCTTCAGAATCAGGCGGGAGAAGGTCAGTTTGTTGGCCTTACCCTTGGCCTCCGATACATTTGTACCCGTAGGCATCATCTGCTTAAGGAATTTGTGGTCAGGAGTCTCAAATACGAGTGTACCGTCATCGGTATTGACCGAAGCCAAGAGATGGGCGGCATCGTCCACATTCTTCGTCAGGCCAACCTTGCCATTCTCATAGCTAATGAATTCTTCCTGTCCATCAGAACCTACTGCGGAGAGCAGATAGTAACCGTCCTTGGGCATCTCAATAAGGGTCTCAGCATAGAAAGCAGCCATAGCCTCCTCAAACACAGCGTCTGCACCAATACCTTCCTCTACTAACCTCGCCAGCTCCAGACGAGAAGGACTGTTAGCGGCAGGATAACCAGCACCAGTGATGGCTAAAAGATCCTTGGCAGCCTGCAGGACTTCATCGGACGGATAGACCACACCGTTGACATTATATTCAATCGAGAATTCCGGATTGAAGAGTGCGCCATTAGACGTACCCTCATCTTCGGCATCTGCATCATAGTTGTTGTTCCATATAAAGCCTTCTGGAACAGTGAGATGATATATTCCTGTTGCCTTGACAGCAGCTGTCTTGCTGCCCGTGAAGACAAACTTCACAAAGGTGTAGATATCCTTATCATGCTTGTAGTACGGATACTCGTCTGTGTATTCTTCCTCCTGAAGCCACTGAGCTTTGAGGGTGCGAATAGTGGTGCCTTCGCGGTCAACGAGTTTAATATCATCAGCTGAGAACTTGCCAATTTCAGTGGGAAAGCCTACAACAATACCATTAGGAATCTCAGTGACTTGCTCAACTTGATCATCTGGCCAAACGGAAATCTTCTCAAACTTATTGAATGCCTCGACAACCTTGAATGTATATGTTGTCTTCTTGTTATAATAGCCATCCTCATCATCGCCAATGATAGATTCAGCAGCAATGGTCAAGGTATATGTGCCACGACGCGACACAGTAGACTCGTCTATAGTCACGCCATCAGGCAGAGACAGGACAACCTTCTTGCCAACCACCTGAGCATCCATCAGCACAGGATTGAAGCCGCGGGGGCCGGTAAGTTCGAACTTAGCATTTGCGCCTAATTTGACGGGATCGGCATAAGACAACTCTATGGTTTCGATAGAATGAACTTCTGCCTTGTCGGCGGGAGTGACTGTGACAGGTACAAGGACATCCATCGGTGAACGGTAGATAACCGTGAACTGACGGATATTCGGTACTTGTCCATAGTTCGTATACACCAGTTCAGTGATACCTGTAGCACCATTACTAAACCAACTCTCATTGCGGGCATCAATGAGACCTACGCCTTCGGGAGAGAGCAATTTCAAATTACCAACGAAACTGGAAGCACTGAAGATTAAGGAATCGAGTTGCACTCCATTACCCGTAACCACCATGTTACCACCTCGGGCAATAAAAAGGAAATGGTCATAGAGTTGAGTTTGCTCGTCCAGCCAACCCGTCTTGAGGACACCGCCACGGCCATCTTCGTCACGTCCAATGAAAGTGACCGTTACCATGCCGTCACTACTCTTTAATACTGTATTTCTTAAAGAATACTCTGCACCATTATAATCTTCCTCATCTACAATGACAGGAGGATTCAATTCAGCAGGCTTCGTAAAATCAAAAGTATACTCGTGACGCTTCTGGGCATGAGCCGTCAAGGGCAGCAGAATACACAGGGCTAATAGGATTCGTTTCATGGACGTTGTAATTATTATATCTTTAGCGATCGAAAGAGTCGAAAGCCTGGCTAGCTGTCTTCACACAGAGGTACCACTGTCCATCGACCTTTACAGGGTTAAACATAAAAGCTGTCTTGGGAGCACCGGCCTCATCAGGACCGAACTGCACTTCATATTTAGCGTCATTCAGACCTGCCTCCATGAACGAGACATACTGGAGATCGTACTTGATAACAGGGAACAACGTGAATTTTCTCTTATAGGAGGCACGCGTCTCATCACTTAGCGGAGACACCTGCTGGAGGCTGTCGTCATATTCGACAAGCATATCGAGGGCGTCTTCAATACGTCCCTCTGAAAGGAGCTGCATGCAACTGTCGCACTTTTGCAGCATAATCGTGCTATCCTGGGCTGTAAGGCCTTCTTGATATTCCTGGCTATCCGTCTTCTTGTCCGTACCCGTGCAGGCTGCAAAGGCTACGAGGGCGATGGCCATAAGAGGAAGTAGATATTTTTTCATTTTGTAATTTTTGTTTGTAAAAAAGAGAGTGCGCCTAACTCTCTTTAGACGCACTCTCTATTAAGAGCATTATTGGTTCAATCTAACAGTGATTAGTTGTTACCACGAGTGTAGTGGATGTGAATCGTAATCGGCTGATCGAAGATGCGGCCCCAATCGTAGACGATGGAAACAGGAACCTTAACCTCGAAGTCGTGTACGTTCTGACCATTGTTCTCGTACTTGATGTAACCGAAGCGAGCCTTTTCAAGATCAAGTGTTTCAATCTCGTCATTATCAAGACCCATGTACTCGATGAGAGCCTGGTTACGATCATGGCTATTGAAGTCTGTTGGAGCAGTGCGGAGCGGGAAGTGAGCGTCTGTAGAACCAAAGTCAGTGTTGTCGAAGGTTACATAAGCAGCAGCACCCTTAGCGGTCAGCTGAACCTGGTTGGAAACAGTGCTGAGCTTGACGAAGTTGTTCTTACGACCGTCTGCACCAGCGTCGGACAAGTTAGTCATAACAGAGCTTGTACGGAGGTCAACAGAAATCGACTTCACATTGTAGTAAGCCCAGAGCCACTGCCAGGGTTCCCATTCCTTACCCCAGAACTGAGTATCGCCCCACATGTGACCTTCGTTGACACCACGCCAGTCATACAGCTTGATGAGGTCTACGATGTAGATGTAGTCAGCGTTGTTGATAGCGTCGATCATGAAGTCATTCTCCTGGAGGTAGTTGATAGGACGCTCCCAAGGCATCTGGAAGACAGTGTAGTTCTTCGTGCGCTGGTCGTTCATCTGGTTAGCGATGTTGCACTTGCTGGTAGCAACCACGCCGACATAGCTGCGGAGCTGATCCTTCAGAGGATTACCCTTATCCTTGAACTCACCGGTCATCAGACCATTGTTGTCGCGGACAATCTCAGTGATGTAGCCAACAGCGTTGACACAAGCCTCAGCGTATGCATTTTCCTTATCCCACTCGTTAGCCTGAGTGTACTTGTTGCCACTGGGCTGATCGTTGGTATTGAGCCACTTGTTCTCAACATACTCGTGGAGGAGGACAACCTGACCACCGCCAGTACCAGTAGCTGTGTTGGTGATGATAGCGATAGGCTCATATTCGCGAGCAGAAGCCTCAGACTTCTTGTAAGCATAGAGAGTATCGTTGGAGAATACACCGTCAGCCTTCGGCCATGCGGAAGCGTCAGCAACTGTAGCAACTGCCATGCCATAAGCCTTCTGGATGCCATCGACATCGGGCTGGTAGCGGATAGCGCACTGCTTCATGATGACATTGTTCTCTTCGAGCTTAGCAGAGTTGAACGGATTAGTCTGATCAAGCTTGTAAGCGTGAGTCTCATTCCAGTACTTGCAGATGAACTTGTCGTAGATGTTATCACCGCTACCACGCTTCGGGGTAATGACGTAAACAGTTCCGTCAAGAGCCTTGATCTCATACTCGAACGGAGCGAAGTAGAACTTCGAGCCACCGGTGGAGTTGGTCACATTAACCTTGTTGCCATCCCATGTGCTGAGGATGTTGTTACGCCAAGGCACTGTGCGACCGCCATCCTGCGGATAAGGAGTATTGTTAGCGATGGACTGCAGACGATCGGTGCCTTCCTGCTTCCAGTAAGGAGCCCAGCTGCCTTCCCAGTTGTACCAGTAGTTCTCGTCACGCTTGCTCGTGATAGAAGTCGGAACTTCAGCGCGATTAACCTTGAGGGTCAGCTTGATGAAGATGTCATCATACTTAGCACCACTGTTGTTGGGGTTAGTTGTGCTGTAGAAGTGACCAGTGTAGTGGATGTAACGCTCAATGGTGATGACGTTGTCCCAAGTGCTCTGATCGTGAGTCAGGGCTTCCATTTCCTCAGCGGAGATGTACCACTTGTAGACATGGTTGGTCGTACCGATTTCGTCGTAGCGCTGTACGATGTGACCGATCTTGTCGTTAACAGTGGGCTTCACACCAGCTGCGAGGTCATCGAGCTGCTTGTAACCATAGAACTTGTTCTCGGAAGAAGTGGAACGAGGCTTGCTGTACTGAGTCATTTCCTTGATGAACTGAGTGTTCAGAGCGGAACCAGCGACGATGTCAGCCTGATAGAGAGCATCGAACTGCTCCTTCTCCATGTTGTTGAGCTCGTCGGTGAGCACCCACTTGCTGAACTGTGCCCAAGTTGTCCAAGCAGTCTCAGCGTCGTTGCAGAGGTCGAAAGTAACATTCCATGCGGGATACTTCACGATTTCGAGAAGTTCGGGCTGGGTGATGTGAACGCGGATGTAACCGTCGAGGACGGGCTTATCCTTACCGTTGTTGATGTGATACAGACGAACACGTACCAGAGGCTCACGACCTACAGCAGTTGCGGTCTCATCCTCGTAAGTAGCGCCGCTCTCCTTAACGTTCTGAGCAACGATGGTACCATCAGCGTGGTTGATGGAGAGGTAACGGCTGTCGTGTGTCTGGTTCTTGTCAACGTAGTAGTCGAGGGTGTCGAATTCCCAGACGAGGCCGAGGCGACGGAGCTCAACTGCATCGTACTTCCAAGTCTTCACACCGGCGTTAGCCTTCACGTTGGCGGTGAGAGGAGGATTCTGCTCGTAGAAGTAGTGTACACCGAGGTACTGGATCAGCTTGATACCGCTGCGGTTGTGAACATAGAGTTCAATGTCAGCCGGGTGGAGGAGAGCCTCTTCAGGAGTAGCCCAAACGTGGCACCATTTCTTGTTGATGGGGCAGATGGTATCACGACCCATGGTGTTGTTCTGGTCGCCCTTGCGATAACCATAGTTCCAGCCGCTCGGGGTGTTAGCAGAAGCAGGAACAGCACCGAAAGCAAGACCTGTGGCGGGGCCATAGCCCTTCTTGTTCTCCCAGAAGTCCTTGATGCGGTCGTTGTCCTTATCCCAGTAGTCGGGGTGAGAGTTCCAGATCAGAGCCTCGATCTTAATCTTCTCGGGCAGGATCGAAGCATAGTCAGAAGTGATGACAGTGTCCTTCGTAGCGTCGCCGTTCTGAGTGCTCTTAGCCTGAAGGGCAACCTGTACATTATAAGCACTATTGGCGCTTTCAGCAACGTCGCCGGGGAAGTGGTTGTTGGGATCGTCGATCAGGTTGATGTTCTTGATCTGCAGACCAGCGGTCAGGATACCATTGGCGTTCTTCCAAACGAGGTCGTTGTCATTGTAGTAGTTGTCATACTTCTCGGGAGAAACGATGCCGAACTTGTTGTTCTGGTTGGAAGGTGTTGTTCCGAAGAGGCTACCAGCGCGAGTAGAGGTAACTTCAGCTTCGTATGCATAGTAACCCTGAATCTCATTCCAAGTGGTGGAAGCGTTACCAGGATTCATGTGGTAGTCAACGGGCCACACGGGACCATAGAACACAGAGTCATTGACAGTTCTGTCATAGAAGTCGGTCAGGTTCTGGAGGTTAACCTTAGCCACAACGTCAGCTTCCTTACGGGTGATGTTGTAGGGGTTGGAGAGATCCAGAAGAGCATACTTCAGATAAGGATACTCGATAGTCTCGATACCGTCAACGAAGAGCTTCGGCATCAGGACGAGGCTGCGGAGATCCTCAGCAAGCAGATTAACGAGAACGTCAAGAACGGTAACATCAGCAGCAATGCCCTCAGCGTATGTGCGAACATTAGTGACGGTAGCGCTCAGATCCTGAAGATCAGACTTCGTAGCGAAGGTCAGGTGTGCAGCCTTCAACTCAGCAATTGTACCGTTAATTGTGCTGATATCACCCTTCAGCTCATCGTACTTGGAATCCAAGCTTGCGCTCAGTTGCTTAATCTTAGCATCCAGCTCATTGATACGCTCACCAGCCTTGGCAATGTCAGCCTTCAAAGTAGCGTCATCAATGCCACTAGGATTAGTTCCATTAGCGATGGCCTTGGCCAACTCATCGAGAGAAGCCTGCTGAGCCTTGAGAGCGTCCTCAAGGTTAGTGACACGGGTTGTCAGCTTGGTGAAAGCCTCGCTGAGGTTGCCCCACTTGTTCTCGAAGTCAGACAGCTTGTCAGAAAGAGTCTTGAGATCCTTACCCACCTGAACGATGTTGCCGTTCTGGTCAGAGAGCAGCTTCAAGATGTCCTGAATCTGCTGATTTGCTGCAACGATGGCCTTGTCGAGCTCGGCGTCCTTTGCGTTGAGCGTAGCGACATCCTTGTCGTGAGCAGTCTGCAGCTTGGTGATAGCATCTTCGATAAGAGCCTTTGCAGAAGCAAGAGTCTGCTTGTCTCCCTCCTTGTAGCCATTCTCAAGCTGAGTATCAGCAGCCTTGTAGGCATTTTCGATCGCGGTCAAGTTAGTCTGCAACGTAGTGATCGTGGTGTTGATCGTCGCAATCTTGGTGTTGACCAGATCGTTGATCTGTTCTTGTAGGTTTTTGATGTCATCATCATAATCCTTACAAGACACGAACGTACTTGTCGAAGCGATGGTAAGCACTCCGAACAAGATCGCGCTAAAAATTTTTTTGTACATAGAGATAAAAATTTTTAAAAAAGGGTTATTGAATGGTTGATAATTGTTTGTTTTCTCTTTCATTTTTGCTTGGCGGCAGCTGGCTTAGCCGCTGCACGTCGTTTTTAGGGCGTTTCTCTCTTTTTCTGTTTCGTACTTTAGCGTTGACGGGTCTCCTTAAACCCGGTTTTTCACGTTAATATACCACCTCTTCGGGAGAGATGGATGTCTATTTCGGTGCAAATGTACGCATAATTTCATTCTCACCAAAAAAAGTTATTAAAAAAATGCTCTAAAACCGCAAAAAAAGCGGTCTGAGGGGTGTTTTCGGACAAAAAACGGGTACAAAAGCATACTTTTTTTGTGTTTTTAACGTTTGGTGAAGGTACAAAAATCTGTCGTCAAGGGCCCCTCTGCAACCTGTTCTGAAGTTAACATCAAACGAGGCCTTTCGCAGGGTAATTTCTGCCATCATTTTAGTCATCATCTGGCACATTTTCGACGGGAATGAGGAGTGCAAAAATAATAAAAGGTTCGCGCGCGTATATTATAATAAGGTGTAGGGACTATTTTACTGAAATGTTTCAGAAACGAGTTTTCTGCTTGGGTCATCCATAGACCTTGAGGACGGTTCGAGCCGATTGGTCGATATGCGTGGTCGAGAGTGAGCGAAGGTAGATGTGGGTCGTTTCTTCTGTAGTATGCCCCATGCAAGTGCTGATTGTCTGTATCGGCACACCTAAACGGTATGCTTCGGATGCCCAACTGTGGCGCGCGATATAGGATGAAAGATGGCACTCCAGGCCACAAAGATGCGAGAGATGCTTCAGATGACGGTTATAGCGGCGCAGTGCAGAGTCGTAGCTGCGCTGCGTAAAACCAGCGGGGAGGATGGGAAAAAGGCATCGGGATGTTGCCTGATGCCACCGTTCAATGATGCTTTTCATGGCAGGCGCAAGCTCCACAACAACCAGCTGCCCTGTCTTACTGCGCTGATAGATGAGGTGCGCACCTTCGATATGTCGTTTCTGCAACTTAACGAGGTCTATGAAGGGGATACCTCTGCCAAGGAAACAGAAATAGAAGAGATCTCGCGAGAACATGAGTTCGGGGTTATCTGTGAGGTCGAGATGAAAAAGGCGCTGTAGGTCTTCTGCCTCGGCTGCACGTTTGCGTGTAGCCGCCACACTCTTGTAGACATCACGGAATGGCTGAAGGTCTGTGCAGCATCCATCACGGACAGCCGTGTTATAGGCAGCGCGCAACTGACGGATGTAGAAACTGCTGGTGTTACGACATACGCCCTGAGTATGTAGTAAGTAGTTTTCAAACTGCATCGCCAACACAGGCGTAAGGCGTTCGATGTGCAGTTCGTTCATGTCTCTAGTATGGAGGAAACGAGTGAATGCCCTCGCTGCCGAACGGTAGTTAGCTGCCGTTCTGGTATGACCTGTCAGCTCTTTTTGCTCTGCAAGGTCGTAGATAAGTTGTAAATAGTTCATAGTATCATATTTTAAACGAGCCGCAAAAATGGGTAAAAACCCTCACAATGGGAACATTTTTCCATCCTTTTTTCATGTTTCAGCGTATTTTTCCTATGTTCAAACGTCGTTTCTGCCAATATCTTCCTCATTTCACTCTTGATATACCGCTTCTACAACCTCAATGAACAGGAGTATGTGATTTTTTGCGCTACGGATACAAGGATCATGACTCCTAAGGGTTCTCATGAAGTCTCCTAAGGGTTCTCGCGTAGACTCCTAAGGGTTCTCGCGAAGTCTCCTAAGGGTGTGGACATATAGACTTTCAAGCGTGAACGACTATACGTTTTGCCTCACACGTTTAGACGTATGGCGATGTACGACTGGACGCGTGAAGTGATTCGGGAAAATCAAGCCATTTACAAAAAAGGTTTCAGCTTTCAGGTTGTGGATTTAACCTACTGTCGTTCAAATTCATACATTCTGAACCCTTACGCTTGAAGTTTCAGCAAGCTTCAGGAAGGTTCAGAAGACGGTCACGTCGTGCAAAACAGGAGTCACGCTGTGCGATAATGACGGATGATGGGGGCGCGTAACTACACGCCACATTGGACGTTTTGAGTTTAAGATAGCGAAGAGTGGGTATTGGCTGAAGCTTGCTGAAGCCTGCTGAAACCTCGCCGACAAAGTTTCAGGCTGAAAGCTGTTGATTGTAAGTAAAATACAAGCGAAACTGAAAGCTGAAACCTTTTTTATAAATGGCTGTTTTTCGCGCACGAACTAAATATTCTCCTGATTGCTCATTGGTGAGGTTCATTGGCCAGTCTTTGGCAACTTAGTATACCAAATGTAAAAATGTACAGTATTTTATAAAACAAGCTTTATGCTTGATAATATAAGTCAAGTGGTTCGTGTCCATCTCTCCCGAAGAGGTGGTCATATTAACGTGAAAAGCCGGGTTTAAGGAGGCCCGTTAACGCTAAAATACGAAACAGAAAATAAGAGAAACGCCCTAACAATCGATGCACAGTGGCTAAGCCATCTGTTGCCAAGCAAAAATGAATGAGAAAACAAACAATGTTCAATTTTTCAATAACCCTTTTTTAAAAATTTAATTTATGTTCAACAAAAAAATTTTTTGCGCGATCTTGATTGGAGCGTTTACTATCGCTTCGACAAGTACTTTCGTGTCTTGTAAGGATTATGACGACGACATTAACGACGTACGTAATGAATTGCAAGGACAGATTGACAAACTGGCATTAAAGACCGATGTTGATGCCCTGAAGGCAAAGTTGGCAGAAGTTGAAGCCGATGCTAAGACTTATGCAACGAAGGCAGAATTGGCATTGGTTGAGGCTACCGCTGACAATGCAGCAACGAAGGCTGCTCTTGCAGAGGTTAAGGCAGTTGCTGACCAAGCTGCTGCCGATGTAGTTAGCGCTGTTGCAAAGGCCGAGGCCGCTGCTTCCGCTGCTGTAGCTGCTCAGAGCACGGCCGATGCCGCTAACGAAGCTGCTGGCAATGCTCAGAGTACGGCCGATGCCGCTAACGCAGCTGCTGGCAATGCTCAGAGTACGGCCGATGCCGCTAAGCTTGCTGCTGCCAATGCCGCTGAAGCTGCTGCTGCTGCTAAGACTAAGGCTGATCAGGCTGTTGCCGATGCCGCCGCTGCTGCTGCCGCTGCTGCTGAAGCTAAGGGGCTATTCGATAGCGCTGCCAAGAAGTCTGACTTTGAGGCTGCTCTGGTTCGTATCGGTAAGCTCGAGGTTGATATTGCAACTGCCAATGCTCTTGCTGGCCGTGTAGCAACGCTCGAAACACAGATCGCTTCCCTTCAGGGTGTGGCAGGTCAGACAATTACTTACAATGTGTATAAGATTAATGAGGAAACTGGTGAGGTCGAAGTGACAGAGGAGTCTGGCACCATTGATGCCGCTCTTAAAGCTTGTCAGAGTCGCGTTGCCGCTATATCTGCTGGCGTAGAAGCTATCTGGTCTGCTATCACAAGTGTGAACCTTTTTGCTAATACTCACGAAGGTCCCAACAATGTTTCCAACCGCTTTGATCATATCCTCTCTTTCCTCTTTGCTATTGAGCAGGACGATGTGAAGTTCCCCGCCGATGCTGCTGTAGCAGATAAGCAATTCACTTTCAAAAAGGATTACCGTCCCACCTATGCAGACTCTGTCCTCATTCGGGTTATGCCTGTCAATGCCAAATTCGATGTTGAGGATATCGTCCTCATCAACTCTAAGGGTGAAGACCTTCTCAAATCTAACCTGATTGAACAGGTAACTGTAGAACCCTTCAATCGCATTATCACCCGTGCAGACGTAGCTACAGGTCTGTGGGTCGTGAAGTTTAAGGTAAAGGATAACTTCAACAAGGACGAAGCTGCCGAGAAGGAATTCCGCGATGCTGCAATCTTGCGCGAGAATGGCCGTGACGCAAGCATCCTTTATGCAATTGGTATTCGCAGCGGTAAGGACAGCGACGACAAGAGCCGCTATGTCGTTTCAGAATATGATATGACTCTTTTTTCCGCAGAGGCCACACATGTCTATGATTTCACTGTTAACGACAAAAGCATCAACCGCATTCACAACCGTTATCATTGGTGCGATGATGGGACTAACACAGAAACAGTTGCTGAGCTGAACTGGATTAATGATCCTGCAACCAAGGTCATCACTTCTGGTGCAGAGAAGAATGCAGAAGATCGTTATATGGATATCGACGATCGTCAGGGTCAGGAGATTCTCTCCGTTGTCAAGGGTGAACCCATCACGATTAGTTTCGACGTTGAGAATCAACCCACTATGAAGATTCGTGGTTTCTATGTCACTCTTGATCAAGAGTTTGCCCTCGAATCCCAGCCCTCCGAAATCAATGCTTGGGTATCATATACCTACACTGGTGGCGTCGGTTATACTAAGCCTGGTACTGATGAGATTGTTAAAGCAGAGTTACACGAAGGTAACGTTGCTACAATCAGCGTTGAGGATATGGGTAATGTCGTAGGTGATATCATCGGCTTCCGTGTATATGCTGTGAACCTTGATGGTACGCTTACTGATCCAGATGGCCGCGCATTCTATGTGAAGATTGGCAATGAGGTTGATAAAACCCAAAAGATAGGTGATGTTACAATTGTTGCCACCAAGCAGTTTGGCGCAAGCTCTGAGGCTGTTAACATTCAGAATGTTAAGTTTAATGCAGACGTTCGCCGTTGGGAACTTGTTTGGGATGACGAGAATCCCGACATCTACTATGGTACAGCTGCAAATAGCTGGAACAGTCCGATTGCTGACACTCAGGAGGCTTATTACACTCCAACATCAGCTAAAACCAATTTCTTGGGTACATATTACTTTGATATAGTCTTTAAGGATGCTGACGGCAATGATATTACTTTTGCCAACCTGGCTACTGCAACTCAGAGTGGGAAAGCTTTAAAGAATGTAGTCGTTACTATTCCTGAACATAATAGTGATGCTCGTTATTATGGCGCTGCTGGTCTGCTTGACAACAAGGTCTATAAGCTTGTACTGAAGGGCTATAAGGATGATGCTGGTATTTCGGACGAAGTACTGCAGACGATTGCCATCAACGTCAAGAAGACCCTGCCTACTTCACTGCCTGATGTAAAAGTTAAGGCTGGTCAGGTAGCAAATCAGACATACCGCATGAAGCCCTATCTACACTCAATTAATCCTATTTGGAATTGGAGTAATTCATACTATATGGAGTCTGACGGTACTGTTGTGGCATTGACGGCAGGTGTTCCTGCACACGCCTGGGACGTTCGCTTTGCTCCTGTTTCACGTTACTATATTGGTTATGAGACTTATAACTTTGCTGATATATACTCTCTGATTAATCCCGAAACAGGTGACAATGTCCTTGATCAGAACTACTACTTCGAGTTCGAAGAGGGTGGACTGCAGAAGCACGACATAAAGGATGTAGTTCCAGCTGTCATCGCATACAACAGTAATGGTATCTACAATGTTGCAAACTTCACAGATAATACCTATGGTAGTCGTGCTAATAATGCAATTGCGTATACTTTGCCAATGATTCAGAGAGGCATAGTCTCTGTTGCAGGTGTACAGAGAGATGTCAAGGTTGGCTATACTTATCAGAACATCAGCCTGAAGAAAAACGAAAACAACATTGCCATTATGGATGATGTGAAGGTTGATGCAAAGAATAAGTTCAAATACACTTACAAGAGTGCATTTGACCTGAAGAATATCAAGTCGACCAATACAAATCCTGAGACATTGACTTATGCAACGCTCACAGTGTTGAATGCAGATAAAATTCAGTATAAGGGTGCAGCAACTGATGCTTGGTTTGAGTTGCCAGCAAGCGGTACCACTTTGGCTAATCTGATTAGTGGTTACTATATCACTGTTGTCGAAGGTTCTGCTACTATGACTGGTTTGGAAGACTACTTTGTTATGGACTTCGATTACACTAATGTAACCGCTACCTTCAGACCAATTATGGACACTCAGGATCACCACATCACTGCCGATGTCACAGGTTCTTATTCATTCGACATCCAGGATGTAATGGGTAATAAGCAGACCATAACCATCTCGCTGAAGATGCCGAAACCCTAATGATTAAACCATACGGATTATATCTGAATATCTGATTAAGGGGGGCGCCCGTCAGGACGCCCCCTTCTTAAACTAAAACGAAATAATGAAGAAGACGTCACTTTTAGCATCCCTATTCTTCTGCATCGCGTGTTGCCTCTGCTCATGCCAACGTGAGGGTGAGTGCCGTGTCTTGATAGTCAGCATTACAGACAATACGCTTGTTGCGTCATCTGACTCGAAAGAAATTACCTTCGATATTACCCAGACGGTTTACACGAACGGTGCCGTCATGAGCGGCGACTCGGCTGTCATCGACTACAAGGGCGACCGCGCCCTCTCTATTCGTTTCATCGAGACGGAGGGGCGTGTCATCGAATTGGACGAGTTGCGCAACAGCGATGATGCTCTCCTTACTAAACCCGTAACAGATGAAGAGTGACAATTTATAAAGACGATGCTATGCATTTATTAATCTAAAAGTTTAATATATGAAGCGTTTAAGCTATTTGATCGCAGCCCTGTTTACCTTCGCTGCTTTCTCAACGGCCTCCGCTCAGGAGGAACCTAAAGTAATCTCAGAGTTTCAGCCTCACTGGTTCCTACAGTTGCAGGGCGGTGCTGCTTACACCTTAGGTGAGGCCAAGTTCATGGATCTGGTCAGCCCGACAGCTCAGCTTGCTGTAGGCTATCAGTTCAATCCCGTCCTCGGCCTGCGTCTGCAGGGTAGCGGTTGGGAGTCCAAGGGTGGTTGGGTTAGCTACGACAACTACAAATGGAACTACGTCAGCGCTGGTCTCGACTTGAAGGTTAATCTAATTAATCTCTTCGGCGGTTGGAAGCCCAAGCGCGTGTTTAACATGAACCTGATTGTTGGCGGTGCTGCCAACATCGGCTTTGGTAACGATGAGGCCAATACAATCTATCAGGCTATTAAGGCTAATGATAATTATGAATTAGAATATATTTGGGACGGCACGAAGGTTCGCCCCGTCGGCCGCTTTGGTCTTGACTTCGACTTCCGCTGCTCTGACCGCGTAAGCATCAACCTCGAGGGCAACGCCAACATCCTCACCGACAAGTACAACTCCAAGAAGGCTGAGAACCCCGACTGGTACTTCAATGCCCTGCTGGGTGTGAAGATCGCCCTCGGCCCCACGGTGAAGTACACGGTCATCGAGCCGGAGCCCGTCATCATCGAGCCCGCTCCGAAACCCGAGCCCAAGCCCGAGCCCAAACCCGAACCCAAGCCCATCGTCAAGAAGCCTGAGATGAAGACCGAGATCTTCTATCCCATCCGCGAGGTGGTCGCTACGGGTAGCGAGGCTGCCAAGCTGCAGAACCTCATCTCCTTCCTGAAGGAGAATCCCGACACGAAGGTTGACGTGAAGAGCTACGCTGACGCTGGCACTGGTAATGCTAAGATCAACCAGATGTACGCTCAGAAGCGTGCCGACAATGTCAAGAAGGCCCTCATCGAGGCTGGCATCGACGAGTCCCGCATCACCGCTCAGAGCTTCGGTGACACCGTACAGCCCTACAGCGAGAATGACAAGAACCGCGTCAGCATTGCTATCGCGAAGTAATTGAAAAATGAAAAAATGAAAAAAGCCGCCGATTCTGGCGGCTTTTTTCATTAGAAAGAGTCTTCGGTGAGGATGCGTTCGAGATCTTCGGCGGTGATGCGGAGCTGGAGGTTGCCGCGGAAGGCGACGGTGATGTTGCCAGTCTCCTCGCTGACGACGATGGCGAGGGCATCGGTCTCCTGACTTATACCCATGGCTGCGCGGTGGCGCAGGCCGAGCTCCTTGGGCATATTGAGGTCATGAGCCACGGGAAGAATGCAGCCCGCGGCGGTGATGCGCTTATGAGAGATGATCATGCCGCCATCGTGAAGGGGTGAGTTCTTGAAAAAGATATTCTCGATGAGGCGCTGCGAGATCTTGGCATCGATGAGCTCGCCAGAACGGATGAAGTCGTTGAGGGGCAGGGAGCGCTGCATGACGATGAGGGCACCGACGCGCTGCTTGGACAGCGACAGGCAGGCCATGACGATGGGTATGATGTCCTCGCGGGTATGGGACTGCTTCTCCTCACCGCTGAAGAAACGGATGGCATCGCGTACCCGTTTGTGTGTACCAAAGCCATAAAAGAACTTACGAATCTCATCCTGAAATAAGATGAGCAGGGCGATGGCTCCGACGCTGACGATGCGGTTGAGGAGGGTGCCCAGCAACCGCATCTCCAGAAATTGCGAAACGAAGATCCAGAAGACGGTGAACACCAAGACGCCGAAGAAGATGTTCAGCGAGCGCGATTCCTTCATCAGCCGGTAGGCGTAATAGAGGAGGAACGCTACCAGAAGGATGTCCAGGAAATCTTTGATGCTAAAGGAGAAAAACATGAAATAGTATCGTTTAACGTTTAATGTTTAACGTTTAAAGTGTATTGCACCAAGCGGATGGATTCGACAGCGGGCAGGACATCGTGGACGCGGAGGATATGGGCACCGGCTTGCAGGGCAAGGGTATGGAGGACCGTGGTGCCGTTGAGGGCCTCGTCAGGGGTGATGCCAAGGAGACGGTAGATCATCGACTTACGGGAGAGAGCGATGAGGAAGGGGTTGTCTGGGAACAGGCAGATGAGGTCATTAAGATGATGAAGCAGTGCGTAGTTCTCCTCCAGCGTCTTGCCAAAGCCGAAGCCTGGGTCGAGGATGACATCTGCCACGCCGAGGGCATAGAGCTGAGCGAGGCGTTCGGCGAAGAAGCGTGCCACGGAGGGGAGGAAAGAGGAAGACTCGGTGGAGGAGGCGGGCAAGAACGCAGAGGAGGACGGGGAGGCGGGATCAGGAGAGGGGTTATGCATGAGGATGTAGGGCGTGCGGAGCTCGGCGACGGTGGCGAACATCGTGTCGTCAAGCTGACCGGCAGAGATATCGTTGATGATATGGATGCCGTGGTCGCGCACGCAGCGACGGGCGACGTCAGCGCGGAACGTGTCAATACTGATGAGGACGTCGGGAAGGCTGGCACGAAGCGGCGCAAGTGCCGTCAAAGCGGCATCAAGGCGGCGCCATTCCTCGTCAGCCGAGACGGGTGCAGAACCGGGGCGGGTGCTGCAAGCTCCAATATCAAGGATGGCAGCTCCCTGTGCTACCATCTCCTCGGCGCGCCGAAGGAGGACTGAGCCCTCGGCGGAAGACTCACCCGAAGCACCAGGTGCCATCGGCGTGCGACTGCCAGCATAGAAGGAGTCGGGCGTCACGTTGATGATGCCCATGACTTGCGGCGAGGAGAAATCTATCAGTTTACCTGCAATGTTGAGGGTCATGATGAGATTAATGATGTTTTTGCGCGGCAAAATTAGCAAAAAGTTTAAACTTTGAGGTTCAAACTCTAAACTTTATTGTAACTTTGCGGCAAAATTAAGCAAAAACATGGAAGAGAAGCTTACAGAAAGGCTCTATGAGTTGTATATTCAGCACCCGGAAGTGACCACAGACAGCCGTCGTTGCCCTGCGGGGAGTATGTTCTTCGCCTTGAAGGGCGAGTCGTTCGACGGTAACCGTTTTGCCGCTAAAGCTTTGGAGGCAGGCTCGGCAGTGGCCTTGGTGGATGACCCCGCTGTCATACCGACAGGCGACAGTCGTTATATCTTTGTGCCAGACGTGCTGCATGCGCTACAGGCATTGGCCGCACATCACCGCCGACAGTTCAAGGGTCCCGTGCTGCAGGTGACCGGCACTAACGGCAAGACGACGACGAAGGAGCTCTTGGCGGCGGTGCTGAGCCGACGTTATCGGGTGCTGTACACCCAAGGCAACCTGAACAACCATATCGGCGTGCCGTTGACGCTGCTGCGGTTGCGCCCCGAACATGAGCTGGCCATCATTGAGACGGGCGCCAACCATCCCGGCGAGATCGCGTTCCTGACGGATATCGTGCAGCCAGACTATGGGTTGATCACGAATGTCGGTCGTGCTCACCTCGAGGGCTTCGGCTCCTTCGAGGGCGTGAAGCGCACCAAAGGCGAGTTGTATGACTTCTTAGGGCAAAAGCCTACGGCACAACTCTTTGTCAATGCCAGCAGCAAGGACATACTCGGTATGCTGGCAGAGCGGGACATTGACATCAACACGGGAAAATGTATTGTCTACGCGCACGAGGGTGAAAAGACGGATGCCCTTTGCCACGGCGCCGTGATGCGCTGTGACCCCATGCTCCATATTCGTTGGACGGGCAGGGACGGTGTCTCATACGAGGCCGCCACGCAGCTCATCGGCGACTACAACCTGGACAATGTGCTGGCAGCCGTGGCGGCAGGTCTGCACTTCGGCGTCAATGCCAAAGACATCGCTGCGGCGCTGGAGGACTACCATCCAAGCCTAGGACGTTCGGAATACCGAAAGACCGAGCACAACGAGCTGATTATCGATGCCTACAACGCCAACTTGACTTCGATGATGGCAGCGCTGGCGAACTTCAGGAAGATTGAGCAGCCGAAAAAGATGGTGATATTAGGCGACATGAGGGAGCTGGGCACAGCAAGCAAGGCGGCACACAAGACTGTGGTCGAGGAGGTGTTCGATGGCGGGCGGATCGAACGGGCTTGGTTTGTCGGGGAGAATTTCGAGGAAGCATTGAAAGGAGTCTGTAAGCCCGACGGGATCGAAATAACATGTTTCAAGGATGTAGAGGCCGTGAAGCAGGAGATCGAGAAGACGCAACCTGATGGCTGGCTCATCCTCATCAAGGGATCGAACAGCACCAAGTTGCACCAATTGCCGGACATTCTTTAACCACGATATGATGTATATCCCTCATATTCTTCTGATTCTATGAAAAGATGAAGGTTGTTGTAGACGATAAGATTCCATACATCCAAGAAGCGCTGCAAGAGATAGCAGACGAGGTGGTGGTGAAGGCGGGCAGCAAGATCGGTGCTGCCGACGTCCGTGATGCTGACATCCTTGTGGTGAGAACACGCACGCGATGCGACCGCCACCTCTTGGAGGGCAGCCGCGTGCAGCTTGTGGTGACAGCCACCATTGGCTACGACCACATTGACACAGCATACTTAGCGTCGGCAGACATCAGCTGGACGAACTGTCCGGGCTGCAATGCAACGAGCGTGGCACAATATGTTGCCAACAGCCTCCTGCTCCTGCAACGCGACCGCGGCTTAGACCTCCAAACGTCGACTTTGGGCATCGTGGGCGTGGGCCATGTGGGGACAGCGGTCATGGAGGCCGCACGGCGATTAGGAATCGCACGCATCCTGGCCAATGACCCACCCCGCGAAGCGGCTGGCGAACAGTTGCCCGACGGTATGCCCTGGACAGACCTCACCACGCTGGTGCGCGAGGCAGACATCATCACCTTGCACACGCCCCTCACGACAGAGGCTCCTTATGCCACTTATCACCTCATTGATGCACAATTCATTGGGCAGATGAGGCGCCATCCTGTCGTCATCAATGCTGGACGCGGAGGGCTCATTGACGAAGAAGCTTTGGAAGCCGCCATCGATGCGGGCACGGTTCGCGACGTGGTGCTCGACACTTGGGAGCATGAGCCAAATATCAGCCACACCTTATTAAATAAAATATATATAGGCACCCCACATATCGCAGGCTACAGCGCCGACGGAAAGGCCAACGCCACACGTATGACCCTCACAGCCATCTGCCGCCATCTCGGCCGTCCGATGACTTTCGACATCCAACCGCCAGCGCTACCTGCCGACTTCGTCCTCGCAGCATCACCCGAGGAGCTGGCGCTGCAGCTCTACAACCCGCTCACCGACAGCAAGCGTCTGAAGGCTTGTCCCGAAGCTTTCGAGCAGTTGCGCGGGAGCTATCCCTTGCGTCGCGAGCACTTGTAAAAAATGTAGCCAAAAGACGCAGAACGCTTTCATCTTGCACACGGAGGGGGCGTTTGTGCATAAATGTGCACTTTTTTGCCACTTTTTTTGGACATGTGAAGATTTTGTACGACCTTTGCACCCCGAAAAATGGAAGGTATATTCTAAACATAACATTTTAAACACAACAATTATGTCTGAAATTGAAAGCAAAGTAAAGGATATCATCGTCGACAAGCTTGGCGTTGATGCTAATGAAGTGAGTGCAGAAAAGAGTTTCACCGGTGACCTCGGTGCAGATTCTCTGGATACCGTAGAACTGATCATGGAGTTCGAGAAAGAGTTCGGTGTCTCCATTCCCGATGACGAGGCTGAGAAGATCTCCACCGTCGGCGACGCTATCGCTTACATTGAAGCACATCAGTAATCCCCTTTTCGACTGAGCTGACGAGTTAACGAGTTAACAAGTTGACAAGTATTTCTTTAACAAGCTTGCCACTCGATAACTCGTCAGCTCGTCAACCATTTTATATCATTTATGGAATTAAAAAGAGTTGTGGTAACCGGTCTCGGTGCCGTCACACCATTAGGCAACAGCGCCGAAGAGACGTGGAAGAACCTGGTGGCGGGAGTGAGCGGCGCTGCACCCATTACCCATTTTGACACCTCAAAATTCAAGTCGCAGTTTGCCTGCGAAGTGAAGAACTTCAATCCCGAAAACTTCGGCATAGACCGCAAGGAGGCCCGCAAGATGGACCTCTACTGTCAGTATGCCGTCGCTGCAGCCAAGATGGCCGTTGAGGACTGCGCTGTAGATCTGGAAGCTGTCGACAAGAACCGCGTAGGCGTCGTCTTCGGCGTCGGTATCGGCGGCATCAACACCTTCGAGGATGAAATTGGGGCTTACGGCCGTACGGGTGCCGAGATAGGTCCTAAGTTCGGTCCGTTCTTCATCCCCAAGATGATCTCCGACATCGCTTCCGGACATATCAGCATCATCTATGGCTTCCATGGCCCCAACTATACGACGACATCTGCCTGTGCCTCCAGCACGCACGCCCTGGCCGATGCCTTCAACCTCATTCGTCTGGGCAAGGCCGACATGATCCTTGGCGGTGGTGCCGAGGCTGCCATCACCGCCGGCGGCGTGGGCGGCTTCAACGCCATGAAGGCCATCTCCACCCGCAACGATGATCCTCAGCGTGCCAGCCGTCCTTTCAGCGCCAGCCGCGACGGTTTCGTCATGGGCGAAGGTGCCGGCTGCCTCGTTCTCGAGGAGTTAGAGCACGCCAAAGCCCGTGGTGCAAAGATCTATGCCGAAATGGTGGGTGAAGGCATGAGTGCCGACGCCTATCACATCACGGCCTCCCATCCCGAAGGTCTGGGTGCTAAACTGGTGATGCAGAACGCTCTGGAAGATGCTGGCATGAAGCCCGAGGACATCGATTATATTAATGTTCACGGCACATCGACGCACGTCGGCGACATCTCCGAAGCCAAGGCCATCAAGGAGCTCTTCGGTGAACACGCCTACAAGCTCAATATCTCATCCACCAAGTCGATGACGGGTCACCTCCTTGGTGCTGCCGGTGCCGTCGAGGCCATGGCCAGCGTCCTGGCCGTGCAGAACGACATCGTTCCGCCCACCATCAACCACGAGGAGGACGACAAGGACGAAGAGATCGACTACAACCTGAACTTCACGTTCAACGTTGCTCAGCAACGTACAATCCGCGCCGCACTAAGCAACACGTTCGGCTTCGGAGGACACAACGCCTGCGTGATCTTCAGGAAATATGAAGGATAAGTTCCCGTGTTCGTACGCAACAACTTAATAGACCGTATCAAGCTCCCCTTCCGCAAGGACAGGGAGCTTTGCGCGTCTATCTATTACATCCTGGGCTTTTATCCTCACCACACCGGCTACTACAAACTGGCCCTACAACACAAGTCCACTGCCAAGCACGGCAAGCGGAGTGCTGGCGAGCACAACGAGAGGCTTGAATATCTGGGAGATGCCGTATTGGAGTCCATCGTCAGCGATATCGTATATCACCATTTCTCCGACCGTCACGAAGGCTTCCTGACCAACACGCGCAGCAAGATCGTGCAGCGCGACACGCTCAACCGTCTGGCTCGCGACATCGGATTGGAACAGCTCATACATAGCAACAGTCACTCCAATTCGCACAACAGCTATATGGGCGGCAACGCTTTCGAGGCGCTGATGGGTGCCATCTACCTCGACCGCGGTTACGATGCCTGCATGTTCTTTATCCGCAACCGCATCATCGGACGGTTTGTGAACCTCGACTCGCTGGCTGCCAAGGAGGTGAATTTCAAGTCGAAAATCATTGAGTGGGCACAGAAGAACCGCGTACATGTGGAGTTCCGTGTGGTGGAAGAGACCAACGACCGCCACTCCTCGCCAACCTTCGTGACACGCGTGATACTCGAAGGGCTCGACGGGGAGATAGGCAAGGGCTACTCCAAGAAGGAAAGCCATCAGATGGCTGCCAAGGAAACGTTGCGGACGCTGAAAACCGACCGCCAGTTCGTGCAAGCCATCTTCGAAGCCAAGTCACGCCGCACGGCACAGGAAGAGGAACCTACTTCCACCGTACCCGATACGGAGGAATAAACACGATAACATCATGAGTATCACTACGCTGATACGTCCCATACTCGCGCGCCGCCATCGCGTCATCGAAGACTACGCGCAACACGCTGAAACCCTTCAGAGGAAGGTGCTTCAGCAGTTGTTGTTGGCTGCACGCGACACGGAATGGGGGCAGCGGCACCACTTCGCTGAGATCTGGACGTATGACCAGTTTGCCCAAGCATGTCCCGTGACATCTTACGATGACCTGAAGGCAGACATCGACCGTATGCGCCACGGCGGCAAGGACATCCTTTGGCCGGGGCGGATACGATGGTATGCAAAGTCCAGCGGCACGACGAGCGACAAGAGCAAGTTTATCCCCGTGTCGCCACAGGCGCTGAAGGACACACACTATGCCGGCGGTTTCGATTCTGTGGCACTCTACCTCCACAACCATCCCAACAGCCGTATACTTGACGGACGCGCCCTCATCCTCGGTGGCTCTCATGCCCCGAACTACAACCTGCCTCACTCCTTGGTGGGCGACCTGAGCGCCATCCTCATCGAGAACATCAACCCGCTTATCAACTATTTCCGCATACCCAGCAAGAAGACCGCCCTGCTACAGGATTTCGAGCAGAAACGCGACCGCATTGCACGCGAAGCCCTGCATCGTAACGTAACGAATCTCAGCGGTGTACCTTCATGGATGCTGTCTGTGCTCACACGGGTCATGGAGTTGTCTGGCAAGGAGCATCTCACCGATGTCTGGCCCAATCTGGAAGTGTTCTTCCACGGCGGCGTGGCCTTCACGCCCTACCGCGAGCAGTACCACCGGCTCATCCCCGGCAACAGAATGTCGTATAAGGAGACGTACAACGCCAGCGAGGGTTTCTTCGGCATACAGAGCAATCCCGACGATGCCGCGCTGCTCCTAATGATAGACTACGGCATCTTCTTCGAGTTCATACCCATGGACGAGGTAAACAGTACCACGCCACACGCTATCCCGCTTTGGGAGGTGCAAGCAGGCAAGAACTACGCCATGGTAATCACCACGTCCAGCGGCCTCTGGCGTTACCTCATCGGCGACACGATCCGCTTCACGCAGACAGCGCCGTACAAGTTTGTCATCACTGGACGTACCAAGTCCTTTATCAACGCCTTCGGCGAGGAGCTGATTGTGGACAACGCTGAGAAAGGACTGGAAAGAGCCTGTACCGCCACTGGTGCTGAGGTGTTGGAGTATACGGCCGCACCGGTCTTCATGAATGAGGCCGGCAAGTGCCGCCATCAGTGGCTCATCGAATTCTCGCGACTGCCTGCCGACATGGACATTTTCGCCCAAGAGCTTGACCAAGCCTTGCAGACCATCAACTCCGACTACGAGGCCAAACGCTTCAAGGACATCACTCTACAGCGCTTAGAAATCGTCACCGCCCGCCCCGGTCTTTTCAATGACTGGCTACGACAGCATGGCAAATTGGGCGGACAGCATAAGGTGCCACGTTTGAGCAACGACCGCCAGATCATGGAACAGATGCTGGCCATTAACAAATGAAAAAGTGAAAAGTGATCATTTCTTTAAAAAAAGTATGGAGCATCTCTGGGACACACTCTCAGGGAAAAGAGCGCTGTCGCTACGTACCTCATCTTTTTATTTCTCACTTTTCATCCTTTCATTTTTTCTTTTCTTAAGTGCATGTGCCAACATCGGCTCACCCGACGGTGGACCGTATGACGAGACGCCGCCTCGTGTCGTGTCGAGCACACCCGGCAATCAGGCCACGAACTCAGACAAGCGCAAGATTGCCATTCTCTTCAACGAATACGTCAAGATCGAGAATGCCAGCGACAAGGTCGTCGTGTCACCGCCACAGACCGAGACGCCCAACATCCGCGCCGAGGGCAAGAGCGTGCGCATCGACCTCTTCGACACGCTGCAGGCCAACACGACCTACACCATCGATTTCTCCGACGCCATCGTGGACAACAACGAAGGCAACCCGATGGGCAACTACACCTTCTCCTTCTCCACAGGTCCCGACATCGACACGATGGAGGTTTCCGGCTACGTACTCAACGCTGAGGATCTGGAACCCGTCAAGGGTATCCTCGTGGGTCTCTACGCTGTGAATGAGGATGGTATCGTGCCTGACAGCCTTTTCCGCACACACCATTTCGACCGCGTCAGCCGTACCAACGGCAGCGGCCACTTCGTCATCAAAGGTGTGGCGCGCGACCGACGCTACCGCGCTTTTGCCCTACAGGACATGGACGGCAATTTCACCTTCAGCCAAAAAAGCGAGGTTATTGCCTTCGACACCATGCTCTTCACCTCGTCCTGCGGCCCCGATATCCGCCTCGACACCATCTGGCGCGACTCCACGCACTACGACAGCATCCAACCTGTCCACTACACGCACTTCTACCCCGATGACATCGTGCTTCGCTCGTTCCTCGAGGAGGGGCAGGACCGTCACCTGCTGAAAGTACAGCGTGACCTCCCTGAGTCCTTCACCTTATTCTTTACCGCACCTTCCGACTCACTGCCCCGCATTGAGGGCATCAACTTCGAGGGCGACGGCGGATTCATCGTCGAGCCATCTGCCAAAGGCGACACCGTAACCTATTGGATTCCAGATACAACTTTGGCATACGCTGATACGCTGGCTCTGGTTCTCACATACCTCGACACCGACACGCTACACCAGCTCGTATGGAAGGCCGACACGCAATACATCGTGCCGAAGACCAGCCGTGCTAAGCAGTTGCAGGAATTGGAGAAGAAGAACGAGGAGTGGGAGAAGGAGCAGAAGAAGAAGGCGAAACAGAACAAGAATTATGTGCCCGAACCCAATCCCAACCTCGTCACTTACCTGACCATGGATTGCAAGCCCAGCGGAGCCATCGACCCAAACCAGTACCCGATTATCACCTTCTCCGAACCCGTGACGACACCCGACTCCTCGGCGATACACTTCAAAGTCAAGGTGGATTCACTCTTCGAGGATGCACCATTCCGTTTCGTACCCATAGCAGGCAATCCCCGTCAGTTCCAGCTCTTTGCGGAATGGGAGTTGGAACAGCAGTACACCTTGGAGATTGACAGCGGCTGCGTGCAGGGAGCCATGAGACATACCAACAAAGCCATCAAACAGGAATTCCGCACCCGTAAGGCGGATGACTACGGCGAGCTTTTCGTGCGCATCATGGGCAACGACAGCAACGTCATCGTGCAGTTGCTCAACACCTCCGACAAGCCCGTCCGCACCGAACCTGTCAAGGCTAACGGCTATGCGGAGTTCTACTACCTGAAACCCGGCGACTACTACATGCGCTGCTTCATCGACCGCAACGGCGACGGCGTCTGGACGACAGGCGATTATGACAGCGGTACACGACCGGAAGAGGTGTTCTACTTCAAGGAGGCGATGCCCGTCAAGGCCAAGCGCGAGATCAAGCAAGACTGGAACATACGCAGCGTGCCGGCCATGAAGCAGAAACCCGCGAAGATTACCAAGCAGAAGCCTGACAAGGCCAAGGATATCAGGAAACGCAACAAGGAGCGCGAGGCTGCCATGGAGCGCGAATCACGCAAGCGCGGCTCCAGCGGACGGTAGCCACCATTAAACCTTATGACCTGTGTGCTGTCCAAAAGGCAAACCACGACTGCAAGCCTTATGAAGAAACTGTTGCTATTCCTCACGTTCCTGACGGCCATGACTACCACAGCATGGGCACAGTGCCCCTCGGAGAACAAAGCCTTCTACCCGGGCGAGAAGCTCGACTATCAGCTCTTCTTCAACTGGCAGTTCATCTGGATCAAGGCAGGCACGGCAACGCTGGAAATCAAGTCGACCACATACAAAGGCCAGAACGCCTATTGCGCCAACCTCATCACGCGCGGCAGCAAATACACCGACAAGTTTTTCATGATGCGCGACACGCTCACAAGCTATATCACCCCTAATCTCGTGCCGCTATACTACCGCAAGGGTGCCCTCGAAGGCAAGCACTACTATATTGATGAGGCCACCTACACCTATCCAGGCGGTAAGACTCATGTGAGCCAGCATTTTGTCAAACATGATGGCAAGGTGAAGACCAACGAATGGGACGGCACAGACTGCGCCTTCGACATGTTGAGCATGATGTTGCGCGCCCGATCCTTTGACCCCTCGGCATACCGCGACGGTCAGCACATCACCTTCTGTATGGCCGACGGATGCAAGATTCGCGAGGCAACGCTCATCTTCCGCGGACGCAAGAACTTCAAGATGGACTCCACAGGCATCACCTATCGCTGCCTCGTCTTCTCCTTCATAGAGTACAACAGCGGAAAAGAACGCGAAATCGTAACGTTCTACATCACCGACGACCTTAACCACATGCCCGTGCGACTCGATATGTTCCTACGTTTCGGCACTGCCAAGGCCTTCCTCAGCAGCCACAGCACGCTCCGCAATCCACAGACATCCATCGTCAAGTGAGGCTTCGTCCTCCAGCAGACACCCATAACATGAAGCGGCAGGTGAAGATTTCCACCTGCCGCTTCATGTCGGAAAGAGGCGACTCGAACGCCCGACCCCTACGTCCCGAACGTAGTGCGCTACCAACTGCGCTACTTTCCGAATGCAACACGATATCACGTTTTGCGGGTGCAAAGGTACAACGTTTTTGGCATATAGAGAAAGGAAATGACATCTTTTTTCACTTTCAGGAAAGATTTTTGCACAAAATGTTGCAGGAACCAAGAAAAAGACGTACCTTTGCACCCGCAAATCGAAAGACGAGCATGGTGTCATAGCTCAGTTGGTAGAGCAAAGGACTGAAAATCCTTGTGTCCCCGG
>CAMZHV010000010.1 GCA_947307015.1 uncultured Prevotellaceae bacterium | reverse complement strand
TCTGCACTTTCTCATCCATTTTGTGCTTTCATAAAGTTAAAAGTGTTAAATCTTTAACTTTTTTGTTGTTCATAGAATCTATGGTTTCACTTTTCTACCGTTTAGTGCATAAACTATTGATATAAAGCGATTTGCAAATACAGTGGTTGTACCGGCCTGACTTCCGTGACTGTTGAATGGAATGAACCCATTTCAATTATCTCAGGCACATTTTCTAACGGAGCGAATGCCACATTGTATGTTCCTACGGGCACACTGGCCGCATACGAAGGAGCTGTTGGTTGGGGGGACTTTGGGAATATCGTGGAAACTACTCCTGACGTGACTGATATGACTCTTATTGATGGTGAAGACTATAGCAATAGTAATGATAAACCAGTCAAACAATTACATTATTCACGCACCTTCAAGAATACCAACTGGCAGGCTTGGTATGTACCGTTTGACTTGACGTTGACAAGCGAGATATTAGAACATTTTGCTTTTGCTAAGTTTGCCGGAACTTACACAGAGGAAGACGGTAGCTTCTATATCACAGTAGTCAGGATGAAAGAAGGTGATGTGGTGAAGGCCAACACGCCGTACTGCGTGCAAGCAAAGGTGGCAGATAATGACAATCCACAGGTAATTACACAGACAGATGTGACATTGAAAGCTGCTAATGTGAACAGTTTCTATGTGCTTTCAGCAGAGAAGAAGATTACGTTCTTCGGCAATTACATACGAAGGGCCGTAACTGCAGAAGACACCAATCTGTACGCTTTGAGCGGTGGCCAATATTCCAAACAGAAGCCGGGCAATTCGCTCGCTCCCTTCCGTTGCTTCTTCACGATTGAAGACCGTGAGGACAATCCATATTCAACCACGCCCAATCCAGCGATGGTGAAGATGATGGTGCTGGGCGAGGATGAGACGGCCGTTGAGGAACTGCCCTTCGATGGAAGCAACCGCACGGAACCAGCGGTCTATGACCTCAGCGGAAGGAAAGTGAGCCGTCAACAAATGGGAAAAGGTATCTACATCATCAATAATAAAAAGGTGTTTGTAAAATGAGAAAGTTGTATGAACATCCTGCCATGCAGGAACTGCCAATCATCTTGACCAGCCAACTCCTCACAGGCACAAACATCGGTGAGGGTGAAGAAGGAAAAGAAGGCGACGTGAAAGCCTCCTTCTCCTGGGACGTCTTCGATGAAGAGAACATCTTCGATGAAAACGCTTTTGAATGATCATTCATGTGAAAGAGGGTGATTTCATTTGGGATGAATAAAGCAACAGGAAAAGCTTCAGACCTTTATCTCCTCTATAAAACAAAATCCGCCGAGCGTACCCTTCCCCATCGCTCGGCGGATTCTCTTTTCAGAACCTGAACACTCAGCAGGGATTACACCAAAGTTATTAGCATTTCGCCAAATCCGAGGAACTGTCATCAACGATGTTCTGTCGTTGCTGAGCAAAGTCTCTGCCTTTCATCTTCATGCGCACCCCGCATCGCCCTCTGTCCACGTCAGGATGGAGGGTGATGGAATATGTACGAGTTACTTCATCTCTTCATATAGTGCCACGGGGCCGAGATGCCAGAGTTTGGTACTCTCGGTCTCGAGACGGCGATAGGTATCAGATGCATAGATTGTTTTAATGGCTTCAGATAGGCTGATACCTTTGTCTGCGGATAACATACCCGCCACCCAACTGATCTTGGAGGGAAGAAACAAGTAAAGGTTCCCTTGGTTGACATCCAGATTCATAACATCACCTCCTTTGCTTCAATGAATGTCAATGACTGCAGTGCCACTTCTGTATGAAACAGATACTGATCGACTAACTGATAGGTTCGCAACTCTTTTATGAGCTCCTGCTTGCCGAGCACTCCACCTTCGTAAAGGGCAAAAGCTGCATAAACACGGTCGTTTGCCACAGGGCCATATACAATATCATAGTCATGTCGGAAACCCTTCTGTGTACGATTCTGCATCACGAAATCCACCCACTCTTCCGTAGGCTTGTAAAAGATGAGGCTTTTCAGCTTTCGGAGTACTGATGCATCAAACTCATAGACATTGACGTAACCTTTGTCTGTCTTCCATTCATCCTTTTTTCGCTTGACCCAGCTTTCTGCCTGCTCATAGGAGGTTGTTGTATAAAAGCCCTTGCCATAATCGAGTGTATGGCTGGCCTCTCGTATTTCAGGTTCGCTGACAGCAAACAGACTTCCGTGATACAATCTCATGCAGCTTCTCCTTTCCTTATGTTGATAAACTCTTCTATATCTTCCATCAGCCACTGACGGCTTTGGGAGTGGAGTGCCTCGAAGTGTTCTTCAAGATACTCCAACACGCCATATTGGCCGAAGAGCTTGGCGGCTTCGGCTCCAGATAGATGTTTCATTTCCTTGTACTGTTCGATGCAGAAGGAGAGGAAATAAGCGATGTCAAGGCTTCGTTTGCTCATCGTTTTCTTCATTTATCGCCGCAAAAGTACAAATACATTTTCAATCGCCAATCAATTCTTCACAAAAATGTGCATATCAAGCTTCATTTTCCTCGTTTCTCGATTCTTCCGCTTCCGTTTTCTTGATGCCAAGGATGCCATAGGTCAGTGATGATATCACAAGACTGCGGACATCTCGAATGAATACAGAGTGATATATGGAGTTTTGGCCATTCAGACAAAGGTTGATTATTTCGGGTCATACACTTTAGACTGTTTGACACGTGTCGAACAGTCTATACGTCTATATGTATCGGCCAATACGTCCATACGTGTCGGCAGTTACGAATTGTCGTGATGAGCAGTACGGATGTATGTGGTTGAAAAGGTAATGGAACGTTGTACATGACAGCGGGCACGCTGTGCAATGACGCTATACGCGCCTATACGCGCGCGCACGAAAAGGGTTTAAAATGTCGTCACATCGTCACGGATTGTCTTATCTGTCTGTTATACAGCGGCGTATGTCGTGACGAGAGGTGTGACAGAGCGTGACGATGTGACGAAATCGTTCCTAATTTCGTGGACAGCGTTCCTGATTTCGTTGACATTTTCCTGAAAGTATTCTTGGACAAGCCAAGCGACCAGAGGTCGAGCGGACACTCGCTCCTCGTTTTCATCACGTTGTCACATGTCGTCACACCATTTGTCACAGCCTAAGCCACTGTCATACAAATAGCTATACAATTCTGTGACGATGTGACAACAAAAATGGGCTTCTCGCGCGCGTGCGCGAGATTGTGCTTAAAACATGATATGTTATTGATTTATTATGAATCTGACAGTACTTGCATCTCGCAGCGCTGACAATCGAAGCGCAGGGGGAAGGTGCGGCCGTCGGCGAGACGCAAGAACCAGGGGAGACGGGGTGCGGTGCGGGCGGCAGCGGCGTGGTCGCGCGGACAGAAGCCGAGGGCATGACGAAGGCAGTAGCGACAGGCCATCAAGGGAGAAGACAAAGACTCTCCCCCCGCCCTCCCTGTTAGGGAGGGAGCGGAATGTTCTGAGCAGGCATCCGCGTCGTAAATTCTTGAAAGTAGAGTGCTCTCATTTGCATAAGTGACCGCCCTCTCCCTAACAGGGAGAGCGGGGAGAGAGTCCTGGTCGGGGGTGAGGCTGTGAGAAGGGTCGGGGGTGAAGCTTAGTGGGTCTACTATTTCTCTTCTCCAATTTGTTAAAATAGATGAGGGAATGAACCAGTTGTTGGAGAGGGCGATGGTGATGTCGGCGTCGGTGGTGGTATAGGGGGTGTCGCCAAGACGGGCGAGCTGGCGACGGATGTTGTCGGCTTGGGGCGTACGGGCAAGCTCGAAAGGATAAGGGAACTCACGGCTACAGGTGCGGCCATCATCGGTGGTGAGGGTGAGGCGGAAAAGGTCACGCGCAGCTTCCTCTAACAGCCAACGGACATGGATGCGACGGTCGGCAGAGGGACGAGCGAGAAGGCGCTCGAAGGCGGCGTCGAAATTGCGATAGAGGAGCGTGCCCTTGCGGAGGGAAGCGAGGATGGATGGGTCGGCGGGATAGAAGCGTCCCTGTTCGTCGACTCGGTTGATACGGAAGCCCTGCAGGTGACCGTCGGCATCGAAGAAGCAGAAGCCGTCGCCGTTGGAAAAGGTCGGAGTAGAAGAAATCCCTTGTAACGGCCGAACTTGAAAATAACCACTCCCTCCCTTAAAGGGTGCCAGGAAGGCGGAACGATTAAGTGTTCCGGCAGGACGGGTTTGAGGGGAGAGTCCGCTGACCGTTCCCACAGGTTCGCCGATGGCCTTGGGCGAGGCGAAACAAGCCATATCGGGCGTGCGGCCATGGAGGAAGTAGTCGGTGAAGCGGCGATTGAAGCTCTTGTTGACGTCGGGCGTGAAGGTTAAGGTGGAGGTTCCGTAGGAGGAACGGCAGTAGTCAGCAGCGCGGCGGGCAAGGATGGCGTCGATGCGCTGACGGTAGTAGGCCGTGGTGTTCTTGACATAGGCGACATCCTTGAGGCGCCCTTCAATCTTGAAAGAGGTGACGCCAGCATCCATGAGAGCCTCGAGGTCGGCAGCACGGTTCATATCGCGGAGGGAGAGGAGGTGGCGTTGACGGAGGCGGTTAGGAGAGGAGCCCTCGGAAGAACCCTCGGTAACAGGAATGGGAACGGGCTTGCCGTCGGCATCGAGGAGGTCGAAGGGGAGGCGGCAGAACTGAGCGCACTCGCCACGGTTGGCGCTACGGCCAAAACAATGCTCGGAGGCGTAGCAGCGACCGCTGTAGCTGACGCAGAGGGCACCATGGACGAAAACCTCGAGGGGCATGTCAGGCACGGCGGCGTGGATGGAACGGATAGCATCGAGGGAGAGTTCGCGGGCGAGGACGGTCTGCTCGTAACCAGCTTCGAGGCGGGCGCGAACGTCGTCGACGGTGCGGTTGTCCATCTGCGTAGAGGAGTGGAGGGGAAGGGGGGAGAGAATGGATCCCGACGAGGAATCCGTCGGGCACGAAACGGAAGAGGGGGGAAGGATGCGGGGATCCTGAGTGATGAGGGCATCGACGTGGATGGCGGCGAGCTGGTCGATGAGCGCCTGAGCGGCGGGCAGCTCGTCGTCGTAAAGGAGAGTGTTGAGCGTCACATAGATGCGGACGCCAAAGGTGTGGGCGTAACGGACAAGGGTGGCGATATCCTCAACGCTATTGCCTGCCGCCGCACGGGCACCAAAACGCGCAGCGCCGATATAGACGGCGTCGGCACCATGACGAACGGCTTCGAGACCACATTCAAGGTCGCGAGCGGGGGCAAGGAGCTCTATCGCTCTCACTAATGGATGGATTCTATGTTATAGGGGGTCTCTTGATAGACGTAGTAGTTGAGCCAGTTGGTGAAGAGAAGGTTGGCGTGAGCACGCCAGGTGACGACGGGACCGAGGGAGGGGTTGTCGGCACGGTAGTAATGGCGAGGGATGTCGATGGGGAGGCCTTTGGCGAGATCACGGCGGTACTCGGTATCGAGGGTCAGCGGAGAGTACTCGGCGTGGCCGGTGATAAAGAACTCGCGGCCTCCGCGGGCCATGACGATGCTGACGCCGGACTCCTCAGACTCGGCGATGACGGTAAGGGGATGGGCCTCCTCGGGAACCGTGAGGGAAGGAGAAACGGGTGCGGTGACGGCCTCGATGTCCTTGCGGCGGATCTCGGTGTGGCGGCTGTGGGGCATGAAGAACAGGTCGTCGAAGCCGCGGAAAATGGGAAGTGAAGGGACGAGGGGCTTTTGGGGGAAGATGCCGAACATCTTGGCGGGCAGCGGGTGTTTGGGCACGCCGTAGTGGTAGTAGAGGCCAGCCTGTGCCGCCCAGCAGATGTAGAGCGTCGAAGTGACGTGCGTGCGCGCCCAGTCGAAGATATCGGTCATCTCATTCCAATAGGTGACTTCCTCGAAATCAAGGTGTTCCACCGGTGCTCCCGTGATGATCATCCCGTCGAACTTCTCGTCGCGCAAGAGCTCGAAATCTTTGTAGAAAGCTTTCATGTGCTCCACGGGCGTGTTCTTGGACGTGTGGCTCTTAATCTTCATGAAGGTGAGATCGAGCTGCAGGGGCGTGTTGGAGAGGACGCGGATGAGATCGGTCTCGGTGGTGATCTTGATAGGCATGAGGTTGAGCACAACGATACGCAGGGGACGGATGTCCTGTGTGGCAGCACGTGTGGAGCCCATCACGAAGATGTTCTCCTTTTCAAGAAGGGATATGGCGGGTAGCCTGTCGGGGAGGGTGAGTGGCACGGTCTAATGGATAATGGATAATGGAAAATGGACAATGAATAATGGTCAATGGAAAATGGACAATGGAAAATGGACAATGGAAAATGGATAAAGGACAATGCTCACAAGCGCAGCTAATTATCCATTTTCCATTGTCCATTATCCATTAAAAACGAGCTTACCAGATGGTGACGCGGTTGGCTTTTGGGACGAACATGGGATCGTCCTCGGTGATGTTGAAGGCGTCGTACCAGGCATCGATGTGGGGCAATGCGCCATTGACACGCCAGCGACCAAGGGAATGGGGGTCGGACTTGGTGCGCTTGCGGATCTCCTCGTCGCGGATATTGCCAGCCCAGACGCCAGCATAGGCGAGGAAGAAGCGCTGTTCGGGCGTGAAGCCGTCCTCCGTGGCGAGGGGTGCATTCTTCGTGGCGTTCTGGAAAGCTTGGAAGGCCACCTGCAGGCCGCCGTGGTCAGCCATATTCTCGCCGAGGGTGAGCTGTCCGTTGGCGCAGAGACCTGGGAGCACCTCAATGCCATCGAAGAAGTGGCGCATCACCTGGGTGCGTTCCTCGAAACGGCGCGTGTCTTCCGCTGTCCACCATTGACGCAGATTGCCATCCTTGTCGAACTTAGCGCCCTGATCGTCAAAGCCGTGGGTCATCTCATGACCAATGACGACACCGATGGCACCATAGTTGAACGCATCGTCGGCATTCATGTCGAAGAAGGGTGGCTGGAGGATGCCTGCGGGGAAGCAGATCTCGTTGGTCGTGGGGTTATAGTAAGCATTGACGGTCTGCGGTGTCATATACCAAATCGTGTTGTCCACGGGCTTGTTGAGCTTCTTGTCGATCATGTCGTGCACGGCCCATACAGAGGCGTTCTTGACGTTCTCCCAGTAGTTGCGACCGACCTCCAGCGTGGAGTAGTCGCGCCACTTGTCGGGATAACCAACCTTGACGATGAAAGCGTTCAACTTGTCGTGAGCCACGGCTTTGGTGCTGTCGCTCATCCATTCCTGCGCATCAATGCGCTCACCGAGAGCAACCTGTAAGTTCTTGACCAGCTGCACCATGCGCTCCTTGGCTGCTGCGGGGAAATATTTCTCTACGTAGAGCTGACCTACGGCCTCACCCAGCGCCATTTCTGTGGCCGACACGGCGCGCTTCCAGCGCGGGCGATCCTCTTCACGACCACTCATCGTGCGACCGAAGAAGTCGAAATTGATGGCACGTGTCTCGTCATCAAGGCAACCGGCGGCGGCGTTGATAAGCTGCCACGACACATAATCCTTCAGCACATTGATATCCGTCTCGGCCCAGATGGCTTCGATCTCATGGATCACCTCGGGCTGACCGACGCTGACTTCCTTGATATCGGTTGCGCCGTGAACGTTGAAATACTGTTTCCAAGCAATGCCGGGATAGTCTTCAAGCAACTGGGCAAAAGACATCTTGTTGTAGTTCTTCTCATCGTCGCGCAACTCGGTGCGGGTACGTGAAACCTTAGCCAGACGTGTTTCGAGAGCCAGCACATCGGCCACCTTCGCCTGAGCGTTGTCGCCATCAGCCACCTTGCAGCGCATGAGTAGTTTAGCCATATAATCCTTATAGGCCTCGCGGATGGCGGTGGTGGCGGAATCGGTGTCGAGGTAGTACTCGCGCTGACCCATGACGAGTCCGCTCTGCCAGATTTGCAGCAGGTTGTTCTTGCTGTCCTTGATGTCCGCGTCGATATAGAAGCCGAAGAGACCGTCCACGCCCTTCACCTGCAACGAAGAGTAGAGGCGGAAGAGTTCGTCCTTGTCGTAGCAGGCGGCGATGCTTTGCAGGTCTTTGCGGATGGGTTCGAGCTCCTGCTTGTTGAGATTCACGCTGTCCATGACGCTGTTGTACATCATGGCGATTTTCTCTGCAATGCTGCCGGGAGCGTTCTGCTGAGCTGCCACGCCTTCGATGAGGCCGCGCAGCTGCTCGTTGTTGTTTTCTCCGAGCTGGTCGAAGCTGCCGAAGCGGGAGTATTCAGCCGTGAGGGGATGCGCTTTCATCCAGCCGCCACAGGCGTATTCGTAGAAATCTGTGCCGGGAACGGCGGTGGTGTCGAGGTTGTTCAGGTCGATGCCTGTGGTGAGTTTGCCTTGCTGTCCGGCGCAAGAGGCGAGGAAAGTCATGGCCATGAGGGGAATGATGTTCTTGATTTTCATATTAATAGTTATTTATGTGTTTAGTGCTTCTGATGCTTCGAGCCAGCGCGCCTCAGCTTCTTCGAGCTGGGCACGGAGGCGTGTGTAGCGTTCGTACAAGGAGGTGTCGGCGGCGCCTTCGGGTGTCGAGAGCTTATCCTCGACGAGGTGGAGAGCAGCCTCAAGCTGCGCGACTTCAGCCTCGGCATCCGCCACCGCCTTCTCAAGCTTACGGCGTTCACGAGCAAGGGCTTTTTGGGCAGCATAGGACTCTCCCCCAGAACCAGTCCTGGCGGAACACTTAATAGTTCCGCCTTCCTGGCACCCTGTTAGGGAGGGAGCGGATTGTTCTGAGCAGGCATCCGCTTTAGTGTTCTTGGAGGTAACTGCCCTCTCCCTAACAGGGAGAGCGGGGAGAGAGTCCCGGGCGGGGGATGAGTCTGTTGGCCCCTTTTCCTTTATCCAATCATATATACCTCCCAGATGTTCGCGCACGCGACCACCAGCAAAGCTGTAGACGCGTGAGACGAGGCCATCGAGGAACTGGCGGTCGTGGCTGACGAGGATGACGGTGCCGTCAAAAGCGGCGATGGCTTCCTTCAGCACGTCCTTGGACTTCATGTCGAGGTGGTTGGTCGGCTCGTCGAGGATGAGGAAGTTGACGGGTTCGAGCAGCAGCTTGATCATCGCCAAACGCGAGCGTTCGCCACCGGAGAGCACCTTGACCTTCTTGTCTGACGCTTCACCACCAAACATGAAGGCACCAAGGATGTCGCGGATGCGGGTGCGGATGTCGCCACGCGCCACGCGATCGATGGTGTCGAAGACGGTGAGCTCGGGGTCGAGAAGCTGTGCCTGATTTTGGGCGAAATAACCAATCTGTACGTTATGCCCAACCTTCAGCGAGCCTTCGAAAGGTATCTCGCCGAGGATGCACTTGACGAGCGTCGACTTGCCTTCGCCATTGCGGCCTACGAAAGCGACCTTCTCGCCACGGCGGATGGTGAGGTTAACGTGCTGGATGACAGGGTGATCGTAGCTCTTAGCCAGATCCTCAATGATGAGGGGGAAGTCGCCGCTACGTTGGCAGGACGGGAATTTGAGGTGAAGGGCGCTGTTGTCCACGTCGTCGACCTCGATAGGTACGATGCGGTTGAGCTGTTTGATACGCTCCTGCACCTGCACGGCCTTCGTCGGCTTGTAGCGGAAACGCTCGATGAAATCCTTGAGGTCGGCTATCTCCTTCTGCTGGTTCTCGTAGGCGCGGAGCTGCTGTTCGCGACGCTCAGCCCGCAAGCGAACATATTCGTCGTATTTAACCTTATAGTCCCAGATGCGCCCACAAGAGATCTCGAGCGTGCGGGTGGTGACATTATTAATGAACGCGCGATCGTGCGAGACGAGCACCACGGCACAAGGGCGCTGCTGTAGGTACTGCTCCAGCCATTGTATGCTCTCGATGTCGAGGTGGTTGGTAGGCTCGTCAAGGAGCAGCACATCGGGCTGCCGCAACAGCAGCTTTGCCAGCTCGATACGCATACGCCAACCGCCACTGAGCTCGCGCGTAGGACGGTCGAAGTCGGTGCGTTCGAAACCCAAACCGATGAGCGTACGCTCCACCTCGGCATGAAAATTGAGGCCGCCCATCATCTGGAAATGTTCCTCGGCACGGGTGTAACGCTCTACGAGCGTCATATATTCGGGACTCTCGTAATCCGTACGGTCGGCCATCTCCTGCTGCATCCGCTCGATGTCGGCCTGCAGGTCGCGGATATGGTCGAAGGCGAGGAGTGCCTCGTCCATGACGCTACGTTCGTCGGCCAGCTCCATGACCTGCGGGAGATAGGCGACAGAGGTGTCGCGTGGCACGGCCACGGTGCCGCCTGTAGGCATTTGCTGACCAGCCATGATCTTGAGCAGCGTAGACTTGCCCGCACCGTTCTTGCCTGTCAAAGCGATACGGTCGCGGTCGTTCACGACGAAACTCACGTCGGTGAACAACGGACGGGCGCTGAATTCTACGGAAAGATGCTCAACGGATATCATAGCGGTTTGTGTTATCGATGTTTACACGAATGCCTGACGGGCTTTCTTGAGGAGGTCGGAGGCGAAGATAAAGTCGGTGAGCGCCTGATTGCTGGAAGTCGCCACCTGTGTCTTGTCGCCCGTCCATTCCTGATGGCCTTCCTTGATGAAGATCACGCTGTCGCCGATGCCCATGACGGAGTTCATGTCGTGGGTGTTCATGATGGTCGTCATATTAAACTCCACGGTGATGTCATGGATGAGGGCATCGATGACGAGGGATGTCTTGGGGTCAAGGCCACTATTGGGTTCGTCGCAGAAGAGATATTTGGGGTTAAGAGCGATGGCTCGTGCGATGGCCACACGCTTCTGCATACCGCCGGAGATTTCATCGGGGTATTTGTTCTGTGCGTCGATGAGGTTCACGCGGTCAAGGCATTGCTGCGCCCGCTTCGTGCGGTCGCGAAGCGTCATCGACGAAAACATATCGAGGGGGAACATCACATTCTCGAGCACGGAGAGGCTGTCAAAGAGCGCCGCCGACTGGAAAATCATACCCATCTCACGTCGCAGGAGGGCTTTCTCCCTCTTGCTCATCGTCACGAAATCGCGACCATCGTAAAGGATCTGTCCCGAGGTGGGTGTGAGCAGTCCCACGATACACTTCATCAACACCGTCTTGCCTGAGCCCGACTGTCCAATGATCAGGTTCGTCTGACCCTTAGGAAAAGTCTGAGAGATACCCTTCAAGACTTCCTTGTCCTCGAAGGACTTATGTACGTTTTTGACTTCTATCATAGGACTGTTCAGGAGAGGAGTTGCGTGAGGAAAATATCAGCGAAGAGAATGAGCATCGAACAATGCACAACACTGTCCGTCGAGGCTTTGCCCACCTCTACGGAGCCGCCACTGACGGTGTAGCCATAGAACGACGACACGGATGCGATGATAAAGGCGAAGAAGAACGACTTGATGTAAGACATCCAGACAAACCATTCGTTGAACGAATGTTGAAGGCCAAAGGTGAGATCTTCGGCTGAGATGATGCCCATCAAGCTAATACCGTATGCACCGCCGAGGCCGGCGACCATGGAAAAGGTGACGAGCACAGGAATCATGGTCACCAGACCCAGGATTTTGGGCAGAATGAGGTATGATGCGGAGTTGACGCCCATGATCTCGAGAGCATCAATCTGCTGTGTCACGCGCATGGTGCCGATCTCCGAAGCGATATTCGAGCCTACCTTACCGGCAAGGATAAGACACATGATGGAACTGGAGAACTCCAAGAGGAGAATCTCGCGCGTCGTGAAGCCCGTCGAGAAACGAGGCATCCACGGACTCTGGATATTCATCTTCATCTGAATACAGATGACGGCACCGATAAAGAAGGATATCATCAACACGATACCGATGGAGTCGACACCGAGTTTTTGCATCTCACGGACGTATTGTTTGAGGTACATTCTGAAACGCTCAGGGCGGCTGAAGACTTTCGCCATCAGCTGCAAATAACGGCCAAAAGTGGCCAGTGGCTGTGTGATTATTTTCATTTCTGGGTGCAAAAGTAGTCAAAAAAGACTAAAAGCAGGGGCTTTATAAGCAGATTTTTTGCTTAAAGCAGTAGAAAGTGGCAAGATTTATGTAATTTTGCGCACTCATTTCACGTCTATGGCAGAAGAAATCATCCAGAAAGCCCCTTCTGTGGACCCTGCGAGTCCCGCCTGGTTGGCTCCACATCAGACTGAGCCGCTGCGTCTGTGTGCCGAACATCTGAAGAAGATTTATGGCAAGCGCACCGTGGCCGACGATGTCAACTTCCACGTCGACCAAGGGGAGATCGTAGGCCTACTCGGACCCAACGGTGCCGGCAAGACGACATCTTTCTATATGACTACGGGGCTTGTGATTCCCAACGAGGGGCGCGTGTTCATCGGCAACACAGAAGTCACCGATCTGCCCGTGTACAAACGTGCCAGAGCTGGTATTGGCTATCTGGCTCAAGAGGCGAGCGTGTTTCGTAAGATGACCGTCGAGGATAATATTGCCAGCGTGCTGGAGTTGCGTACAGACTGTGACGCCGAATACAAACGCATGAAGCTGGAGACCCTCATCCGCGAGTTCCGTCTCGAGAAGGTGCGCAAGAACATTGGCGACCGCCTCTCCGGCGGCGAGCGACGACGCACAGAAATTGCACGCTGTCTGGCCATCGACCCAAAATTCGTCATGCTTGACGAGCCCTTTGCCGGCGTCGACCCCATCGCCGTCGAGGACATCCAGCTGATCGTGTGGAAGCTCAAGCGCATGAATATCGGCGTGCTCATCACCGACCACAACGTGGAGGAGACACTCTGCATCACCGACCGCGCTTACATGCTCTTTGAGGGTCGCATCCGTTTCAAAGGCACTCCCGAGGAGTTGGCCAGCAACGAGATAGTCAGGGCTAAATATTTGACCAACAGCTTCGTGCTACGTCCCAAAGACTTCGAATCTATGGAACGCGAGCGCAACGAGAGCAGCGACAGTGCGGAGCAGACCGACTGACAAGCTGTCATAGTAGCGCCCTTCGGCACGTCTTTTGCCCATCACCAAACAAGATTTTAACATCATCATTATATAAACATAGAAATCAATGAACATTCAATTCGACAAGACTTCCAATGTGTCAGCCGAGCTGACGATTACTTTCGAGAAAGCAGACTATCAGGAGCGCGTAGAGAAGGCACTCAAGGACTATAGAAAGAAGGCCGCGCTGCCCGGTTTCCGCCCTGGACAGGTGCCCATGAGCCTGATGAAGAAGCGTTTTGGCGGCGAGATCACAGCCGAGCAGGTGCAGAAACTCCTCTCTGAGAAGCTCTACGGCTACCTGCGCGAGAATAAAGTGAACATGCTGGGCGAACCCCTCGCCAGCGAGAAGCAGCCTGCCATCGACTTCGAGGCCGAGCAGCTGGACTTCATCTTCGACATTGCCCTCGCTCCAGAGTTCGACGCCAAGCTGAGCAATAAGGACAAGGTGCCTTACTACATCATCGAGGTCACCGACGAGATGATTGATGGCCAGGTGAAGAGCTATGCCCAGCGCGCCGGTCACTACGACAAGGTCGAAAGCTACCAGTCTGGCGACATGACGAAGGGTCACCTCGCAGAGCTCGACGAGGACGGCAACATCAAGGAAGGCGGCCTCGTAAAAGAGGACGCTGTCATGCTCCCCGACTATTTCAAGAACGACGACCAGAAGAAGAAGTTCGAGGGCGTAGGCGTAAACACCGTCATCACCTTCAATCCCTCCGAGGCCTACGACGGCAGCACCATCGAGGTCAGCAGCCTCCTTGGCATCACCAAGGAAGAGGCAGAGAATGTCAAGGCTAACTTCAGCTACCAGATCAATGAGATTACCCGCTATGTCCCTGCCGAGATCGGCCAGGAGCTGTTCGACCAGTTCTTCGGCGAAGGTAACGTGAAGAACGAGGAAGAGTTCCGTGCCCGCATCAAGGAGCAGTTGCAGCAGCAGTTCACAGATGAAAGCGACTTCCGTTTCCTGTTCGATGTGCGCGAGTATCTTGAGAAGCGCATTGGCGACCTCGAATGGCCCGACGACCTGCTCAAGCGCATCATGCGCAGCAACAACCCCGACAAGGAAGAAGGATTCGTCGAGGAGAACTATGCAGGTAGCCTCAAGGAGCTCGAATGGCACCTGATCAAAGAGCAACTCGCCGACCAGACTGGCATCAAAGTGGAACAGCCCGACGTGCTCGAGACGGCCAAAGAACAGACACGTGCACAGTTTGCTCAGTACGGTATGGCCAATGTGCCTGATGAAGTCATCGAGCGCTATGCCAACGAGCAGCTCCAGAAAGAGCAGAACCTCGACGCCCTCGTAGCCCGCACAGTAGAGCGCAAGCTCCGCGCTGCCCTCAAGGAGGTCGTCAAGCTTCAAGAGAAGACCGTTTCGATGACAGAATTCAACAAACTTTTTGAAAAGAAGTAATGCAGCAGACTGATTTCCGCAAATTTGCCACAAGACATTTGGGCATCAACGGACAGGTGTTCGATGACTATGTGAGCCTTCAGAACCAGTATCTGAATCCTTACATCCTCGAAGAGCGCCAGCTCAACGTGACGCAGATGGACGTGTTCTCGCGCCTGATGATGGATCGCATTATCTTCCTTGGCACACCTATCGACGACTACACCGCCAACACCTTGCAGGCGCAGCTCCTCTACCTCGACAGCGCCGACCCCGGCAAGGACATCAGCATCTACCTGAACTCACCCGGCGGTAGCGTCAGTGCCGGTTTAGGCATCTACGACACGATGCAGTTTGTCACGTCTGACGTGGCCACGATCTGCACGGGCATGGCCGCCTCGATGGCTGCCGTGCTCCTCGTTGCCGGCAAGGAGGGCAAGCGCTCTGCCCTACCCCACAGCCGCGTGATGATCCATCAGCCCCTCGGCGGCGTGCAGGGCCAGGCCAGTGACATCGAGATTGAGGCCCGTGAGATCCAGAAGTTGAAAAAAGAGCTCTACCAGATCATCGCCGACCACAGCCACACCGACTACGACAAAGTGTGGGCCGACAGCGACCGCAACTACTGGATGACAGCACAGGAAGCCCTCGAATACGGTATGATTGACCAGGTGTTGAAGCGCAAGGAATGATTCCTTCGCGCACACGCGCGTATACCTTTATATATAATGTAACATCCCTTTATGGCCAAGAAACAAGATAAATGTTCCTTCTGCGGACGTACAGCCAGCGAAGTGCGACTGCTCATCAGCGGCGTAGACGGCTTCATCTGCGAAGACTGTGCGGCACAGGCTTACACCATTGTTCAGGAGAGTTTCAACAGCAATTCGAAACCCAGCTCGCGCGAATTCAAATGGAAGAACCTACCCAAGCCCACAGACATCAAGGCTTATCTGGACCAGTATATCATCGGCCAAGATGATGCTAAGCGCTTCATCTCCGTTGCCGTCTACAACCACTACAAACGACTCGGACAAGAGACGGGCGACGATGGCGTGGAGATTGAGAAGAGCAACGTCATCATGGTCGGGCCGACAGGCACGGGTAAGACATTGATAGCCCGCACGATAGCAAAGCTGCTGAAAGTGCCGTTCACCATCGTCGACGCAACGGTCTTCACGGAAGCCGGTTATGTGGGCGAAGACGTGGAGAGCATACTTTCACGCCTGTTACAGGTGGCCGACTACAACCTCGAAGCGACACAGCGAGGCATCGTGTTCATCGACGAGATTGACAAAATAGCCCGCAAGACCGACAACCCCAGCATCACGCGCGACGTCAGCGGCGAAGGTGTGCAGCAGGGCTTGCTGAAACTGCTCGAAGGTACCGTTGTCAACGTCCCCCCCAAAGGCGGACGCAAACACCCCGACCAGGAGTACACACAGGTGGACACACATAACATCTTGTTCATCTGCGGCGGCGCTTTCGATGGCATAGAACGCAAGATAGCACAGCGTCTGAACACACATGTCGTGGGCTACAACTCCGTGCAGAACGTAGCTCGCATCGACCGTTCCAACTTGATGAAATACATCCAGCCACAGGATCTCAAGTCCTTCGGTTTGATTCCGGAAATCATCGGCCGCTTGCCCGTGCTTACCTACCTCGACCCACTCGACCGCAAAGCTTTGCGTGCCATCCTCACCGAGCCCAAGAACTCGCTAATCCGTCAGCAGCAGAAACTCTTCAGCATGGACGGTATCGAACTGACCTTCGACGAGGATGCGTTGGAATACATCGTCGACAAGGCTGTCGATTTCAAGCTCGGAGCCCGTGGATTGCGGAGCATCGTTGAGAGCATTATGATTAGCCCGCAGTACGAATTACCCGCCACGGGAACGAAGAAATTCCGCATCACACGCGACTACGCGAAGCAGCAAGTTGAGAAAGCAAACTTCGCCGCATGAACAGATAGGCAAAAAGGTCACTTTATATCATGTTTGACCTCTTAAGAATAAGAAAAATCACCTCGAAACACCCTAAAAATGGTTTCGAGGTGATTTTTTTCGATGAAAATACGCAAAATAGTTGCAAGATTAGCGAATTTGTTTATATCTTTGTATCGCAACTGAAAAATAACGCCTATGAAAGCCGCCTACGACTTAGCTGAAAGCCTCAAACATTACTTTGGTTTTGACACCTTCAAAGGCGATCAGGAAGCCATCATCAACAACCTGCTTGATGGTCGCGATACCTTCGTGTTGATGCCTACAGGCGGAGGTAAGTCCATGTGCTATCAGCTGCCTGCCCTCCTCATGGACGGTACGGCCATCGTCATCTCGCCACTCATCGCCTTAATGAAGAATCAGGTCGACGCCATCCGTCAGGTGAGCGCCGACGACGGCATAGCCCATTTCATGAACTCATCACTGAACCGCTCGGCGCTGGATCAGGTGAAGACCGATGTCCTGTCAGGACGTACAAAGCTCCTGTACGTGGCACCTGAATCGCTGACGAAAGAGGAAAATGTGGACTTCCTGCGACAAGTGAAGATCTCCTTCTACGCAGTCGACGAAGCGCATTGTATTTCGGAATGGGGTCACGATTTCCGTCCCGAGTACCGACGTATACGTCCGATAATCAATGAAATCGGCGTAGCACCTGTGATTGCGCTCACAGCCACGGCCACCGACAAGGTGCGCGGCGACATCAAGAAGAATTTAGGTATGCCCGATGCCGACGAGTTCAAGAGTTCCTTCAACCGCCCCAACCTCTACTACGAGGTGCGTCCCAAGACGAAGGACATCGACAAGGATATCATCAAGTTCATCAAGCAGAACCCAGGCAAGAGCGGCATCATCTACTGCCTCTCGCGCCGCAAGGTAGAAGAACTGGCCGAAGTATTGCGCGCCAATGACATCAATGCCCGTGCCTATCACGCTGGCATGGACACGCCCACACGCACACAGACGCAAGATGATTTCATCATGGAGGAAATCAATGTTATCGTGGCAACCATCGCATTCGGCATGGGTATCGACAAACCTGACGTGCGCTTTGTCATCCACTACGATATCCCTAAGAGTCTCGAAGGTTACTATCAGGAGACTGGACGTGCAGGACGTGACGGCGGCGAAGGCAAATGTATCACCTTCTATGCTTATAAGGATTTGCAGAAGCTGGAGAAGTTCATGGAAGGCAAACCCGTGGCTGAACAGGACATCGGACGACAGCTCCTGCAGGAGACGGCAGCTTACGCCGAGACGAGTGTTTGTCGTCGCCGTGTACTCCTCCATTATTTTGGCGAAGAGTACAATGAGGAGAACTGCCACAACTGCGACAACTGCCTACATCCCAAGCAGCTGATAGAGGCACGCGACGAGCTGAAGCTCCTGCTGCAAGTCGTACAGGCCGTCAAGGAGAACTTCAAGGCGCCACACATCCTGAATGTCATCACAGGCAATCCCACCGAGGAGGTTATCGCCCACAAGCACGACGACCTCGAATGTTTCGGCTCTGGCGACGGCAAGGACGTCCGCTTCTGGAACGCCGTCATCCGTCAGGCCATCCTCGGAGGCTATATCTACAAGGAAGTGGAGAACTACGGTCTGCTGAAACTCACCGCCGACGGACGTCGCTTCATCCAGAAACCCGAGTCGTTCCTCATTTCCGAGGACAACGACTTCGACAGCGACTACGTGGATCCCGATGCTGGCACCAGCGCCCTCGACGAGGAGCTCTTCCAGTTACTCAAGGACCTGCGCAAAGATGTTGCACGCCAGAAGAAGATACCGCCTTACGTCATCTTCCAAGATCCCAGCCTCGAAGCTATGGCCACATTCTACCCCGTGACCATCGAGGAACTGAAAACGATTCCTGGCGTGGGCGAAGGCAAGGCCAAGCGCTATGGCAAGGAGTTCTGCGAACTCATTATGCGCCACTGTGAAGAGAACGAGATTGACCGACCCGAGATGTTCAGCGTGCGTACCGTAGCCAACAAGAGCAAGAACAAGGTGCGTATCATCCAGAGTATCGATCGCAAGGTTGACCTCGAAGTGCTGGCGAAGTCCATGGGTCTGGAGTTCGACGAGTTCCTCGACGAACTTGACGTGATCGTCGACAGCGGCACGAAACTCGACATATCCTACTACCTCAAATCCATCATGGATGCTGACCAGATTGAGGATATCTACGAGTATTTCCGCGAGAGCGACAGCGACGATATCGACGATGCTCTCGACGAGTTGGAGGACGAATATACCGAGGATCAGATTCGCCTCGTCCGCATACAATTCATCTCCGAACTGGGCAACTGACGCAGAAAAACGGCGCGAATAGTGTTAATCTGTGGTTAAAACTGCCTGCCTATTTTGCCATCTCGCAGAATTATTGTACTTTTGCGCGCAATAAAAACAGCAAAGTACAATCCTATTATGGCAGACTTTATTGCAGATCGTATCGTTATGGACGGACTCACCTTCGACGACGTCCTCCTTGTACCCGCCTATTCCGAGGTACTGCCGCGTGCCGTGGACCTCTCGACACGCTTTTCACGCCACATTGCATTGAAAGTTCCTTTCGTGACAGCAGCCATGGACACCGTGACAGAAGCCACGATGGCTATAGCTATCGCCCGCGAGGGAGGCATCGGCGTAATCCATAAGAACATGAGTATAGAGGAACAGGCGCGGCAGGTGGCCATCGTCAAGCGTGCCGAGAATGGTATGATCTACCATCCCGTCACCATACAGAGCGGTGCTACTGTAGCTGATGCCCTGGCACTCATGTCTGAATACCATATCGGAGGCATCCCCGTTGTCGACGCCGAGAACCACCTCGTTGGCATCGTCACGAACCGCGACCTACGCTTCGAACGCAACACGGGTCGCCCCATCGCCGAAGTGATGACCAAGGATCACCTCGTGACGACCCATCAGCAGACTGACCTCTTTGCGGCCTCGCAGATCCTGCAAGAGAACAAGATCGAGAAGCTGCCTGTGGTCGATGACGAGAATCACCTCATCGGACTCATTACCTACAAGGACATCACCAAAGCCAAGGACAAGCCCATGGCCTGCAAGGACGATAAGGGTCGTCTGCGTGTGGCAGCCGGTGTAGGTGTGACAGCAGACACGATGCAGCGCATCACGGCACTCGTCGAGGCTGGCGCCGACGCTATCGTCATTGACACAGCCCACGGCCACAGCAAGGGCGTCATCGAGAAACTGCGCGAAGCCAAAGCTGCCTACCCCGACGTGGACATTGTCGTAGGTAATATTGCCACGGGCGAAGCCGCACAAGCGCTTGTCGCTGCCGGTGCCGACGGCATCAAGGTGGGCATAGGTCCAGGTTCCATCTGCACTACACGTGTGGTGGCTGGTGTCGGCGTGCCTCAGCTCTCCGCCGTCTATGATGTGGCGAAAGCCCTCGAAGGTACGGGCGTACCACTCATTGCTGATGGTGGTCTGCGTTATTCAGGTGATATTGTCAAGGCCATCGCCGCTGGCGGCTACTCGGTGATGATCGGCTCGTTGGTAGCTGGCACCGAGGAGAGTCCTGGTGACACCATCATCTTCAACGGCCGTAAGTTCAAGAGCTATCGCGGCATGGGTTCGCTCGAAGCGATGGAGAACGGTTCCAAGGACCGCTATTTCCAAGCCTGTGAGAAAGATGTCAAGAAACTCGTGCCCGAAGGCATCGCTGGACGTGTTCCCTACAAAGGCACCGTTCAGGAGGTTATCTACCAGCTCGTGGGCGGCCTACGCTCAGGCATGGGCTACTGCGGAGCAGCAACCATCGAAGACCTCCACCACGCCAAGTTCGTCCGCATCACTAACGCTGGCGTCCTCGAAAGCCATCCTCACGACATCACCATCACCAGCGAGGCTCCCAACTATTCCAGACCGCAATGAGGACTGATGAATGAAGATTGATGAATAAGATAAAATGAACTATTGAAACAATGAAACGCATTACATCCTTTTTAGCGCTCATCGTATATCTCTCATCCACAACCATACAGGCACAGGAGTACGATCCCTTCGTCATGCGCATCAACGGCAAAAATGTGACACGCAGCGAGTTTGAGTACAACTACAATAAGAACAACACGGAGGGCGTGATCGATAAGAAGACGGTCATGGAATATGCCGACCTCTTCATCAACTACAAGCTGAAAGTCGAAGCCGCACTCGATGCTAAGCTCGACACGCTGAGTTCCTATCAGCAGGAGTTTCGCACCTATCGCGACCAGCAGATCCGTCCGCTGCTCGTCAGCCCTGAAGCAGAGGAGGCGGAGGTTCAGAAATACTACCAGCAGATGCTCGACCAACTCGAAGGGAAACAGCTGCTGCAGCCCGCTCATATCTTTGTCCATGTCACACAGCAGGCAACGCCCGAACAGCAAGCTGCCGCCAAGGCACGCATCGACAGCATCTACGCTGTGTTGCAGGGCGGTGCCGATTTCTCCCAAGTGGCCACACAAAGCTCCGACGACCACAGCACAGCACAACGCGGCGGCATCATCGGATGGATAGGCCCCAAGCAACTCCTCTCAGAGATTGAGGACAAACTTTATACGATGGAGGTCGGCGAGATGTCCGAGCCCTTGCTCTCCACCGTGGGTTGGCACGTCCTCAAGCTCATGGACAAGAAGCCCTTAGAACCGTACGACACGCTGGCTCCCCGCATCCGTCAGTTCTTTGAGCAACGCGGCATGAAGGACAAGATTGCTTCCACCTTAGTCGAGGATATGGCAGCCAGTGCCGGCTGCACCGTCGATGAGATCATGGATAAGGAAGCTGAGCGTCTCGCTGCTGAAGACGATGAACTGCGCTACCTCATTCAGGAGTACCACGACGGCCTGCTGCTCTACGAGATCTGCCAGCGCAACGTTTGGGAGCCCGCCGCTAAGGACACCGCAGCCCTCGAACTCTTTTTCAAGCTCAACAAGAAAGCCTACGCCTACGAGAAGCCCCACTATTCCGGAGCTCTGCTCCAGGCCACATCGCCTGCCGTGCTGAAAGAGGTAATGAAGACCCTCAAGGGCACCGACGAGAGCCTCTGGGCGGGTATTGTCAAGTCAACATTCAATAAGGACAGCGTGCAAGTGCGCTTCGAGCGCCGCAACTTCGAGCAGGGCGAGAACGCTATGGTCGACTCGCTGGCTTTCGGCATCAAGAAGGGCAAGACTCGCCTCAGCCAGAAATATCCCGCCGTGGGACTCATCGGGCGTAAGCTCAAGAAAGGACCGCAATACTGGACAGACGCCAGTGCACAGGTCATCAGCGACTATCAGGCACTCAAGGAGCAGGAGTTCGTCAACGAGCTGCGCCGCCGCTACAGGGTCGTACTCTACAAGGAAAACCTTGACACGGTGAATAAGCATTGAGCACAATGAAGAAACTCATCATCTTTTGCCTGTCGCTTCTCACAGCGACTGCTACACAGGCACAGGAGAGCACTGGCTCGGCGAAATCCATCGTAGACGAAGTAATCTGGGTCGTGGGCGACGAGGCTATCCTGCTCAGCGATGTTGAGCGCGTGCGCACACAGATGGGACGCGTCAACGGCAACCCCTACTGCGTCATCCCAGAGAACCTGGCAGTACAGAAGCTCTTCATCCATCAGGCCGAAATCGACAGCATCGAAGCCAACGAGGAAACCGTCAACCGCTACGTAGAGGCCCAGATCAATGACTGGATACAGACGGCTGGCTCCAAGGAGAAACTCGAAGAGTATCGTAATATGACGCTCACGCAGATACGCGAGGAGACACACGACCTCGTCCGCAACAACCAGCTCATGCGCCAGGTGCGCGAACATCTGACAAAAGACATCAAGGTCACTCCCGCCGAAGTGCGCCACTACTTCAAGGATATGCCCGAGGACTCGCTACCCCTTATCCCCACGCAGGTTGAGGTGGAGCTCCTCGCCGAACATCCCAAGATTCAGCAGGAAGAGGTCGATCGCATCAAGGGCTTGCTGCGCGACTACACAGAGCGCATCAACAGCGGCGAGATGTCTTTTGCCGTGATGGCACGTATGTTCAGCGAGGATGTCGAATCGGCACGTCAGGGCGGCGAGATGGACTATATGAGCAAAGCTGAGCTGGATCCCGCCTTTGCCAATGTAGCCTGGAGCCTCACCGATCCCAAGAAAGTGTCGAAGATCGTAGAGTCGCAATACGGCTATCACATCATACAGCTCGTGGACAAACGCGGCGACAAGCTCAAGCTGCGCCATATCCTCAAACGCCCCAAGGTGGATGCCAAGGACATTGATGCCGCCTTGTTGCGCTTAGACTCCATCACCATGGACATCCGCAACGGTAAGTTCACCTTCGAGGATGCAGCCTCCGTGCTCTCCGACGATAAGGATTCGCGCAACAATCGAGGCTTGATGTTTAATGTTGTCTACGATGAGGTCTCGGAAGAGCGCATCCGTACGTCGCGCTTCAAGATGGGCGAGCTGCCCGCTGAGATTGCACGCGTTGTCGAAGGTCTTGATGTGGGCGAGATTTCTAAACCCTTCACGATGATTGACAAAGCAGGCAAGGAACAGTGCTGCGTCATCAAGCTGAAGAGCCGCATCAAAGCACACCCCGCCACCGTCACCGAGGATTTCCAAGTGCTCAGCCAGATTGTGCGCAACCGCCGCAGCGAGGAGTTCCTCGACAACTGGATTCGCGAAAAGCAACGCACTACATACGTCCGTATCAATCCAGAATGGGTTAGCTGTGAGTTTAAGTACCCTGGATGGATAAAGGAGTAATGAAAAGACGTCACCCTTTTGCATTCTTATTCTTGACCATTGCGCTATGCTCAATGGCAGAAGTGATTACTCCCTTCCCTGTCGGTGATGGGCAGAGGGGTGGCTCTCCCTCTTCGCGAAGAGGAGGGACTTCTCGTCCAAAGTCCGATTCGCGCATCCATCTGCTCCACGCAGACCAACTCTTCCACGATGTCGCCAAAGACCCCGAGGCTCAGATCCTGCGCGGCCACGTGCGCTTTCTCCACGATGGCGTCGTGCTCACCTGCGACAGCGCCTGCTATTACGAGCGCAACAACTCGTTCGACGCTTTCGGCAACGTCAAGATGAACCAGGGCGACACGCTGACGCTCACCTCACGCGTCCTATTCTACGACGGCAGCGACCAGCTGGCACGTGCCCGCTACGATGTCGTGCTCACCCACCACAAGAGCAAGCTCTACTGCGATTCCCTCGACTACGACCGCCTCTATGAACTCGGCTATTTCTTCCAGGGCGGCAAACTCGTGGATCAGGACAACACGCTCACCAGCGAGTGGGGAGAATACAGTCCACCGACACGCGAAGCCATCTTCAACTACAACGTAGATCTCCGCAACCCTGATTTCACGCTCATCAGCGATACGCTCCACTACAACACGGGCACATCCATTGCTCGCATCGTAGGCCCCTCAAACATCGACAACGGCGACAACCACATCTATTCCGAGCGGGGCTCTTACGACACGAATGCCGGTCACGCTTTCCTCCTCGACCGCTCCATCGTCAGCAATAAAGGTACCACTATCACTGGCGATAGCCTCGACTACCTGGAGGAAGGAGCTACCTGCCGCGCTTATCATAACGTCGTTTATGTAGACAAGGATAATCAGAATATGTTCACTGGCAACTACATCCTCTACATCGACTCCATCGGCTATGCCGAGGCGGCAGACAGCGCATGCTGTATTGACTACTCGCAACGTGACACGCTCTACATCCACGCCGACACCTTCAAGCTCTATACCTACGACATCGACACCGATTCCATGTGGCGCGAGGTGCGCGCCTATAACCACGTCCGCGCCTTCCGCATTGACATGCAGGCTGTCTGCGACTCGATGGTCTACATCAGCCGCGACTCCTGTCTCACCATGTACCACGATCCCATCCTCTGGCAGCAGGGCCAGCAGCTCCTCGGCGAGGAGATCAAGGCATGGGTCAACGACAGCACCATCGATTCCACTTACGTCCTCCGTCAGGCACTCTCCGTGGAACGCATGGACAGCCTCAGCTTCAACCAGGTCACAGGCGACATCATGCGAACATATTTCACCGATGGGCGTATGCGCCTGTCGCACGTCCAAGGCAACGTGCTCGTCAAATATTACCCCCTCGACGACGACAGCCTGATGATAGGACTCCTTCATGCTGAATCGTCAGAGCTCAAGCTTTTCATGGGGCCTCAGAAGCTGGAGAAAATCTGGATGCCTGAGTCGGAGGGAAAGCTGCACCCCTTGGCGCTCATACCGCCTGGACAGCGCAACCTCGAGAATTTCCAATGGTTCGACTACGTTCGCCCTGTAGACAAATACGACATCTTCGTTTGGCGACCTAAACGTTCAGGTTCCGAGCTCACCAAGTCCGTGCAGCACGAGCGTCCCAAACCGACATTGGGCGGCGGTGGCGATGGCGGCAGCAAAACCAAGCCTCGCATGGCAGCAACCCAGTAATTTGTAAATCGTAAAATTGTAAATTACAATGTCCCTCTTCTCCACCCGTAGCCCACGCCGTTTCAAGAGCGTACACATCTATACATCCGAACGTCAGGACAAGCTCGACAAGCTCGTTGCCGAAGCCAAACGCGAAGAGCAGATCAGCCGTGGCGAGACACCTGACTATCGTCCCGACCTCGAGTCCTACCGCGGCAAGTTCGCCAAGAACCTCAAACGAGCCGATCCCGACCGCCGACGTCTCCATCCAGGCATCGCCATCGCCCTCGTCGTTGTCCTCCTCATTCTCTGGTACTACCTCATGACTGGCTCCTTCTTTTTTTAAACGTTAAACTTTAGGCCTTAAATTCCCTTTGGATATCATACATCTCCTCCCCGATTCTGTCGCCAACCAGATAGCAGCTGGCGAGGTTATCCAGCGTCCCGCCTCCGTCGTCAAGGAGCTGGTCGAGAACGCAGTGGATGCTCACGCCTCGCATATCGACATCGTTGCCATCGATGCCGGACGCACCAGCCTACAGGTCATCGACGACGGACAGGGTATGAGCGAGATTGATGCCCGTCTGGCTTTCGAACGCCACGCCACCAGCAAGATTGCCGAAGCAGCCGATCTCTTCACCCTCACCACCAAAGGTTTCCGAGGAGAAGCGCTGCCATCCATAGCCGCCGTGTCGCAAGTGGAGCTCACCACACGCACCGCTGACGACGATCTCGGCACACGCCTAAAATTAGAAGGATCGCGCGTGCTCGCGCAGGAGCCTGTAGCATGTGCTGTAGGGGCAAACTTCATCGTCAAAAATCTCTTCTTCAACGTCCCAGCGCGTCGCAAGTTCCTCAAAACGCCACAGACGGAACTCACCAATATCACCACAGAACTTGAGCGCATAGCCCTCGTACATCCTGACATCGCCTTCACCTTTACGCATAACGGCACAACACTCATGAACCTGCCGCCCGCATCGCACAAACAGCGCATCGCGGCAGTGTTCGGCACACGTCTGGCAGAACGGTTGCTGCCCGTAGAGGTCGAGACGACAATGGTCACCATCCGAGGTTTTGTGGGCACGCCCGAGTCAGCACGCCGCCGTGGAGCACAGCAGTTCTTCTTCGTCAACAACCGCTTCATGCGCCACCCCTATTTCCATCGCGCCGTGCAGGAAGCGTTCACACGCCTGCTACCCGCCGACCAGCAGGTGCCGTACTTCATCTATTTCGATGTGCCGCCCGCTGAGATTGACGTCAACATCCACCCCACAAAGACCGAAATCAAATTCGAGAACGAGCAGGCCATCTGGCAGATCCTCCTCGCTGCTGTACGTGAGGCACTGGGCCGCTTCAATGCCATCCCCACCATTGACTTTGACACTGAGGGCCGTCCCGCCGACATCCCCGTCTACAATCCCAACAACACTACTCCTCCCCCAGCGGCGCCCACCATCACACTCAACCCCTCCTTCAATCCGTTTAGACCCACCCCCGAAAGACTCTCCCCCCGCCCTCCCTATCAGGGAGGGAGCGAATACCCATCCAGCAGCTTACCTTTCAACGACCCCTCTCATCGCTCTGTCCCCCGCGATTGGGAATCCCTCTACCCAGACCCCTCTATGATTACTTCTCCAGAAGCAGAAGTGACTGCTCCCTCCCTGATAGGGAGGGCGGGGGGAGAGTCTGCTGGGTCTTCGCTTTTCCAATACCGCGGCCAGTATATCCTCCTCCCCGTTGAGGACGGCCTGCTGTTCATCGACCAGCACCGCGCACACCTGCGCATCCTCTACGACCGCTATCTGGCTCTACTCACCTCTACGGGCGGCACCACGCAGGGGCTCCTCTTCCCTGACATCGTCCACCTCTCCGTCGCCGATGCAACGACACTCGATGCCATCCAGAGCGACCTCCACGCCCTTGGCCTCGAAGTCAGTGCCCTTGGTGGCGACACATTCGCTGTCAACGGTCTGCCTGCCGGTCTTGAGGGCGTTGACCCACAGCGCCTGCTTCTCGATCTCCTTGCCTCTGTAGCCGAACGCGGCTCCCTCGATGCCGAAGCTGTCCACGGACGCCTTGCCCTCACCCTTGCCCGCGCTGCCGCCATACCCGTCGGTCAAGTGCTCTCACCCCTCGAAATGCAAGACCTCATCAACCAGCTCTTCGCCTCATCATCACCCCATTATACCCCTGACGGCCACTCCATCACCGCCATTCTTCCACAAGAAACTATCGATAAACTTTTCAAATAGAAGACTCTCCCCCCGCCCTCCCTATAAGGGAGGGAGTAATTACCTCTAAATATTGTCTCTTTTTACAAACAACATAAGTTACTATGTCAGAAAACAATCAGTCACAACATTCTACTCCCTCTGTTATCCTCACCGGCGACCGCCCCACAGGTCCCCTCCACATCGGACACTACGTAGGCTCGCTACGCCGCCGCGTCGAACTCCAGAACTCTGGTCTCTACGATAAGATCTTTATCTTCGAGGCCGATGCGCAGGCCCTCACCGACAACATCGACAACCCCGACAAGGTGCGACAGAACGTCATCGAGGTTGCACTCGACTACCTCGCCGTTGGCCTCGACCCCACCAAGAGCACCCTCTTCATACAAAGCCAGATACCCGAACTCTGCGAACTCACGTTCTATTTCATGGATCTCGTCAGCGTCAGCCGCCTGCAACGCAACCCCACAGTGAAGACGGAGATACAGATGCGCGGTTTCTCCGGAGAGAGCATCCCCGTAGGTTTCTTCACCTACCCCATTTCACAGGCCGCCGACATCACTCTCTTCAAAGCCACTACGGTTCCCGTCGGCGAAGATCAGGAGCCCATGCTCGAGCAGTGCCGCGAGATTGTGCGCCGCTTCAACAACATCTATGGCGAGACGCTCGTCGAACCTAACATTCTCCTGCCTGAAAACGCTGCCTGTCTGCGTCTGCCCGGCACCGATGGCAAGGCCAAGATGTCCAAGTCGCTCGGCAATTGCATCTACCTCAAGGACAGCGCCGACGAGGTGCAGAAGAAGGTCAAGTCGATGTTTACCGACCCTAACCACCTGCAGGTCAGCGATCCAGGTCAGGTTGAGGGTAACACCGTATTCACCTATCTCGATGCCTTCTGCCGTCCCGAACACTTCGAACGCTATCTGCCCGACTACGAGAACCTCGACGCCCTCAAGGACCACTACCGTCGCGGCGGTCTCGGCGACATGAAATGCAAGAAGTTCCTCAATGCCGTGCTGCAGGAGACGCTCGAACCCATCCGCCAGCGCCGCGCCGAGTTCGAAAAGGACATACCCGCCGTCATCGAAATCCTGCGTCGCGGCACCGAGGTAGCTCGCGAAGCCGGCGCACAGACAATGTCTGAAGTGCGTCGTGCCATGCGCCTCGACTACTTCGACGACAACGCCTTCATCGCCGAACAGACAGCCCGTTTTGCTGAAGGCAAATAAAAGATTTACAGGATTTATTTGAGGGGCGTTAGTCCCATCCGCTGAGCGCGCTCGTCAACGAAGGCGAGCGCTGCTTCGTGTTCGTTGGGGATGACACCGTCGAGGATAGCATCCTTGACAGCATCCTTGAGAATGCCCACTTCGCGTGAAGGCTTGAGCCCGAAGCGCTGCATAATCTCCTCGCCGTCGACAGGCGGCTGGAAGTTGCGTATGCGGTCGCGCTCCTCGAGGTCGACGAGTTTCTGCCGCACCAGCTGGAAGTTGTCGAGGAAACGCTGCTTGCGCTGCAGGTTCTTGGACGTGATGTCGGCCTCACACAGCAGCATCAGGTCATCGATGTCATCACCAGCCTCAAAAAGCAGACGGCGAACGGCGCTGTCCGTGACGATGTCGTCGGCGATGACGATAGGTCGCATGTGCAGCGAGACAAGTTTCTGGACATATTTCATACGCTCGTCCATGGGCAACTTCAAGCGCCGGAAGATCTGCGGCACCATCTTCTCGCCGATGAAATTATGGTTGTGGAACGTCCAGCCAAGCTGCGCGTCCCAACGCTTGGACTTGGGCTTACCAATATCGTGAAGTAGAGCTGCCCAGCGAAGCCAGTATTTTTTCTCGTTGAACGTTGAACAATCTTCACTACGTACGACATTGGAAAGCACTTCCAGCGTGTGCCAAAAATTGTCCTTGTGAGCGCGTCCGTTCATGGTCTCCACGCCCTGCAGCGCTGCCAGCTCAGGGAAGATAATCTCGAGGAGGCCGCACTGGAAGAGAAGTTCCCAGCCGCGTGCAGGGCTGTCGGAGGCCATGATCTTCTGCAACTCGTCGGCGATGCGCTCACTAGAGATGATACGGATGCGCTCGCGATTGCGCTGCAGTGCCTCGAAAGTCTCGGGTTCAATTTCGAAGTTAAGCTGCGTAGCAAAGCGGATGGCGCGCATCATACGCAGCGGGTCGTCCGAAAAAGTGATGTCTGGGTCGAGGGGCGTAGCGATGATGCGGTCTTCCATGTCCCAGATGCCGTCGAAGGGATCAACGAGTTCGCCGAAACGGTCGGCATTGAGACAGAGGGCGAGGGCATTGATGGTGAAATCGCGCCGTTGCTGATCATCTTCGAGAGTGCCGTCTTCGACGATAGGCTTGCGGGAGTCGTGGCTGTAGCTCTCGCGCCGTGCGCCCACAAACTCCACCTCGATATCCTCGCTCATCGTTTCCTTCTCGCTCGCCGATTTTTCGCTCTCCACATTTAACTTTTCACCTTTAATCCGCACCTGCGCCGTGCCGAAGTTCTTGAAAACGTTGACGTGCGCACCATGCCCCATCTTGCGTGCCACAGCCTTGGCGAGCTCAATGCCGCTGCCCACGGCGACGACATCGATGTCCTTGGACGGCCGCTCCAAAAAGAGGTCGCGGACGTAGCCTCCGATGACGTAACACTCCAGCCCAAGCGCATCGGCGCATTGGCCTATGGTGTGGAAGACTGGTTTGTCCAATAAAGCGGTCAGTTGGCTGCGGTTAAGACGTCTCATTTTGTTAATGATGTTGAAATCGGTTGCAAAAGTAATAAAAAAAGTTGAGATGAAGCCTTTTCTATTCGAGAGATTTACGGAAAGCCCTAAATTTGCGTCCGAAATGAAACTGAAACACATCATATTTGCTTTTGGAGCCTCCCTCATGAACCTGAGCTGCAAGACCGCTGCGGACGTTACAGAGGACCCTGCATCGACCATGCTCGACGAGGCACGCCAGCTCTTAGCCGATAAACATTATGCTGCCGCACGCGACACTATCCTCAGCCTGCGGCGCCAGCATCCTACAGCCATCGACGTGCGCCGCGCCGCCATCCTCACCCTCGACAGCGTAGAGCTCATGGAGACGCGCGACAGCCTACAACGCTTCGAGGACAGCCTCAACGCCGTGCGCGACCGCTTCAAAACCATGCAGCCGCGCATGAACGGCAAGACGAACGAAGCCTACTACGCCGAGCAGCGCCGCATCTATGAGATGCAGAACCACTTTGACGAATTGTGCGCCAAAGCCAAGTTCTACATCCGCAAAATCGACATCGACGCGCAGAACGGCAACAAGGGAAACGACTAATCCCCACCCGCTATCATTTCTTTCTATCGTACCCTTTCAGCAAAAACTTTAATTTGCGTTATAAGCAAAGGAGGAGCCCACCAATCGGCGGGCACCTCCTTTGCTTTATCTTCTGTTTTTAAAACAGGGGTGAGGGATAGACACCCTCGTTGACGAGCTGCTGAATGCGCTCCACGGTGCCGGGACGATCGGCAGCGTAGGTGACGCCGAACCACTTGCTGGTGGTGTCAAGCACCTTGACGGTGGCTGTGCCTTCGTTGATGAGCTTGTCGACCATGAGGGGGATGAAGAACTCGGCCTTGAGGTTGGTGATATTCTTCGGGTCGGAGAGGAACTCCTTGAAGTATTCCTCGCTATAAGCGAAGTAGTCGGGTGTGAAGCCCCACATGTTCATGCTCACGGGCACGTTCTCACCACCCACAGGCACCCATTTGTCGCCGTCCTTGTAGCAGATCTCGCCGTCAACGCGCTCAATCTCGGTGCGCTCAACGACATCGGTGAGGTTGCCTTCAGCATCCTTGCCGCAGACGCCGCGTGCAACACTTCCGTTCTCAGAGAGCGTATTGCCAACGCGGAAGCCTACCATAGCATATTTGCCCTTAGAACCTTCGGGGAGGTCAGCGAGGAACTTACCGATGGTCATGAAGGCATCGCGATTGTAGAAGTCATCGCAGTTGATGACGCAGAAGGGTTCCTTGATGACGTCCTTGCCCATGAGCACGGCGTGGTTGGTGCCCCAGGGCTTGACACGACCTTCGGGCACGCTGAAGCCTTTGGGGAGGTCGTCGAGAGCCTGGAAGCAGAGCTCACAGGGCACCTGACCTTCGTACTTCTTGAGGATCTGATTACGGAACTGATCCTCGAAGTCGCGACGGATAACCCAAACAATCTTGCCGAAGCCTGCCTGGATAGCGTCGTAGATGGAGTAATCCATGATGGTCTCGCCGTTAGGGCCGAGCGCGTCGAGCTGCTTGAGGCCGCCATAGCGGCTGCCCATGCCTGCAGCGAGGAGGAATAGAGTAGGTTTCATTGTTTTAGTTTAATGTTTAAAGTTTAATGTGTGATGTAGAATGTGTATTGTTGGGCGCAAAGTTACAGAAAAAAGTGAAAAGAGAAAAAGGAATGTGTGAAAAATTCGCGGAAAAGCAAAAATTACTCATTAATCGCCCCGCAATAAGGGCATTTGCCCTTCTGCTGAAGCTTGCGATGGCACAAGCCACAGAAGTAGCGGGCACGGGCGTAGCGGAAATAGCGATAAAGGGCGAAGAGGATGTAGGCGAGGCACAGTAGGTGGCAGAGCCAGCTCCATGCGGTCAGCGAAACGACGAGGTAGAGGGCGGCACACACGCCGAGCAACGCGAAGAGATAGAGCACAGAATCCAGCGGCGACAGCAGACTGAAAGCATTCTCCACAGAGGCCAGCGCCAACAACACCATTGCCCACACGCAGAACAGGAAAGCGCAGAGCACAGCAGGCTGCGACAACGGGTTCAGCGTAGGATGGAAGTAGAACTGCACCCACAGATGAGGCACATAGTGCTGGATGTAGGCATAGAGCCACGCAGCCACCACGAGCGTCACAGTGAGGAACGTGGGATAAGCGCTGGGGATGTCGTGAACGAGCACCATACGCACACGGCGACGGTGCCACACAATCAGTTCGAGCATCGCCAGCATACATACCAAGACGACCACGAACCAGAAGACATGCTGGCTGGAGAAGATGTTGATGAAGTAGCTGATGGGGTCATCGGGCCACGCATCGGCGAGGAGGTTGTGCTCATGTGTCCAGCCCATGGTGAACTGGTCGCGTGCCACCTTAACCCATACGCTATCCACGCAATCCTCAGGGATGACGGTGATGGCTGCAACGACGATGCGCTCATCGTGTCTCACCCAGAGGCTGTCGCTGGTCTCGGCGACACCTTGACACCAGTGCATCGGGCGGTCTTCCTGCAAGAGGAGGCTATCGGCATGAATGACGAAATTATAGCCTACACCGTATGCACGCTGCAATGTCGACGACGCGCTGTCAGCAGCCTCCGCCTCTATGTTAGCGAGGATGATAGGATGCGACGAGGACGTACATGCCACCTCCTGCACGCACATAGCGAGCAGGAAGAGGCCGTGTAGCCAATAGCGGTATCGTCTTCGAACAGCTGGCATCAGAAGGTAATGACGTTTAAGTACTTGTCCACAATCATACCATCCTGAGCCTTCAACGTGACTTTCGTCTTCTGCTTTGCACGGAATTGGATTGTCATGAGCGTGGCGTCACCTTCGACGTAGGGATGTGCGCCGCAGTTGACAAAGGTGGGATAGAGGGCTTTCTGACCGTTGGTGTGCAAGCGGTCGTAGGTCAGGTTGCGCATTTCCTTCATGCCTGAGGCCTCAACACCGACGTACTCCCACAGCGTGGCGTCATAGGGCAGTGCGAAGCTGAGGGCGTTGACGCTCTGGAGGCTCGTACCTTTGACGGTGAGGGTAACAATGTCACCGGCATTAGCCTGTGCCTTGTCAGCCACGACGCTGACCTCACCTGACACAGCAGGCACGCGACGGCTGCTGACACCACTCTCGAGCTCTATGCCCACAGTGCTGATATCGTAAGCATCGATGAGTCCGTTCTGGTTCAAATCGCCACGCGAGATGTAACCTTCGAAGTCGCCGTCGCCCTGACGCAAGCCGGTGTAGTTCATGTACGATGTGAAGTCGTTCTCATCGATGCGGTTGTCATGGTTGATGTCGCCAGGTATCATCATTTCCGAGCCAGGTACGCGGAAAACATAGATTTGCTGACCGCTGCCGAAGCCGCCGCGCGACTCCTCGACATGGATGCGAATGTAGCGAGCTGTGGGCTGATTAAAAAGGTTAGTCGTGCCTTTAAATGCGACGGGGTTACTCCACGTCTGCTTATCAAGGCTGTAACTGAGCTGGGCACGCATAATTGTACCATTGCCGCCGTCGGGACGTGGGATGTACTGAATCTGGTCAATCTGTGTGACGACGTGCAGGTCGAGGATCAGGTCGAAGGGCGTCGCATTGGGCTTATCCCATGCGGTGTGCCACGTGGTACCTTCATCGAAGTCGAAGAGATTCTTGATGCGCTGGCCGCTCTGATCAGGGATGATACATTCGGCGATGATGCCATGGATGGCGAAGCGTAGCGGGTCGGGCGAAGTGCGTAGTTTCTCACGCGTCCAGGCACCCTTGCCATCCTTATTCACAGCACGCACACGCACCTCGTAGTTCGTCTCGGGCTGTAGGCCTTCTAGGGTGAAAGCATTGTCCTTAATGGTGGAATAGAGCTGCCCGAGGTGCTCAATCTCATAATAATCTGCGTTCTCAATCTTCGTCCACTTCAATGGCAAAGTGTACGCCGAGGGGGAGATACACCCTTCCTCCCATTCGTCGAGGAGCAAGGTTGACTGACCGAGAGCGCCGCCACGGGTGAGCAGACGATCAGTAGTGTCGAAGGTGTAACCGTCAAGAGTCAGCTCCAACTTCGTGGAGGTGATGTCGTAAGGTTCGCGGGTACTGACATGGAGGATGCAATATGTCTCCTTTTGTTCCGTCATCAGCAGATGGTCGAGCTTCTTGCCGCTGGCCTTGAGGGTGATCGTTTTAGCTGTAGCACCAGCAGGGATACGGAACTCGGTCTTCTGCATCTTCTCCATGCCGGCGAAAGTGCCTTTGGTGGGCTCCACGGTGATGGTGACACGGCCCTTAGCATCGAGGTCGCTAATGATATGCGTCGTCGCACTCTCACCGCGCAGATAGGCTTGCGTGCGACCATCGTCGTCATAGACGCTGAATTCCGAATGACCCAAAGGATATATAAGGAACGTACGCGAAGAATGGTCCTCTTGATTGGGATTATTGTGGGCTTTGGTCATCGGGATGATGGCGCCGCGACGCACGAAGACGGGCAGCTTCCACAGCGGAGCATCGAAATTGTTGATGATGCGGTTGCCCTCGTAACAAGCGCCTGTGAACCAATCAACCCACTGCCCTTGAGGCAGGTAGATGTTGTTGCGAATGTCGTTGCCCTGCTCGTCAGAAGCAGTGTTCTGGTAGATGGGGGCCACGAGGATAGAGGGACCATATAAGAATTGATAATTGAGAATGGACAATGGACAATGAACAATGGGCGTCACAGAGCTATTATCTGAGGTTAATTGTCCATTCATCACGGGCCTGATCATCGGCAACCCGTCCACAGCTTCCTTGGCGATGGTGTAGGTGTAAGGCATCAGCTCGGATTTGAGCTTGAGGTATTGGCGGTTGATGCTCGTGGCGGGTTCGCCGAGTGCCTGCGGGTATTTGGGGTTACTCCCCCAGCCGTCCATGTTCAACTGCATGGGAGAGAAGGTTTTCCATTGGAAATCGCGAACGTTGACAGGGAGGTTCCTACCGCCGAAGATGCCGTCCATGTCAGAGCAGATGTTGGGCTGACCGGAGAGGCCCGATCCAATATATGTGGGCAGATGAAAACGGATGTATTCCCACTCGCCACCCGTCTGGTCGCCCGTCCAGATGCCTGCATAACGCTGCGTGCCTGCCCAGCCGTCGAGGGAGATAATGAACGGACGAGCATCATCGCCATAGTAGGGCATGATCTCGCCTACATCGGCTACGCCATTGAGGCCGAAGGAGTACCCGGCACCAACCCAGGCCACGTCCGTCTTCAACACACGCACACCAGCATCACGCACTTCACGGACAATGTCGCATTGCAACAAAGGTTCTATGCCTTCCTTCGGGTGCAGATCGCTCTGCGTCCACAAACCGATTTCAACGCCTTTGGAGCGAGCATAGTCGCCGAACTGCTTGAGGTTCTCTACATTACCTTCGAGGGACTCGGTCTGGCCATAACCTGCGCCATAGCCGTCGTTGGGCAGCACCCATCCGAGGGGCATATCAGCCTTCTCGTAGCGGTCGACAACAGCACGGGCGGAGAACTGATAGTTGCCCTCTAACTCACCGTTCAAACTCTCGCGGATGCCGCCGTCCACTGGCTTCTGAGATTCCTTGTAAACAAAGCCATCTTCAAAGAGAACGCCGGACTCTCCCCCCGCCCTCCCTATAAGGGAGGGAGTGGTCACCTTAGAAACTCCTTCGTTCTCATTAACAGAAGTATTTGCTCCCTCCCTTATAGGGAGGGCGGGGGGAGAGTCTGGGTGTCCGAGCTTCACCCAATAGTCTCTATTATAAGCATTCAGATGCCCTTCATAGAAGCCGAATTTGGGCAGCAAAACGGGATGTCCCGTGAGCTGGTAGAAGTCGTTAAGCAGGGGCACACAGCCATCGTTGACCATAAGGAAAAGGTCGAAATAGCCTTCCTCATGCATCAACTTCACCTGCCCGGCTTCCGTTGCGCCGAAGTCGTACTTCCCTGGACGGAACGTGTGCCAGAGAATGCCGTAGCCCGCTGTGCTCCAATAGAATGGTGTGGGCGAAGCGACGCCGCCGTCCGTCCAGTTGTTGGTATTCTCGATGGCAATGATTGTGCCTTTATGCGAGAAGCGTCCGTTTTGCACGCCACCGCCGTAGAAATACTCACCGTCGGAAGAAGTGAGCGTCAGCGCGGCAAAGCCTTTCTCATTCAGGGCAAAGGGCGTCTGGACTTTCACGACATCACAACTACGTGTGTTGTCAAAAACATTAAGGCGTGTTCCCGATTTTGCATAGGTGAGTTTCACTTTTTCAGTAGCGATAACGAAGGCGTCGGCTGTCTCTGTCACCATGACCCCACCGACATCGCGGCGCGGCTGATCGACGAGAATCTGTGCAGGAGGCTGTGCCTCAGGGTTGCGAACGATGCCTCCCTGTGGGTCGAGGAAGAGACGAACAATGTTAGGACCATAGAAATCGAGGGTCAGCGTCTGACCATCCTGAGTCACCTCCACAGTTGTGGGGTTCAGTTTCTTCACCGTGACTGCAGCACGAAGCATCGCAGGAGCCACCAAGCAAAGGAATAAGGCCAAGAAAGAGATTCGTTTCATCATTTTAGTGCAGTTTTATGGTTTTCTGTGCGCAAAAATAATAAAAACTTTAATCATTAAACATTAAACATTAAACTTTTTATTACCTTTGCACAAAATTTCTATGAAATTATGAATAAAAAGACTCTCTATGCACTCATCGGCGTCGTAATTGTGGCGCTATTAGCCGTCATGGGCTACCTGATTTACTCTCTGAATGAATCCAACGAGCAGAACAAGCAGATGCTGGAGCTCGCCGAGATGGATAAGTTGGAAATGCAGAACGAATACGAGAACTTCGCCCGTCAGTACAACGAGATGAAGACTCAGATCAACAACGACTCGCTCATGGCTCAGCTCGAACAGGAACAGCAGCGCACACAGGAACTTCTCGAGGAACTGCGGCGCACCAAGAGCAATGACGCTGCTGAGATCACCCGTCTGAAGAAGGAACTGGCCACCATGCGTGAGGTGCTCAAGACCTTCGTCGCTGAAATTGACTCGCTGAACCGCCTCAACACGCAGCTGACCAATGAGAACGAGAACCTGCGCCAGCAGCAGGTAGTGCAGCAGCAGCAGATCTCAAGCCTCTCATCCGAGAAGGCTTCGTTGTCCGACAAAGTGGAGATTGCCAGTCAGCTGGATGCCACAGCTATCAGCATCACCGCCCTGAATAAACGCCAGAAAGCGGCCAAGAAGATTGCCGACGTCAAGACCTTCCAGGTGTCGTTCAACATCGCCCGCAACGTCACTGCTGCTGCCGGCAACCGCACCGTCTACGTCCGCATCCTCAAGCCCACGGGTGAAGCCGTCAATGGCGGCGGCACCTTCGCCTTCGAGAACCGCAACCTCGAATATTCCATGCGCAAGGACATCGAATACAACGGCGAAGAGACGCCCGTCACGATGTACTGGAACGTCACGGAAATGCTCGTCGCCGGACAATACCGCGTCCAAATCTTTGCCGACGGTAAGAATATTGGAGGAGGTTCTATCAGTTTTGAAAAGTAAAGACCCACCCCTCACCCTCCCTGTGAGGGAGGGAGTGGTCACTTTTGCAATATAACAACTTAATGTATAATCTATAATCCTTCACCCACCAAGGTAACAACTCCCTCCCTCACAGGGAGGGTGAGGGGTGGGTCTACTCATGGAAGCAGTATTCTCTTACATCATTTCCCTCGGGGCATCTGTCATGATGCCTATCCTATTTACTATTATCGGCTTATGAATCTGTCTAAATTTTGGAAAGTCGTTGCAGAGCGGCAACTATGAGGGTGTCGGTTTCGTGGGACTCGGCATCGTCACGGCGTTGCTGACGACCAACTTCAATGGCCCGTTGAAGAACATTTCGGATATCTATGAGCTGCAGCTCGGCATCTTCGACATGGGCTGGCCTGCCGCTGCCGCCGTAGCCTACAACACTGCCGTGGGCGCCTTGATCATTCCCATCTGCTTAGGTGTTAACTTCCTGATGGTCATTACGAAGACCACACGCACGGTGAACATCGACCTGTGGAACTACTGGCACTTCGCCTTCATCGGCGCCGTCGTCTATTTCGTCAAAGATCAGAGCCTCGCATGGGGTTATTTCGCTGCCATCATCTGCTACATGTTCACGCTCGTCATGGCCGACCTCACGGCAGAGAAGTTCCAGAAGCACTATGACTTGGACGGCATCAGCATCCCGCAGCCCTTCTGCCAGAGTTTTGTGCCTTTCGCCATTGCCATCAACTGGCTCTTGGATAAGATTCCCGGCTTTTCGAAGCTCGACATCGATGCCGAAGGACTGAAGAAGAAGTTCGGCGTGCTGGGTGAACCGCTCATCCTCGGCGTCATCGTGGGTGCCATCATCGGAGCCCTCAGCGTGAAGGAATGGAATGGCGATGCCGCCAAGACAATCCTCTCGCTCGGCGTCATCATGGGTGCTGTCATGGAACTCATTCCCCGCATCACCAAGCTCTTCATCGATGGTTTGATGCCTATCAGCCAGAAGACCAAGGAGGTCGTGGAGAAGAAGTTCAACGGCAAGAAGGTACACATCGGCATGAGCCCCGCCCTCGTCATCGGACATCCCACGACGCTGGTCGTCAGCCTCCTACTCATCCCAACTGTGCTGTTCCTCGCCGTCGTGCTTCCCGGTAACCAGTTCCTGCCGTTGGCCTCGCTTGCAGGCATGTTCTACCTCTTCCCTGTGGTATTGCCCATCACGAAGAACAATGTAGTGAAAACCTTCATCATCGGCCTCGTAGCCCTCATCGTAGGTCTGTATTTCGTCACCGACATGAGCGCCGACTTCACCGCTGCCGCAGCCTCGGTCTATGAAGCTACTCAAGATGCTGCAGCCCACGTGCCCGACGGCTTCCTCGCGGGTGCTCTCGACTTCTGTTCGTCCTTGTTCGGTTGGGTCATCTTCCGTGCCTGCAAGAGCCTCGACTACATCGGTATGGGCCTCCTCGCTGGCTTCACCCTCGTCATGATGTTCGTGAATCGCAAACGCATTATTGCTGATGAGAAAAAAGCATAATGTTATGAAAACACGACAATTATACGCTCTGCTGATTGCTGCGCTGATGCTCGTTGTGCCTCAAGGAGTTGGGGCACAAGAGTGTTTTACTTATAAGAATAATGGTACGACCATTGATGGTTTGACTGCTTATGGTATGGCCGCCACAGAACTGACCATACCTGCCTCGGTGGAGACGGTTAGTGACGGGGCTTTTTATAATGGTCGTGTACAGATATTGACTATTGACGGAGGCAATCCCCTGTTCGAGGAGAACGTACTGAGTGATGTGAACTCATCTCTAATCTCCATCGATGCCGGTAGTGGCATGACGGCAGCCAACATAAAAAATATGCTAGCCTCACTCGTTTCAAGAGGTAATTTGGAAGAGGTTGTTATTGCAGGTTTCCACGATGAAGTCGCTCCAACTATCAATTGGACGGATATCAATGCTGTTCTTACGGAAAAGGTAGGTGTGAAGATGCCAGCAGCTTTGGTCAGCGACCAAGTGTTCGGCAATGCTACAGTTTATGGTCGCTTCACTGTTAGTGGTGAGCTGGCAACGTTTTGTGGCAGCGCTACATTCGAAGATGATGGTAATTCCAATATGCTTTTTTATGTACCGCAGAAATACCAACAGGCGACGAAACAAGTGTACATTAAGCGTGTATATGTTGTAACTGCAGGTCAAGGCGTCCTCATTCACAATGCCATTGGCACTTCCACGTATGCCGACTTGAAGCGTATAAATGAAGGGGAGGAGTATTCTTCCAATATGCTTGTCGGCGTGACAGAGCCCACAACTATCGAAGCTACTGATGGCGACAAAACCAATCTCATCCTCTATCAAGGAGCTTTTCACCCCACATCAGGAGGCATAATACCTGCCAATCGCGCTTATTTGCAGATTCTGACTTCAGAATGGGATGCGATGAACGTGAGGCAGTTGACATTCAACTTCGATGACTTAGAAACGGGCATTGAAGTGGTTACGGAGGGTACTAATGTTACGGGTATGTACGATCTCACAGGGCGTAAAGTCTCTATGCCTCGAAAAGGTGTTTATATCCAAAATGGCCGAAAGACATTCATCAAATAGTTACATGAGTGTTATGGAAAAGAAACGATATTCGAAGCCTCAAAGCCTGGCCATCAGCGTCTGCACATCATTGATATGTGACTCTCCAGGTAACACTTACGATCCTACAACACAGACGGGTCTCATCCAAACCAACACCACGAAGGTAGATGCCTCTCAGGCCGAGGTTAAGCAGTCTGGTTGGACTGACTGGGACAGCTGGGATTAGCATCAAACGAAGACAGACACATTCGCAGAATTAATAAGCTTTAAATATTTAACCGATATGAACAAACTAACTAAACACCATGACCTGCGCAGCTGGCTGCTTATGGCTGTGCTGTTGACATTCAGTATACCAGCAGTGGCCTCCGACTGGATGACAAATTCCACCAAATTCTCTATGAGCAACAGCAAGGATCACGTGACTTTCAAGGTATTCCTCTGCGACCTCGATGGCAGTAACACTTACGCTAAGTCCGACGGCACCATCTTCGCTGTGAACAGCGCTGGCAGGAAGCTGTATCTGATGGACATCTGGTACATAGAAGAAGGCGACGACTCCAATCCCTTCGGCAAGGTGCATGCACGTATTGACATCTCCAACTCCAAAGCGTGGTTCACCAACGGCTACGGCACCCCTGAGCAGCAGATTGAATTTGGGGGAAAGGACTTTCTGATCACTAAGTGGGGTAGCGACAACCATTACTGCACACCCTCCATCGACTATTACTATCCGGCAACGATGGCAGGGCAAAGTTGGACGTTCTACTATCAATACAAGCACAGCGGAGGCAGTTCCTACAAGATGACCTTAGGTACCGCCACACTGAGCGCTACGATGAACTACTCGCACTTCAACTCGAAGGACTATCAGATGGAGCGTACAGGTCCCGACAAGATTAAGTTCACCGTGCCTAAACTGCCTAATGATGTGAGCACTAAGCTCAGCGATTTCCACATCCATGAGGGTTCGTACAAGGTGACTTTCTCGTACAAAAAACAAGATAACTCGACGGAAAGCCAGACCGAAACCTTCAGTTGCGATAAGCTGCAGAAGAAGGAGTACACCGTCACCATTCCGGCGTCTGTGGGCAATCCCAAGCAGGTCGATGTGAAGGTGGAGGCCACGGATCGTCTGAAGGATTCCGGCAACGGCAGCTACTGGAAAGATACCTACACCTACAACAGCACCAACGTGTTCAAGGTGGTGCCCGTGCCCAGCGCGTTGCGCATGGACTACCGGCAGTTCGACAAGATGGCAGACCTCTCGTGGAACGCCTACACCTCCAGCGGCAACATCCTAACATGCACGCCCTATATCTACCGCATGGAGACAGATGCCAATGGTAAACCGGTCGGCGCAGGCACATGGAGTCGACGTGGCAAGATCACCAATGCAGGCAGCAACCAGTCGTTGAGCTACAGCGACAATGGTGTGCAGCAGGAGAGCTACTATAAATATATGGTGCTGAATGTGCCAAAGGATTGGGACGGCAACAGCATCAATGCCGCTTCGCTCAATAACCCCGACGAGGCTCTGCTGAAGAAGTTAGGCTATGTGGAATCGGACATCCTGTACACCAAACCCACCATGAGCATCTACGGTCTGGCACAAGACATCACTGTTCCAAACAAGGTGAAGCTGGAGTGGCAGTACACGCGTGTGCCAACTTCTTCGTCGACAGTGAAGTTCCAGGTGATGCGTCGCACCTCTCCTGATGTGGAGTGGAGCGAGTACGGCACAGTCACTGGCGACGCCGAACCCGCTGCAGGCGCCAAGCTGTCGTTCACCGATGCCAACCTGCCCAACGCCAACGTTCGCTACCAGTATATGATACGTCTGTCGCTAAACGAGGGCCGTTCGCTGTTCCAGAGCGATCCGCTCACCGCTGGTATGCTCGAGGGTTCGTCGGTGAAGTCTTTCACAGCCACCAAGGGCACCCACGAGGGCACAGTCCGTCTGACATGGGAGGCTCGTCAAGCTGGTTCCGACAATACTACCTACGTCATCTCGCGACGCTATGTTGACAGCGAGGACGATTTCATCCAGATCAACACCACTACAGGCACGGCAGAGCTCTACACCTACGAGGACAACACCGTACAGCCCGGTTACTACTACGAGTACAAGATCGAGGTCTATTCCGGCTCCCTCGTCCAGAATGTCCTTCACGACGTAGGCTTCTGCCAGGCACGAGGTGTCGTCTCAGGTCGCATCACCTACGGCACTGGCGCATCTGTCGAGGATGTGCGCCTGACGCTTCGTGGTTCGGGCGACGGCGATGACGTGATCACGGGTCTCTCCAAACGCATCGACGGTGCATCGACGGGCATCGCATGGAGTGCGGAACAGAAGGAGATGACCAAGGTGTTCGGCAGCGACAAAGCCTTCACTGTGCAGCTGTTTATCCGTCCTGACGACAACCTCAGCGCGGGCGCTGTCATCGGCGAGATTCCAGGTGTGGGACGCCTTGTCTTGGGCAGCAAGAACGATGAGGGTTATCAGCTGATGGTCAGTCAAGTAAACGGGAACCACACTACCGACGCGTATATTCCCTTCGGCACTTATTCGTTGCTGACGGTAATCCAGGATGGCAGCTATGCCTCCTTCCTCGTGAACGACAAGCCATCGCAGACAGAGGTTCCTGTGCAGGGCGACGATGAAGCTGTGCAGACATTCTCCGTGGGTGGTGCAACAGGTGTCTCTGAGGCTCAAGCTTTCCGTGGAAATATCACGGAGGTGCGCGTGTTCGACCATGTCTTGACTCCAAACGAGCAGGCCACCTATGCCGATCGTCTGTTGAACGGTCGCGAGCGAGGTTTGAAGCTCTACTGGCCCATGGATGAAGGCCTTGGCCGTTATGTATTCGATGCCTCTTACTCCAACGATATGCCCAATGGCCGTCATGCCGAGGTGGGTAGCAATGTCAGCGTATCGAACATCGTTCCTGTCGACGCCCAGCTGTCGCGCTATGCCGTCACCGATGCCAATGGCGAATACATCATCCGAGGCATCCCCTTCATCGGTTCGGGTTCCACATATACTGTGACGCCCACGCGCGGCATCCACGAGTTCTCTCCGACGTCGCGCAACGGATTCATCGGCAGCGGCAACCTGACGCTCAACAGCTACGACTTCACCGATGTGTCGTCGTTCCCCGTGAAGGGTAAGATCACCTATCTCAACACCAACATCCCTGCCGACAGCATACAGTTCAAGATCGACGGCAATTTCGTGCAGACCCGGGACGGCATGGTGATGACGGACACCAATGGCGAGTACGAGCTCTCAGTGCCCATCGGCAGACACCTGATCGAGGCCTTCAAAGAGGGGCATCGTCTGACGTCATTCCCGCTCGACGGCACCAGCTACGACTTCAAGCAAGCTGAGATTGTCAACTTCTTCGACTCCACGTTGGTCAACGTCACGGGCCGCATCAACGGCGGTTACTCTGACCAGGATGCCCCCCTAAGTTTCGGTGCCAGCAAGAACCGTCTGGGCAAGGCCACCATCAAGCTCAGTCTGGGACGCGAGTCGCAATGCTCGTTCAACTATATCGTCGATGAACATGGCGACGGCTCGTTTGGCACGCAGCCCATCCCCGTGGAGAGTGCCACGGAGGACATCAAGAGCACAGCTTACCGTGCCGGTGGTAGCCACGACGACACCTATTATATATATATAACGACCGACGAAGAGACGGGCGAGTTCTCCGCTCTGTTGCCTCCGTTGAAGTACCAGGTGGAGAGCATCAAGTTTGTTGGCGGCAGCGATTATGACAACCTGCCCATCTTCTCGCAGAACCTGCCTGTGCTCAATGCCACCAACACCGTCAGCGACAAGCAGCCCTGCGACTCCTTGCTCATCAATAATACGGCATATAAATACAAGTACGCAGCCAAGATGATTCGCCAATATCGTGCCACGCCCAGCATCAGCGTGACGCAGCAAGGCATGAAGAACGGGGCCTTCGGACAGGAGACCGTTCCCGTGACCACGCTGACGAACACCGTTGACGACCTTCAGGTTGTGACGTACACCGGCAATGGCTACAACTATGTCTTCGGCCATCCCATCTTCTGTCAGAGTGAGCGTTATGACTTCGACATCAAGGTGGGTGAGGACTACAAGAACCTCGACACTGGCGAGACGTTCACCGAGGTGCCGCGCGACGCAGTCATCCACATCGTGAACGATGCGAGCATCCTGACGCAGGTCTTTGCCGAGAAGGTGCTCGTCGATGGCAAGGAAGTGGAAGCCGGTGGGGAATATGATACACCCAATATCGAGATCGTCCCTGACTCCACGGGCACGGTGTTCTATGAATTCGAGGGCGGCTGGCCTAATCTGGCAGAGGGCCATATCCGCAACCTGAGCATCAGCGTGCGGGTCGATGGTCGCACCACGATGTGGGAGGCTCCGAATTCCAAGACGGAAGCACTGGACTTGATTCTGTTGGGTTCGCTACCCACGGGCACCAATTTCATGACCGCTGGCCCCGACAAGGTGGACTACATCATCCGTCGTCCGCCGGGCTCGACATCCGTAGCGTCCTTGGAGACCACCACCATCGACAACTACAGCAAATCTTCGTTGCTGGTGCATGACAGCAGCTTCGGCGGCGGTGCCTACGTCAGCCTGTCACCGACGTGGGAAATCAATTACGGCCCTGCCACAGGCTTCTTCTCACTCTTGGAGAAGACGAAAATACAGGTCGTTGCCAACACCACCAACACGCGCAACGACGGCCACAAGGACAGCGACTACATCACCGACTACAACGACACCTACACCGTCAGCGAGAAGATTTCCACGCCGAGTAAGATGGTTTACAGCCTGCCCAAGAATCAGTTTATTCCTGAATACAACGACACTTACATCGGCCGTTCCACCAACCTCACCTTCAGCAAGGCACGTCTGCTGGGCTTCTATCAACAGAGCGATGGCAGCTATAAACTGGCAGAGAAGGACGGTGTATCGGTGAGCGAATCGTTTGACACTCAATTCAGTTACACGCAGGCATATATCATCGATGTGCTCATTCCTAACTGGAAGGCGCTGATCAAAGACCGCCTCATCCATGTCGACGGCAATCACTGGGATCCGGCCAATTCACCGACCGTTCCGGGTCAGGTGACATACTACACCAGCTACAAGGAGGATGACCCCGAGTGGTGCCATGCCAATGGCGACAAAGAATACTGGGGCAGCAAGTACAGCGAACGTCAAGGCTTTCCAGGCTACGTTATGAGGGACGGCACCAACGAAGGCGCCATCGACGAAGTGGAATTTGCCATCAACCAGATCCGTTCGTGGGAGGCTAAGATCGCGCAGAACGAGGCCGACAAGCTCAGCGCCTTCGAAAACAGCGAGAACCTCCTCGGCAACTACTCCATCAGCGGCGGCACCAGCGTGACGCACGTGAACAAGACAGAGCGCAAGAACACACATCAGGTGAAGGACGAGACCTATTGGTGTATCAACGATGACGCCAAGTTGGGCTTCCTCTTCAACGCTGCCGGCACCTACGGCATCATGACGTGGAAGAACAGCACGTCCGTGACGAATCAGACGGACACCACGCGTACCGAGTCGAAGAGTGTGTCGTGGACGCTGAGCGACAGTGACCCGCGTACGGCCCTCTCCGTCGATGTCTACAACTCGCCCAACAATTGGGGACCCATCTTCCGCACGCGTGGCGGACAGACCGTCAACCCCTACGAGCCAGAGACCTACACGGAATATTATGCCAAGGGCACCAAGCTCAACGAGGGCACTATGCGCGTGGAACTGCCCGAATTGAAAGTGATGGGCTCTACGGAACAGACCGACGTACCTGCCGGTGGCGAGGCGCGCTTCACCCTGCAGTTGCACAACGGCAGCGAGACGAATGCCCAGTGTACCTATCTCTTGGAGGTCAAGGATGACAGCAACCCCAATGGTGCCACACTGCTGATCGACGGCACCCCGCTAAGCAACGGACGTGCAGGACGCAGCATCAAGATGAAGGGCGACGAGACGGTGGAGCTCCTGCTCATTGTCAAGCAGAGCGACCGTAGCATCGTTGACTACGATGACATCAGGATTGTGTTGAAGTCCGAAAACGATGTCAGCGCAGTAAGTGATCCCGTGAAGCTGCGTGTACACTTCGTGCCAGCATCGGCACATGTCGACCTGGCTGTTGACCACACTGTGCTCAACAAAGCTTACATGAAGGAAAACAATGGGCTCATGGTCACTTTCTATAACCTCGACCTTCAAGACCAGGGACTGCATGGGCTGCGACTGCGCTACCGCCGCAAGGGCAACGATGCCTGGAGCATGATCAAGCAGTGGAGCCGGGATTCCAGAGACTGGACAATGGGATATGAGCAGTTGCCGGACAGCAGCACGTTCAGACGACCCGTTTCGTTCTTGGAGGATGGCACCTATGAGCTACAGGCTCAGACCTTCGGCAAATATGGCAATGAGGACGTGACATACGAAACGGAACCCATCACGGTGACTCAGGATACGCGCGGGCCGCAGGTTCTGGGCATGCCCAGTCCTGAGGACGGTCAACTCACCTACACCTTCCGCAACAACATGCACGTGCGTTTCAACGAGGAGCTGAACAACAACTCGCTGAGCAAGTCGGACAATTTCACCATCTACGGCGACATGAACAATGTGGCCCTCAACACTCAATTCCCTGACGTGGCGCTGCAGCTGAACGGCGATGAGGTTCGCACGGAGGCTGTCTACGAGCTGTCCAACAGCGATTTCGCTGTGGGCTTCTGGTTATATCGCAAGAGCGACGGCACCATCATCTCCATGGGCACCGAGGACAATACGTTGGCGCTGTTCACGCACGACGGCGGCCGTCTGGCAGCACGCGTCGGCGACGCTGACCAAACCTACGACACAGAGAACATCATACCTGCCGAGAAATGGACATACGTGGCGCTGAGCTACTGGGTCAAGGACGAGGACAACCCCGACAACCGCATCTCCATGCTCTTTGTCAATTCCGATATGGCGAGTCCCGAAGAAGTGGGTCGTGATGTGCCGGCCAACGCTTTCGAGGCCATCGGCAAGCTCACCATCGGTGGCAATGGTTTCGTGGGCATGATGCACGATCTGACGCTGTGGAACGTGAAGAAATCCATCGATGAACTCTATCAAACCCGCAGTCAGCTGAAAGCCTCCTACACCCCGGGGCTCATCGGCTATTGGCGCATGAACGAGGGCCACGGCACTACGCTGACCGACAAGGCCCGTTCGCGTGACATCGTGATGGCAGACGAGAGCTGGTACATCAACAACAGCAATCTGGCAGCACATCTCGACGGCACACAGCCGCTCAAGGTGGACATCTCCACCTTCAACCCCCTGAAGACGGACAACTTCGCGCTGGAGATGTGGTTCCGCGCCGAAAGGACAGAGAACAACGCATCTGCCACGCTAATGCAGTTGCCTGGCGTGATGACTATCCGCTTCCTTGACAGCAAGATGACCATGGATATCACCAACCACACTTCCTCTAACAACGGCACGCTCAACGAAACTGGCGACCGCATCGTCCTGAGCGATGCCAACTACATCGACAATGTCTGGCACCACTTCACGCTGAACGTGCGTCGTGGCACCAGCGCCATCTTCTACATCGACGGCAAGGCCGTTAAGACACTGCCCGAGAGCAGCATACCGGTTCCCTCCGGCAGTCGTCTGTATGTCGGCGGCGGCAGCAGCGACAGTGATGTCAAACTCCTTGGCGACGTGGATGAGGTGCGCATCTGGAGCGCAGCCCTCACGAGTGATGTCATTGACAACCGCCGCTACGAGCGCCTCGACAACACCTATGCGGGTCTCGTAGGATACTTCCCCATGGAGAGCATAGGACGTACAGAGACAGGCACCGTCGTCAGCGAGTTTTCCACGGCCAACATGGGTCAGAAAGACTCGCAGCTGGCCCTCGAAGGCACACCGTCGCAGGCTACTACGGCTCCTGCCCTGCTGCCGGGTTCGCAGTACATGAGGCTCGAAGACAGGCAATTCAACTTCACGGCATCCAAGAACGAGGCTTATTTCTCATTCCCCGATGACGTGCTGCCCCTCATGGACGGCAACGACTTCACCGTCAGCGTACACAACATCAAGGACGAGCACGGCAACAACTCCGAGCCCGTAGAATGGATGTTCCATACCGACTTCGCGTGCGTCAAGTGGGATTCCTGGCACAGCGTGCCCATCAACAAGCATTGGAGCGAAAGCATGGATGTGATCGTGGAACTCCACAACACCACTGGCCAGCCGCAGAGCTACGAGATCACGGGGCAGCCCTCGTGGATGGAGGTCAGCGAACCCATCGGCACGCTGAACGAGGCGAAAGAGATTACACTCACCATCAAGCCGACTGTGCCTGTGGGACGCTACACCGAATATCTCTATGTCACCGACCGCTATGGTATGCAGCGCGTGGCCAAGCTCACCATCGTCGTCGAGGGCGACGAGCCGGAATGGGCTGTCGATCCCGACCTCTACGAGAGCAATATGACGCTGACGGGCCAGATCTACGTGGGTGACAAGATCAGCGAGTTCACGGAGAGCAAGATAGCCGCCTTCGACGACATGGGTCTCTGCCGTGGCGTGGCGCAGCCCAAGTATGTCAGCACGCGCGATGCCTACTTCGTTGATATGATCATCTACGGCGCTGCGGCTACGGAGCTATCGACGGGCGAACGCGACCTCACCTTCCGTCTCTACGACGCATCCACGGGCACCGTCTATCCCGTGGTCATGGTGACTGTGCCGAACAGCTCACCCTCGCGAACCGTCACCTACGCTCCTGATGCCACCATAGGCTCGTACAACAATCCCGTGGTGTTCCGCTCCACCAACGACCTCATGCAGAACCTCGACCTGGCACGCGGATGGACGTGGACATCGTTCTACCTTCAACCTGCCAGCACTGCCATCAACGACGTGCTGCCCAAGACGTCGGCAGCCATCCGTAAGTTCAAGAACATCAAGAGCAAGACGGCCTTCGCTGTGGCCAACACCGACTGCACGGGCTTCTTGGGCGAGCTGGAGGATCTCGTGCCAGGACAGATGTACAAGATCCAAGTGTCGTCGTCCACGCCCTTCGAGGTCTTTGGCACCACCATCGACGTGACTGCCACCACGCAGACCATCTATCCCAACTACAACTGGATTGGCTCGCTGTCCAACACGGTGATGTCAGTAGCCGAAGCTTTTGCCGAGCTGGAACCCACGAAGGACGACATGGTGAAGACGCGCACAGCTATGGCTACCTACAACGGTCAGGGCGTCTGGGAGGGCACGCTACAGAACATTGTGCCGGGCGAGGGTTATATCTACCTCTCCAAAGCACAGACAGCCAAGACCTTCCACTATCCGAACAAGCACACTTCATCGCGCAGCGCGCTCATGGCTCCGCAGCAAGCACCGGCGCTGACGCACTACCAGCCCGTCGACGAGCACCTCTATCCCGACAACATGAACATCATCGCCGTAGTCATCGATGACGGCCAGCGTGTCGAGGATGCCGAGGTGGCAGCCTTCGTCGGTGGCGAATGCCGTGGCGCTGTCACCAGCCGCAATGGCTACTACTTCCTCACCATCCTCGGCGACTCCAACGCAGACATCAACAATCCCGTGGAGCTGCGCGTGTTCGACGGCACAGAGGAATACTATGTCGGCAGCGTGTCATTCGTCAGCGATGCCTTCTACGGCACCCTGGATGCGCCCTACGAGTTCAACTTGGACGCCACGGGCATCGACAGCATCCACGTGGGTGACGACAATGTCGAATGGTACACCCTCAGCGGCATCAAACTCGCCAAGAAGCCCACCCTTAACGGCGTGTATATCGCTAATGGTCGCAAGGTTGTCGTGAAAGGTGAAAAATATTATCATCTCAAGTAACTAATCAAAATCACTCTACATAATCCTAAAATTAATTTGTTATGAAGAAAATCCTATTATTAGCAGTACTAATCGCTCCCTCCCTAACAGGGAGGGCGGGGGGAGAGTCTTCCTCTTCCTCCTCAGCTGTTGCGGGAGGCGAGACCACCCAGAACGTCTACTTCCAGACAGCCTGTCATCCTGAAGATGTCAAGCATTATGACACCCCGACTCTTCGTGAGCGTTTCGTCATGGAGAAAGTCATGGTGGCGGATGAGATCAATCTGACCTATTCGCATTACGACCGCTTTATCTTCGGCGGCGCCATGCCCGTCAACAAGACCCTGAAGTTAAAGAACTTTTTGGAACTTGGTCTGGATGTTGACCCCGGCATCAAGGAGAAATATTTCCTTTACAATCGAGAACTCGGCGTGGTCAACTGCGGCGAAGGCGATGGCGTAGTCATCGTCGACGGCAAGGAGTACGCCCTCTCACCCAAAGAAGCCCTCTACATCGGTCGCGGCCACATCGCCAAAGACAAAGATGTGAACAAGGAAGTCCTGTTCCGTTCCAAGGACGCTGCCAAGCCCGCTAAGTTCTACCTCAACAGCGCCACCGCCCACCAGCACTACAAGACGCAATGGATTACGCTCGATGGTCGCAAGGGCTCGTTGAAGGCTGCCGTCTGGGGACCCGTCGGCTCGTTGGAGGAATGCAACAACCGCACCGTCTACAAGCTCATCGTCAACGACGTGCTCGAGGAAGGCCCCTGCCAGCTGCAACTCGGACTGACACAGCTCAACCCCGGCGCCGCATGGAACACCATGCCTCCTCACACCCACGGTCGTCGCATCGAAGCCTACTACTACTTCAACCTTCCTCAGGATCAAACCATTGCCCACATCATGGGGCAGCCCGATGAGAGCCGCGTCGTATGGCTCCACAACGAACAAGCCATCATGAGTCCTGAGTGGTCTATCCATGCTGCCGCAGGCACCTACTACTACACCTTCATCTGGGGTATGGCTGGCGAGAACCTCTACTACAACGACAAGGACAACATCCCCGTCATCGACATCCGCTAACCCCCTCCCCCACTCCACACGCCCACCGCCTCTCCGTCCCCTCGGAGAGGCGTTTTTTGTGGCGTTAGGAAGCTGTTTTTAATGCGCTCAGCCTTATACTCTATGGCAAAAATGAACTTTTTTACCCCTTTTTAGTGTTTTTCACGTGCCCGAACCTATATTATTGAAGATATTTATTTAATTTTGACCGCAAAATGAGTCAAAACTGAGCCAAATCCTTATCAAAAAGGCCTTTTTGGAAAACATTCTGCTCCCCAAATAGCATATTGGAATCTGATAGAATGAAACATGAAATGATTTAATACAAGATCTAAGTAGGATAGTTGCATGAGAGTTCATATAGGAAGTCAAGGTGTCGTAGAAAAAGTCGTAGTAAAGATTGAAACCCAGAAGACTTACAAAACCTCTTTGATTAATGAGTATGCAACTGGCTAAAAACAAGTGATATGAATGATGATAAGAATATAAATAACGAATTGATTAATCCAGAAGAGATGCAGTCACCCTTTGAGAGTATCAAGGAGGTGGATACTGAGGGACATGAGTGGTGGAACTCACGCAAGTTAGCTCGTCTGATGGGCTACATGAAATACTGGAACTTCGAGCGGCTGATGAATAAGGTGGCTGTGTTCCTGCAACAAGAGAAGGGTCTTGACCTGAAGGAACACATGGTGGAGATAGAGGAGATGGCCCAGTTGAACAATGGTGGCTACCGCGAGGTTAAGTCCGTCTTGCTGTCTCGTACTGCTTGTATTGCAGTTGCCTTGAGCGCAGACCCAAAGAAGCCGATTGTGAAAGTCGCCAAGGACTATTTCATGAGCAAGATGGGTTCTTCAGAGTTGGCGACGAGCGTTGAAGGAAATGTTCTTATTTACCGTTCGAGTACTGGTAAGGTGAACGTGAACGTTCTCTTTAGTAATGACACATTCTGGCTTTCGCAGAAACGAATGTCAGAGCTGTTTAATGTTGCGCTTTCAACTATTAATTATCATTTGGCACAGTTAGATGAAAGCGGAGAAGTGCAATTGTCCACAGCTATTCGAAAAATTCGAATTCCGTCGGACAAATGGGATGAACAGGGTGTTCTGCTGTATAATCTGGATGCTATCATTGCCGTTGGCTATCGTGTAAACAGCTACGAGGCTACTCAATTCCGCATCTGGGCTCGCGAGGTGTTGAAGGAATACATACAAAAGGGTTATGTGCTGGATGATGAGCGGTTGAAAGGAAAGAATCCTTTTGGAACCGACTACTTTGAGGACCTACTGGATCGCATCCGCGAAATTCGCACCTCTGAACGTCGCTACTATCAGAAGATTACGGACATCTATGCCGAGTGCAGCAGCGACTACGACCCCAAGAGCGAGGTGACGAAGACCTTCTACAAGACCGTGCAAAATATGATGCACTATGCCGTAAGTCATCAGACGGCAGCAGAGATTGTTTGCAATCGCGCTAATGCGGAAAAACCGCACATGGGGTTGACAACCTGGAAGAATGCCCCAGACGGACGTGTCATTAAGAGCGATGTGACCATTGCGAAGAATTACTTGTCAGAGAAAGAGGTGGAAGAACTGAATCTGTTGACGACAGCTTTCCTGAATTTGGCAGAGAGCAGGGCAAGGCGACATTTGATTACGACAATGGCAGAATGGGAACAGGTATTGGAACAATATCTGAAAGTGTCGGATGCTGACATTCTGCCTGATGTGGGTTCCATTAGCCACGAAGAAGCTGAAGCCAAAGCTTTGGGAGAATATGAAAAGTTCTGGAGGCTACAAGACAAGACTTTCCTATCTGACTTTGACAAATTTATAGAGGGACTGGAGAAGAATTAAGGGAAACTTAAAACAATAAAGGATATGGCAGAAGACGAGAATATAAAACAACAGTATCTTAACTTTGATGAGTATATCCGTCAAGGGGAACCAGAGAAGAAAGAGAGAGCAGAAGCTTGGCGTGTGGCTATTGGCTTGCAGGCTGTGGATGGGTTAAAAACCTCAGAATACCTGCAACAAACCGCCCGCAGGAATATTGAGGGCGAAATCACCATCGACGAAGCACGCGAACTGGTAAAACAGTATTATATAAAGAAGACGACGCATGATGAAGGTGACGAGGATAAAGAAGAGGCGGACCTTGTATCGGGCAATATCGCGAAACTTTTGCAAACGGATGCCTTTACCTATAGTGTAGCTGGGTTGGCAGCTATTCATCGTGCTATCTTCGAAGGTGTTTTTAAACATGCAGGCCGTTTCCGCGACTACGACATCTCGAAGAAGGAATGGGTACTGCGAAACGATTCTGTGCTTTATGGTCGCTGGCAAGACCTTCGAATGACCATAGAATACGATCTGGAACAAGAGCGACAGTTCGACTATACCACTTTAAACAAAGATCAGATGATAGAGCATCTGGCAAAGTTTGTGGCAGGATTGTGGCAGATTCATCCTTTTGGTGAAGGCAACACTCGAACCACTGCTATCTTTACCATTAAGTATCTTTGCTCGTTGGGATTTAGCGTTAATAATGATTTGTTTGAGCACTATTCCTGGTATTTCCGTAATGCGTTGGTGCGTGCAAACTATCGCAATGTGCGAAAAGGCATCAATGCAGAACCGTTATTCCTGATACGATTCTTCCGTAATCTGTTGTTAGGCGAGACGAATGAGCTTAGAAACAGATACATGATAATCAATCCGCCCGAAGAATGGAAGGTACAACCTAATTTGGCAGACACGACAGTTGTAGGACAAGTACAAGACAAGTGCATGACAAGCACCCGCACAAGTACCCGCACAAGTACCCGTGTAAGTACTTCTATAAATACATTAAATTCAAATAGTAAGCTATATACTAATAATGACAATATCATTGAACTTGTACGGGTTATTGAATACGGAGAAATGAGTATCAAGCAAATGATGGAGTCAATAGGTCTTAAACATAGACAGACTTTCATCGATTATCACCTTGAACCTGCATTGAAAGAGCATTTTGTGCGTATGAAGTATCCCGATCGTCCCAATCATCCCCGCCAGAGGTATCTGCTGACGGTTAAAGGGCAAATGCTGTATCAAGAACTCACAAAACAATAAGCTTATGTCACACTTCAACGAACACAGTCTAATGTCCATCATGGAGTTAGATCCTGGCTTTCGAGCATGAAGAGATTACGCATGATGCCATCCAGCTACTGAGTCTTTAGAATAAACTGATAATTGAATACTATTATGATCAAACAACGAGTGATAGGTATCGGAGAGACTGTATTGGATATTCTTTTCAAAGATGATCAGCCGCAAAAGGCCGTCCCGGGCGGATCGACATTCAACAGCATCGTCTCACTCGGACGCGCTGGCGTGCCGTGCGCTATGGTGACAGATGTGGGCGGCGACCATGTGGGCGACATCATCTGCCGCTACCTGCAGGACAACGGCGTCTCGGCGGAATATGTCTGCCGCCACCCTAACGTGAAGTCACACATCTCGCTGGCCTTCCTCGACGAGCATAACGACGCGCAGTATATTTTCTATAAAGATCACGCCTCTATCGCGTTGGATGGGCCGTTGCCCGTGATCAGCAAGGACGACGTGGTGCTGTTTGGCTCGTTCTTCGCCATCAATCCCGTCATCCGCCCCGTGGTCGGAGGTCTGCTCCGCGCCGCTCGAGAGGCCGGAGCCTGGCTCTACTACGATGTCAATTTCCGCAAAAACCATATCTCTGACCTTCCCGACGTGATGCCCAATATCGAGGAGAATATGCGGCTGGCGGATGTGGTGCGCGGCTCAACGGAGGATTTCGACTACCTTTTTAGTCTCCAAGAGGGAACCGCCATCTACGAGCGGGTGCGCCGCTATTGCCAGACGCTCATCCTGACCGACGGCGCCCGTCCGATACGCCTCTATACGCCCGACGGCTGTGAGAGCTACCCAGTGCAGCCCATCGAGACCGTCAGCACCGTCGGTGCCGGCGACAACTTCAACGCAGGTTATATCTTTGCCAAAATTGCAATGGAAAATGGGAAATGGACAATTGAAAATTCAACGGACGCGCCAAATCATTCTCAATTCATTATGATGGCTCAACGATGGAGCCAGGATGTCTGCCGCCAGATTGGAAACAACATCAGCGATGAACTGGTGACGGAGCTGCTGCATACGAACTACAAAAGCACCTGACGGGCAAGAAAGCGATAGAATTCATCAACTAAAAACAAACACAATTATGAAACGGGATTATTCAAAATGGTGTAGCGTGGCGCTGATAGCCGCTATATACACGCTCGCAGCTGTGGCAGGCTGGTTACTGTTTAATGCCTTAACCTCTAACCCACTAACCACAGACCCTCTCATTGCACTTCTATGTGCAGATGTGCTGGCGACGGTTATCGTATGGGCATTCGGTTTACTCTATGAGAACGTATCGGTCTATGACCCGTATTGGAGCGTCTTTCCTCCGGTTGCGTTTCTGTTGTGGGCATTCTATACCGGCGTATGGTCTCTACCGGTTGGTCTGCTGCTCATCGCTTCGTGCTATTGGGGCTGGCGGCTCACGCGCAACTGGATGATCACCTTCAAAGGTATCGGTCACGAAGACTGGCGTTACACCAAGTACCGTAGCCAACACCCGTTGGTTTTTCACACCATCAACCTATTTGGCTTGAACATGATGCCTACGCTCATTGTCTTTGCCGCCATGCTACCCGGGCTGAAACTGTTTGAAAGACCGTTTGATATGAATACCCTATTTGTGAATGACGGACATTTGTTTACCACGATTCTTCTTTGCCTGGCTTTTCTGACCTGTCTTGTTGCACCTACCATCCAACTCATCGCAGACAAGCAAAGCCATGATTTCCGTGCTGCCAATCCCGGTAAAGTATGCAACGTAGGTCTGTGGAAACATGGTCGTCATCCGAACTATTTCGGTGAGATCCTGTTCTGGTGGGGTATATGGATGATGTATAGTGCATTTAACGGTTTTGACTGGTATATCTGCGGAGCAATCGCCATGACCGCTCTCTTTCTCGGAATCTCTATCCCTCTCATGGAGCAGCGCCAACTCGCCAACAAACCAGGTTATGCCGAATACCGCAAACAAACGCGAATATTAATATGACCGATTTGGGATAATTCAAAATTTGTGATATGGCAAAGATTAATGATTTCAAAGCTCTTTTTCCTGTCGCCATTGTAGCTATTGTTGCCACAATGGTTTCGTGCGGCAACAAGACCGCCACGAGCAGCGACAACGATTCGACGGCAGTTCTTTGCGAGCAAAGCGAACGAGTTCAAGCGGCCGACAGTACCGTGGCAGCGGCTCCCGCAGAGTTATGGACAACTGAAGCCGTAGAGGCCCAGGTCAGGAAGATATACGACCGTCTGAACGAAATGGATAAAAATGCAACCATCAATATCCGTATGCTTGAAGACGAGTTCTGTAGCAGCTATTATCTTGGCTTGCGTGACGCCATCAGCAATGCCCTGATCGAGGCGATGGGTGACGACCATTTCTTCTTGGCCGACGACGAGGGCTACAGATTCCTCGCAGGAATGGCAACACCGCTGGAGATAGAGGCCATCAAGGCCGACCTGCTGACGGATGATATGGCGCAGGCACAGGTGCGATTCAAGGGCGCAGATGCGGAGAACGGGTTTATGCGTCTGGAGTTGGGCATCGAGAACGGACAGTGGCGTGTGAAGAACTTCGACCAGCCCGAAGTGTTCGGCCCTGGCGGCTATCTCAAGATCATGCAGGACTTTGCCGGAGAGCACGGCATCAGCTACGAAGGCATCACCTCCCCAATGGGAAATCGGGAATAGCGGGGTGACTAAATGTCACGCCGCCCCGATTTTAGGGATGGCGCAACAAGAATTTGCGTCATCGCGTCGGGGGACAACGGAACGTTGTGCATAACAGCGTCCACGCTGTGCAGTATAATTTTGACGGGGTAGGCGACTACACTTTTTGGGGGTGCAAAATTAAGGAAAAAGTATTATAAGAAATATGACTGTACTGACGGTGATATCAATGCTGATGGCCCTTGTACCGACGGACACGGTGCGAGTGGACAACATGGCGATGGCGTTGGTCGAGGTGCCGAATGCCAACATCCGCATGGGCGCTACCGAGGTGACCAATGCACAATACGAAGCCTACGACGCTTCGCACCGCAGGGCGTTCTCCAAGGGCGACGACGACGCGGTGACAATGGTATCGTGGAACGAGGCGCGGAGTTTCTGCGTTTGGCTGTCGCAGCAGACTCGGCGCCGCTTTCGCCTGCCCACAGAAAGCGAGTGGGAACGGGCCTGCCGTGCGGGCACTACCACAGCCTACAACACGGGCGACATTTTCCCTGAGAACCAGTGGAAAGCGCAGTGGAACAACCGCGTGAAGGACACCGTGCAGCTGCGCGTGGCGATGTTCCCGCCCAACGCCTGGGGTCTCTATGATATGCATGGCAATGTGGAAGAATGGTGCCTCGACCCATGGGACGAGTTCCGTGTCACGCGTGGCGGGAGCCACAATATGGAGGTACGCTACCTGCGCAGCGACGCCCGTGCTGCCGCCATGCCCGACGACAGGTCGGTGATGAGGGGCTTCCGCGTGGTCGAAGACATTGTGGCATCGCAAAGCAGCGAGCCTTTCTTTGCTGAGCCACAGCCTTATATCATCGCACCTGCCGACTCGCTCACGCCCTTCTTCGCGCACAACCACCAGCCCGCCGTCACCTACACCGACGGTGGCGACCTCCTCGCCATCTGGTTCTCCACAGATGCTGAAGCAGGCCGCGAGATGGTGGTGTTGCAGTCGCGTTACCACAGCGGCCATTGGTCACACGCTACGCTCTTCTTCAAAGTTCCCGAACGCAATATGACGGGCAGCGCGCTGCTGACCCTGTCCGATGGCACATTGGTACACATGGGCGGTGTCGGAGATGCCGGCGAATGGCGCGATCTGGCCCTCGTCCGTCGTTTCAGCCTCGACGGGGGACGGTCGTGGGGCAGCGCCGTGCTGGTGGAGCCGTCGCATGATGTCCGCCATCAGGTGGTGGCAGGCCCCATCGTTACCCGCGACGGACGGCTGCTGCTTTGTTGCGATGCAGGCCCAGGCGGTGATGACGGCACAGCGCTGCACGAGTCGACGGACAGTGGCACAACATGGCACGACCAGGGCGGCACAATCCGCGGCATACACGCCGGCATCGTGGAGCTGAAGGACGGCACGCTGATGGCGCTGGGACGCGGGCAGGCCATTGACGGACGTATGCCCTGCAGCCGCTCGAACGACGGAGGTCGTTTGTGGCATTATAGCGCTTCGCCCTTCCCGCCCATCGGCAGCGGACAACGACTCATCCTTAAACGCCTGAATGAAGGCCCGCTGATGGTGTGTTCATTTGGCGAAGGCGGTCTTTTTGTAGCGCTGTCGTACGACGAAGGCCAGACATGGCCTGTCCGCAAGTTGCTCACCGACGGCAAGCAGCGCACCCTTGACGGTGGCGCATGGACGGGTACCTTCACCATCGATGCCACACACGCCGAACCAGCCGGCTACCTGGCCTGCATCCAGACGCCTGATAACATCATCCACCTCCTCTCCAGCCGTATGCACTATCGTTTTAACTTGAAATGGATAGAAAATTAACACAAAAATACATGATGTTTCGAGATTACTTCTTGTCGGGTAACCCGTATGCCATCCATCGCTCTTGCGGATAGTTGTTCTTGATGATGAGTTTGTGTCCGACGTAATCGGCTTTCACTCCAGCAAGGAGTTCATTCATGTGCATCACTTTAGGGCCAAGTTCTGCGCGAAGGCGTTCGCACTCCTCGTTGGCGGCGACCAGCAGGTTAAGCGCACTTTCCATCGTGTCGAGTTCCTGAATGGTGGTGCCCTTGCCACCTTGACTGAGATGTTTACGAAGGCCTTGGATCAGTCCACGGCTCTTCTCGATCTGGATTTCAACTGTCTTAGACATAATCGTTGAGTTTTAAGATGTTAAACAAGGCTACTATTGGGGTGTAGCCAACCCTTGTTTCTTTTGATTTCTTTTGATACGGCTTAGCAACAGATTTGCTCCCACGACAGGCCATGTTGGGAACCGTCGTGCTGCATGGCGCACAGTGGGGATGTCCCATAGTAGGAAGCCAAGGGCGAGAGCACCTGCGATGTAGAGCACCCAGCCGTAGAGTTGCTTAATGGTGACAGCCATCATGGATGGGATGAAGCCTTCCATCCACTCGCCGACATCAAAGGGTGCGGATGTGAAAGTTGGCATATCGAGGTAAGCCGTGTAGCGCAGGATATTGTCGGCCATGTAATAGCGCAAGCCCCAGGCATAAAGGGCGCTGCCGATGACACCACCGATGTACATGTGCATGAAGTTGAACACCGAAAGCGACTGGAAGAAATGTTCGAAGGTCATTATTTCGTGCAAACTCCACATGAAGGCAATGCTCAGCGTGGCGTAGCCAAAGCCACGGAACATGAGGGGCAGGCGCAGCACTTCAATGTTGATGTGATCGGCCACGAGAAAGTAGAAACCTGCGGCGTATAGCGTCACGGCCAGGAGCCCTATGGCAATGAGCTTATATACATTGAAGTGCCACACTCTCAGCCAAAGCCACGACACGAGGCAGCCAGCCCAAATGCCAGGCAATGCCCACAGTGTGAGAGTGTGCGAGGTCAGCATTTCATAGACCATCACCTCCTCGTAGAACACCTCTTCCAACACGTGTTCGGACGCCAACAGCCCTTCGACCACAGCAATGAGCAGGAGGATGGGGACGAGGTGGCGGTAGGTCCACATACGAGGTTCGAAGTAAGGCTGCTGCTTGGTCCACATACGGTGGAGGCAGCCACCAAGGGTGATGAGGGACGTGCCCGTAAGCGTCCGGATGGTAGGCGAATGCCACCAGTCGAGCCAGTCGCCATAATTGAAGATGTAGGCGACTTGAAGTCCGAGCAGGCTCCAAAAGGCAGCCCCCAGCCAGTCAATTCCTTTGAGGGGTACACGCTGCGGCATAGGACACCAAGGCCGCGTCAGGAACAGCTGAATAGCAACAACCGCCATCATCAACCCGATGACGAACCAGTGGGAGGCATACCAGTGGAGAGTGTGCCCGAAGAAGGCGCTGTACCACGCTTGCATTTCTATGCTTGTCAGTAAGATGATGTGCAAACATGGGAAGAATACTCCCATGTCGCGCGTAGGAGTCATCCATAGTTGAATGTTCGACATATTCTCGAATGTTCCCTGAATCTTGGCAATTCCTGCAATGAAACACACACCCCACATCAGTGGCAGAAACGTGGTCTGCGTAAAAAGCCAGTTGCATGCAGCTAATACCAACGCAGAAGTGATAAGCAGCGAACGGTTGGTGAAACGGAACTTCATGCGGAAGAGCACGGGAAACCAGATGGCCATGCCTGCCAGATTGCTATAGAGGCACATGGTCACGTCTTCGCGCATGATGGCCCGCCCGCCAATCATCTCGTTCAATGCGCCCAGATACACGCATCCCGCCAGTTGGAAACAGAATGCCTGTACCACGTATATCCATGGTCGTAGCCACGTAGGAACGCAGTTATGGAACATGGGCATTGCGAAAGGAGGAGGTGTAGGATGTTGGCTCATATTAGTATTGTACTTCACATTCAACATTCAATCCGGCACGAAGCTTCGCCAAGTCTTCGGCCTTGTTTCCGTCGAGGCTGATGCGGACAGGCACACGCTGTTCAACCTTCACGAAATTGCCTGTGGCGTTGTCCTGCGGAATAAGGCTATAGGCACTACCTGTAGCATCGGAGATGCGCTCAACAGTACCAGTGTATTCAACATCGGGCACAGCATCGGCTTTGATACGCACTTTGGCGCCAACGGCGATGCGTGGTAGTTGTGTCTCGCGATAGTTGGCCACCACCCAGAGGTCGCGGCTGTCCACAATATCCACAATCGTCTGCCCAGGCTGCACAAGTTGACCTTCATGAATTTCCTTGCGTCCCAGCACACCGTCGGCCGTGGCGGTGATAACCGTATAAGAAAGGTTCAGACGTGCGAGTTCCAACTGTGCTCGTGCCACTTCGATGGCTGCTTCACTTTGCTGCAAGTGATGACCTTGTTCGCTTTTAACCAATGTCATAGAGTGACGCTGGCGGTTGGCAGCCTCGTAACGTGCGACTGCGGCAAGATAGGCCGTATGGACATTGTCTGCCTGTTGCTGCGTCACACTCTGCTGTTCAAGTAGTTTTTGGAAGCGTGCATCTTCGCGCCGGGCATTCTCCATCGTGGCTCGCAGTTCTTCAATGTTGGCATCCGTCACGCCGATATTACTCTGTGTGGTGGCTATTCCCGTGTTGGTCGCACGGCTGCCAGCCTGAGTTTGTGCCAAGGCAGCCTCGGCCTGAGCCAATGCCAAACGGAACTCGGCATCTTCAATGATGACCAGCGTGTCACCCTTGTGTACAGGCTGGAATTCCTCAAAACGGATTTCCTTGATAAAACCTGACACACGAGTGTTGACGGGTGTAATATGTTGTCTTACATGAGCGTTGTCTGTCCATTCCACGCTGCCAAAATGCGCAAAGTTCAGGATGACGACGGTGGCTCCCACGATGAGCAAGACGAGGACAATGACATTGTATGTCCAGCGATAAAATAATTTCTTTTCCATTATAAAGTATTGCTGATATATTTGAGTTGATAATAGTTGTAAATCACACTGATACGGGCGCTGATCAGTGCCAGCTCGGCATCAAGTTTCACGTTGGCAGCATCGATCATATCCGTAATCAGTGCCAAGCCGTTCTCGTAGCGGTTCTGTATGATGCTATAGTTCTGCGCTGCCAGCTCCACGCTCTTCTGCAGTGTCTTCAGTTCCGTGAACGATGTGAGATAGTTGGTGTAGGCAGCCTGAATGGCGTTCTCCACGCCCTCACGTGCCTCACGCTGCTGGTCTTGGCTGTGCTGGGCGGCAGTACGTGCCTGTTTCAAGTGCTTGTTCCGCTTCCAAAGCGAGGAAATATTGTAACTCACGCCCACGCCCACGTACCAATAATTAATATTCTTGTCCAAAGTCGGTATCTCGAAGGTGACAGGACCGTCGAAATGGTCTTCAGCCATGAGTGCCACTTTGGGCAAACGCTCTGCACGTTCTGTCTTGATCTTCTCTGTTGCCATCTTTGTGCCGAGTAAAGCTTTCTGGAGCGTGGTATTGTTAGAGGTGGCTAACTGTTGCCATTCGGCCTCACCGTCAGTCGGGCAGAGTTCTACTTGGAAATCCTCTTCAGGAAGGATCGTGGCGGTGCTGTCCATTCCGATGGCTGTTGTCAATTGATGGCTGATGATGCGCTGAGCGTCCTGCACGCGTGCCCTGCCCAGCAGCAACTGTTCCAGTTGAAGTTCGTGGCGGGTGATGTCGTTCTGCAAAGCCACACCCTGCTCCATGCGACTGCGCGTCTGGCTGATGAGTGTTTCGGTGAGGGCGATGTTCTGGTTGAAGACTTCTTCTTGATTATGCAAGTTGTGCAACTGGAGGTAATGCCCTGTGAGGAGGAAACGCACACGCTGACGGTTCTCTTCCGCTTCCGCCAGTGCCATTTCATGCCCCAATTTCGCTTGTCGTATGCCACTGGAGATGGCTCCTCCGCTATAAACGGTCTGGCGAGCCATCACGGCGAAATTGTTACCGAAATGCGGCGTGGTGGCCGTGAACTTGTTTTTCAAGGGTCGGTCCCAAATGTTGACGTTGCCTAAATAGCTCACCGAGACCGTAGCCTCCAGGTCGGGCAGCCAGGCAGAATGAGCTGCCGCCACGCCATCCTCGGCTGCTTTGACCGCGGTCTTGAACGAACTGATAGAGGCATTATGCGTCTCGGCGGTGGCGAAAATCTGTTGTAGCGTCATCCGCAAGGGCTCCTGCGCATTAGCGTACAACACGTTGGCTGTGGCACATACGGCCACCAGCCATCTACTTCTTTTTGTCATGATTTTAAATGTTACTGATACATGTTGAAATAACCTTGCCAGTGTCTGCTCTGGCCTTTGTCATTGCAACTACAACCTGCAGACATATTACGTTTGCGGGTGCAAAGGTACAAAATAATTCGATAACTTGTAGCCCTTACACCCTGCGTTTCTTAATATCTTTTAACTATCAAATTCCCAATAAAACATAATTTCCAAGGCATTTTCACCATGCTTTGGGATTATTTGCATCTCTTTGTGCTATAATTTTTTAAACTTAAAGAGAAATACGATTATGAATGATTCGATTAAGAGAGAGCAGAGTGATGCTTGCATCGACTCTGCCGAACGTGAGAATTATCGCACGAAGTGCAAGAAGATCATGATTATCGACGGCGGACCGCGTAAGAACAGGAAAATGCCTTTGATGCGGGCAAGCGGATGGCAGAGAAAGTATTATAAGTAGATAAAAGGACTGGCAGCTTTCGTGTCTTTTGATGTTCAGCGCTCGGCTTTGTCGCTTGGCTATGCTTAGAACGCTATCGGGCCGTGACCCATACACGAGGTCGTTGTGATGGCCGTCAGGAAGGCTGTGAGCGCGGCTACTACGACCTTCACCGCTATCTCAATGATACGCTTCTTCATGGTACAGATTTAAGGTGTAAAACATTTTGTTAACTGCTCGGCTCAGGTTCCGAGTTGATGCCGTCGTCAGGGCTTTGCGCGCCGAACCCGTCTTGCGGCCTCTGTTGTGCCTCCTCTTAGGAGGGTTTGCGTACCCTCTTAGGAGACTTCGCTTACCCTCTTAGGAGGGTTGCCTTACCCTCCTAAGAGTCTACGCTTAGACTCCGTAGTGTCTGTTCTCAGACTCCTTAGAGGGTTGGCTCGGTCTCTTCCCCCTTTGCCACTGCAAAGGTACGAATTTTTCTCGATATAGCAAAGGCTTTCACCAATTATTTTTAGAAAAATTTGTCCCATGAGGTTATTCACTTATTCACTTATTCACTTTGGACATTTGTATTCTGCGATTTTCTTGAAGCAGGAATTTTATCTTATATATACTATATATTTTAATATATAGTATATATAAGATAAGTTACAT
>CAMZHV010000009.1 GCA_947307015.1 uncultured Prevotellaceae bacterium | reverse complement strand
CTGGGTTTTATGCGCATAAGCTTAGCGGTTCTAAGTTCATGATCTTAGCAGCGAATTCGCCGTTCACGTCCTCGTAGGTCATCATCGCCAGCTCGATGGCTGCGTCGTTGGGATCGCCGCCGCAGCGGTTGATGGCCGCGTAAATGTGCATCAGCATCTTCTGCCGTTTAGCCTCGAACTGCCGCTTTCGCTCCTCATTGTTGAGCTTGTTGTTGGCCTTATAAGCCTCGCTACGTATGCTGTTCTCTCGCTGCGTGATGCACCTCAGATTATTCGGTGCATCGTCCAGCGTGGTGAACGGCTTATTGCCTCGGTGATCCACGACATTATGACGGCGGTCGGGAATGGCATAACCCGTCAGCGCCACCATCGTCACCTCTGCGCAAGGGACATACAGGCGTTTGCCGTCATGATGGAACTTCAATATTCTGCGAGGCTTGCAACAAGATCTGTGCGTAAACGTCCAATGCACGCATGGCGTCAGCTCGCGTCTCATGAGCCTGCCCGTGCGTTTGTCCTTGTAGACATGCCAGAACGTCAGCGCCTCCGTGCGCTTGGCGGCCTGTGCGGGGCAGTACTGCAGGCAGTGGTCGAAGCGCCCTTCATGCGCTGCGTCCCAATTCGGCACCCATGCCAGCCGTCGGCCGTCAGGCAGCCGCCACAGCGGATTCTCTTTGCTGATGGGAATGGCGGGTGAGGGCTTACGGTGAATCAATCTAATCTGTCTAATCTGTTTTGTCTGTGTCATGGTTTTTGTCATTTTTAAGATTCTTGCTAATTGTTGGAACACTCTTTTTAGTACTACAATTTTTCTTTCTTTTCTCAGCAGGCAGGAACACCGCTTTCAGCACGTCGCGTATATCGGGCTGCGGCGTGAGTGCCACGATCTTTGCCCTGCGCTCCGGCTGTCCGTCTATGCGCACGCGCTTGGCCTCTTGCCGCTTACTCATGCCCCACCTCCCCGCGCGAACTGCGCGATATACCAGCAGATCACGACCACGGCAGCAAGCACCCAAGCGCCGCGCCCCACCAGTTTCTTCATGCCCTCTGGCTCATCGTCCGGAAGCCATGCATTGTTCTTTAATCTGTAATGTTTCATACTTTGTACCTTTGTTTTTAGAGATTTAACCTTCCCCTCTTTGGGAATCCTCCCCCTTGGGGGAGTTAGAGGGGGCTGTGCTTTTGAGTTGTAGCTACTTTACTCGCTTGCAAAGGTACACAAAAGAAAAGGCATCCCATTGCAGTGCAACGGAATGCCAAAAGTTTGCCAACGTTTTGCCAACGTTTTGCCAACGCTGGCCGTCAGGCAGAGGTTATATCTGATGCAATTCAGCCGCTAAAGCCCTCACGACCTCGCGCATCTGAAAGAAAACCTGTTCATCGTTTTTGCTGTATTTCACGCTCTCCAATTGTCGCGGATCTTCGTTCATGAACGCCAAAGTGGAGATCTCGCGTATATTTCTGTACTCGCATTTCACGGGTAAGTCATCGGGCAGAGGCAGTCGGCTGAGGCGTTCGATGAAGTCCTTAGGTTTGGCAGGGAAGTTGCATTCCCAGCGCAGCAGCCAATGCACACCCGCCCATTTCTGTTTCTTATCGAGGGGCTTGCCCTCGCCGCAGATAGCCTCGATGGCCGCAGCTATCTGCTCGTCAGTATAACCCTCCTGACGTTCAACGCTTTTCGTCTCACCGCCCCCGATATTCACAGGAGCAGTGAAATTCATCGTCTTGGCAAAGAAATTGCCTGAACTGTTCACGTTTATGGTAATGCCCCCATCGGGTTTATTCCTTTCTTCCATAATTGATTTCTTTTGCAAAAAAGTTTCCGCTGCTGTTCACATTGATCTCCGCATGATCTGCGGGCAAGCCTCCCGAAGATGGCCCGGCAGCCGTTGGCGCCACAGCCCAACCGTTCATCTTCGAGTACTGCAACAGCCACGCCATCCCCGAGAACAGGCGGCGCATCGGCTCGCGAGGAGGATGAATATAGTGCAGCCGCCGTGCGAAGGTGTTGCGGTCGCGGAGGAACAGATCCAACATATTCCCCGGGAAGGCCTGCAGCTCCTGACACAAAACATCCTTGTCGGGAGCCCGTTCGCGCACCGCCATTTCGCGAAACTCCGTGCTGTTGGGCAGGTTGGCTACATATTCACCGATGCTGTCGAAATACTCATGGCGGCTCATCTCGTGCAGCTCCCCCTCCAGCGCCGTGGCAGCCTCAGGCTCATTCTCAGTCATGAAGCGCAGCAGCGCCGCACGGAAATGAAACATCTCGTCCGAGTAGTCCTGACGATGAAACGCCATGAACGTCCTGAAATAATCGCGCGCATATTCGTCCCATGCCACAACACCCGTCAGCACATATTCCAAATACTCCACCGCTCCCTGCAACCGCTTGGCCTCGGGCGAGAGCGGCATCACAGGCCCCGTGTACTGCCAGTCCAAGTAAGGCCTGTTCTGTTCCACGTCCGTGCCGCCCGCCGCCCTGATGTCCAGGTTGCAGGCTATGCGCAGCTTGTAGTAAGGCTCGGTGATCGTTCCCGTGACCCGTCCAAGTGCCGAGACCCTTGAAGCCTTGTCCAGAGCCGCCGCCACCTTTGGCGCATCCTGACCGCACACATACCCCGCCACCTCACCACGGAAATGCACGCGCACCGCGTTAGGGTCAATATTTCCCACTTCGCGCACCAGCAGCAACTGCGCCCCCATCGCCTCTTCGAGCAGTTCTTCAGGTCGGTCAGCCCAATAGCAATGCGAGATGGCGCTCATCGTCACCACCGATTCCTGTTGTATAACGCCCTTGGTCGCCATCACGTTGTAGGTTAGCCAATTGGTTTATAATTTACCGATAAGATAGTCACCGCGACGTGAGCATCACGTCACAGCGTATGGTCTAATGCACAAGGAAGGGAAAGCCTACGGTTTCTGATAGATTGTCAGCGGTCGGCGAGCCGACGAGCGGATACTCAACATCGTTATCTTGCGGCTATTGTAACGGAAAACGACCGTTAAACCCCTTAGATAGAAGAATCGGACGTCAGGCCGGTTCGAGGGACTGCTGGCTGTGGGCATCTCGGCCACCCGCTGCAGCGACTCCATCAGCTCGGACAGCAGTCGCCTGCTGTACGCATCCGAGCCGTTGCGCTCGTCATAGAACTCCAGGATGCGTTGAAGCTGTGCCGTGGAACGGCGGCTGAATTCTATCTCTCGAGCCATCGGGCGAACATCGTTTTGAACTCGTCCATCCTTACCGTGTCGCCACGGTCGGCTGCGGCAATTTCTTCCTCGATGTCAGGAGTCACCTGCAACACACCGTCCACGATGCGAGCAAACGGTATGTCATCAGGCATGGCCACAGCTTCGCTGGCATAGGCGGCAACGGGTTCCTGAACAGTCAGGACATCCTCGTCATACGGGGGATAAGGCTTACCTTCTTTCATCATCTTGCGCATTTGTCGCTGCAAAGATATGCAGAATCATCCGTACCGCCAAATTTTTGAGCCCCGAAATCCGCGTGAGCCCCTCTTTTACTCTTCCTCTGTGCCTCGAAATCAAAGAACGCACTATTCATTTCGTCAGGGCTCATAAACCCTGAACGCATCGCTGGCCTTGGAGTACAGCATCAGCTTGACCCCGCCTGCATCTCTTCAATTATTTTCTTGGTCATAGGGTTACCCTTAATCCGTGTCGGGCGCAACTGTTATTCAGTCTATATTTGAGTTGAATAAGGCATACTTTTGATATAATCCTCCATAAACTCCCAATCTGGCTCACCAGCCGATTTAATAGGAAGCTTTATTAAGGATGCAGGCATTCTTTTTGGCCTCCATTTTCGTCCATACGCCCACCTATATCTTTCTTTTTCAATCAAAGAACAAAGGAACATTGCAATATAAGGATTTAGCTTTTGGTTCCACTTTGAATGGATGTACAGAGGATTAACATCGTGAGAGCAAGTGAATCGTTCTTTTTGATAAAAAGCATATCCTACAGAGCCGTTATTAGAAACCGTAATACAATTTCCCTCAAAAATTTTGTCTCTTAAAGGCGCATTATTTTCATCACCAGCCTTACTGGCCTCTTCTATATCTTGGATATCATAATATTCTGTGATGCCATTATTGTTATCAGTGGCGCCAATAAATGGTATACTATTGCCTGTATGATTATCGGGTTTCTTGTTATAAAACCCTTTCCGAATATCAAATATTTCGTCGTAACGGAACCACTGCCAATTATTTACTTCAAGGAATAGCTCTTTATTACGTATAGGAGAAGTATTATATGTTTCTTCCCATACAGCTTTTGCTTTTGGGGGTAGTTTTGGTATGATAGAATCTTTTACAAATTGTTCAATCCATTTCCAATCAGGTTTTCCGTTTATATCAACAGGTAACTTTATCAATTGCTCTTTCATCCTTTTTGTACCAAATTTTCTACCATATGCGAAACGGTATTTTTCTTTTTCAATCAAGGTACATATAAATAGAGCAATATAAACATTAAGTTTATGCCCTTTTAATTCGAATATTCTAATGTCATCTGGAGATGCACAAAAGTTTTGAGATTGATAAAAAGCACTACAAACAGACCCATTTCGGGCTACTGTTATCTTTCCCCCATTCTCAAACTCATCACTATCAACGAATGTCGTAATACCATTGTTTACTGCTGATGCAGAAACAAAAGGAATATTACCCTTTAAACTATTCAGAATGTTATTTCCTTTAAAAGTCTTTATGGTAAATAGTTGTTTATAGGAAAACCACCCCCAGTTGTTCGTATCAATCATAATTTACATTCGTTATTTATGATAAAGGATGCATATTCCCTCATCTTGTTTATAAAATCGTCCTCAGATAAGCTTCCGTAATCCGTTTCCATATATGCTTCAGCACACCACTCATCTTTCACAGAAACTTCTTTACGTACAGAAAACCCAGGTATCTCCTCTTGATTACGATAAGCATTTAACCATCTTTCTTTAATAGTTAAATATCTATTGCGAGCATCAATTCTTCCAAGATGCTTTCTTTTTTCAAAACCGTCATCTTTGAAATATCCGAACCATGTTTTACGACCTGCGTTGGGTTTATTTGCTTCAAACACCATAATACATGTTACAACACCGACAGGATAGAAAAGATCATCAGGCATACTTAACACAGCTTTCAAATGATGCTTGGCCAGAATTCGCTGCTTGACAATTTTCAGTTCTTTATCATCTTTAATTGCGCAACTGAACTGTACTATTGCAACAACCCGGCTATCTGCTTTTTCATCAAGAACTTTTAGAGCATGTTCAACAAATTCCATTTGGCGTTTATTCCCTACATCATATGGAGGATTAAGGAAAGCAACAGTTGGCTTATGGTTCCCCTTTATGATTTGAGAATTATTGAAGCATGAACCATTATACAGATTTGATTTTCCATCTCCTCGGAATCGCATACTGGAGCAAGCATAAGTAAACATATCAGGGCGTAATTCACAGCCACAAAGTTGTTTCTTACGGATCTCTGCTCGTTTTTTCAGATCACTACCAGCCAATTTGAACATTCTTTGCATCGCTGCAACAAGAAAACCTCCTGTTCCACAACAAGGGTCATAGACAATATCATTAATCCTTAATTCAGCGAGGTCACAGAAGAGTTCTGTAATATGTGCTGGAGTAAGAACAAGCCCTGACTTTTGTTCACTGGCTGCATATCTGATAAATTCAACATAGAAACGTCCTAAAACATCATATCCGATATTGGAATGTTCGACCAATGGATAAACATAATTCTCAAGATACACTATAAAGTATTTAGCTACTTCAAGAGTGCTTTCATCATTTTTTTTATCTTTGTGCTTAATGGTTTTTTGTTCAAATAGAGGTTCATTTAGAATAGATTCAAATTCACGAAGTATTATCCCTTTATTGCGTACAATATCTTTTTCTTCATCAAAAACAGCATCTATGGCAGCTAGCATCTTCTTTCCAAGATCATCAATTGCGCTTATATCGCAATATTGTTTCTTAAAGTCCTTGTTTATCAATGCCAAAAGCATGGCACTTACCATCGTACATCTTTTATATTCAGGGATGGTATAAGCTTGGAATTCTTCATTCAGGAAACGAGCTTTATATGCGATATCGCGTGTGTAAAAATCACTGATGAAGAATTGGTCTTCAAACATTTGAAGATAGTCATCAATAGCCAAAAGTTTTTGGTCTGGTGTCTCTGAATATTTCTCAGCGCCTTTCTTCCAATAGAAATGCGATACAAGCAATTCCTCAGTCGTTTCACCACTAACGGCTATTGCGACAACATAAAATCCCTTAGACAAGGCCTTCGCATAATGTAATGCTCCATCTACAGCATAATCTTTCGGTTTGTCACGGCGCTCTGATTCGTGATCAGCTACCTTAGCTTTACATTCAATAACAATAATATAGTTACTATTCGTGGGGAAAGATATGATAAACTCAGGAAAACCATTTCCCTTGCCTCCACTCTTTGATTGCCCTTTCAACAATTCTTGTATACGTTTGTTGTTTGATTTTTGTTCCTCAAACTTTACAGACTTGAAGAAAGGATCACTTTTGAAGTGGTCTCTTACTATACCTTCTGTTAGTCTTTCGTTTGCCATTATACCTTTATATATAGTTTCAAGTTTATCTTTATTGACCTTTTTTCGATTCGGCCATTTAAGAACAGTTCTTAATTGTCGTCCGCTGCTCCAAAAGTCAACGTATCAGGATCATCCCCCACATTGTTTCATGATGGCCATGGCCACGGCTGTGAAGAAGCTGACCGAGGCCACGAGATTGACGTATTTATTTCCAAATCTCATAAAGATTGTTTCAAGTTTTAGGTTCCAAGTTTCATAAATTCGTATAATCGGTGAAATTCGTTGTTTGAAAAAGCGGGGAGCGGTGGTCTCGCGACTTCCGCGCCTCTTCTTTACATACATAAAATTTCCTATTCTTAACAACAAGGTGTTCTTATGAAACCCAAGTTGAAAGTCAGCCTTGCCTGCTTCTCAGCATCCGGGGCCGAATCATAAAGGAAAAACGCCCGATGAGCGGGTCTTTGACTGCCCGCATCATCATTTGGCGCTGCAAAGGTAATAATTATAACAAAAAAAAACACTTAAGCACAAAATTTTCACATTTTATAAGAAAATGTGATCCTTCAATCCCTAAATCCGCAGTCAGCCAACCACACAAAAATGCCTTCCCGAGGGTAACGGGAAGGCTGTGAGTCAAAACGAAAATGAATAGTAGGAAGTAAAAGCTATCAGAGTGCCTCTATCTCTTGAATCGAGAGACCAGTAACCTTAGAGATGATGTCCTCAGCTATGCCGAGCGCCTTCATCTTACGGGCATTAGCAAGGTTGGCTTAATAATCAACCCACTTTTTTCATTTTTCGGCCCTTGATTCAGGTCAATAGATAGTGAAAAGAGGCATCAAGAGGAAGAAAAAACGTTATGGAGGAAGAGTGCAAAAGTGCATGAAAAAATAGCTTTTCTCACGAAAAGCTATTAATTCAAGTTTCGGAAGTGATGCCATAGGCATCTGATAGGGATAGCCAGCCATTTTAATGGCTGGTAACGTGTTCGTTAAGGGATGCGTGCCGTAGGTACGCGATAGGTTTTTTAAGGTCGCGTACCTAAAGGCACGCATTTTCATTGCCATTTGATACCAGCCATTTAAATGGCTGGCTAACCTTATTAAGCCCCGCTGGGGCTTTGTCTTCCATGGCATACTTGCGAAAGTTGAACTATTAAAATGATACGAGTTGCACACCTTAGATGATTGGGATTCCAGCTTCGCGGCACTCGCGGCGCATGGCGTCCGGCCAGATGCTGGATTGGGTCTCACCGATGTGTGCTTTATGCAGGAGAATCATGCAGAGGCGGCTCTGTCCGATACCGCCACCGATGCTCAGCGGCAGTTCGCCGGCGAGGAGGCGCTGATGGAAGAAGAGGCTCTTGCGCTCCTCCTTGCCCTGCAAAGCCAGCTGGCGTTCAAGCGTTTCGGCATCCACACGAATACCCATAGATGAGAGCTCAATGCTACGGTTGAGCAGCGGATACCATACGAGGAGATCGCCGTTGAGGCCGTAGTAGCCGTCGTCGTTAGGTGTCGACCAATCGTCGTAGTCAGGGGCGCGCTGGTCGTGGGGCGTGCCGTCGCCGAGCTTGCCGCCGATGCCGATGATGAACACAGCGCCGTAGGTTTTGCAGATGGCATCTTCGCGCTCCTTCGGCGTGAGGTCAGGATATTGTTTACGCAACTCTTCGCTATGGATAAAATGCACATCCTCAGGGAGGAACGGTGTCAGTTGCGGGTACATCTCACTCAAGTAGTACTCCGTGCGGAGGATGGCGGCGTAGATGCGGCGCACGGTGCGGCGCAGGAACTTCAGGTTGCGGTCCTCATGTGTCATCGTACGTTCCCAGTCCCATTGGTCTACATAGATAGAATGTATGTTGTCCAGTTCCTCGTCGGCACGCACGGCGTTCATGTCGGTGATGATGCCGAAGCCGTTGGGTACATGATACTCTGCCAGCGTGTTGCGCTTCCATTTTGCTAAGGAATGAACAATCTCGGCGGGGGCGTCGTTCATACATTTGATGGGGAAGGTGACGGGACGTTCAACGCCGTTGAGGTCGTCGTTGAGTCCGAGACCTTTGAGCACAAAGAGGGGAGCTGTGACGCGGCGCAGTCGCAGCTCGGCAGAGAGGTTAGCGAGGAAAAAGTCTTTGATTTTCTTGATAGCCAGTTCGGTCTGCTGCAAATCCAACTGCGGCTTATACCCTTCTGGCTTGATGAGTTTACCCATGATTTAACCTTTGTTTGTCAATTTGCGGCGCAAAGGTACACCTTTTCTTTCAAACGGCAAACAAAAATGCAAGAATAATGTCAAAAGGCGAATTTATTTTGCCCTTTGACTGAATTTATTTACGATAAGCGATATGGCGCCGTCGCCCGTCACGTTGCAAGCTGTGCCGAAGCTGTCCATGGCGATGTAGAGGGCAATCATCAGCGCGCAGTCCTGTTCGCCGAAGCCCAACATGGAGGAGAGAACGCCGAGGGAGGCCATGATGGCACCGCCGGGGACGCCGGGGGAAGCGACCATCATCACGCCGAGCATGAGCACGAAACCTATGAACATCGGTGTGGTGAACGTCATGCTCTGCATGAGCATGAGGGCTACGGCACAAGCGGTAATCTTCATGCACGAACCGCTCATGTGTATGGTTGCGCAGAGGGGCACGGTGAAGCTGGCGATGTCCTCGGGGACGCCCATCTTCACCGCCTGCATCTTGGTCACGGGGATGGTGGCAGCGCTCGACGAGGTGCCGAGGGCGGTGAAGTAGGCGGGGAGCATCGTGGCCAGGAGGCGCAGCGGGTTGCGGCGCGTCACCAGGCCTGCAATGCAGTACTGCACGAGCAGCAGGACGATGTGCATAGCGAAGATGACGCCGATGATGGCGGCAAAGGTCATGATGATGTGCCAAGCCTGACCTGTGCGCGTCATCTCAAGGAATATGCCAAAGATATAGAGGGGTAGGAGAGGGATGACGGCGATGCCTATAGTCTTCTCAACGAGCACTTTAAAATCGTCGGCAACACCTTTCAGCCGCGGCAGTCCGAGGTATGCCATGCCGAGGCCAGCCACGAAGGCCAGCACGAGGGCGGTCATGACATCCAAAAGCGGCGGGATGGCGAGGGTGAAGTAGGGAGGTATGGAGGAGGATTGCGTGCTGAGCGCTGAGAGTTGAGATGAGGGCGTGATGAGATGGGGAAAGACCGCATCCGAGACGCCGTAGGAGAAGAGGCCGGACAGCACCGTGCTACCGTAGGCGATGCACACGGTGAAGAGGAGCAGGCGGCCAGCCGAACGACCAATGTCGGCAATGGCGGGCATCACTAAACCCACGATGATGAGCGGGATGAGGAACTTCAGGAACGACGAGAACACGGCGTTGAACGTCGTAAACACAGCCACTAACCACTCGGGCAAGAGGCGACCGAGGAGCACGCCGAGGGCGATGGCGATGACGATGCGGGCGAGGAGGGGAAGCTTATTCAAAATGGAGAATGGACAATGGAAAATGGATAATGGATAATGGAGAATGGAAAATGGAGAATGGATAATGGACAATGGACAATGGAGAATGGATAATGGAGAATGGACGATGGGATTTTATTTGAAGAAACCTTGCATTCGGAGGGCTTCGAGGAAGTTTGTGGAAAGGAGCTCGTTGTCCTTGCGGGTGTAGCGGATGTCGGTGAAGATCTGCGCGAGCGTCTCTTTGTTGTTGATTCGCACAAACTCCTGATTGTCAGGTAGCGCCTCCTTGGCAGCGTAGAAACGATCGATGTCAGCGGGCGACGGGTCGTGGTAAGTCTCGTCGTGTACGAAGCTCTCGAAAGGCAGGCGATCTGTCTGCGGCGGATTCTCGGCTGGCCAACCTATCGTGAGGGCTGCTACGGGGAAGACGAGCTGTGGCAGGTGGAGGGCGTCGATGATGCCCTGCGGGCTGTAGATCGTGGTGCCGAGGAAGCATAAGCCGAGTCCTGCATCCTCGGCGAGGTTGCAGAAGGTCTGCGTGTAGAGCAGCGCGTCGGTGGCGGCGTTCATGAAGCTGAGCAGGTTGTCGTAGCCAGGATCGGCCTTGCGGCAGTTGGCCCAAGCCGTGGTGCGGCGGAAGTCGGCGCAGATGGTCAGCACGACAGGCGCCTGTGTCACCATGGGTTGGTTGAAATGGGCGGGTGCCAGTGCAGCCTTGCCTTCGGCAGAGCGGGTGACAACGACGCTGTAGAGTTGCAGGTTGCCCATGGTTTGTGTGCGTGCAGCCTCGGTGAGCAGGCGGTCGAGCAGTGCTGGTTCGACCTCGCGGGCAGTATAGTGGCGGATGGTGCGGCGGGTGGAGATCATATAAGTGAAAAATGAAGAGTGAAAAGTGAAAAATGAAAAAGTGAAAAATATGTATTTGCGGGCAAAGGTACGAAAAAGTTTAAAGTTTAAAGTTGAAAGCTTGAAGTTTTTGTCAGAAAAGGGAAAAATGAGGGGTTGAAACGTGAAAAAGGCGTAAAAAATGCGCGCCATAATAAAATAATGTGTATTTTTGTGGCACGAAAACGTCAACCAAACACGACTTACAAAATGAAAACACTACTCACGTCACTCCTCCTGTTGCTGTCCGCTGCGACGCTCAATGCGCAAAGCGACAGCGCGGCAATTACGAAGCCCACTCATATCCTGTTTGAAGGTTTAGAGGTGAAAGGCGATATCTACGAGTTCTCTGAGGTACTGCAAAAGCATGGTTTCGTGCTCAAAAAACGTCTTGGCAACGAGTCGCAGTTCATCTTTCAAGGCACTGTCTGCGGGCACAGCAGCTATGTGCAGGTCAGCTACACGAAACATACGCGCACCGTATACCGCATCATGGTGCAGCCGAAGCATGTCTCGCAGAACGACTACCTCGACTCGTTGCAGGTGCGCTACGGCGAAGTCTTCGACGAGACAGAACGTGGCTATCAATGGATGCTGCCGACGGGAGCCGTGATGTTCTTCACCCCTGACGGCTACGACCCGACACTCGTGGTCATGGATGCCGAGGGCGTGGCGGCTTTCAAGGATGAGAACGAGCGGCCGCGCATGAGGTGAGTGAAGCGTGAAATCGTATTCAACTAAACATTTATATTATGAATCATAAGCTATTGATTTTCATGCTGTCATTGCTGCCAATGACAGCTTTTGGACAAAGCGAGCTTTATCCCGAGCATTTTGACCTCAGCGAAGTGACCTTACTCGAAGGCCCGCTGAAGACGGCGCTGGACGGCAACGCCCGTATGCTCCTCGACTACGACGCCGACCGTCTGCTCACCCCCTTCATCCGTCAGGCGGGTCTCAAGACAGGCCGCTATGCAGGATGGATTGCGAGCCATCCCTCGTTCTCGAACTGGGGCTTGAGCGACTGGAGTCTCGAAGGTCACGTCGGCGGTCATTACCTCTCAGCCCTCGCTATGGCCTATGCTGCCGAGCGCGATGAGGCGCTGCGTGCCAGTCTGAAGGAACGTTTGGACTACTGCGTCGAAGTCCTCAAGGATTGTCAAGATGCCTATGCCTCCAACACGACGGGCCTGCGCGGCTTCATCGGCGGACAGCCCATCAATCAGGTGTGGACGGGACTCTATGCCAACGATTTGACGGAGTTCCGCAAGTATGGCGGTTGGGTGCCTTTCTATTGTCAGCACAAGGTGCTGGCCGGCCTGCGCGACGCATGGGTTTATGGTGGCAATGAGACGGCACGCGAATGTTTCCATGGGCTTGCCGATTGGGCTGTCAATGTCATCTCCAAGCTCTCGGAGTCAGATATGCAGGCCGTCCTCGGTTGGGAACACGGCGGCATGAACGAGACGCTGGCAGATGCTTTCGTCCTCTTCAATGATATGAAATATTTGGAGGCAGCCAAGCGCTACAGCCATCAGTATGAGATCAATGGTATGCAAGGCACGCCTTACAACACCCATTTCCTCGACAACCAGCACGCTAATACGCAGGTGCCTAAGTTCATCGGTTTCGAGCGCGTGTGGAAGCAGTATGCCAAGGCCAAGCCATCTGCCAACATGAACACCTACCGCACGGCCGTGTTCAATTTCTGGGATGATGTTGCCACACACCGTACCGTCTGCATCGGCGGCAACTCCACGTCGGAGCATTTCTTCGACATCGCCAACGGTCAGCGTTACATCAACGATATCGATGGTCCCGAATCGTGCAACTCCAATAACATGCTGAAACTCACCGAAGCGCTTTTCGACGACACCCATGAAGCCCGCTATACAGACTTCTACGAGGGTACGATGTTGAACCATATACTCTCGACACGCGACCCACAGACAGGCGGTTACGTCTATTTCACCACGTTGCGTCCCCAGGGCTACCGCATCTATTCGCAGGTGAACCAAGGAATGTGGTGCTGTGTCGGCACAGGTATGGAGAACCATTCCAAGTACGGCCATTTCATTTACACGCATGAGGGCACGTCGACGCTTTATGTTAACCTCTTCGTGCCGAGCGAGCTCAAGAGCGAGAGCTTTGGCATCCGTCAGGAGACGCTGTTCCCCTATATCGACGCCTCACGCAGCGATGCACCGACCCCATTGTCCGCCGTCACGGAGCTGACGGTCACGCGCGCAGGTTCATATACTATTGCCTTGCGTCATCCGGCATGGGCTGGCGCTGAATATGCTGTCAAGGTGAATGGTGAAACCATAGAAACAGCTGTCACCGAGGGCGTTGCCTCATACGTCAGCATCAACCGCGAATGGGCAGAGGGCGACCGCATCACCCTGTGGCTGCCGATGACCGTGCGTTATGAGGAGTGCCCTGGCCTCAAGGATTATATCGCCTTCAAGTTCGGCCCCGTGTTGCTTGCAGCCAAGACAACTGCCGCCACGGAAGCCGAAGCGCAGGAGACAGGACTGGAGTATGAGCGCCTGCAGAATGAATATGGCGGTGAGGGACGTATGGATCACGCTCCCGGTAGCCGCGCCAGCTCCAAGGACCTGAGCAGTGCGCCGTTGCTCATCGGCGACCGCGCCGACGTCCTCGGCCGCATCACCCCTGCCGATCCTACCCGTCTGCATTTCACCATCGAGGCCGCCAGCGAGCAGTCGAAGGGCCAGTGGACAACGCTGACGCTGGAGCCTTTCTTCGGCATTCATCATGCCCGCTATGCCTGCTATTGGTATCAGGCTACGGCAGAAGATTACATGCAGAGCGATATGGGACGTGCCGATGCAGAGGCAGCTGCCCTCAATGCGCGCACGCTGGACTTCGTGGCTACGGGTGAACAACAGAGCGAGGCTGGACATCAATATAAATACAGCAGCGATTCATCGACGGGAAGCTACAACGGAGAGACCTACCGCGACGCACGTGCCAACGGCTTTATCCAGTATGTTCTCAGCAACCCCGACGGCCTCACCCAAGGACTTGCCATCATGCTGCGCCTGACCACAGCCGACAAGGGGCGTCAGGGCTTTGTCTCCATCGACGGCACCAAGATTGCCGATATCACCGTTGCCTCATCGTTCAAGGGTCAGGACAGCAAGGGTTTCTATAATCTGGAGTTGCCCATACCCACCGAACTGATGCTGAAGGCCGACGGTACACCGAAGAGCGAGATCACTTTCCGCCTCACGGCCTCGTCCACGACGCCCATCCCCGGACTCTACTATGTACGTCTCGTCAAGGATTATAATGATTTGAGCTACATTTTTCGCGCCGAGGACTGGGTGACGGGCGATCCTAATCGTGTGGCGCAGTCGAATATCAGCTATGACAATGAAGCGAACTCCATCACCGTGCGTGCCTCGGGGTCGAATAATGTAGCGCTCATGCTCGACTGGCAGCACAATGACTACGAGATTAATGCTGCGCAGAAGTTCCTCATTGTCAAGGGAAACAACCTCTCCCGTTCCAGTGGTGCCAGCTACCTCTGGTGGCTCAACGGCGTGAACAAGGGTTCGCAGGTGGCACCGACAACGACGCGCGTGGCCACTGACGGAGATCTCATCGTGGCGTGGGATATGACGCGCAGCAACCTTGATGCCAACAACACGGGCGACCGCTTCTCCGTGTGCCAGGGACAGACCATCTTCGGTCTTACCAGCACCACCGGTTCCTCTGTAATCAAGAATATCGGTTTCTATGAAAGCGTGGCTGATTTCGAGAATGCCACCGCCATCACAGCTGCTGCACCCGAAGCTTCCGCAGCCCGCATCTATGGCCTTGACGGCGTAGCCCGTCCAACCCTCCATTCCGGCGTTAATATCGTCGGTCATCGGAAGGTCGCCGTGAGGTAATTGCTTTATTTTCTAATTCAATTGTTCAAAGACTTGCTCTAAGACCTGCGGGAAGTGAGCCATTTCCAGCACATGAACCTTGTCGGCAATGGTGTCAGGTGTGTCGTCGGGACTGACAGGCGTAGAGAACTGGGCGATGATTTCGCCGCCGTCGCACACCGGGCTGACATAATGGACGGTGATGCCCGTTTCGGTGTCGCCCGCTGCCTTCACCGCCTCGTGGACATGATGACCCCACATACCCTTACCGCCATGCTTGGGCAGTAGGGCGGGGTGGATGTTCACGATGCGGCGCGGGAAAGCGTCGATGAGGAAGTCGGGAATCAGGGGCAGGAAGCCGGCGAGGACGATGAAATCGATGCGGAACTCCTGCAAGAGCGGCAGGATGATGTCCGGGTCGTTGAGTTGTGCCTTGGGCACGATGGCAGCTGGAACCCCCAACCGCTTGGCACGTTCAAGGGCGTAGGCGTCAGCACGGTTGCTCACGACGAGTGCCGTGCTGACGCTTTCCGATCCCTGGAAATAACGGATGATATTCTCGCAGTTGGTGCCGCTGCCCGACACGAAGATGGCGATGTTCATGAGACGCGCTCCAATTTCTTAAGGATGGAGAAGATGAAGAGGGCGCTGACGAGGCAGATGCCTGCGAGTACAGCCCAAATGTAGACGAGTTGGACGTTGGCTCCCCACAGCAGACCGGGGATCTGCACGAGGAAGTTGCCGATAGCCGTAGAAGCGAACCACAGACCCATCATGAGACCGGCATATTTCGGCGGTGCGACTTTCGAGACGAACGAGATGCCGATGGGGGAAAGAAGCAGCTCGGCGAAGGTCAGCACCAGATAGGTGGAAACGAGCCAGTTAGCCGATACACGGGCTACGTCAGCGCCGCTTTCGATGGCTGCTGTCTGTGCGTCTGGTGCCAACAGACCGATGGACGCACCAATCATGATGAAGAAGCCGCAGGCAGCAACCAACATACCGAGACCGATCTTCTTGGGACTGCTGGGTTCCAGGTTCTTCTTAGCCAGCCAGCTGAAGACACCGACACTCACGGGTGTCAGCATCACCACGAAGCAGGGATTAAACTGTTGGAAGATAGGAGCCTTCACGTCCACGCTACCACTGAGGGCATTGAACTTATAAATGAGGAAACCGGCAGCCACGGCCACGACGAGGCCAGCGATGCCCTTGCCCTTCATACTCTTGCTCTGGAACAGGCTGAACAGACCGTAGACGATGAAGATGGCAGCGACGAGATTCGTCACGTCAAACATCATAGACTGAAGACCTTCGGAAGAAGTCTGCGTGTAGTCGCGGGCAAAGAAAGTCAGTGTGAGGCCGTTCTGATGGAAGGCCATCCAGAAGAAGATGACGACGGCGAAGACGAGGCAGAGGCAGATGATGCGCTCCTTGGTCTCGGCGGGCGTCAGCGTGTCAACCACCTGTGCCTTCTCGTCCTTCTTGCCTTCACCTGCCAACACGTGACTGAACCAGCTGCGGAAAGCATAGTAGATGCAGATGCTGACAATAAGCGATGCGCAAGCCACGGCGAAGGCGAAGTGGTAGGAGTCGGACTCGCTGATACCGAGGTCGTTCTGTGCCCAGTTCATGATACCGATGGCAGCTGTCGGGGCGAACATCGCACCGATATTGATGGCCATGTAGAACAGCGAGAAGCCTGAGTCGCGACGAGATGCGAACTGCGGCTCATCGTACAAGCGGCCTACCATGACCTGCAAGTTGCCCTTAAAAAGACCCGTGCCCAAGCTCACTAACAGCAGGGCTATAGCCATCACGGCAATCGCCAACCCGTTGCCTCCGAGGGGAATGGAGAGCAGGAGGTAGCCGACAAACATGATGAGAATGCCCGTCGTCACCATACGGCCGAAGCCGAAGCGGTCGGCAGCGATACCTCCGATGACGGGCAGGAAGTACACGAGCATGAGGAACGTGGAGTAGATGGTACTTGCCGTGCCGGTGGCAAAGCCGAAGTTGGCTTGCAGGAACAGCGCGAAGACGGCGAGCATCGTGTAGTAGCCGAAGCGCTCGCCTGTGTTGGCCAGGGCCAGTGCCCATAGACCTCTCGGTTGGTTCTCAAACATAGTTAAATTTTACGATTTTACAATTATACAATTATACTTTTTAACGTTTTTCGGGCACAAAGATACAGAATAAATCAAGAAAGCACACATTTTCGTCGGATTTTATGCGTCTGATGGCTAAAAAATGGACTTTTGCCGTATCTTTGCACCCGAATCATTCAGCGAAACATAATTATGAAACCAGCTTTTCTGGAGACTCTGAAGGACTACAACAAGGAAACATTTATCAAAGACCTCCTTTCCGGCATCATTGTCGGCATTGTGGCGTTGCCGTTGGCCATTGCTTTCGGTATCGCTTCCGGCGTGACGCCCGAGCAGGGTATCATCACGGCCATCGTGGCAGGACTCCTGATCTCGTTGCTTGGTGGTTCCAAGGTGCAGATTGGCGGTCCCACAGGCGCTTTTATCGTCATCATCGCCGGTATCGTTGAGCAATATGGAATGCAAGGCTTGATGATTGCTACGCTCCTCGCGGGCGCGTTCCTTATTATGTTAGGTCTTTTCCGTTTAGGCACCATCATCAAGTACATCCCATATCCCATCGTCGTCGGTTTCACGAGCGGTATCGCGCTGACCATCTTCACGACGCAGGTCAAAGACCTTTTCGGCCTGACTATCAATGGCGACGTGCCTTCCGATTTCATCTCCAAATGGGTATGTTATGTCCAGAACTTCGGAAGTATCGACCTGTGGAGCGCCATCGTCGGTCTCGGCTCCGTGTTCATCATCACTTGCTGGCCGTATGTCAACCGCGTGAAATACGTCAATGGCCATCTCTCCGCAATCAACAAACTGCCCGGCTCGCTCATCGCCATTCTGGTGATGACCGTCGCCGTGCTCATCCTCAAGAGTTACGGCCTTGCCGAACACGTTGACACCATTGGCGACCGCTTCCGCATCAACGCTGCGCTGCCCGCTCCCGCCGTGCCTGCTCTGTCGTGGGAAGTTGTGCGCTCGCTCTTCGCTCCTGCCGTGACCATCGCCGTCTTAGGCGCTATCGAGTCGTTGCTGTCGGCCACCGTAGCTGATGGTGTCATAGGCGACCGTCACAACTCCAATCAGGAGCTTATCGCACAGGGTGTCGCCAATCTCGTCACGCCGCTCTTCGGCGGTATACCTGCCACTGGTGCTATAGCTCGCACGATGACCAACATCAATAATGGTGGTCGCACGCCTGTGGCTGGCATCATCCACGCTGTCGTGCTCCTGCTCATCTTCTTGATACTCATGCCCTACGCCCAATACATCCCCATGGCCTGCCTGGCTGGTGTGCTTGTCGTCGTGGCGTACAACATGAGCGGTTGGCGCACTTTCCGTCAGTTGTTGAAGAATCCCAAGTCGGACATCTCCGTGCTGCTCATCACCTTCCTGCTCACCGTCATCTTCGACCTCACTGTGGCTATCGAGGTCGGCCTGATGCTTGCCTGCCTGCTCTGTATGCGGCGAATGGCCGAAACGACGCAGGTCAGTGTGCTTACCGACGAGATTGATCCTGCCTCCGAGGTAGACTTCAAGGCCACAAACCTCGAACACTTCAAGATTCCCGACGGCTGCGAGGTTTATGAGATCAATGGTCCCTTCTTCTTCGGCATTGCCAATCGCTTCGAAGAAATCATGGGACGTATGCCGACCCGCCCGAGAGTGAGAATCATCCGAATGCGTAAGGTGCCCTTCGTCGACTCCACGGGTATGCACAACTTGGAGAACCTCGTGCAGATGTCCCGCCAGCAAGGCATTCATGTGATCCTCTCGGGTGTCAATCCAAAGGTTCATGAGGTGCTGATGCGCAACGACTTCGGCACCATCGTCGGCGAGGAGAATATCCTGCCGCACATCAATCTCGCCCTCGAACGTGCCCGTCAGGTGTTGTCGCAGACGAAATAATGTAAGCGTTTATGATCAACTGGAAACTTCTTTGCAAGATTCTTGGTCAGCTCCTCTTCTTTGAGGCAGTGATGATGGGAGTCTGCGCATTGATGTCGTTGTTCTATCGCGAGTCTGACAGTAGCGCTTTTGGCTTTGCCATAGCGCTAACCTTCATCTTTTCCAACATCCTACAGTGTATCGGTCGCGACACGACGAACTACCTCAACCGTCGCGACGCCTATCTCGTCGTGACGCTGTCGTGGATTGTTTTCAGCGCCTTCGGAGCGATACCCTTCCTTGCCAGCCGTTGCCTGCTCAGCCCCACGGACGCCTACTTCGAGACCATGTCTGGCTTCACTACCACGGGTGCGTCGCTTATCGATGATGTGGAGCGTCTGCCCCACGGCCTCCTTTTCTGGCGTTCGATGACACAGTGGATAGGCGGCCTCGGGATTGTATTCTTCACCATCGCCGTCATCCCTTCGCTCATCGGCGGAAGCGTCAAGGTATTCTCTGCTGAGGCTACGGGGCCCCTGCGCAGTAAGATGCACCCCCGCTTAGGCACACAGGCCAAATGGATTTGGGGTATCTACCTGATGCTCACCGTAGTCTGCGCCGTGCTCTTCTATCTCGAAGGCATGAGTGCTTTTGACTGCGTCAACTACGCCATGACGGTCACGGCCACAGGCGGTTTCGCTACGCATAACGACAGCACAGGCTTCTATCATAATGCTGCCATCGACTACACGGCCATCTTCTTCATGCTCATCTCGGGCGTCAGCTTTACGCTGCTTTATATGACAATATGGAAACGTCGCTTCCGTGAGTTCTTCCGCAACTCCGAACTGCGCCTCTTCCTGTCCCTCATCACCGTGGCCACCATCTTCATCCTCATCACGCTGATGCACTCCTGCGACTATAATTTTGCTGACGCCCTCCGCTACAGCCTCTTTCAGGTCGTGTCCTTCGCCACCACGACGGGCGTCTTTAACGACGATGCTGGCCAATGGCCGCACATCACGTGGGTCGTGCTCTCCGTGCTCATGTTCTTCGGCGGCTGCTCAGGCTCCACGGCTGGCGGCTTCAAATGTGTACGTGGCGTGATGGTGTTGGAAGTTATCCGTAACGAAATCAAGCACGTCCTGCATCCCCGCTCCGTGCTGCCTGTCAAAGTCAATGGCGTAGCACTGCCAACGTCCAAGCAGACGACACTCTTGGCCTTTTCAGGTCTCTATTTCATACTCTGTTTCGTCACCTATTTCATCATGACGGTGATTGGCATCGACAGCACCAACTCGTTCACCATCGCCTTGAGCTGTGCCAGCAATGTTGGCCCCACGCTCGGTCTTGAAATAGGTCCCACGATGTCATGGGCCATTCTCCCAGGCGTTGTGAAGTGGCTTCTCTCGCTACTCATGCTCATGGGACGTCTCGAAATCGTCAGCGTTGTCGTCATCTTCACCCGCTCCTTCTGGATGGACAGATAAATTATAATACGAAATATCGAAATAACGTTATAACGATATAACGAAAGAATTGACTCTAAACATTAAACTTTAAACTCACAATAATGGGCGGCTTTTTTGGAACCATCGCAACAGAACCCTGTATCACAGACCTCTATTACGGGACTGACTATAACTCGCACCTCGGCACAAAACGTGGCGGTCTTGCCACCTACTCTGCCGAGAAAGGCTTCTATCGCAGCATTCACAACCTTGAGAACCAGTATTTTCGCACGCGTTTCGAGGCTGAGCTGCAGCGCTTCCCCGGCAACAGCGGTATTGGCGTTATCTCCGACACCGACCCGCAGCCCATCATGGTCAATTCCCACCTCGGCAAGATGGCTGTCGTCACCGTGGCGAAGATCAACAACCTTGACGAACTCACGCGCGAACTGCTTGACGAGGGCGACCATTTTTCAGAGATGTCCAGTGGCAAGACTAATCCCACGGAGCTCATCACGTTGCTCATTGCACGCGGCAAGACATTTGTCGACGGCATAGAGAACGTCTATCGCAAAGTGAAAGGTTCCTGTTCGATGCTCATCCTCACCGAGGATGGTATCATCGCAGCCCGCGACCGCCTTGGACGTACGCCCATCGTCATCGGACATCGCGATGGTGCCTACGCCGTGACCTCCGAGAGCTCTGCCTTCCCCAACCTTGGCTATGAGGTCACAGGTTTCGTCGGCCCCGGTGAGATCATCCGTCTCCGTGCCGACGGTATTGAGCAGTTGCGCCAACCCGAAGAGGAGATGCAGGTCTGCTCTTTCCTCTGGGTCTACTATGGTTTCCCCACGTCCACTTACGAGGGTCGTAATGTGGAGGCGATGCGTCACACCTGTGGTGTGCTCATGGGACAGCAGGACGACACCAAGGTGGATTCCGTCAGTGGTATTCCTGACTCTGGCGTAGGCATGGCTACGGGTTATGCCGAAGGCATCGGCGCGCCTTACCGCCGTGCCATCTCGAAATATACGCCTACCTGGCCGCGTTCCTTCATGCCTGGCAACCAGCTCACACGCGACCTCGTGGCGAAGATGAAACTCATCCCCAACCGCGACGCCCTCCAGGGGCAGCGCTGCCTGTTCTGTGACGACAGCATCGTACGCGGCACACAGCTACGTGACAACGTTCGCGGTCTCTTTGACCTCGGTGCCAAGGAGGTACACATGCGCATAGCCTGTCCGCCTCTCATCTACGGCTGTCCCTTCCTCAACTTCTCCGCTTCCAAGAGCGATATGGAACTGCTCACGCGTCAGGTGATTCACGATCTCGAAAACGACCGCGACAAGACTCCTGGCGGTATAGGTGCCGAAGGTTCGACGCCCCATGAAATCCTGCAGGAGTACGCCAAGACCGATTCGGAGAAATATCGCGCTATGGTCACTGAGATGGGTCGCCGCCTCGGCCTAACCTCCCTGCGCTTCAACACCCTTGAGATTCTCATCAAGTCCATCGGGCTGCCCAAATGTAAGGTTTGCACCCACTGTTTCGACGGTTCCAGTCACTTCTGACCCCCTCTTTTTGATACTTTTGCACGCAAAAGACATGCCGTTCGGACGCAAAAAGTGGCCGATGACAGTTCATAATGTTAAAATGTAGGGTCAAAAAGTGTCTTTTTTGCTATTTTTTATTGTTGTTAACGAAAAAAGCGTTAACTTTGCGGCCGTCTTTATGGTATTATCTGTGTGTTGGGCCTTTTCTGCGAGGATAATGGCGCGGTTTACACCTTATTTTATTATATAGGATAAAAAGCAAAATGAGATAACAACAAATTATGTTTAATTTAAGAGAGTATTTATGGAAAAAAGACTTTCTATGTTTCTGAGCGGTCTGTTCCTCTGTGTAGGGATGGCCGTGGCTCAGGTTCAAGTGAAGGGTACCATCATCTCAGCCGATGATGGTGAACCCCTGCCCGGTGCCTCCATCAAGGTGCTCGGCACGAAGACAGGAACTGTGACGGACATGAATGGTGATTTCGTCATCACCGTTCCGAACGCAGACACCCGTCTGGAGATCACGCACATGGGTATGCTCCCCCGCGTGATTAAGGCCCGCAACGGTATGCGCATCTCCCTCGACACCGACAACAAGCTGTTGGACGAGGTGATGGTCATCGGTTACGGTACCACGAAACGTTCGACGTTCACCGGTTCTGCCGTGGAGTTGAAGAGCGAGGAGATTGCCAACCATGTCACGTCGACGGCTACCAACGCCCTCATCGGTAAGGTCGCCGGTATTCAGGCTACAGGCGTCAGCGCCGGTCCTGGTAGCGCACCGACCATCCGCATCCGCGGTTTCGGTTCGTTCAACGCCAGCGACGAGCCCCTGTACGTCATTGACGGTGTGCCCATGGTTCAGGGTCTGGCTACAATCAACCCCAACGACATCGAGAGCATGTCTGTGCTGAAGGATGCCAGCGCTACCGCTATCTACGGTTCACGTGGTGCCAACGGTGTGATCCTCATCACCACCAAGAAGGCTCGCGGCAAGCAGGATGCTGAGGTTACCGTCGAGGCTAAGTTCGGTAGCAACAGCCGCTTGGTTCCCAACTACGACGTGATCACCGATCCCGGTCAGTACTACGAGACTCAGTTCCGTAGCCTCTACAACTGGCAGCGCATCTCTGGTGCTACAGCTGATGAAGCTTATCGCTTCGCCAACAACAACATTTATAATGGCAACAACGGCGGTCTGGGCTATCAGGTCTACACCGTGCCCGAAGGCCAGAACCTCATCGGTACCAACTTCCGCCTGAACCCCAACGCTACGTTAGGTTACAGCGACGGTCAGTACTATTACACCCCCGATAACTGGTACGACGAGACTTATCATAACAGCTTCCGTCAGGAGTATAACGTCAGCGTCACTGGCGGCACAGACCGTCTGAGCTACTATGCAGGCGTAGGTTACCTGAATGACAAGGGCTTCGTGGACAACTCCGATTATCAGCGCTACACAGGTCGCACGAACGTGGAATACAAGGCTAAGAAGTGGCTGACCCTCAGCACCAATATGGCCTACACCCACAGCATCAGTGAGTCTCCCTACTACACCACGACCTACGGTTCGAGCGGTAACCTCTTCTATATCACCAACAACATTGGTCCGATCTATCCCCTCTACGTCCGCAATGCCGATGGCAGCAAGAAGGTAGAGAACGGTGTCCAGATCTACGATAGCAACCAAACTAACTTCAACCGTCCTGCCATCGTCGGTAATGCCGTGCGCGACAATGCCTACGACCGTGCCCGCGTGTACGGCGACATCTTCACTGGTATGTGGAAGGCCACCATCACGCCCATCGAGGGTCTGAACATCAGCGCCCAGCTGGCGGCTCAGGACATCAACAGCCGCGAGAACGACCTCTACAGCCGCTTTGGTTCTGCTGCCGCTTACGACGGTCAGGCTTCTGCCGGTCACAGCCGTGCTTTCGACATCAACCAGCAGTACATGGCCAGCTACAACAAGACGTTTGCTGAAAGACACAACCTCGGCATCCTCGTCGGCTACGAGCAGGAGAAGCGCATCAGCCAGTCCATCTCTGGTAGCAACGACCACCTGTTCAACCCCTTCGTCGGTGAGCTGAACAACGCCCTTGCCCATGAGAACGAGAACGCCAGCTCTTATTCCGACCACCTGATGCGTCAGGGTATCATCGGTCGCGTGAGCTACGACTACGGTGAGCGCTACTTCATCGACGCTGACTTCCGTCGCGGCGCCAGCTCCATCTTCGCTCCCGGTCACCGCTGGGGTAACTTCGGTGGTGTCGGTCTCGGCTGGCAGATCAACAAGGAGTCGTTCATGAAGAACGTCGAATGGGTTGACCTCTTGAAGGCTAAGGTTAGCTTCGGTGCCAACGGTAACGACGGTGGCATGGGCTGGCACGCCTACGCAGACACTTACAGCCCCTCTTACAACGAGGAGACTGGTGATTACAGTATCGATTTGAGCTCCAAGGGTAATGAAGAACTCACTTGGGAGAAGAAGAAGATGTGGAACTTCGGTCTCGACTTCTCATTGTTCAAGTATCGTTTGAACGGTACCATCGAGGTCTACACCGGTCGCACCACCGATCTTCTCTACACCAAGTCCCTTCCCCTTTCCTCTGGTATCAATGCCCGCAGCTATCCCACCAACATCGGTACGCTGTTGAACCGTGGTGTTGAACTCTCCTTGGATGGCGACGTTATCCGCACGAAGAACATCAAGTGGAATATCAACCTCGCTCTGGGTCACAACCACAACGAGTTCCTCGCTCTCGACCCTGCTGACGAGAAGGCTGGCGGTATCAAGTACAGCAACAGCATCATCCGCGTCGGTGGTTCAATCACTGAGGCTTACATGCTGAAGTACGCTGGTACATACAATGGTTCCTATACTGGCAGCGACTTCGCCATCAACGCTTGGGATTACAACTTCCAGGACGGTCAGGCCCTCTATTGGAAGGACGAAGTGGAAATGGAGCCCGTAATGGTGCAGCAGGTTGACGAGAGTGGCAAAGGCATGGAAGATGCCGAAGGCAACCCCATCATGGTTGAAAAGAAAGATAGTGAAGGCCGTATCGTTTATCAGGAAAAACTCGACAAAGAGGGTAATCCTGTGAAGACGGGTCGTCAGATTGTCACCAATACGCAGGACGATGCTGACAAGTATGACCTTGGCGACATCCAGCCCAAGGTGATTGGCGGCTTCGGTACCACGTTCGAGGCATTTGGCATTGACATCAGCGCTCAGTTCAGCTTCCAGCTCGGCGGTAAGACCTACGACGGTGCTTATCACCAGCTCATGCACAACGGTCGCCAGCAGGGTCAGGCCATGCACAAGGATCTTCTCGATGCTTGGAGCACCGACAACACCGGCAGCGATATTCCTCGCTTGAGCTATGGCGATACCGAAGCTACGTCGCAGACCGCTTACGACCGCTTCCTCACCAGCAGCAACTATCTCTCTCTGAACAACCTCTCCGTAGGTTACACCTTCCCCAAGAAGTGGATGAACAAGGCTCAGATCCGCAGCCTCCGCGTCTATTTTGCGGGTGAGAACCTCTTCCTCCTCACCGCCCGTCAGGGTCTCGATCCCCGCTACACGGCTGGCGTAGGTAGCTACACCAGCGGTGCCGGTCTGGCCACAGGTCAGTATGCCACGATGCGCAGCGTCGTCGGCGGTATCCAGGTGAAGTTCTAATCTCCGGACATTGACATCATTCATAATCATAACAACGTAAATCTATGAAACTCTATAAGATTTCCCTTCTCACTCTCGCAGCTGCCTTCGCTTTGACAGCGTGCGATGATATGGACGATATGGTCTACGAGGGAGGTTCGCTGACTACCGAACAGGTCAACGAGACCGTTGCAGCACTGCCTGAGCGCGTGGATGCCACGTTCTCTGGAATGTACAACATGATGGGTAAGGCCAGCTCTGTGTTCACCGCCAGTAGCCGTGCTGATGATTTCGGCTTCATCATGGCTGCCATCTCCCTCTCCCTCGAAGGCGGCGATGCCTTCGGTGGCGACAATGGTTACAACTGGTTCAGTACGGCCAGCGAGCTCTCTGACCGTAATCCCGATTACGCTAACCCCTACATCCGCTATAAGGTTCCCTACAACCAGCTGGGTATGGCCAATGACGTCATCAACCAGATTGGTGAGGACACCGAGGATCAGGAAGCTCTCTACAAGGTTGCTCAGGCCAAGGCTCTGCGCGCTTTCGACTATCTGGCACTCGCTCCCTATTTCCAGGGCAGCTACGAGACCAGCAAGGATCTCCCCTGTATCCCCGTTCTGAAAGAGGGTGTTGATTATGCCAACAACCCCCGTTCCACTGTGGCTGAGGTGTACGAAGTCATCATGGCCGACCTTGATTGGGCTATTGAGCACCTCCAGGGCTTCAAGCGTGCCAGCAAGCACCTTGTTGACCTGAACGTCGCATACGGTCTTCGCGCACGTGCGAACCTTTATATGGGTAATTGGGCAGCCGCTGCTGCCGACGCCCAGAAGGCTATGGAAGGCTACACGCCTGCCACACGCGAGGAAGTAGGTCATCCCGCTTTCTGCAACATCAACGAGCACAACTGGATCTGGGGTATCCTCATCACCGAGGTGATGGGTAGCGACTACGGCTATCGTACCAGCCCCAGTTGGGTCAGCGCCTTCACGGGTGACGGGTACGGCCCTGCTACTGACAATGTCCCACAGATCAACTCCATCCTTTACAACAAGATTCCTGCTACCGACGTCCGCAAAGGCTGGTGGCTCGACGAGAACCTCCACTCCGACTGTCTCAATGGCGTACAGTGGATCACCGAAGGTGTGGTCATGGCTGAAGGCGACGACATCGCTACCTACGCTGACGAGGACGGTAACAAGCTTGTCTATGCTCCCTACACCAATGTGAAGTTCGGTATGAAGACCGGCGCAGGCAGCACCACGAACGCCAACGACTGGCCTCTGATGCGTGTTGAGGAGATGATCCTCATCCAGGCTGAAGGTCTGCTCAAGAGCGGTAACGAGGCTCAGGCCAAGAGTGTCCTCGAGAACTTCGTGAAGACCTATCGTGATCCTGCTTACTTTGCTGACCTCAGTGGCCGCACGCTGGCTGACGAGATTTGGTTCCAGCGCCGCGTAGAGCTGTGGATGGAAGGCTTCAGTATCGCTGACTGCCGTCGTCTGAACAAGCCTATCGTCCGTTTCCACAAGGATGAAAACAACAACATCCCCGATGCCTTCAAGTTCAACGTCAAGGCTGACGACCAGTGGCTCAACATGCGCTTCCCGACCACCGAGACCGACACTAATGCAGGTGTCGTGAACAACGAAGGTGGTGCACAGCCTGTGGCTGGCCAGAATGGCGAACTCCTGGATGGTGTCACGGATCCCGCATAATCGCCTATTAGAGAGCTATTAACACATAATCATTACATCAAAGAAATCACTATGAAAAGAATTCTTAGATATACCTTGATGCTCCTGTCCGCAGGTCTCGTCTTCGCTGCCTGCAGTGGAGAGGAAGAGATTACTCCGGCTCCGATGCCCACGGGCGCACAGGTCTTCTTCGGAAACGAGCTGCCCACAGCTTACGAGATTAATCCCGAAGAGAGTAGCATCAGCATCACCGTCAGCCGTGCTGAGGCTGGCTCAGCCCTCACAGTGCCTGTCAAGGCCACCACGGAGAGCGACAAGTACACCATCCCCGCTAACGTTTCCTTCGCAGCTGGTGAGACCACTGCTCAGCTTCCCGTAAGCTATGTTCCTGCTGACATCGAATATGGTAAGTATGAGAAGATCACCCTTACCTTAGGCGACGAGGGCATGGCAACGCCTTACGGTTATTCTTCCTACAGTTTCACTATCGGTGTTACCGACTGGACAGACTGGGGACCCTGGAACTCCGCAGGTACTGCTACTTACAAGTACACAGGTACATACTGGAGCGGCGATGACGAGGGCCTGCCTTTCGTCTATCGTCAGAACGTCATCAAGCCCAACCTCTATCAGTTCAAGCTGAGCAAATGGGGTAACGGTGTTGACATCGTCTTCGAATACGATGAAGCAACTGGTGACGTGACCTGTGCTCAGACTTACACGGGCTTGGAAGATGCTTCCGGTTACGGCCCCCTCTATGTGGCGAACTTCAACTACTACCAAGGTGTAGTGCGCGGCAAGGTCGCTGGTGTAGACTTCACTCCCGCTTATGGCGAGTTTGACAAGGAAGAAGGCATCATTGCTATTCCCATGTCCTACTACGTCTCTGCCGGCACCTTCGGTGCTGCTTATGAGTACATCTACATCGACGGCTACACCCGTGCCGATGTCAGCTGCGCTATCTCTTACGCAGGTAAGTTCACCGCTGTCGACGAGAGTGTCTTCGTAGTTGCTGACGTCCAGCTCGGCGCTGATGTCACTTCCGCATACGTGGCACTCGTGCCTGGCGACCCGACCGACGAGGATGCGGCTGCCATCATTGCAGGTGAGTATGAGAACATGGTTGAGATCGACCAGAGCGGCGAAGTAAAGTTCCCCACAGCCAATATGGCTGATGGCAAGTACACCTTCGTTGTTGTGTCCTTCCTCGGCGACGAGGCCAAGAATATGGAGACTGCAACCTTCAAGTATGAGGCTGTGGCCGGTGCTTGGAAGTCGCTCGGTATGGCTACTTACACTGAGGACTGCCTTGGTCCCCTCTACTGCCCTGAAGAAGAAGATCCCACCGATTATGTTTCCACCTATGAGGTTGAGATTCAGGAAAATCAGAACACCCCTGGCCTCTATCGTCTGAAGAATCCTTATGGCGAGGCCTATCCTCTCAACAATTCTGGTGAGTGGGATGCTACCCGCGACTACTACATGGAAATCAATGCCTGCGATCCCGACGGCGTCTTCATCGAAGCTCAGGAGATGGGCGTAGACTGGGGCAATGGTGTGTTCACCATCTATAGCATGGGTGCCTATTACATGGATAAGGGCTACTCCTTCGACGAGGTTAAGGCTCAAGGTGTCATGGGTAAGCTTGAAAACGGCGTGATTACCTTCCCCGTGAAGGGTCTGCTCGCAGCCATCGGTGAGGATGGTTGGTACTATGGCAACACCAATGGTGCTACCAAGATTGTGCTCCCCGGAGCTGCTGGTGTCAAGGCTGCCAAGAGTGCTAAGAAGAGCGTTGTCAAGCGTTCCGTCAAGCAGGAGAAGGCTCAGGTCATGCCCCTGCTCCACAAGAATGCTCCTGCCCGCCTCTACAACCGTAACCTCAAGTAATCATACATCTACTATCATCATGAAGAGTAAGTTGTGTCGGCATCGCCCGACACAACTTACTTTCTCCTTTCATAACGACGTTTCAGCATGAAAAGAATCCTATCCCTTATCGTATGCACAGTTGTAGCGTTAACGGTTTTTGCCCATGAGCGCAGCGACGAAGAGATGAAGACGATTGCAGCGGCAAAGATGAACGTTGCGCAGATGGTCAAGGGCTATGGCACCATAGCACCCGTGACTATCTCCAAGGTCAAGGAAACGGCCACCTACACCATTTTCGACTCCTCTGCGGGCGAAGGCTTTGTCATTGTGTCGCGCAACGAAGCCTATCCCGCCGTCATCGGCTATTCGACCGGCTCCTTCGATGCGGACAATCTACCCTGCTGTATGCAATGGTGGCTTGATGGTATCGACCGTCAGATGGCACGGACACCCAAGCACGCGCCAGCACATACGTCGCGCGCAAGCTATACGCCGGTGCCGCCTTTCATCAAGACCAAGTGGGGCCAGGCAGATCCCTTTAACCGCAAGGCACCAGAGATTGACGGCCAGCGTCCCCCTGTGGGTTGCGTTGCTGTTACGCTCGCCCAGTCGATGAATTACTACCGCTATCCCGCAAAAGCCAAGTTCGATGGCTCGTATACGATCAATGGTGACGGTAATTCTATAGATGTGTCTGTCAACAGCTCATATTCATGGCCTTTCCTTGAGGGATATGGCTACTACTTTCCCGAAGGCTACACCAAATCAGAGGATGTCCTTTATTTTGATCCGGGTCGAAAGGGAACACTGGTGGCACAACTTTGCATTGACTGCGCATATGCTGTCTACATGGACTTTAGACTGAATGGCAGCGGATCGTCTGCAATCTTTGCGGCCGCGGCGTTGACCCAGTCTTTTGGCTATCCCGAGGCGTGCGTGAAATTTGCCAGCCGTGATGATATGAAGGATGATGAAAAATTCAAGGAGATCATATACTCTGAGATGCAACATCAATGTCCTGTCATCTTCGGGGGTCAGGATGTGAAAGATGGTGGCCATGCTTTCGTGGTAGATGGTATGAATGAAGATGGACTCGTACATGTCAATTGGGGTTGGAACGGTAGGTATGACGGCTATTACGATATCCTGCTCATGAACCCGCCACAGAATAATGAGTCATTCTCATCCTCTCAGCGTATTGTCTATGGCATACGAACGACACCATTGGAGTCCGACAAACCTGAGCCGCGACTCCAAACCGTCGATAACAAGCCATACACCTTCTCCATCAATAGTGATACCGATGATGCGGGCAAAAAACACATTGCCATACATATAGGTTTTCAAGGTGGCTTCTGTAATTATACTGCGGCTTCCTTTGATGGTGAAGTGGGACTCTTTGGCACGGATCTTACTACAGGCAAGAATTTTGTCATAAGTGAGACCGATCCTTTCGATGCCAAGCCTCTTTACGGCTATTACCTCCAACAGCCTGCAGAACTGTACTATTATTATGTCGAGAACGAACTCATTCAGGGACATACCTACCGTCTCAGCTTCGGAGGACGTGACAAGATTGAGGGGGAATGGCACGGCATCATTTGCGATGGTAAGGAGATTGCCTATGATGTCATGTTCACCGGTAATGCCGCGACCAGTACCATCTCTGAGATGAAGGACGTGCTCTTCGACGGAGTACGTGAAGTGAACGCCGACCTCAATGCTGCCGACGATGGCATGACACGCGTTTTCGACACCACCGGGCGACTCGTACACATCGCTCCCTCGGCACAGTTTAACCTTTGGGAAGTGCCTGCTCGCGGCATACTCGTCGTCAAACAGGGCAACAGCGTACGTAAGGTCGTACGATAACTTTGTAAGAAAAGAAGGGGTGTTGCACAATAAATGACGAGGTGAGTACGTTATCTAAATAGACACGCACACCAAAACGTTTGCCTATGGAGAAACCCGTACTCATCAATGTGCAGCTGACGCGTATTGTCCCTGCCAATCAATTTGCCACCTCGCTTCCCAAAACATCAACGCTTAACAACATCCGAGCTCGTGCCAGAGCCGTTAGACCATTATGATTGAACTCAGGACACAAGGCGACAGACAGCACAACATCATCGCTCCCAGCCTCTTGGCCGCAAACTTCGCTAATCTGCAAGCCGAGATGGAGTGGTTCAACCGCTCCGAGGCCGACTGGCTTCATCTGGACGTTATGGATGGTGTCTTCGTTCCCAACATCTCCTTCGGTTTCCCCGTGCTGGAATATGTGGCCAAGATGACGACGAAGCCGCTGGACGTCCATCTGATGATTGTGCAGCCCGAGAAGTTTATTCCGCAGGTGCGTGACCTCGGTGCCGCCATTATGAACGTACATCAGGAGGCCTGCATCCATCTCCACCGCACTATCCAGCAGATCCACGAGGCTGGGATGCGTGCCGCAGTGACGCTGAATCCCGCGACACCCGTGTCGACGCTCGAAGAGATCATCTGCGATGTTGACGTGGTGATGCTCATGACCGTGAATCCTGGCTTCGGTGCCCAGAAGTTCATTGAGCATAGTCTCGACAAGGTGCGTCGCCTGCGTCAGCTCATCAGCCAGACGGGCTCCAAGGCGCTCATTGAGGTCGACGGCGGTGTTAACCGCACTACTGCACCCCTGCTCCGCGATGCCGGCGTAGATGCTTATGTCGCAGGCAGTGCCCTCTATGGCAAGCCTGATCCCGTCAGCGAGGTACACGAATTGAAATGTCTCGTCCGTTAGTCCTGATTACGCTGGCACTGGCGGTCGGTATTGTAGCGGCTGACCTGCTATTCTACGACAAACTTATCGTCCCCGCGTGGCTCAATGCAGCCGCGTGGGGATTCTCTTTGCTTTTAGCCCTTGGCGCATGGCTGTGCTGGCATATTGATAGCCGCTTGCCACACAGCCGAATCTTGTTCACTTGGTTGACAATCATCTTCTTCGCCGTCTTCGGATTCGCCCGCTATGCAGCTTACGCGGAGGACGTGCATGCTTCGTGGAAGCGAATGGAGCGACCGCCCGTGAACCGTGGCAATCCTGATGAGTTCGACTATGTGCGATGGCGATGGATTCAGGGCGTTGAGGATAGCACGACGTGGATGGCGAGACTACGCCTGCACGCATTGGGTGTGCGCAAACAGCTTTTGGATACGTATGCATCTACAGGGATGGACGAGGAGTCGCAGGCTATCGTTGCTGCTGTTACGCTTGGCGACCGCTCACAGTTGCGCTATGAAACGCGAGATCTTTACGCTGCTGCTGGTGCCAGTCATCTGTTGGCGCTCTCAGGTCTCCACCTCTCGATTATTGTGGGCTTCTTTCTGACGCTGTTGAACGGGCGCTTTCTCTTGTCGCGATGGCGGCCATGGTTAGGCTTGGCGGTGCTCCTGTTCATTTGGACGTATGTTTTCGTGGCAGGCCTGCCGACATCGCTGGTGCGTGCGGCGCTGATGACGAGCCTCTTTCTCATAGGTGCCTTGCAGCAACGCTACGTGCAACCGCTTCATTGGCTGGTACTCACGGCGTTGGTGATGCTCCTTATACGTCCAGTCTATCTTTTCGATGTGGGCGCACAACTCTCGTTCGCGGCTGTTGTGGGTATTGTCGTGCTCCATAGGCGTTGGTATCTTTGGTTCTTCGAACGTCATCGTTTCCTTTGTTTCCGCTTGGAGCGTTACCATTTGATGTGGCCGTTGGAGGTGTTGTCTGTGTCTGTGACGGCGCAGCTTGCGACCTTGCCGTTAGTGGCATATTATTTCCATCGCATCCCCTTGTATGCTCCGCTTTTTAACCTCATCTTCATCCCTTTGACGACGGCCCTCATTATCGGTGCCTTCCTTCTGCTGCTCCTCGCTTCGCTGCCTTTTGCCTCATATCTTGTTTCATGGCTGGGTCAAGGCTTATCGTGGATCGTGGCGGCGCAGCTGTCTGTGATGCAGTTCGAAGTGCATTTGCCCGGTGCCGTCATCAATGACTTCTGGAGTCGTAAGGCCGAGCCGCAGGTGGTTGTCTATAACAACTGGCGCTGTCCGGCTCTTCACGTCATCGCGTCGCCCGATCGCAGCTGGCTCTTGACGCCCCAGCCCGACTCCGTCACCACAGGGCTTAAATATATCTCCGAAAGCTTCTGGCGTCGCCGCTTGACGGGCGATCCTGTCATCCTCGCTAATCGAAAGGCCGTTGCTGCTCAGGGCTTCACGGCTGTAATGATAGATAATAACTGCGGTGAAATCGCGATTCACCAAAAGCCCATAGCCGTTGATGTGCTCTGGCTTACTCGTGGCTACAAATCCCGCCATCTCTCCAGTTTGCCCTCTCTCTATGTTCCTCGCCTTCTCGTTCTCGATGCCAGCCTCTCACGCTACCAGCGTGCTGCCTTGAAGACTGAGGCCGCAGCGCTCGGCTGGAATGTTTGGGACATTGCCGATGAAGGTGCCCTGCAACTACCTCTACCTCATCATCACCCTTAGCCGCTTATCGGACAGTTATCTTTCCATTCTTGATATACAATCCGCGAGTGGTGGGCGTTTCGTGTAGTCGTACTTCGGGGCTTTTCGGCTTGTACGCCGTTGTTGTCCCAGTTGCTCCACCTGCTGCTTCATCTCTTGTGCTTCCTCCGTCATCTCGGGCATCAGTCCTTTGGGCAAGGCATTCAGAAAATTACGTTCTGTCGGCAGACGGTAAGCCTCGTCGTGAGCTACTTGACCTGTAGGTACCAAACGACCGGCTTCCAGCGATGCATAGACGTAGAAGCCCCGCTGATCCTTGACGACTGTATAGCCGTCAGTGGTAGTCTCAGCATGAAGCCACTCGTCACCGCAGAGGCGAATGGTCACGACAGTGCCGTCGGGCTGCACAATCTTCATGGGCTTGGGATGGGCAGGTATGGCCCAGACGGAACTTATTTGGCATCCAAGTATCAGGGCCACAAGGCATGATGCCATTATTCGTATAATCTTTTTCATTATGATGATCTGGGTATCATGTGAGGATGGCGGCGATTGCGGCAAGTTCCTCGTCAGAGAAGTCAGGGCTTTGGAGGCAGGCGAGGTTCTTATGCAGTTGTTCAGGTGAGCTGGCGCCGATGATGACGCTTGTGACCTCCTTGTGATGCAGGATCCAGGCCAGTGCTGTGGATGCCAGCGATTCACCGCGTGCGGTGGCGATTTTGTTCAGCGCCCGAATGCGCTCCATCGTCTGCGGCGTCAGCGCCTCTGCCTTCAGAAAACGAGGGTCGTGCGCTATGCGGCTGTCAGATGGTATGCCGTTGAGGTAGCGGTCGGTGAGCAAACCCTGCGCCAAGGGTGAGAAAGAGATGAAGCCCGCGCCGGCAGTGGCGGCAGCCTGAAGGATGCCGTCGGTCTTTGGTGCTTGGTCGAAGAGGTTGAGCCGTCCCTGATAGATGAGGCAGGGCACGTCGTGCTGACACAGGTAGTCGTAGCCGAAGCGTGCCGCCTCCATGGGCCAGCGTGAGAGTCCGACGTAGAGTGCCTTGCCCTGCCGCACGATATCTACCAGCGCCTGTAGCGTCTCATTGAGTGGCGTCTCGGGGTCGTAACGGTGGCAGTAGAACAAGTCCACGTAGTCCAGTCGTAGGCGTCGTAGGCTTTGGTCGAGGCTGGCCATGAGGTGTTTGCGCGAGGCCCACGAGCCATAAGGTCCTTCCCACATATCATAGGCTGCCTTGGTGGCAATAAACAGCTCATCGCGGTGTGACGCGAAGTCGTCTTGCAGGAACTTGCCTAAGCGCTCCTCGGCTGCTCCCGGCTCGGGGCCGTAGTTGTTGGCGAGGTCGAAATGTGTGATGCCGGCATCGAAGGCGGCGCGAACGATGGCGCGGCTCTGTTCCTCGGGCGTCACACACCCGAAGTTATGCCAGAAGCCGAGGGACAAAGCGGGCAGTAGAACGCCTGAGCGTCCGCAACGGCGATATTGCATGTGCGTGTAGCGGCTGGGGTTGGCGGTGTACATGATGTGTCGATTTTAAAAGAGGAGGAGGCCGATGAGGGCGCAACAGAGTAGGACGCGGATAGGGTTGATCTTATACACCTGACAAGCGATGAGCGTGGACACGAAGATGGCGACGCTGATCCAGAACTGCCAAGGCGACTCAGAGGGCGTAGAGAAATTGTCGGGTGTCATGAGCAATAGGCATGCAGCAGCGAGGAGACCGACAACGGCGGGACGCAGGCCCGTGAAGACGTGCTCCACCATCGGGTGGTGCTTATACTTCATCAGGAATTTGGATATGATGAGCATGAGGATGAACGAGGGCAGTACGACAGCAAAGGTCGCAGTGGCCGAGCCGAGAATGCCCATCCAATGTGCGCCGCCTGTGTTGACGACGGCAGTGTAGCCGACATAAGTGGCGGAGTTGATGCCGATGGGGCCAGGCGTCATCTGCGACACGGCGACGATGTCCGTGAACTCACCCATAGTCATCCAATGATGGTTCGTGACGACCTCGCCTTGAATCATCGAGATCATCGCATAACCGCCGCCGAAGCCAAAGAGGCCGATGAGAAAAAAAGTGTAAAAGAGTTGGAAATAAATCATAAACTTACAGACTCTCCCCCCGCCCTCCCTATCAGGGAGGGGGCGGTTACTATTGCTGGTTGGAAGATTATTTCATACATAATTATAATAGGGGCTACTCTTTTTCTTCGGTGTCTGCTCCCTCCCTGATAGGGAGGGCGGGGGGAGAGTCCGCTGCTATATATTTACCATAGAGGAAGCCTCCCAATCCGGCTGCGACGATGACCCAGATGGGTGAGACGCCAAACATCCAGATGAGGAAGGCGCCGAGGACGGGAATCCACACATTGGTCCATCCAATGCGGGCGGTCTTGGCCATCTTGAACGTGGGTGCTGCGATGAGGGCTACGACACAGGGGCGGATGCCACGGAAGGCACGAGCCACCCACGGATTGTCTTGAAACTGTCGGAAGAAGAGGGCGATGGCGAGAATGATAAGGAACGAGGGCATGATACAGCCGAGCGTGGACATCAGCGCGCCGCCAACACCGCGCAGTTTGTAGCCGATGAAGATGGCGATGTTCACGGCGAAGATGCCGGGACAGGACTGTGCCACGGCCATCAGATCCAGTAGCTCCTCACGCGTGATCCACTGTTTCTCATCGACAATCTTCGCTTCGATGAGTGGTATCATCGCGTAGCCACCTCCGATGGTGAAAAGACCGATGCGGAAGAAGGTGGTGAATAAAGACCCACCCCCCTCCCCTCCCATTAGGGAGGGGAGGGGCTGGCGGGATGTATCTTTAATATCAGTAACGGGAATCATATCTTGAAGGTAACTAACCTCCCCTCCCTTATGGGAGGGGTTGGGGGTGGGTCTGCTCGCACCATCTCTTCGCGTTGACGAAGGCTTCGAACCATGGTGTCACCTCGTCGCCTTTGCGATTGGCGGGATAGTAGGCGCACTGCCAGGGGAAAATGGCGCGCTCGAGGTGAGGCATCATGGCCAGATGACGACCGTCGGCCGAGCACAGGCCAGCGACGCTGTAGTCCGAGCCATTGGGGTTGCCGGGGTATTTGTCGTAGCTGAATTTAGCAACGACGTGATAGGTGCTCTCGGGATGCGGGAGACGGAACTTGCCCTCGCCGTGTGCTACCCAGATGCCGAGCTTGCTGCCAGAGAGGGAACCGAGCATCACGCTGTTGTTCTCTGGGATGGTGAGGCCAAGGAAGGCAGACTCGAACTTGTGGGAATCGTTGTGGAGCATAGTAGCTTTCTGTGAACCGCCGTCGGCGGGCCACAGAAGACCCAACTCTACCATTAGCTGGCATCCGTTGCAGATGCCAAGTGAGAGGGTGTCGGGGCGAACATAGAAGCGGTCGAGGGCAGCCTTGGCTTTCGGGTTGAAGAGGAAGGCGCCAGCCCAGCCCTTGGCGGAGCCGAGGACGTCACTATTGGAGAAGCCGCCGCAGAAGACGATCATCTGAATGTCGTCCAGCGTCTCGCGCCCCGTGATGAGGTCTGTCATCATGACATCTTTGACGTCGAAGCCGGCGAGGTAGAGGCAGTAGGCCATTTCGCGTTCACCATTCGTGCCTTTCTCGCGGATGATGGCTGCGTGTGGCCTCTTCTTCCCTACCGACGGCAGGGAAGAAGAGGCCTTTATCCTCCACTGCAGTGGCTGGTTCTTGTAGTTTGCAAAGCGTTCGTCAGCGCAGTCGTTCATGCTCTGCTTGCGGTCAAGTAGGTGAGAGGGCTGGTACCAGATATCGCGTAGGGCGTCTATATCGAGCGTCTCTTCGAAAATGATGTGCTTGGTGCCATCACTCTCAGTTGCTGTGCGACGGAGGAGGATGGAACGGTCGCGCGCAGGTGTACCTATATATATATATCCTACGCCGGCATCGTCCATGATCTTCTTGAACTCGGCTTCGTGCTTGGTGCTGACCTGCACGACGACGCCAGGGTTCTCGGCGAAGAGAATTTTTGTGATGTCGTCGGTGGCGAAGTTGTTGAGATTGATTTTCATGCCGCCGTGTGTGTTAGCGAAACACATCTCTAAAAGAGTGGTGATGAGGCCACCGGCGCTGATGTCATGACCTGCGAGAAGGAGGCTCTTGCGAACACATTCCTGCACGGCATCGAAAGCATCGCGGAAATATTCAGGGTTAGTGCAGGTGGGCACATCGGAACCTACCTTGCCATGAGCCTGTGCGTAGGCGCTGCCACCGAGGCGGAGTTCATCGAAGGAAAAGTCGATATGGTAGAGAGCACTTTTTGGCTCGTCGGCGAGCACGGGGCTCACGACCTTGCGGATGTCGCTGACTTCGCCGCCGGAGCTGACGATGACGGTGCCCGGAGCGATGACCTTGGTGCCATCGGGATATTTCTGCGTCATGGAGAGACTGTCCTTACCAGTCGGCACATTGATTTCTAATGCACAGCAGAATTCGGAGAGCGCTTCAACAGCCTTGTACAATCGGGCATCTTCGCCTTTCTGCGAGCGGCAGGGCCACATCCAGTTGGCGCTGAGGCTGACGCTGTCGAGTCCTTCGGCAAGCGGCGCCCACACGATATTCGTCAGGCTCTCGGCCACAGAAAGCACAGAACCGGCGGCGGGATCAGCAAGACCTGCCTGCGGTGCATGGCCGAGGGCGGTGGCAATGCCCTTTCGTCCACGGTAGTCGAGGGCTACAACGCCGCAGTCGCTGAGCGGAAGCTGCAACTCGCCCTGACACTGCTGACGAGCCACTTTTCCTGTGACCGAGCGGTCTACCTTGTTGGTGAGCCAGTCCTTGCAGGCGACAGCTTCAAGGGAGAGAACAGCAGTAAGGGCCCCCTCCAAACCTCCCCGAGGGGAGGCTTCTTGTTCCTTTTGCGGTTGGCAGTCTGTTTGCTGGCCTCCCCTCGGGGAGGTCGGGAGGGGGCTCACATCACTGTACGTCCTCTCCACTGTCTCGTCCACCATTACCGTCTTAGGTGAGGAACCAAACATCTGCGCGACGTCGAGATCGAAGGGACGGATGCCGTCGCCTTGCTCGAAGGCAAAATGAGCGTCGCCAGTCGTTTCTCCGACGACATAGAGCGGAGCACGCTCACGCTCGGCAATGGCACGGACGTGGTCGAGGTGTTCCTCCTGAATGAGCAGTCCCATGCGCTCCTGGCTCTCGTTGGCAATGATCTCCTTCGAGGAGAGGGTAGGGTCGCCAATGGGCAGTTTGGTCATATCGATAAGTCCGCCACATTCTTCGACGAGCTCGCTGAGACAGTTGACGTGACCTGCCGAGCCGTGGTCGTGGATGGAGACGACGGGGTTGACATCTTCTTCGCATAGCGAACGCACGAGGTTGTAGGCTCGCTTCTGCATTTCTGGGTTGGCACGCTGCACGGCATTGAGCTCTATGCCGCTGGAGTAGCGACCTGTGTCGACAGAACTTACAGAGCCACCGCCGAGACCGATACGATAGTTGTCGCCGCCTACGACGACAATCTTATTACCCTTCTGCGGTGTGCCCTTCAGGCAGTCGCGCTTGGTGCCATAACCTACACCGCCCGCGAGCATGATGACTTTGTCGTAACCATACTGCTCGCCGTTCTCCTCATGCTCGAAGGTAAGCACGGAGCCTGCGATGAGCGGCTGTCCGAACTTGTTACCGAAGTCGCTGGCACCGTTAGATGCCTTGATGAGGATCTGTTCGGGCGTCTGGTAGAGCCAAGGGCGCTGGCTGCTTGGATAGCTGGTCATATACACAGCCGTTCCGGCGATGGGCCATGAGCCTGTGCCGCCGCCCATGCGGTCGCGGATCTCACCGCCTGTGCCAGTAGAAGCACCGTTAAATGGTTCGACGGTGGTGGGGAAGTTGTGCGTCTCCGCTTTGATGCTGATGACGCTCTCGATTTCCTTCACGCGGAAGAAGTCGCTTGTTGCGTGATTGGCGGGGGCAAACTGTTCGACGACAGGACCCTGGGCAAAGGCTACATTATCCTTGTAAGCAGAGATAATCTTGTGTGGATTTTCCTGTGTTGTGCGTTTGATCATGGCGAAGAGGCTGCTGGGCTTCTCTTCGCCGTCGATGATGAAGGTGCCGCCGAAGATCTTGTGGCGGCAGTGCTCGCTGTTGATCTGCGCGAAGCCGAACACCTCGCTGTCCGTGAGTTGACGGCCGAGCTGGCGCTCCACATCGTGCAGATACTCAATCTCTTCGGGTGAGAGGGCGAGTCCTTCCTGCTCGTTGTAGGCTTCGAGGTTCTCGATGTGCTGTATAGGTGCAGGCTTGATGTCGACGGTGAAGATGTTCTGGTCGAGACCTTTGTATAGGCGTTGGAGCATGGGATCATGTTCGGCCTCGGCGCTGTCGACGGGGAAATATTCCTCGATACGCACGATACCTTGGATTGCCATATTCTGTGTGATCTCAACAGCATTCGTACTCCAGGGCGTGATCATCTCTCTGCGTGGTCCTACGAAATGGCCTTCGAGCGTGTCGGCCTCTATGCGCGTTGCTCCGCCGTAGAGCCAGCAGAGTTTATCGATTTCTTCCTGTGTGAGTAGGTGGTCGGCTTGGGTAGCAATGACGTTTTGTTCGGGTGTCCGGAAAAAGGTTATTGACATAATGGTAAAGTGTTATTTCTTGTTTTGCGCTACAAAGGTACGCGAAATTGCGCTAAAGCGCAAGAAAATGGCCGTCATTTTCTATGGCGGCCATTCTTTTTCTTTGTGTTTCGGGTTCTCTGAGGCTGAAAAGGCTCAGAACTCAAGCTCGTCGAGCTGTATGTCTCCCCGCTCCTCGACGACGCGCTGTTCTACGGGTCCTTGCTGCTCGTAGATGAAGCGCATGGCGTCGGCCAATGCTCCTGTGAACTTCTCGAAATCCTCGGGATAGACAAACAGTTTGTGTTTCTCAAACGAGAACTGTGGCATCTCAGGATCACCGCTCACGATCTTCTTGCTCTCGGTGAGAGCCAGGTAGAGGTCGCCGCGGCTGCTCTGTTTCACATCAACATAATAAAGTCTCTTTCCAGCCTTGATGGCTCGTGAGAAAAGGATGTCCTTTTCCTTGCTGTCGTAACGTGTTTCTTTCATCGATTAAATGTTTTTTCATCAAATCAGGGGTCAAAATTAGTCATTATTCGTCAAACTGCCCAAAAAATGATGAAAAACTTCTGCTTTTTCCTCGAAAATGACTACTTTTGCACACCGAAAGGATTATCTAAACGCAGAAATACTTCTTTTGACATGATTAATCGAGAGCTCATACGTCTAAAAGTCATCCAACAGACTTATGCTTTCTACCAGAACGGCGGGCATAAGTTGGACACGGCAGAGAAGGATTTGTTCTTCAGCCTCTCTAAGTCATACGACCTCTATTTCTATATGCTCGAGCTCATCGTTGACCTCCATCACATGGCAGAACGAGCATACGTCACAGCCACCAACCGCCACAACCGCCTGCGCGACGGCCAGACTCCCAGTCCCCGCTTCGTCAACAACCAGTTCATCGCCCAGCTGGAGAAGAACCATCAGTTGCGCGACTTCGTAGACAACCAGAAGAAGACGTGGGCCGACGACGAGGACTTCGTGCGTTATCTCTACAATAAAATCATTGAGTCGGAGACCTACAAGGATTGGATGTCTCGTAGTGATGTGCCGACATACGAAGACGACAAAACAATCTGGCGGCAGCTATATCGCAAGGTTATCATGGAGGACGAGGAACTGGACGCGCTCCTCGAAGAGAAGAGCCTCTTCTGGAACGACGACCGCTTCATCATCGATTCCTTCGTCATCAAGACCATCAAACTCTTCGACAAGAAGCTGGGTGCCGACCAGCCGCTGATGCCCGAATATCGCGACGAGGAGGATCGCGAGTTCGCCCGCCGTCTGCTGCGTGCTTCGCTGCTGGGAGCCGATCACTACCGCTCGCTGGTGTCGCAGACACTACACAATTGGGATCTGGATCGTCTGGCACTCATGGATTTGCTCATCATGCAGACAGCGCTGGCAGAGATGCTCACCTTCCCACAGATACCGCTCACGGTGACTATCAACGAGTATGTCGATATCGCCAAATACTATTCCACACCTCGTAGCGGAGGCTATATCAACGGAATGCTTGACGCCATAGCCCGTCAGCTCATCAGCGACGGCAAGCTCCACAAAAACTTCTCGCAGAGAGAAGCATCTAAATTGGAGGACGAGGGTGTTGAGGGCGTTGAGGGTGGATCCTAACGCATGACTTTTTTCCATCGTATCATCACAATAATATAATAATGTATATATGAAAACGCTTACAATCTTGCTTCAAGCACAAGGCGACGGCGGTCTGGGTATGATCCTGATGCTCGTCGCGATGTTCGCCATCATGTATTTTTTCATGATTCGTCCGCAACAGAAGAAACAGAAAGAAATACAAAAATTCCGCAACTCCATAGAGCACGGTCAGGAAGTCATCACCGCCGGAGGGATCTACGGCACCGTCCGCGATATCGACGACGTGAAGAATGTCCTGATTATCGAAATCGCCAACGGCGTGCGCATCCGCGTAGATCGCAACTCCGTCTTTGCCTCAGCCGCAGAAAGCACAGGTAACTACGCCAAGTAAGTTGCGATGGACCGTTTCCAGTTCTCACGAATGTTCGGCGCTATCAAGGCTTTCCTGCTCAGCAAGCGCAGCCGTGAGGCGTTGGTGTTCTCTTTCTTCTTCGTCATATCCGCAGGCTTCTGGCTGATGCTGACGCTCAATGATGAATATGACATGGAAGTGGTGTTCCCCGTGGCACTTGAGAACGTAGACGATGGAACGGTCATCACATCCGACCTGCCTGACAACATACGTGTGACGCTGCACGACAAAGGTACGACGCTCTTGGGTTATAGCTTTCGCCTACGACGCTCTGCGCTCTCTGTAGACTTCGACGCACATACCAGTGGTAAGAATTATGGACACGTCATCATCCCGCGTAGCGAGGTGCAGCGTTTGCTGCAGCCGTTTATTAAGCCTTCTTCGCGCATCGTCTACATCAGCCCCGACACCATTGACTACTACTATTCACGCGGAGTGATGAGGCGTGTGCCGGTGGCGTTCAGAGGCAGGGCTCAGGTCGTTCAGAATCATTACCTTTCGAGAATCACTTGCGATCCCGATAGCGTGACTGTCTGGGGCGAACAGGAATTCCTTGATTCGCTGACCGTAGTGCCTACTGAAATCACGAATTTCACCAATCTCGAAGGAAACTCAACGCGCAAAGTGGCGCTCACCCCCATGCGCGGCGTCAAAGTGGAGCCTGCAGAGGTCTTTGTGACTGCCCACGTATCCACGTTTGTTGAGAAAAGGCTTACAGTGCCCATTATTGGAACCAACTTCCCGGCAGGCTTAACGCTGCGTACCTTCCCAGCTAAAGCTACTGTGTCGTTCCATATCTTGGCTGACGACTACAACGACTACGATGCGTCGAACTTCGTACTCACAGCGACCTACGAAGAGCTCATGCAATCGCCGGACTCCTTGTTGCACTTGAAGTTACGCTCCATACCCGAAGGGGTCTCGCATGTACACATCAATCCTGAGAGCGTGCAATTCCTCATCGAACAGACGGCAGACGAATGACTATTGGTATCACAGGAGGCATAGGTAGCGGCAAGTCGTTTGTCTCGCAATGGTTGACGGCTCACTACCACATACCCGTCTACGACAGCGACAGTCAGGCGCAGCGACTCATGCAGGGTAGGGTACTGCGCCGTAAAATCACCGAACTAGTGGGTGCCGATGCCTACCTCCCCAATGGACAACTCGACCGTGCGCGCATGGCGGCCTTCGTCTTCGCTGATGCGAGCCACACTGCAGCCATCAACGCCATCGTCCATCCCGCCGTGAAAGCTGACTTTCGCCGCTGGGCAAAGCGTCATGAAGGGCTTGTCGTTATCGAGAGTGCTATACTCATCGAGGCTGGCTTTCTCGACATCGTTGACCGCCTCATTGTCGTCGAAGCCCCATTGCCGCTCCGCATCCAGCGAGTCGTGCAGCGCGACGGTTCTACCGAAGAACAGGTGCGAGTTCGTATTGCCCGCCAGCTCTCTGATGAAGAGCGACGCAGTGCCGCAGACCTCGTCATCGTGAATGACGGCAATGACTTCTCACCTCAATTAAGTTTTTTTATTGATACATTGCTTGCCCAATCGGTACATTAGCCTTATCTTTGCGCTCGTTTTTGAAAGACATTCACTGAATCATCAATCATAAAGATATAAAATCATGCTTGAAACCATCTTAGCCATCGCTGGCAAACCCGGCTTGTACAAGCTGGTATCACGAGGCAATCGCAGCCTTGTTGTCGAGAGCATCGACGAAAAACATCATCGTATGCCCGCTTTCTCCACCGACCGTGTCATTTCACTCGCAGACATCGCGATGTACACCGATGAGGAGGAAGTGCCCCTTGCAGACGTCCTCACCAACCTCAAGAACAAGGAGAACGGTGCCGTCAGTAGCCTCGAGTACAAGAAGGCATCGCGCGATCAACTCTTCGACTACTTCGCCGATGTCCTCCCCAACTTCGACCGCGACCGCGTTCATCCCTCTGACGTTAAGAAGCTCATTCAGTGGTACAATATCCTCATCCTCAACGGTCTTGATGACTTCTCGAAGATGGCACCCACTGAAGGCGACAACATTGACGATCGCAAGTAAAACGAAGAAGCCTGGCAGCCGCCAGGCTTCTTCGTTTTACTTATACTTCTCAAGTGTTATTTCAGCAATGGTCAACGGCTGATATGCCATATCAAAACCGTTGTCCGTTAGCTTCTCTTCCCAGAAGAAACCGATGCGCCCGTCCTTCTGTAGCGTCATCGTGGAATAGGCTGAGGTGGTGTGGGAGACTTGTAGGCCGCGGGTCCAGTTGTGGGCAAAAGCACGGGGTGAATAGATGCCGTTGGGGACAATCTCCTTGTACCAGAAACCTACGTCAACGCGTCCTTCACCACAGGGTAGCGATTGGAGCATGAGTTTGGCCTTTCGGCCTGTGGCGCTTTCGACGGCGTCAACAAGATAGATTTCGCCATTACAGGAGTTGGCTCCTACCTTGATGCCGCCAGGTACGTCGTGCGATGCTACGCACTGTCCCCATGAGCCGCTTTTCTGGTCATGGCGGATGTCTGCAAAGTGGTAAACATTGAAGAAACGACCATACCACTTGCGTGAGGAGAGGATGACATCGCCGTTGGGTAGCTCTTCGGTCTTTGGCTCGTCACCGTCGAGGCAGGGGCTGTCGTGACCGTCGAGTGTCGAACCGCCGAGAACGGCCCACGAAGCGCCAAAGTCATCGCTGTAGATTACGTAGTTGCATGCAACGTCCTTGTCGTCCATCTGCGTACGGGTCAGCACGGAGCAATACAGACGGTAGTACTTGTCTTTCTTGACGACGCGGCTCTGCATGATACGTCCGGAACCGATGAACATCGTACGTGTGTGGGGAAGCATCGCATAGAAAGCATCAGTGACGTCTTCAGCCTTCGTCCACGATTTGCCGCCGTCGGGGCTGTACCATCGGGCGATGCGGTTAGGGTTCTCGCGCGTACCTTTTATATATATAACGTTTCCGGTAACGGACATACAGAGGATGCGTTTGCTTGTGCGGTCTGCTACCATGGCGATATCGCCATAGCCGCAGTCGTGTGAGCCTTCGATGCCGGAGCCGCGCTGGATGACGGTGTCCGGCGACCATGTGCGACCGTTGTTCTTGCTGGTGCGAGCCACGAGGTCGATCTTGCCAAATCCGATGTCAAGCTGGCAGTAGCGACGGTCGGCGACGGCAATGAGATGACCTTTGTTTGTCGTCACGATAGCTGGGATGCGGTAGGGAACGTGATAGCTGTCATAGGTTTGGAACAACACCTGTGGCGGGCACTGGGGAGTCTGTTGCGCTACTGCGGGTATCGAAGCCGCGATGAGTAGGACCAGGGTTAGCATGAAGTGTTTCATTGTCGTAGTGTTAGGGTAAGTTTTATTTTCTGCACAAAGATAATGTTTTCTTATGAAATGACAAAGGAAATGGGTAAGAAGACGGATTGACGATGCATATTTGAATTATTCACACCTAATTCTTTGTTAAGGATGTTAAAACCTTAAATAAAAACGTGACATCATGCTTGGTCGTAAGTGTATAATGGCCTACCTTTGCACCCGTAAAAAAACAAACGTCACGTATGAAACGCTCCACCATATTCTTCATTAGCCTGATCATTGGCATATCCTTCTTCGGCCTCCTGCTTCTGCAGGCACGAATTGTGTCGTCGATGGTGAAGATGCGCAAGGAGCAGTTCGATGAGACGGTGCTGCGCGCCCTTGACCGCACGAGCCGCGACTTGGAGCGCAACGAGACTTTCCGCTACTTAGAGACCGTGGCAGCGAAGATGGATTACAATGCCGACAACTTGCCCGAAGAGATTGAGACACAGGGTGTCGAGCAGAGCCTACAGCTGGGCGACTCGCTGCTACAGTCCACGCCCTTCCAGGTGAAGACGCAGGTGCGTCAGCCCTCGAAGGCGGCTAAGGCCTTGACGCTCATCCCCTCGACGACGACGAGTCTCGATGCTGCCAACCTGCGCTTTCAAGAGTTTGTGAAGAACGCCTATCTCTACCAAAAGGGTGTGCTCAATGAGGTCATCTACACCGTATTGTATAATGCCAGCGAGAAGGATCTGCGCGAACGCATCGACTTTCGCTTGCTCGACACGAACCTGCGCACGGAACTGGAATCAGGCGGTATCACGTTGAACTACCATTTTTGCGTGCTCGATGCCTACGGGCAGGAAGTGTATCGCTGTGCCGACTATAGTGAGGAAGGCTCTGGATATACCTACACGCAGACGCTCTTCCGCAACGATCCTTCGCAGAAGATGGGACTCCTGCGCGTCCACTTCCCTGAAATGGAGAGCTATATCCTTGGTGTCGCCAGCAAGATGATTCCTGTGCTCGTGTTTACAATCGTGCTGTTCATCACGTTCTGCTTCACTGTCTGGCTCATCGTGCGTCAGAAGCGTGACACGGAGATGAAGAACGACTTCATCAATAATATGACGCATGAATTCAAGACACCTATCTCCAGTATCTCCCTTGCAGCTCAGATGCTCGGTGATAAGAGTATTACCAAGAGTGAGGCCATGATCGACAATCTCTCCGGTGTCATTGTGAATGAGACGAAACGTCTGCGTTATCAAGTGGAGAAAGTCCTCCAAATGTCTCTCTACGAACGTAACAATATCCGTTTCAACGAGAAGGAGATAGATGCCAACGTGGTCATCGATGATGTAGTCAAGACCTTCCAGCTGAAGGTGACGCAGAACGGTGGCTCGCTCACTGCAAATCTCGATGCCGAGGATGCGGCCATCTATGTCGATGAGATGCATTTCACGAATGTCATTTTCAACCTCATGGACAATGCTGTCAAGTACCGTCGCGACGACGCACCGCTTCAACTGAGTATCGCGACACGCACACATGGCTCGCATCTTGTCATCACCGTCGCTGACAATGGCATCGGCATCCGCCACGAAGACCTCAAGCACATCTTCGACCGCTTCTACCGCGTACACACGGGCAATCAGCACGATGTCAAGGGCTTTGGCCTTGGTCTGGCATACGTCAAAGGCATGGTGGAGTTGATGCACGGCACCATCAAGGCGGAGAGCGAGTTGGGTCGAGGTACGAAATTCATCATCACCCTGCCGCTGATTGATTAAAAGCCCCCTCCGGCTCCCCCAAGGGGGAGAGATAGGGTAGGTAGAATATAAAAAGAAAAAGAATAGGTAGAATATAAAAAGAAATAAATTAATAATAAACCAGACTCCAATGCCCCAATAGCAATGAGTCCTCCCCTTAGGGGAGTTAGAGGGGGCCTTACGACTATGACACAAGAAGAATCCAAACTGAAGATCTTGCTTTGCGAGGACGACGAGAGCCTCGGAATGTTGCTGCGCGAATATTTGCAGGCTAAAGGCTTTGACGCTGACCTGTGTGCCGACGGTGAACAGGGCTACAAGAACTTCCTCAAGACTGACTATGATATGTGCGTCCTCGATGTGATGATGCCCAAGATGGACGGCTTCACGCTGGCCTCCGAGATCCGTCAAGTCAATCAGGAAGTGCCCATCATTTTCCTCACTGCCAAGAACCTAAAGGAAGACATTTTCGAAGGCTTCAAGATAGGTGCTGATGACTACATCACCAAGCCCTTCTCCATGGAGGAGCTCGTCCTGCGCATGGAAGCTATCCTGCGTCGTGTGCATGGCAAGCAGCAGAAAAACGTATCTTTCTACCACATCGGGAAGTTCACCTTCGACACCAAGCGCCAGATTCTCAGCATCGGTGACCAGCAGACCAAGCTCACTACGAAAGAGAGCGAGCTACTCATCCTCCTCTGCGCTCACGCCAATGAAGTCCTACAGCGCGAGCTGGCTCTGAAGACCATCTGGATCGATGACAACTACTTCAACGCCCGTTCCATGGATGTTTATATCACCAAACTGCGCAAGCATCTCAAGGACGATCCCGAAATTGAGATCAACAACGTCCACGGCAAAGGCTACCGACTCATCGCTCAGATGGACGAGGAATAAAAGGAGTGCTTAACTGTACGATTACAATTCTTTCGCAGACGTACAGTAACTGGTCATCAGCGGAAGGACAAACAGAAAGGGGGCTGAATGAGCCCCCTTTCTGTTAGCCTTTAAGCTTACGCATTGTATTGCGGTTTCTTGTAGTTCACATAGATGTGAATCCCGATGCCGGCGACGATGATCAGTGCGGCCAGGAACTGAATCCAGTTGTAGTCTACGCCTCCGAAGAGGTAACTGAGGATGAGAATGACAGCGCCGACGATGGCGGTGATAATGCCTGAATAGAGTTTCATATTGCTTATTTTGTTATTGAATTTACGTTCTGAAGTGCTAAAACATCATATTGACAGCACAAAATAAGTAAAAAATCCTGATTCGCGGAAACAATTTGGCAAAAAAGTGATGTTTTACACCTCTTTTTTACATTTATTGCAAGAAAATCACCCTAAAAGCATTGTTAAATCAGAAAAAAGCAGTACCTTTGCCGAGCATTTTGCAAAAAATAACCCTAATTAATCACTTAAGCTATTATGAATCAGTACGAAACCGTTTTCATTTTAACTCCCGTTTTGTCTGACGATCAGATGAAGGAAGCGGTCGAAAAGTTCAAGAAGGTTCTCACCGATGGCGGTGCAGAGATCTTGAACGAAGAACTGTGGGGCTTGAAGAAGCTGGCTTATCCCATTGACAAGAAGTCCACGGGCTTCTATGTAATGGTGGAATTCAAGGCCGATCCCACACTTATCAGTAAACTCGAGGTCAACTATCGCCGTGACGAAAGAGTGCTCCGTTATCTCACCGTCAAGAACGAGAAGTACGCTGCAGAGTATGCAGAGAAGAGAAGAAACAAGAAAGCTAACGCAAACAAGGAGGACTAAACAATGGCACAGACTGAAATCCGTTATTTGACCCCGCCCACCGTTGACGTCAAGAAGAAGAAGTATTGCCGTTTCAAGAAGAGTGGCATTAAGTACATTGACTACAAGGATCCTGAATTCCTCAAGAAGTTCCTCAACGAGCAGGGCAAGATACTGCCCCGTCGTATCACCGGCACATCACTGAAGTATCAGCGCCGTGTGGCTCAGGCCGTGAAGCGTGCTCGTCACCTCGCCCTGCTGCCTTTCGTAACTGACTTGATGAAATAATTTAAAGAAGGAATAAGCACTATGGAAATCATTCTGAAAGAAGATGTAATTGGCTTGGGTTACAAGCACGACATCGTAAACGTGAAGCCTGGCTACGGCCGCAATTATCTTATTCCTACTGGCAAGGGTGTCATCGCTTCTGAGAGCGCCAAGAAGATGCTCGCTGAAGAGCTGAAGCAGAAGGCCAAGAAGCTCGAGAAGATCAAGAACGATGCACAGTCCGTTGCTGATCGTCTTGCAGGTGTGGCGCTGACCATTGCTGCTAAGGTGAGCGCTCAGGGCACAATCTACGGTAGTGTCAACAGCGTGATGATCGCCGACGAGCTCAGTAAGCTCGGCTTTGACATTGATCGTAAGCTCATCACCATCAAGGACGTGAAGACTGTCGGCGAGCATTCTGCCACCGTCCGTCTGCACAAGGAAGTCAGCGTTGTCATCCCCGTCACCGTCGTTTCCGACGCTCCCGTTGAGGAGGTTGCTCCTGCTGCTGAGGTTCCCGCTGTAGATCCCGAGGCTCAGGCTGCTGCCGAGGAACTCGCCGACGAGCAGGAAGTTCTCGATGCACTTGATGCTCCCGCTGAAGCATAAATGAAAGTTCTGTAATACACAACTTTATAAATCCCTGGAGGCCGTGGCTCATTCGAGTCGCGGCCTCTTCTTTCTCCATAATCGATACATTCGCTTGCAATGCTTGATCCTTCAAGAACCTTCGTCAATATGGATACAAAAAGAGGATGTGTCAATCTCGACACATCCTCTCGGTGTTTCCTGTTGATGTTCGCTGTGCGAACGTGATGCTAATTACTCAGCAACAACTTCAGCAGCAACCTCTTCGACAACAGCAGCAGCGCTGTCAACAACCTCAGCGAGAGTGTCAACAACTTCTTCTACAACTGTTTCTTCGCAGCAAGCGGCGGAGTCACAAGCCTCTTCAGTAGTCTTGGTCTGACCAGTGCAAGCGGCGAAAGAGATAGCCATAGCGGCTACGAACATAAATGCAACCTTTTTCATTTTCTTTTTTGCTTTTTAATTCTGTAAAACAATCAAATGCTTTTTAAAACGGTGCAAAGGTACGGACTTTTTTTAATATGGCGTTCTTTTTTTCCAACTTTTTTTCATGTTTTTTTCAACTTTTTTTAGGGAAAAGAGTCAATATGCTCATAATCAATCGTATGTTGAAATGTTAAAAAACACCACTTTTGCACCTTTTCCGCAGAAAAGCACTAACTTTGCACCCGAAATGCAAAAATAAGTGCAAATGAACACCCCTTCCAGCCTCCAGGGAAAATGTGCAGTCTACTTCACGTTGGGCTGCAAACTTAACTTCGCCGAGACGTCAACGATTGCCCGTCAGTTGGCTGAAGCTGGTGTGCGCAAAGCCAGGACTGGTGAGGTCGCTGATATTTGCGTCATCAATACATGCAGCGTGACCGAAGTTGCCGACCACAAATGCCGACAGGCAATACACAAACTTGTTCGCCAGCATCCCGGAGCCTGTCTTGTTGTCACTGGTTGTTATGCCCAGCTCAAGCCCGAAGAGGTTGCCGCCATTCCGGGTGTGAGCCTTGTGCTTTCACAGAACGAGAAGGGCGTTATTGTTGAAAAGATAAGTGAAGCAGCAGCAGGTTCTCCCCCAGAACCCGTCCAGCTGGCAGGGGGAGAGTCTTCTGTTTTCGTCCCTTCCTGTTCCTGCGGCGATCGTACACGTTATTTCCTTAAAGTGCAGGACGGCTGCAACTATTTCTGCACCTACTGCACCATTCCCTTTGCCCGTGGACGCAGCCGCAACGGCTCGATAGCTTCGTTGGTGGCTCAGGCCAAGCAGGCGGCAGCTGAGGGTGGACGAGAGATTGTCCTCACGGGTGTGAATATAGGTGACTTCGGGCGCACGACGGGTGAAAGCTTCCTTGATCTGCTACGCGCGCTGGACGAGGTGGATGGTATTGAGCGTTACCGCATATCCAGTATTGAACCGAACTTGCTCACGGACGAGGTCATTGCGTTTTGCGCTCAAAGCCGTGCGTTCATGCCCCATTTCCACATCCCTTTGCAGTCTGGCTCGGATGAGGTATTGCGGCTGATGCACCGTCGTTACGACACGGCGCTATTTTATAATAAGGTATCACGCGTGCGCGCGTATATGCCCGATGCTTTCATAGGCGTTGATGTTATTGTGGGCACGCGTGGTGAGACCGCTGAGCTGTATGACGAGGCTGAGCGCTTCATTGAGTCGCTTCCTGTTTCGCAGCTCCACGTCTTCAGCTATAGTGAGCGCCCTGGCACAGCCGCCCTTCGTATCCCACACATCGTGCGCCCTGAGGAGAAACATGAGCGTAGTCAGCGACTCCTGGCCATCAGCGACCGCAAACTCTACGCTTTCTACGAGCAGTTTATTGGGACGACACGTCCCGTCCTGCTTGAACATTCCCGTGCGAAAGACCTCTACAACGGTTTTACAGATAATTATATCAAGGTTGAATATCGTGGCACGGGTAGCGATAACACAATCTTGCCCCTGCGTCTCACGGGGTGGAATGAAAAAAAGAATGCACTCATAGCCGAATGAAAACAGCCATTGTCATCCTCACTTGGAACGGCGCGTCAATGATTCGTCGCTTTTTGCCCTCAGTTTTGAGCCATACGCCCGCTGAGTTGGCCACGGTCATCGTTGCAGACAACTGCTCCACTGATGAATCATTGACTGTTCTCGCCTCCGAGTTCCCTGCTGTTGACGTCATCAACCTTGATCGTAACTATGGCTTTGCCGAGGGTTACAATCAGGCATTCAAGCGGGTAGGAGAGGGTTATGACTACTATCTCCTGCTCAATTCCGACGTGGAGACGCCCGAGGGCTGGCTGCAGCCACTCATGGATTTCATGGATGCTCATCCTAACGTAGCGGTCTGTCAGCCTAAGCTCCGCGCTGAGCACACTCCGACGCATTTTGAGTACGCTGGAGCTGCGGGTGGCTATCTTGATGCTCTCGGGTATCCTTACTGTCGTGGTCGCATCTTCAATACTGTTGAAGCGGATCGTGGACAATATGACACTGTTGCAGATGTCTTTTGGGCTACGGGAGCTGCGCTGCTGATTCGTGCCAAGGTCTATTGGGAAGTTGGAGGTTTGGACGGTCGCTTCTTCGCGCATCAGGAGGAGATAGATATCTGTTGGCGTCTGCGGGCTCGCGGCTATCGTATCGTTTGTGTGCCGCAATCTGTAGTCTATCATGTTGGTGGCGGCACATTGCCCAAGGAGAATCCGCGCAAGACGTTCCTCAATTTCCGTAACAATCTGCTTTTGCTGTACAAGAACTTGCCTGAGCGCCGCCTACGCTATGTGCTGTTTCTGCGCTTCTGGCTCGATGCACTGGCTTCTTTCGTTTTCCTCCTAAGGGGCCAAGGCCGCACCTCCCTCGCCGTGTGGCAGGGTCGCCGTGCCTTCCGCCGCATGAAGGCTGATTTCGTTGCCGACCGCGCTGCGAATATGAATGCTACCGTCATCGATCCTATTCCGGAAATGTTCGATGGAAGCATACTGTTGAGCTATTATTTTAAAGGAAAGAAAACGTATAGCGCGCTTTAACGTCGCTATTGATACAACGAATGACGCGGATTAAACGAATCTGTTTAATCCGCGTCATTCGTTATATTCAACAATCAGAGTGCGTAGTCCAACATGATAAAGCTGTAGGGTGCTATGTCCATGGTGAAGCGCTTCTGCGCTTTGATGGTTTCCGACTGCGGCACGATGGGCTGTGCCTCGTAGTTGTTTTCGTCTTCGGCAGCGCCTGTGAGTACGGTCTTCACGGCCGTCTTCTTGAGCGGGAAGCGGCTGAGGTTGATATCAGCCTTCTTGGCTTTGTCGCTGGCGTTGCAAATCTTCACATAGAGGTGGCGTGTCTTCGTGTTGAGTACGACGGACTGTCCCTGAAGGTATCCGCTCTCCTCTCCCTGTGGAAGACCCTTCCATCGTGGTGCAACATCTTGATTAGCAATGGTCACACAGTCGCCGTAGTAGTACTGACCAGCACTCTGCCCGAACATCTGTTGCACATAGTAGCTGCATGTGAGATAGGGGCGTTCGTTGTCGAAGTAGATGAGATCAGGATTCCAGTTGGTGTTGGTCTTCTTAGCGAAGAGGGGCGCGTAAGAGGTCATGCTGACCACATCACCATTGCGCTCCACGTGCAGAAGGTAGAGGCCTTCAGCCAAGGCATCGATGAGTTTCTTGTCCTTGGCGGCATATTCGCCGAGATAAACCTTCGTCTTTCGGTCGCGAGGATAGTTGTCGTACTGTCGGCTGCTGAGGAAATATTCGCGGGGTTCATAATAATGCTCGTCCATGATGGGCATACCTGTCTCCACGGCTAAGCGCCAGCCGTTGTCGAAGTCCGGGTTGCCAGCATGTGAGCCGGGGCCAGCGGTACCAACTATGACGATCTCGGGATGTGCGGCCGTCACTTTTTCATAGATGTACTTGAAGCGCTCCTCAAACTCGGGTGAAATTTTCTCCTCGTTGCCGAGGCCGAGGTACTTGAGGTTGAAGGGCTTGGGATGACCAGCTTCGGCACGCAGACGTGCCCAGGGGTTCGTGGCGGGGTCGCCGTTGGCCCATTCGATGAGGTCCATGGCCTCGCTGACCCACTCGTCCATTTCGTTCATTGGCACGACGTCCTGAGCCTGCCCTTTCATGCCCCAGCCGCCGTTGGCACCCTGACAACTGACGCCGCAGGGAAGGATGGGCAGCGGCTCCATGCCGAGGTCTTCGCAGAACTGGAAGTACTCATAGTAGCCGAGTCCCATGCTCTGGTGGTAGCCCCACGTGTTCTTCAGTCCGCGGCGCTGCTCCTTGGGGCCGATGGTGGTTTTCCAACGGTAGGTGTCCCAGAATCCGTCGCCGCCGCCATGGACAACGCAGCCGCCTGGGAAGCGCATGAACTTAGGTTGCAGGTCAGCCAGTGCCTGTGCCAAATCCTTGCGGAGACCGTGACCCTTGTAAGTGTCTTGGGGCATCAGCGAGACAAAATCGATGTCCAGGACACCCTTTGTTAGCACGAGGATCTGGAGTGAAGCATTCGTGGCTGTCTCGGAAGGCGTGAGCACGGTTTCGTATTTCTTCCATTCGGCAGAGCTGATGTTCAGCGTGGCGTCAGCGAGAAGCTTGGGTGCTTTGCCAAAACCTTGCGGCTCGACAAGTGCCACGCGCACCTCCGTCTTGCCGGATGGGGCGAGGGGCTCGCGGAAGAAGGCCGAGAAGTCATATTTTGCACCGCCCTGCACGCTGATACCGTCGAAGCCGCTGTTTTCGAGGCCAAAACCTGTCCAGCCATCGAAGTCATAGTAGTGACCGACGCGTTCTGTTAGCAGGCGCATATATGTCGGGTTGTTTGCGTGGATTGAGTTGTCCATGCGTGGTTCGAGACGACCGAGGGAGTGGCCCGGACGGATGGCTTTCCAAGCTGTTCCTGGACCCCAGCCGTCACGTTCTGAGGGGCTGTATTCGAAGGAACCGTTCTGTATGAGTTCGGCATACAAGCCGCCGTCGGCAGAGCTGCTGATGTCTTCGAAGAAGATTCCGAGTAATTCGTCGCTGATGGCCTTGCCGCCAGCAGGAGCCTTCATGGCTTTCTGTGCGAAGAGACACACGGAAGCAGCCACAAGAAGAGTTAAAAGGGATAAACGTTTCATGAATGAAAAATGATATAATGAAAAGTGAGAGATTAGTTAATCAAGAAGATTTTTGTCTTGCCGTTGTACGTGGCGCGAACGGTGGCACGGCCGTCGGCGATGGGGCTGATATCGAACTTCACGCCAGGTAATTCGGAGGTGGCTTCCAACGCGGAGTTGGCCTTCAAAGGACCATAGACCTGATAGTGGTTGCACTCCGTGTAGCCGTTGGCATTGGTGCTGTAGATGGGCGTTGCGGGAATATTCAGGCGTTGTCCGTCGACGGTGATAGTAACAACGTTGACAGCACTCTTACCCTTCAATTGGTCAATGGGCACTTTCATCGAACCGTTCTTGCTGAAGCCAATGCCGTGTAGGTCGAAGAGACCCTGAGGACGTTGAGGTTGCTGCCGACGTCCCCACTGCGGACGTCCTTGCGGCTGCTGAGGCTCTTCGACTTCGGGGCCTTCTACGACAAGGTAGATGGCGTGCTTGCCTGTGAGGCCATCAACGCTATGAGCAGGAACAGCACAGATCATAGGCTCGCGTGGAGCATCGGCGGCCACATCAATGACAGCTATCTCACGACCATTCCATGTGCTGTTGGTGTAAGGGCCGTCGAGCATCACGTGGATCTTGAAAGCACCTTTGCCGCCGGGGGTGAGGTAGAGGTTGACATGAGTATTATTCTCCTGCTTCGTTCCCTCGAAGGCAGGCACGCCTTTTGTTGTCTGCTCCAAGCCGCCAAAGCCGAAATATTTGAAGCCCACGATGCCGCCATTCTTGATGCCGGCAAGATCCATGTGATCAGACCATACATCGTGGTTGTCCTGCATCCATTCGTTAGAGCCGGGGCCTGTCATGTGGCAAGCGATTCCCGCGCTATAATATTGATAAGGTGGCAAGCCGAATATTTGGAAGCCCTCGCTGGTGACCTCTGCGCCGCGATATTCGTTGTTGTCGGCAGCCTTGGCCGTCCATTCGTTATTCTTCGTGTAGGGGTCATAGCCGGTGATGCGCACCTGGCCGCCCTTAGCTACTGGCTTCTTGTCCCATTCGATCTTCACGGGTGCCACCATGGCTTGGCGGGCGTTACCAAAACCGCGCGGCGGACGGTGGTAGAAGATGTACCACTGGCCGTTAATTTCTTGCAGTGAACCATGTGTGTTGTGTCCGGCATTGGACGTGATGAGCTTCGAGCCATCCTCGTTGAGCACTACGCCGCGGCTGTCGACGAGCACACCGCCAGCACGCCAGGGGCCGAGGGGCGAGTCGCCGTAGGCGTAGCGTAGCGCGCTGTTCGTGTTGCCAAGACCGTACTCCTTGCCACTATAGCCAGAGAATACCATGACGTATTTATTGCCTACTTGACGGATGCTCGAAGCTTCGAAGAAGTTGAAATCCAGCGGATTCTGTCCTTGGTAGAGCGCTTTGTATACGCTACCTTCTTTGTCAAGGAGACGTCCGTCGGCGCTGCTGGCGGGGATGAACGGGTCGATGAGCTCTGTGCCGGGGCGCTTCGAATACATTGTGTTGGGGTCAAGCTCGCAAGCCGTGGAGTGCTGGAAGCCGTAGAAGACGTAGGCACGGAAGCCGCGTTCGAAGTCAGGGTCTTTTTTGTCTGTTATTGTTTCCACGAAAACGCTGGGGTCGAAGTCGATGAGCGAGCCATCGACGCAGGCGCGACCGTCGGGCGTGAGGTTGACTGGTGTGAAGGGACCGTTGGGGCGGTCGCTCTTGCAGACCATGGCTACGCGGCGCCATCCACGCGAGTGGGGATAGAGCCAATAGGTCTTCTTGCCCGTCTTTTTGTCCTTAATCTCCACGAGGTCAGGGGCAAACATCGTATCCCACTGCCCGTCGACAAAGTAAGAGAAGATGGAACCTTCGTCACGCCACTGCGTCAAATCCTCGATGGGAGCCGACCACATACGAATATCTGGGCCGCAGTAGGCCGTGTAGGTCACGTCGTGCGAGCCGATGATATAGGCGCGAAACTTGCCTGGATTGTCTGGGTCTTCGAACACGCGCGGCTCGCCGTCGGGCAGATGTTCCCACAGCGGCAGGTAGGGGTTCTGAGCGACGGCGGTGGTCATCGCAACGAACAAAGAACAGATAAAGAAAGTTAGTTTACGCATGATGATATGTTTTAGATTCTTTAATTCCGTATATGTTTGATAGCCATTGTGTTTATCTTGTCTGTGCTTCACATTAAGGCCAACTTAGGTAGTCTGTAGCCCTCGTGGGAGCCAAATTTGAGGACAAAGATAATTAAAAATGTTGAAATGAGATGTAAGGAACGCGAGAAAAAATGTTAAATGGACAATGATGGCAATATCGTTTTTTACTTTCCATGGCGACAAATGACCAAACTCATAGGCGCTCATGGCTCTATGAGCACAATTATACTTTATTAACTATTCATGAGCGGGTGGAATGGACGATTTGCAGTACCTTTGCAGCGCAAATGATAGGAAAGAGGCTTTTAATCTTACTTATGATAGCCTGCGCGATGTGCGTAGGGATGGTGTCTGCGCGGACTCTGCCGCCGCAGGCTGCTCAGCCGTTCACTATCGTTCTCGACGCTGGACACGGTGGTAAGGATCCAGGCGCGTTGGGCAAGAAAGGCAAGGAGAAAAATATCAATCTGGCGGTGACGCTCGCCGTGGGCAATCTCATTGAGCAGAACCTGAAGGACGTGAAAGTGGTGTACACGCGCAAGACGGATGTCTTCGTGGCATTAGATGAGCGTGCCAACATCGCCAACCGTGCCAAGGCCGACCTTTTCGTGAGCATACACACCAACGCGCTACCGGGTAGGGCACAGGGACGCGGCTCCGAGACCTACACATTGGGTATGCACCGCGCTGCCGATAACCTCGAAGTCGCTAAACGCGAAAATGAAGCCATCATGCTCGAGAAAGACTATGAGAACCGCTACGAGGGTTTTGACCCCAAGAGTTCCGAGTCGTACATCATTTTCGAGTTCATGCAGGATAAGAATATGGAGCAGAGCGTGAAGCTCGCTACACTGATACAGAAGCAGTTCCGCAGTGCAGGACGTCCAGACAAGGGCGTACACCAAGCCGGCTTTCTTGTGTTGAGAGCCACATCTATGCCCTCGTGCCTCATCGAATTAGGCTACATTACCACTGCTGGCGAGGAAGCCTATCTCACCAGCAGTCGTGGCGTCAACGAACTGTCGCAGAGCATCTACGAAGCAATCAAGAAATATTATAAAGCATCACAACAATGACAATACCACGCGAAGTGAAGGTCGGCATAACGGGTGTTATCGCCCTCGTGCTTCTCTTTTTCACCATCAAGTTCCTGAAAGGTATCACGATTTTCCAGAAAACTGATACCTATTACGTTAACTTCCGCAATGCAAAGGCGCTGGCCAAGTCCAGTCCAGTGTACGCCGATGGCTTTGACGTTGGCATTGTATCTAACATCCAATATGATATGGAGCACCCTGGCCACGGTGTCATCGTTGAGATTACAGTAGAGCACGGAATGCGCATACCTAAGGGCACCACCGCTGTCCTCGATGAGGCGATGCTCGGAGGCTGTACGCTAAACCTGCTTATGGGCAATCATCCCACAGAACGCTATGCCGTGCGCGATACCATCCCGTCGGCGGACAACAATGGTCTGATGTCCCGCGCTGCGCAGTTCATACCCAAGCTGGAACAGACGCTGTCGAAGGTTGATTCGTTGTTGACATCGCTCAACACGTTAGCTTCCGACCCGAATTTGAAGCAAATCTTGGCCAATGCCGAGCAGGTGACGTCCAACCTCGACAAGAGCAGCCGTGACCTCAACAAGCTTTTGGAACAAGATGTGCCGCAGATGGCACAGACCTTTACCAAGGCCGGCGAGAATGTGACCCAGCTTACCGACCGCCTGAACCAACTTGACCTGAACGGCACGATGGCTCGCGTCGATGGCGTACTGGATAATGTCAACACGATGACAGCCCGTTTGAACGCTAAGGACAACTCCGTGGGGCTGTTGCTCAACGATACCACGCTCTATTCGAACCTCAATCAGACTGTTAGTGGCGCTTCTGCTCTCGTCGAGGATTTAAAGGCCCATCCGAAACGCTACGTACATTTCTCGCTGTTCGGAAAGAAAGACAAACCCGTGGAGCAAAAAGCGCAATAAATAAATTTTTTCCGAATAAGGCTGAACTTTATCCATCGAAATAACCACCCTCGGTAAAGCCCTAAATTTTCGACAATTACCATCAAAGTAAAAATTTGAAGCACTGGCTGGCGCTGGTGCTTCAATCGTTTCATAAACAACGGGTTGAAGAAATAAAACAAGCCTTAGAACACATTCTATAGGAGGGGGCGGCAGGGGGTTGAAAACGTGTCAATTAAGAGCCGTCGGAAAGATTCTTTTTTGTAGGGGTCATTTGGCTGTTACCAAAAAAAGCCGTACCTTTGCACTCGCAATTCGCCTCATACGGCGAGGTTCACTTTACCAACAGAATGGAAGCCAACGTCTCGACCATAGATCCCCGATGGAAGGACTGTCTGCGCATGATAGGGCACAACATCCCTCAGCAACAGTTCAACACGTGGTTTGCGCCCATCGCCTTCGTCAGTTTCGACGACGATGCGCGGTTGCTGACGTTGTCCCTGCCCAGCCCCTTTATCCGCGAATATATTGAAGAGCACTACCTGAAGCTCATCAGGAAGGTGCTCCAGCGCGTGTATGGCGCGGGCGTGCGTCTCACGTATGAGATTAAGGTGGATGCGACGAATGATCTTCGTCTTGAGGAAGAAGCGACGGACAATGCTATAAAGCCTGTTATGCCGTTGCGTTCTACGGGTGCTAACAAAAGCCCCAACGTTCTACAAGCCCTCGACTCGCAGCTGAAAGCCGAGTACACCTTTGATAATTTCATCGAAGGCGACAGCAACAAGTTACCCCGCACCGTGGGCCTCGCCATCGCAACGCATCCGCGGCAGGTAACCTTTAATCCCTTGTTTGTCTTTGGTGGCTCAGGTGTTGGCAAGACACATCTGGTCAACGCCATCGGTAATCGTCTCAAGGAGCTCCACCCCCAGCTGCGTGTGCTCTACGTGTCGGCTCATCTTTTTCAGGTGCAATATACGGACTGCGTGCGCCAGAACAAAGTGAACGACTTCATCGCCTTCTATCAGAGTATCGACGTGCTCATCATTGACGATGTGCAAGAATTTGTCACCAAGGCAACGCAACAGACCTTCTTCCACATCTTCAACCATCTGCACCAGAACGGACGCCAGCTCATTCTGACCTCTGATCGCCCACCCATGGCATTGCAGGGTATGGAAGAGCGACTGCTCACTCGCTTCAAGTGGGGCTTGCAAGCCGAGCTGGAGAAACCCAGCGAAAGTCTGCGACGCGACATTCTGCGCTACAAGGTTCATCACGATGGCCTGCGTATACCCGAAGAGGTTATTGCCTTCATTGCAGCACATGTAGACCATAGTATTCGCGATCTCGAAGGTGTTGTCAATGCGCTCATGGCCTATAGCGTAGTATACAACTGCGAGATAGACATGGCGTTGGCAGAACGTGTCATAGGCCGTACGGTGGGTCTGCAAGTGAAGCGTCCTGCCATCACCATCGAACGCATTCTGGAACACACGTGTGACTACTTCTCACAGAAAACATCCGATGTGCTCTCATCAAGCCGCAAGGCAAGTGTCGTGCTGGCACGTCAGGTGGTGATGTTCTTGGCGCAGAAGCACACGACGCTGAGCACTACCCGCATCGGAATGGCCGTGGGTCACCGTGGTCACGCCACCGTGCTCCACTCATGCCAGGCCATAACGAATCGGCTCGAGAGCGACGCCGCTTTCCGCGAACGCCTTCTCGAGCTCGAAGCGTTGATTAAGGAAAGTTCTGTTTATATTTAGAACAGGATTGCGGCGCATTGCGGCTGAATAGTCAGCGCGATGCGTCTTTTTTTGTCGAGCTTAACGTTGGATTGTTGGGGTATCTGGCCGTCAGCGCCGTCGGTGAGGAGGGTAATGTTTTCGACGGGGAAACCGTTGAGAACCGTTGGGTCGATGGATAGGGTCTTGGCGGCGGGTTCAGCATTCATGGCGATGAGGTACCAACGGTCTGCATGGCGACGGGCCATGACGACGTACTTGCCGGGATAACCGTCGATGAAGCGTGTCTCGTCCCACGTCGTGGGCACCTGCTTCATGAAGTCAATCTCGAACTGCGGCTGCTCGGTGAGGTTGCGGGGCGTGAGAGCGAAATTCTGACCGCTCGACTGGAAGGCGATGGCGGTAGCGAGCTCGAAGATATCGGAAGTGCGGCGCGTGTTACCTTTTTCAGGTTCTTTGTGTAGGCGCTTCTGTAACGCGGTACCGCCATATTCCATCGATGCGACGGTGTTACGGACGAAAGGATGGAGGCAGGCGTGACGCGCTTCCATGTCGCAGAAGCCCTGACTGAAGTAGAGGTTCTCGGAGGCAAGGACGGCCTCAGAACTGCAATAGTTAGGATACATGCGTTCCCAGCCTCGGGGCAGCGTGCAGCCGTGGCAGATGACCTGAATGCCGTAGTCGTTAGCGTCGGAGAGCAGACCTTCGTAGACGCGCATCGTCTCTTGCTTGTCACCGGCGAAAAAGTCTACCTTGATGCCGGCTACGCCATGCTTTTGCAGCCATTTCATCTCCTGTTTGCGGACGATGGAGTTGTGCATACATTGGCGGGCGCATTGGGGGGCGTCGTTCCAGCCGCCGTTGCTGTTGTACCATACCCAGGGACGTACACCTTTCTGCTTGCAGTAAGCAAAGAGCTTCTCCATGCCTTCGCGTCCGATGTGCTCATACCAGCCACCGTCAATCAAGCAACCTTCCCAACCGAGAGCTGCAGCGAGGTCAATGAACTTCACCTGATCTTCATAGTTGATGCTGGCATCTTGCCAGATGATCCACGACCACGTATTGCGCGAGCCCTGATAGTCAATGCTGGGTTCGTATAGAGGTTCGACGACGTCCCAGGTGATGGTGGTCTCGACGATGGGTTTCAATGTCTGTCCCATGGTGATGGTGCGCCAGGGTGTGATGCCGGTCTGATCGGCGTGAGGAGAGATCTTGGCATCGGCAAGGCCAAGTTGAGCACCTGTGCTACCGAAGCCGTTGTTCTCGCCCTCCATGGGGAAGGCGATGGTGAAGAGACCGTCGGGGGTGGCATCGGAAAGGTGACTGCCGCAGTAATTACTACTGACGCCTGTCTCGGAAATGAGGAGCCAACCCTTGTCGCCTTCATGGAAGAGGCAGGGGAAGGTCCAGCCGTGGCCGTAGTTGCTGCGGGTGGTGATGGGCTCATCCCAAATGTAGCCTTCTTCGTAACTGGGCTTGGTGCGCTTCCAGCCAATCATGGGGTCGCTCTGCGGGCAGATGAAAGCTGTGGCATCGGTGGGTAGACGGAAACCGGAAGCTTCACCAGTGACGACGATGGCACCAACCTCGCCAGTTTGGATAAAGCCGTAGCAGTAGGCGATATTGTTGTTGAAGATGCGGAAATGAATGGCCATCTGAACGCCGCTGCGGCGCGCTGCGGGAGTAGAGACGAGGAGGTTGAAGTCGTTGTTCTCCGAGGTAATTTCGCTCTGCTTGCCTTGGCGTAAGTGATAGGTCTGACGAATGGGCTCGTCAGACTGGCTTTCCTGAAGGATTGTGAGGTCTTTGCTGAAGTCAGCCACATTGGTATAGACGCCCAGGGGTGAATCCAGTAGCATCGGCACATCAATGGTGTCTGGAGCAGCTCCTTTCTTCTTGGCCTTCACGAGGGTGCGGTAGCCAGCGGAATAGCTGAGGCGACCATCTGTCAACTTCACGTCAAGATAGGTTAGGCCGTCGGGAGAGAGGATGCGGTAAGACTGTGCCAGGGCTGGCGATGAAATGATTGCTGCAAACGCAAAAGCAGCGAGGATAAGGAATCGGTGTTTCATTGTGAATGATGGTTTCTTTTTTTACTAATTTTATGGATGATTGAAGTGTTCTTTTGAAATTTCCAGCCGCGGAAGAGAAGTTCGCTGCCTTCGAGCTCGGCGCCGAAGTAGAAGCCAACATTTGTAGGTTGGTTGTAGCCGACATTCTGCATGACAAGCGAATGACGGTAGACGGGCTCGGAGAGGAAGGTGTGGAAGCGGTATTTGGTGGGGATAGGTGTGATATAAAGGCGCAGGTGGCGGTTGTCTGCCGTGCGTGTCAGCACTTCCTCGCGCCAGTCGCCGATGACATCGGCGCAGAGGGCTGGATTGGACTTTGAACCGTTGTTGAAAGCGCAGTCGGCGAACTTGGCAAGGATGGTCTGTGAATGTGGCTTGTACTTGCTTACTGTCTCATGATCCAAGAGCTCCCTGCAGAGGTCGCCGTCCCACCAGATACCGAAGTTGATTGGGACGCGGGCGGTGCTGTCGATGACCTCGCCGCGGACGTTACAGATGCCGCCAGAAGCAGAAGACCACATCTCCAGACCGGGATTCTTTGGGTCTATGTCCGCAGCCATACAACGACCAACATCCTGATTAGAAAGAATCTGGAAGAGAACCTTTCCCGTGTGCGCATCGCGGAAGTCACTACCGTCTCGTTTATTCTCATGGCAGTCCCAGACTTGCAACGCTCCTCTCCCGTCAGGGGAGAAACTGAATGCCGTCAGGTGCATGGCATCGCCGTGTCCCATGCCTGTATTGTAGAGGCCGCGGCCATCATGGTCCACAGCCATGGAACCGTAGATGATCTCATCGCACCCGTCGCCATCGACGTCACCAACACGAAGGTTATGGTTTCCTTGTCCAGCGTATGAAGCCCATTCGGGGGTATTGGTATCGAATACCCAACGGACTTTCAGGTCTTTGCCATCAAAGTCGTAAGCGGCAAGGACGGAGCGTGTGTAGTAGCCTCGGCAGAAGATGGCGCTGAGGTGCTCGCCGTCGAGGTAGCCGCAGGCTGCGAGGAAGCGGTCGCTGCGGTTGGCGTAGTTATCGCCCCAATCGCGTAGTTCGCCGCGCTCAGGGATATAATCGACGGTAGAGACGGCCCGTCCCGTCTTGCCATCGAAGCAAGTGACCCATTCTGGGCCTTTGTAGATAAAGCCGCCGCGCGGCGTATTCTTTCGCATATTATTCGGCCAGCCCGGGCCGCGGAACTGCTCGTTAGGATTGTTGTTGGCTTGATAGGATAGGGTGTCGGGATGGCGAACGTGGTCAGCGTTGGCGTCGCCGAGGACAACGCCTGTGCCGTCAACCGTACCGTCGGAAGTGCGCACGAGCAGTTCGGCACAACCATCGCCATCGAGGTCTGCGACAATGAATGGTGTGTAATGAGCACCACTACGGATGTTACGACCGAGGTTGATGCGCCACATCGATGTACCGTCCAGACGCAAGGCTTCGAGGATGGTCGGGTCAGTGATGCCGCTTTGGCTGTTGTCCTTGGAGTTGGAAGGATCCCATTTGAGGACTATCTCCAGCTGACCGTCGCCGTCGAGGTCGGCCATGGTCGCGTCGTTAGGGGTGTAGGTGACAGTTCCAGTGGAGAAGTCGCTGGGCACATTGACGGGTGGGGTAAGGGGGATTTCGAGGTAGCCGATGGGCGCATTGGCAGGTAGGGTGTAGCAGCCGGTGAGGAAAGAGAGGGGCGCTTTGGGGAGTGGACGGGGCTTGTAGTTTTTATGTCCTTTGTGATGAGGACGCTCCTTCGTGCAGATGACAGAGCGTACAGTATAAGTAGTGGAGCTTGTGGCGGGGTTAGCATCCATCAGAAACGTTGGAGCCTTAGGACCTGTGCGCCCTATAATCTTATCGTCGCGCAGCACTTCGAAGCTGATATCAAGGGGATCGGTGTCGAGATAACGCCACTGAATGCAGACGGAGTCCACAGAGGTGCGGAAAGCAACGACGCCACGGTCGAGACGCTCGCGATGGAGGCGGCTGTAGTTATATGCTGTTTGCGCCGTTGCAAAGAGCGGAACGAAAAGAAGAAAAGATAGGAGTGTCGCCTTCATCATTATTCTGTATTTGTAGTTGTCATAATTACTGTTCATACGTAGGTTCATTAGCTTTGGGTTGGAGTGCCAAGAGCGCAGAAATTTTATTCCTGACCCATTCCATCTGTGGTGCTGTGCGGAAGGCGGTGTTCTTCTTGAGCACGAGGTCTATGGCAAGGACGCTGTGCTGGTAGCTGGAGAGCTCGCACTGGCGTTGCTTGGCGTGTACGGCCAGCGCCTTGATTTCTCGCTCGCGTTCTTTGCGGAGCTGTGCGCAGATGGGCTCCAACAGGGGCAATACGACATTTTCGAAGAGCGTGTGACCTTGAATGAAGAGATAGGTGGTGTCAGGCGTGATACCCATATCCTTCAGCTCCTGCTTGAGGCTTCCATAGTCTTTCTTGGCTTCGGGATAGCGATGCTGCATCCATGCCATCTTCTGGTTGACGCGCCGACGCAGTTGTGTCAACGCGATCTCGGGATGTGCGATGTTCACGTTGTGTAGGCTGACGAAGCCGCAGAAGTCCATCATTGTGAAATTCTTGTACTTGTCGTGACGGTAGCACCAAATGTTCCACACGAATAACGGCCATATCGCTTGGCTGTACTCGCGGAAGAACTCCTCGTAGTTGAGCATGGGACGGTCGTTGAGCGTAGCCGTGACAACAGCGCGGTGCAGCGAGGGCGCGTAGCATTGAAAGTTCTCAATGGCGTAGACGTAGGTGTGGATGACGTAGGGAGAGTGATTGATCAGACGGCTGGTCTCGGTCGTGTCGCGCAGGAGGTAGTCGTAGTCGGCATCGACGCAAGCTATCATGCTGTCGCCGAACTGACTGGCCGAGAAGATATTCATCAGCGCCTGTCGCTTGCCCTTCATCAGCGAATCGCGTCCAGGCAGCTGAACCTCGAAATAGAGCTCTGGTGTCTCGAACTCGTCAAGGACGGATCGCCAGAATGCCACATCATCGAAGCTCTCGACGTAGGCCACGATGCGCCGCTTCGCCGTGGAGGGGCGAAGGTGGTTGGCGGCTTCGATGTAGGCCGAGTTGAGGTTCTGTGTGAGGCGCTTGGACATTGCGGGTGGGCTTATCCCTCGGGTGAACCCTCGGGAACGGTAACTATTCTACTATTCTACGATGATGTCTTCGACGTCGGTGACGCGGTCGGCCCAGCCGTTCATGATGACGGCAGGGGAATGGGTGGTGAGGATCACTTGGGCGTTGGCATTCAGGTCGGTGATGAGTTCCAGGAGTCGCTGCTGCCATTCAATGTGAAGGCTAATTTCGGGTTCGTCCATGAGCAGGACGTAGGGCTCATGGTTCTCAACGAGTACGGTGAGGAGGATGATGAGCATCTGCTTCTCGCCTGAAGAGAGCAGGTAAGGCGGTATGCGTTCGTTGAGGTGGAAGAAAAAGATCTCGTTGCTGTCGCGGTCAATCTTCTTGCCTGTGGCGGCAAACAGGTCGTCGATGAGGTCTTGGAAGTGTGCCTTCTCTTGCGCTATCTCTGAAGCTTTGGCCTGCGCTTCGGGGTCGGCGGCGGTAAAAAGCGCCACGATGCGGTTTGACTGGTTCACCTGATAGTCGAGGAAGCGGCGCTGTAGCTGGTAGAGCTGCCAGTCTAACTCCGTGTTCAGCCGAGCCTCCATCACTTTATTCAATATGTCAGCGCTGACGAGCGGTCTGTCCACGCCGCGGATGACGTCGAAACGCACGCAGTCGGCCTCTTCAGGCTCGAAAGTCAGGTGTACGCCCAGCTGCTTGTAGTTGCGCTCCAATTCCTCCTTGCCCTGTGTGAGCCGACGGATGGTCTTGCGCAGGATCGTGCTCTTGCCTACGCCGTTGATTCCGCTGAGCACGTTGATGCCCGGCTGCAGGTCCCAGACGATGTGCCGTGTGCCCCGCCAGAGGGATTCAATCTCTATTCGTTTGATATAGTTTGCTGTCATAATGAATGTTTTTTCCTTTTTTCGGGGGTAAAGTTAGTGAAAAGTTTAAAGTTTAAAGTTCAAAGTTCAAAGTTTTTTCATTTCTACATACATTTTTCACTATTCATTCATTTATTTTTCATCTTTCGCTCTTACATTCTTCGCTTTTTGTGTACCTTTGCCACGAAAATAAAGCATCAGAAACGACTATGGAATACATTTTTGAGACGACGATGGAAGTGCGCGACTATGAGTGCGACATCGAAGGCATCGTCAACAATGCCAACTACCTCCATTATGCCGAACACACACGCCACCTGTTCCTTCGATCCATCGGCGTGAGCTTTGCCAAGCTGCATGATCAAGGTCAGGACGCTGTCGTAGCACGCATGAAGCTGGACTTCAAAACTCCCTTGCGCTGCGACGACCGTTTCGTTTCTCGTCTGTCATTAGAAAAAGACGGACCGAAATACATCTTCCATCAAGCCATCTACCGCGAATCAGACATGGCGTTGTGTTTCAAGGGTGACATCACGTTGGTGTGCCTCGTGAACGGACAACTTGCCCGCACTTCGGCTTACGATGAAGCGTTTGCACGCTTCATTTCTTAAACACCTTCTCCTCAATCGTTTGGAACACAACAAAAAGCGAGGGGACAAAGAGCAACAAGGCTATCGTACCAATCAACATTCCGCCCACGGCGCCTACGCCAAGCGAACGGTTGCCATTGGCACCGGCACCCGTGGCAAAGATCATCGGCAACAGGCCGAAGATCATCGTGAGCGAGGTCATCAGAATCGGACGAAGTCGCACCTTGGCCGCCGACAGCGCAGCCTGAGCGATGGTCATCCCTGCACGCCGCCGCTCGCTGGCGTATTCGGTGAGCAGAATAGCTGTCTTTGAGAGTAGGCCGATAAGCATAATCACGCCCGTTTGCATATAGATATTGTTCTCCAAACCGAAGAACTGTGCAAACAAGAACGAGCCCATGAGTCCGAAAGGTACGCTGAGGATGATGGCCAACGGGATGAAAAGGCTCTCGTACAAAGCGCAGAGGATGAGGTAGATGAAGATGATGCAGATGGCAAAGACATAGATGGTGTTCTGTCCAGCAGAAGCCTCTTCGCGACTCATACCTGCAAATTCATAGCCGTAACCCTCGGGCAACACATGGGCAGCCTCCTCGCGCACAGCCTGCAGCGCCTGTCCCGAACTATAGCCTTTCTCTGGCATACCGCTTACCTGAATAGCGGGGAAGAGGTTGAAGCGCGTCAGGTTGGCCGTGCCAAGGATAGGTTTCAGCTCCACGAAGCCCGAGACAGGAGCCATCGAACCGTCCTTCGCGCGTACGTACATATTATTTAATGACTGCTCGTCGAGGCGCGCCGTCACCTCAGCCTGCACCATCACGCGGTATAGTTTCGAGAACTTATTCATGTTCGACGAATAGCTGCCGCCGATATAGCCCGAGAGGCAGGAGAGGACGTCGGAGGGTGATACACCTGCGCGCTTGCAGCGGGCGGCGTCAACATAGAGGCGGTATTGCGGGTAGCGGTTGTTAAACGACGTTTGCGAACGGGATATCTCGGGACGGGCCTGCAGGGCTGCGATGAGGCGGTTGGTGACAGCCATCAGCGAATCCACGCCGCGGTCTTGATGATCCTGCACCTGTAGTTCGAAGCCATTGGTGGCGCCGTAGCCGCTGATCATCGGCTGGGTGAAAGCCATGATCTTGGCCTCGCTGATGTCCGCCACACGACGGTTCACCTCCGCCATCACACTCTTGAGATCGTTGCCTTTTCCCTTGCGGTCATCCCAGTTCTTCAAGCGTAGCAGGAACATACCATTGTTGGAGCTCTGGCCTGCCATTCGGCTGACACCCACGCTCTTCGAGTAAGCCTTGATTTGCGGGAGATCCACGAGGCGCTGCTCCACACGGTTCATCATCTCATGTGTCGCATCTTTGGTGCTGCCCGGCTGCGTCTGTACGGTGACATAAATCACACCCATATCCTCGTCAGGCACAAGCGCTGTCTTTGTGGTCGTAAGGAGATAAAAGAAGGTGGCGAGAGCCGCAGCCACAAGCACGAACGTCAACCATTGTCTTCTAATGAAGAATAAGGGGAGGCGGAGCCAATGAGAGACTCTCCCCCCGCCCTCCCTGTTAGGGAGGGAGCGAAATGCTTTGAAAGCAGAGAACAATCTATTTGTCGAAGGTGACTGCTCCCTCCCTAATAGGGAGGGCGGGGGGAGAGTCTTTTTCAACAGCCTCGCAGACAGCGCGGGGCTGAGCGTCAACGCATTAATCATGGAGATAAGCACCGCCACGGCCATCGTCAGGCCGAACTGCGTATAGAAGATACCGCTTGTTCCACCCATGAAACAGACGGGGATGAAAACAGCCATGAAGACGAGCGTGGAGGTGATGAGGGCTGCGGTCACATCGTGCATGGCCGAGAGCGTGGCAGCCGTCCCGCTCCCCGAGTCTTTGTCCATCTTCGTCTGCACCGCCTCGGCCACCACGATAGCATCATCCACAACGGTGCCAATGACCAACACCAAGGCAAAGAGTGTCAACGTATTCAAGGAGAAACCGGCGATGTAGAGGAAGGCGAAAGTGCCGACGAGGGAGACAACGATGGCGATGAGCGGAATGAGCGTAGCCCGCCATGAACGCAGGAACAGCAAAACGACCAGCACCACGAGGATGGCAGCTTCAAAGAGCGTCCGTTCGACACTATGAATGGACGCGTCGAGGAAGTCCTTGGTGGACATTAGGTCGATGAGCTCCATGTCAGCTGGCAAGTCCTTCCGTATCTCCTCCACCAGCTTGTCAATGGCGATGATGATCTCATTGGCGTTGGAGCCGGGCGTCTGTGAAATCATACACGTGGAACCGGGATGACCGTTGATCTCACCTTCGATGGCATAACCTTGCAGCCCTATCTCCACTCGTGCTACATCCTTGAGCCGCAGCACCGAACCGTCGGCTTCACTACGGATGACGAGGTTCTCGTAGTCGGCCTCGTCCTCGTAACGCCCTCGGTATTTCAGGACATACTGGAACGTGTTCTCGCTCTCTTCGCCCAGCGTGCCTGCGGGACTCTCGACGTTCTGCTCGGCCAGTACGGCGGTAATGTCCGAGGGCATCAGCTTGTGCTGCGCCATCTTCGCCGGATCAAGCCAGATGCGCATGGCATAATTGGAGCCATACATGTCCACTTCGCCCACACCCGGCACACGCGAGAGCCGTGGTTCAATGTTGATTTTGAAGTAGTTGTTCAGGAAAGCGAGGTCGTAGGTTCCGTTTGGGCTATACAATCCAAGACTCTTCAGTGTAGAGGTCTGGCGTCGCACCACATTGACACCCGTTCGCGTCACCTCAGCAGGTAGCAAACCCTGTGCTTGTGCCACACGGTTCTGCACGTTGACCGTTGCCATATCCGGGTCCGTGCCTTGCTTGAAGAAAACGTTGATGTTAGCCGAGCCGTTGTTAGAGGCGTTGGAGGTCATATAAATCATGTTCTCCACGCCGTTGATGGCCTCTTCAAGCGGCACCACGACCGACTTCTGCAGCGTCTCTGCATTGGCGCCCGTGTAGCTGGCACGTACGCTTACCGTTGGCGGTGCGATATCCGGAAACTGCTCAATGGGCAACTGCGTGAGGCCAATGGCTCCCACGATAACTATCATCACGGAAATAACGCCCGCCAAAATGGGGCGGTCAATGAATGTGCGAACGTTCAGCATATATCTACGACACGCGCCATCGCCGAAGGTTTAATCTATCTATAGAAATCATGTTAATGAAAAAACTGTCCCGTGGCATTCAGGACGCTTTAGAGGAGAAGATGGAAAAAGCTGTGGGGACAACATATTTATCATGTTTTAATCGTTTTCTAATAGAAATATTTGTATATTAGTATTATTCTTACTACCTTTGCGCCGTTGTGACATTCATTATGGAAAAGATTCAAGTACACGTACAATGGTGCGACAAGAACTTCGGGGCTTCGCTCGGCGACAATGTCCCAGGTGCTGTGGTATTGACCGCGAAGACCTATGCGGAGCTTCAGCGAGAGGTGCCTGAAACGCTGCGATTTCACGTGGAGGGCATGATAGAGGATGGCGATGATGTGCCACAGTGGCTGCGTGATGGGGACTACGAGTTTGAATACAACCTTGCCGATGTGACCACTATGCTTCAAGCCTTTGGCGATGACCTCACCCTCTCGGCCATCAGCCGTGCCACAGGCATCAATCAGCGGCAGCTCAGCCACTACGCCAACGGCCTGAAGGTTCCACGCCCTCAGCAACGACAGCGCATCGTAGATGGCATTCACAGCATTGGACGCAGGCTCATGGCTGTGATGTAATCCCAGTTGAACGTTCAGGCTCTGAAAAGAGAAGCCGCCGAGCGATGGAGAAGGGTGCGCTCGGCGGATTTTTGTTGTTTTATTCGTTAATGAATATTGTTCTGCCTTTTTATCTCTTGACCTTCATAACCTTACTTCCACGTCTGATGATATTCACGCCCTTCTGCATCCGACTGACTTTCTTGCCGTCAAGGGTGTAAATCTCAACATTTTGAGCGCCTTGCACAAGTTCTATTCCATCTGTGTATGTGCCTTCGATCGTGATATCATAAGCAGGCATCGTCTCGGGATATTCGCCCCAAGCGAAGGTACTCCCTTCGCGCTCTGGCACTTCGGGTGGGGTGATTGTAGAACCGTATGGCACTTTGAAGATGGCGTAGAACTGTCCGTCTATGAGATAGGTAATGTTATACAGGTTCGGCTGATATTCGCCAATGATGGTCACATCCTTTGCTGGCATAGTCGCTGGAACTTCGACCCAGGTGAAGGTGTAGCCCGTCAGTTCTGGCATTTCAGGTACGATAATTGCTGAGCCGTAATCTAACGTCCTTGTCTCATAGACATTCTCGCCGACTTTGAATGTGACAGTATAATGGTTGATGGTGAACGAGCCAGTTATTGTAACATCATGGTCTGGCATCGTCTCTGGTATTTCACTCCAGCCAGAGAAGGTATAACCCTCTTTTGTGGGTTCGACTTCTGGTGTAATTGTTTCGCCAATCATAGGCATTAATGTTTTCCATACCTCACCATCTATCATATATGTCATTTCTGGAAGTGGTACAATCTTCCTGAACTGGCTCCATGGCTCTGTTGTCCTGTATATATCAATGGCCGATGCTGGCACATGAAGAGTTGATTTCTCAGGATAAGAACCTTCAAAAACATTCGATGCTATTCCTGGCAGTGTCTCAGCATAGCAATACACATCAGCTAATTTTGTGCAATTGTTGTATTTGCAACTTGTTGTGTGTCAGCAATTTTTGATTAAACGGTAGAAAAGTGAATATGAAGATTCTATGGATAGAGAAAAAAATAAAGATTTAACGTATTTAACCTTTTATAACAGATAAGCGAATTCAACAAATATCTATTATGAAAAAAGATAGTTTTGCAAGGTCGTCTTAGATTCTAAAAATAAAAGAATGATGCAGCTATATTTTGACAAGGATAATATGGAGATAATTGAATTTGGAGGTAAAAAAAATGAAATTGCGATAGAAAAGTGTGAAAATATTGCAAAAACTTCGAGTTTATTAATTCTGTTTTATAGAAAACGCCTATATTTGCAAACCAAACTTAATAAAATTGCATGATTCTTATCAAATATAATTTATATGAGTATCAGTAAAGATGTCATAAAGCAGTGCCTGATTAGTAAGCAGCGTGAGGTGGATGAGGCGGTGATTGTGAACCGTCCCGTAGAATTCGAAGAGAATGGCAACTATGTGATAGTTGGCGTGAGACATGCGGGTAAATCGTACCTATTGTATCAGCGTGTTCGTCAACTTCAGGCAGCAGGAAAGGGATGGGATGAGATCTTGTTTGTGGACTTTGAGGATGAGCGTCTGGCGGAATTCCAGGCGGAAGACTTCAACAGTCTGCTGGAAGCCCATCTGGAACT
>CAMZHV010000008.1 GCA_947307015.1 uncultured Prevotellaceae bacterium | reverse complement strand
CAACCTATGGCAGGGTTAAAGTAAAAACCATTCAACTTTTTCTAGGGTAGTACATGTCCCTTTGTGGCGAAACGTGGTCATTTGGTCAAGGTCATTTGGTCATTTTCGATTTCGGGAACGCGGTTATTTTCTCACTATATATAAATAGAATATTTATATTATAGTGGCGGTTTTGACAGCATCCGTTTTCGATTTTGACCAAAATGACCTTGACCAAATGACCGCCACCATAAAAAAAGCTATTTCTATAATAATTTCTTCATAAAAACTGCAAAACTGCCACCCTTGCGACGTAAGCCATTGATTTGCTTGCAGTCGTATGGGTGGCAGTTTTGGTGGCAGCAGGTCAAAAAGGTGTAGGTTTTATGAAGAAATGGAGGGCGGTTAGTTCATTTACTATCATTATGAAGTGGCCAATGAGGGTTGGGTATGTGCCACGTGGTGCGGTGCGTCCGTATAAAAAACTAAAAAAATAGATGATTTATTTTGCTCATTCACTTTTCTTTCCTATCTTTGCCACGCGAATCTAATAGAATACGTTCATTATGAGTTCAAAAGGTGTGATAGAACAAATCAAACGCGTTGCCAATGGCGTGCTTCCTGATGCCAGCACTTTATACCTTTATGGTTCTCGTGCCAGAGGCGATGCGCACGATGGAAGTGACTGGGATTTGCTGATCCTTTTGAACAAACCGAAACTGACGTTCGAAGACTATAGCATAAGTTATCCTTTTCGTGAACTCGGTTGGGAACTGAATGAGGAGATCAATCCGCAAGTCTATTCCAAAAAAGAATGGCAGGAATATCATTTCACTCCTTTCTACAAGAATGTTGAACATGATAAACAAGTTCTAAAGGCATGAGTCTAAACGATGAAGACAGATTGATCGTTGTTTATTGAGGATTTGATAAAGAAACCTGCTTCTTAACTATTCCTTTGATTAAGCACAGCTGTACATCGCTACACGTATAGACGTACTGTCCAAAACGTATAGACGTATCGCCGTGTCCCATTAGTGGGACACGCGAACCCTCCTAGGAGACCACGCGTAGACTCCTAAGGGTTTTCGCGAATAGGCTAAGGGGTTTCGGCAAAAAGCCTAAGGGTTTTGGCGGAAACCCTTATGGATAACAAGGGAAAATACGATTTTTTATGCGAAAGTGGGTGAAAAGTTTTGTCGTGTGCAGGACTTTCGTTATTTTCGCAGCGTAAAACCTACATTACCGATTATGAAAAGACGTTTTTTGGTCCTTGCGACAACATTGTGGTGTGCCACGGCTATGAGCGCACAAAGCATACAGACGATTGATAACAAGTCCATTGCACCGCTCGAAGGCTTTGCTTACGCGGAGCAACCTGCGGCGCCGACAGGCGATGAATGGCAGTCGCCCCAAGCGCTGGCCTTAAACAAGCTGCAGCCGCGCGCTTGGGGGTTCCATTTCCCCACTGAGGAGGCGGCACGCGGCGTGATGCCCGAACGCGGCGCCTACTGGCTGAGCTTGGACGGCACGTGGAAGTTCCACTGGTGCAAGACGCCCGAGGAACGCGCCAAAGGTTTTGAGGCGCCAGCCTATGACGTCACGGCATGGGACAATATCGAAGTGCCGGGCTGCTGGAACGTGCAGGGCCTATCTATTGGACAAATGGACAATTTACAAATGGACAATTTACAATCGGACAATCGTAAAAATGGGAATGGTCAAAATGTCCAATTCAAATATGGCGTGCCCATCTACGTGAACCAGAAGGTGATCTTCGAGCACCAGGTGGCTGTGGACGACTGGAGGGGCGGCGTGATGCGCAAGCCCCGCAACCCGCAATGGACGGTGAACGAATATCCCAACGAGGTGGGCAGCTACCGCCGCACGTTCACCGTGCCGACGGAGTGGAAGGGACGCGTGGTCTTCATCAACTTCGACGGCGTGGATTCCTTCTTCTACCTTTGGATCAACGGCCACTACGTGGGTTTCTCGAAGAACTCGCGCAACACAGCAACGTTTGACATCACGCGCTTCCTGAACCCGACGGGCGAGAATGTCGTGGCCGTGGAGGTCTACCGCAACTCCGACGCCTCGTTCCTTGAGGCACAGGATATGTTCCGCCTGCCTGGCATCATCCGTTCGACATATCTGACGAGTGTTCCTGAGGTGGAGCTGAGTGATTTGATTGTAAGACCCACCCCCGACCCCTCCCGTCAGGGAGGGGAGGGGCTGCGCGATGCGGCATTAGAGATTCAGAGTGAGATACGGAATCATGGGAAGAAGGCGGCAAAGAATTTGCAGGTAGAATATAAGGTATATCCGGTGAAACTGTATTCGGACGAACTGGAGACTTCGACGCCTCTTCAACTCAAGGGAGAGGGCAGTCAGCCAACCCGCATAAATGTAAAGGGTTTTCAAGACATTCTACTCGCCCCCTTTAATGGGAGCGCGGAATGGGTCTCCCCTTGGAGCGCCGAAGCCCCCTACCGCTACGTGCTTACTGCCACCTTGAAGGACAAGAAGGGTAAGGTGTTGGATGTCCGATCCACCTACTTCGGTTTCCGTACCGTAGAGATCCGCGACACGGAGGCGAAGGACGACGAGTTCGGGCTGGCTGGGCGTTATTTCTACGTCAACAACAAGCCGGTGAAGCTCAAGGGCGTGAACCGTCATGAGACGAATCCCTGGACGGGTCACGCCATCACCCACCAACAGATTGAGAAGGAGATTTTCTTGATGAAACAGGGCAATATCAACCATGTGCGCAACTCCCACTACGCCAACGACCCATACTGGTACTACGCCTGCGACAAATATGGCATCTATTTAGAGGATGAGGCCAACATCGAGAGCCATGAATACTACTACGGCGATGCCTCGCTGTCGCATCCCGTGGAGTGGCGTGCCGCACACATCGCCCGTAATATGGAAATGGTACGCGCGCACGTGAATGCGCCCAGCATCGTCATCTGGAGCCTCGGCAATGAGGCTGGCCCGGGCAAGAACTTCGTGGCTGCCTACGAGGCTATCAAGGCTTTCGACACCTCGCGCCCCGTGCAATACGAACGCAACAATGACATTGTGGATATGGGCTCCAACCAATATCCGAGCGTCGGATGGGTGCAGTTCGCAGCCAAGGGCGGCAAGGGTCCCAAGTACCCGTTCCACATCAGCGAATATGCCCACTCGATGGGTAATGCCGGCGGCAACCTCATCGACTACTGGAAAGCCATTGAGTCCAGCAACTACGTCTGCGGCGGTGCCATTTGGGACTGGGTGGATCAGGCCATCGCTGTGCCGTCGGCACAGCGAATGGACAATGGACAATGGACAATGGCTTCTGACAAAGGACAATCACATGACAACACTTCATTGTCCATTGTCCATTATCCATTCGAAAACAACGTTTTCGCTTATGGCGGTGACTTCGGCGACCTGCCTAATGATGGTATGTTCTGCATGAACGGCGTGATGCTGCCTGACCTGACGCCCAAGCCCGAATATTTCGACGTGAAGCACGTGTACCAGAACGTCGGCGTGGAGTTGGAAGGTGTTAAGGGCAGCGAGCCAGTCATGGGCGGCGACGGACGTTACACACGAGAGATCGTCACATTCAACGTGACTAACAAGAACTATTTCATCCCGTTAGACTATGTTGACATCGTCGGCGTGGTACTGCGCGACGGTTTCGAAGTTGCACAGGTGCCTGCGTCCGTGGTATTACCGTATGGCATGGAAGGCATCGGTCCACGCAGGACAGAACGCATCACGCTGCCAATCGACGTGGAGGAAGACCGCTTCTATGCAGACCACTGCTATGACCTGCGTGTAGAATTCCGCTTGAAACAGGATATGCCGTGGGCCAAACAGGGCTATGTGCAGATGGCAGAACAGCTGAACCTGTGGGGCGCAGCGGGACCGAGAAGCCTCGCCCCCAACGGCCTCACCCCAATTAATCAGACAGGCGGCAGCGGCATCATCACGTTGGAAGGTGAAGGGTGGGCTGTCACCTTCGACAACATGAAGGGTACCATCAAGAGCATGAAAGCCAATGGTCAGGATATGATTGAGGAGGACTGCGGCCCCGTCATCAACGCCCTGCGCGCACCCGTCGATAATGATAACTGGTTCTACCAGTCGTGGTATCAGAACGGCCTGCATGACTTGCAGCACAAAGTCACGAACCACACCATCTATACCCGCAAGGACGGTGCCGTGGTGCTGAACTACGAGGTCGAGAGCCGCGGCACGAAGGGACAAATCCACGGCGGCAGCAGCGGTCGCTATAGGATAGAGGACGAGGGTGAGGCCTCCGATTTCTTCCTCACCTCAAATATTGTCTGGACGGTTTATACTGACGGAACCATCGAATGTGAAAGTGCTATCACGGGTTCCAACCCGAAAGCCGTACTGCCGCGCTTGGGCTTTGAACTGCGCCTGCCCACCCGCTTCGAGGCCGACGGAAGCAAGATGAGCTACTTCGGCTGCGGCCCGCAGAACAACTATGCTGACCGCAAGAGCGGTATGTTCAAGGCCGTCTACGAGTCAACGGTGAAGGATCAGTTTGTGGCCTTCCCCAAGCCACAGGATATGGGCAACCGTGAGGAAGTGGAATGGCTCGCGCTGACGGATGCCAGCGGCAAGGGCCTCGTCTTCGGCGCGCTGACAGGCTCGATGTGTACGAGCGTGCTGCCATGGAGCGACCTGCAGCTGACCTACGCCCCCCACCCCAGCGAATTGCCTGAGAGCGACCACGTGTACGTCCATCTCGACATGAAGGTCACAGGCCTTGGCGGCAATAGCTGCGGTCAGGGCGGTCCGTTGGAACCCGACCGCGTCTATGCCGGTGCCCACACCTTCGGCTTCTTCATCCGTCCGACAGCCACGGCTGATGTCAAGACAATCGGAGCGAAGAACTTCCCCATCATGCACAGCGGCGACCTGCCCCTCGGCATCACACGCGACGCCAAGGGTGACGTGACCATCGTGTATAATGAATTTAATGGGGAAGAGGTCTGCTATAGCCTCACCCCCAACCCCTCTCCCGTGGGCGAGGGGAGTAAAAAGTCTGCTCCCATCTCTCATCTTTCATCTCTCATCTACGACGGCTCTCCCATCAGCTTGCGCGACGGCGGCACGGTTACTGTGTGGCACGCTGAGACGCCGAATGTGCGCATCAGCCGCTCGTTCGACCGCATCGAGAGCGTGCCCGTGACGGTGTTGGCGTGCAGTTCCGAAGAACCAGGCGAGGAAGCAGCACGCCTCGTGGACGGTAAGTCCGAAACCATCTGGCACACCGCCTACGGCGTCACTGTGACCAAGTACCCGCACACCGTAGACTTCGACTGCGGCGAGACGAAGACCATCAAGGGCTTCACCTACCTGCCCCGTCAGGACGGCGGCATGAACGGCAACGTGAAAGCTTACCGCATACAGCTGTCGCAAGACGGCAAGACGTGGGGTGAGACGGTAGCCGAGGGCGAGTTCCAGCGGTCGGCCAACCTGCAGCGCGTCAACTTCGCCACGCCACAACGCGCCCGTTACCTCCGCTTCACAGCCCTGTCTTCGCAGAACGGTCTTGACTTCGCTTCAGGTGCCGAGTTCACGGTGCTGGCAGAGTGAGCAAAGAACGTCCGGACAACTGCGGACATTCTCGAAATAAATTAAGGATGAACAATCTTGAAGGCAGCCTGCTGGATATCTTCTTTCCAATCGGTGCCGAGGGCAACGACGCGCAGGCTGTCATCAGTGAGAATGAAATAGGGTAGTTCGCGAATGTTGAACTGCTCTACGATGGGTGTGCTCCATGACTGACGATAACAACGGGATTCCCAAACGACGGAATCATAGCGGCAGGTGGAGGTGTAGTCCTCGGGGTTGACATCAAGGCTGATGGCAACGGGACGTATCTTACGTGGCGCAGGAAGGTCGGCGACCTGATGATGAAGACGTAGGATATCGAAGAAGTTGTTGGTGCTCTCGCGCTTCCACGAAGCCCAGAAGATGAGCAGCAGCGGGCGTTCCGGCTTCAGGCGGAGCGTGTCCTCGCCCGTGAATCCGTCGGGAGGGAGCATGATGGACGGCAGTTTGTCGCCTTTCTTCAAATTTGAAAGGCCGATGCCCTGTAGGCTCAACTGGCGTCGCAGATGTGTGCTGATGCGACTCTCGGGATTCTCTTCAATGAATGTTTTCATGGCCTCCTGTAGCTGCCTGGGGGCATCGTTGAGGTGTTCGAGACGGAACGTAGTTAGCGTCTCGTTGTCCTCGGTTCCCGTCACCTGTATGGCACGCAGCTCGTTGGCATCACCTTTCATGCGTGCCACTTTGCCGGGCTGTGCAAAGACGACCTGTTCGCTGAGATTCGGAAAGACAACAAAGAACGTGGCTTCCTCGCCGAGCGGCGTGCTCCAGTCGAAGGTGCCGTCGACGACGTGAATCGTGTCGATAGCGTTGAGACCCCCGTCCAAGCTATAGACGAGGAAATCTGCCTGCTGCAGATGATCTATCTCGCCCTTGATGCGGAAAGCATAAGGGTCGCTGCAGGCACAAAGGAGGAAGAGGAGTAATATACAAAAAAAAGACCCACCCCCCTGCCTGTCCGTCCTCGGCTTAGGAGTTAAGCCTCGGTCGCTCGGGGAACTTGACATTAAGTCAACTTCCTCTTCCCTCGCTACCCTTGTAGGGAGGGGAGTAGATACTTTGAAATCTCGGATGAATCTCATTCTTGTTAGGTAATTACTCCCCTCCCTACAAGGGAGGGGCAGGGGGGTGGGTCCTCAGGGGGGTGGGTCTTCAGGGGTGTTATTTACAATTACTTCAAGAGGCCTGCGATCTGTGAAGCATACTTGGTGAACTCGAGATCCTTGGCAGCGCGTGCGGCTAAGGACGGGTTCTGCTGGATAGCGCTGCTCAGGCCGCTGTAGACAGCTTCGGCATTACCCTGACGGGCACCGAGAATAGCCTTGAGGTAAGCGGTATAGGCATCGGCGTTCTTGATGCCAGCCAGCGTAGCAGCTGCGGCAACATAATCCTTGTTAAGGATCTGTGCGAGCAGCGCGCTATTGCTCTTCACACCGGCGAGGTTGGCAGCAGCAGCGGCGTAGTTGCCCTTGGCGAGATTGAGATTGCCAAGCACTTCGCTGTAGGCGTTGGAACCGGCACCCTTGGCGAGGAGCGCCTCAGCTTCGCCATACTGTCCCTTGACAAGAGCGAGGAGAGCTTCGTTGGTAGCCACCTCGGCGCTGTTGGCATTCAGACCCTTAGCCTTGGCAAGATAGCTGGCAACGGAGGCAAGATCACCGTTCTGGTAAGCCAGGTTGGCGAGGTTGTTGAACGAACGGGCATCGTTGGGGAAGAGCTGTGCAGCCTTCTCGTACCATGCCTTCTTGGCAGCGTTGTCGTCCTGCAGGGCAGCGCCGTAAAGCACCTCTTCGAGGCTGAGCTCACGGGCGTCGGCCTTGAACTGCTCAACGATCTGCTCGTCGGAGCGACCGATGACATCATAGTTGGCAATGAGGCGTGCGCGGCGCAGCTCGGGCAGAATGCCCTTGGCCAGCTCGTCGTAGACCACGCTCATGTTGCGGATCTGCTCCTCACGCTCGGCGGGATCGGAATACATGCTGAGGACGCGCAAGATGATGTCCTTGTCCTGAATATTGCTTTCGCTGACGAGCTGCTGGAAGCCGTCCCAGTCCTCGGCGGTGAACTTGGTGTCGACGTCGGCCTGCATGTTGATCTTCTTCAGCTGGTCGTTGACGTATGCGCTGGAAGTGTTCTGGCGCTTCTCAGCGAGCTGGGCATTGAAGTCGTAGCGGCCTTCGGGAGAAGCATAAGCGCTGACTTCGATGTTCTGCAGCTTCAGGGTCTCCTGATGGTCGTTGATCTCCCTGAGGATGTTGGCGAAGTCCTTGATGCTCGTGGTGTTGAGCTCGCTGGCGCGGATATTGGCCTGATTGACGAGGTACTTGATCTGCGCCTCCTGCTTCTGGCGAATGATACGCTGATAAGCGTCGGGAGCCAAAGCGGGGTTGACACTTGCAAGCGTACCGCGCAGCAGGTCGCTGGTAGCATTAATACCATAGCCGACCTTTACGTCAGGCAGGTCGATGATTTTATTGCCCTTCTTAGCATAGGAGCGGAGGTAGAGCTCGCTCTTCTGCATAGCTTCGATGTAGGGGAAGCTGGCACGCATGGTGTAGTTGCCACCGACCTTGTAAGGTACAGAAGTGCCGTTGCCGAGGACGCTTTCGCCCTGGAACGTGGTGCTTTCAGAGGTGGACTCGCCGCCCTGATACTTCAGCACGGGCGTCAGGCTCAACGACACCTTCTTCTTCATGTACTTCTCGGGGAATTTGATGTTGATGGTTGCGGGAACCTCACCGCCGATAGTCTCGAGGGGAGTGGGCGTGACGGTAACATTGTCGGCGCTGATGGCCTTGAACTTGCTGCACGATGTCAGGGCAAGGATGCCGACAGCAGCGATAGAAAGGATTGTAATCTTACGCATATTGGGTTAAGGTTTAAGAATAATTAGCTGATTCTCGGTGCAAAAATACAGAAATAATGATACAATTACTCACGAAGGGGGTGAAACCTTCATGTGCAAAAACTTTTTTTAACACTTCTTACCCCTCAATGGGCTCTTCCTGGGACTTTTGAAGGTTACGCGGGTGGTGTTGAAGGATCTCTTGACGCAGATGTGAACGGTCCACATGCATATAAATCTCCGTCGTCCCGAGTTCTTCATGACCAAGCATCTCCTGAATGGCCCGCAGGTTGGCGCCGCCCTCGAGAAGATGGGTGGCAAAGCTGTGGCGGAAGGTGTGCGGCGAGACGGTAGTGCGTATGCCTGCACGCTCGCAGAGCACCTTGATGATATGGAACACGGAGATACGCGAGAGCGCCGTGCCGCGTCGGAAACTCACGAAGACGTGATCCTCGTAACCCGGTCGGATAGCGATACGCTCGCGCTCCTCCAACCATAGCCCTATCTCGTCGATAGCGCGCTTGGAGATAGGCACCAGGCGCTCCTTCTTGCCCTTGCCGTGGACGCGGATGTAACCTTCGTCGAAGTAGAGGTCGCTGATGCGCAGTCCGCAGAGTTCGCTGACGCGCAAGCCGCAGCTGTAGAGCGTTTCGAGGATAGCACGGTCGCGCTGTCCCTCTTTCTTCGAGAGGTCTATAGCTTCTATCAGGCTGTCAATCTCCTCCACCGACAGCACGTCGGGCAGACGTTCACCCCGTGCCGGCGACTCGAGCAGCTCGGTGGGATCGTCGACAATCTCTTTCTCCATACAGAGAAAATGATAAAAGGAACGCACGCCCGCGAGTATGCGCGCGATACTACGATTGGTGATGCCGATGTCCATGAGCGATGCCGAGAAGGTCTGCAGATGCTCCAGTTTGACATCGCGAAAACTCAGCCCCTCCTCATCCAAGAATCCCAACAGCTTGTTGAGGTCCTTGGTATAGGCATCGAGGGTGTTGGTGGAGAAGTTGCGCTCGAGGCGAAGGTATTGGAAATAACGGCGAAATAATAAAGAAAAAGACCCACCCCCCTGCCTGTCCGTCCTCGGCTTAGGAGTTAAGCCTCGGTCGCTCGGGGAACTTGACATTAAGTCAACTTCCTCTTCCCTCGCTACCCTTGTAGGGAGGGGAGTAGATACCTTTGAAGACTGAAGATCATTCATTTGTCTTTGGTAATTACTCCCCTCCCTACAAGGGAGGGGCAGGGGGGTGGGTCCTCGGGGGGAGAGTCTTTACTCTTATCTTTTTACTCTTCTTCCTTGATCTTGCGACCCATGATCAGGTAAGCCGTGGGAGCGGCAATGAACATGGAGGTCAAGGTGCCGATGATGACACCGAGGATCATGGCGAAAGCAAAGCTCTTGATGCTGGCACCGCCGAAGACGAAGATGAACAGCAGGACGATGAACGTGGACACTGACGTGTTGATGGTACGTGTCAGGGTGGCGTTCAAAGACTGGTTGAACAGGAGCTGCTTGTCGCGCTTGGGATAGAGACCGAGGTTCTCGCGGATACGGTCGAAGACCACCACCTTATCGTTGATGGAGTAACCGATACAGGTCAGCAGAGCACCGATGAATGTCTGATCGATCTCCAGCGAGAAGGGCATCCAACCCCAGCAGAGAGAGAACATACCGAGGATGAAGACGGTGTCGACAGCCAGAGCGGTGATAGCACCTACGGAGAAAGCCACGTTGCGGAAACGAACGAGGATGTACACGAAGATAACAATCAGAGCGAGGATGACGGAGATGACAGCACCACGTGTGATGTCGGCAGCGATGGACGGGCCCACCTTCTGCGAACTGATGATTGAACCACCAGCACGCTCATCGCGGTTGATGAAGGTCTGCTCGTCGAGATCAGCGCTCAGCAGGCCGCCCTGCTTGAGGACTTCGAAGAGCTTGCTTTCGATCTCGCTATCAATATCTGCACCGTTCTCATCGATACGGTAGTTGGTGGAGACACGGATGGTCTTGCCCTCGGTACCCAGTGCGATGGCGCTGGTGTTGCTCTCGGGGAAGGCATCAGCCAACAGGGTGCGCACGGCCTCGGGCTGCACCTCATTTTCAAACAGCACCACGAAGTTACGGCCTCCAGTGAAGTCAATGCTCTGTGAGAAGCCACGACCGATCCATGAGCCGATGGCCACAAGGATGATGATGCCGAAGGTGATGAACGAGCGCTTGTAAGCACCCATGAAGTTGAAGCTCGTGTCGGAGAGGAACTTACGGCTGAGCGATGTGGTGAAGGTCAGGTCAAGCCACTTGTCCCTCTTGAAGCGACCGTCGAACACTACGCGCGTAAGATATACAGCGGTGAAGAAGGAGATGACAATACCGATGATGTACGTGGTGGCGAAGCCGCGGATAGGACCTGTACCGAAGTAGTAAAGAATGATACCGGTGAGGACACTCGTCACGTTGGAGTCGATGATAGCGCTGAAGGCGTTCTTGTAACCGGCTTCCATGGCCTGACGCACAGCCTTGCCGGCGCGCATCTCCTCCTTGGTACGTTCGAAGATCAGCACGTTGGCGTCAACAGCCATACCCAACGTCAGCACCATACCAGCGATACCGCTCATGGTCAGCGCTGCCTGGAAGGAGGTGAGGATACCCAGCGTGAAGAACAGGTTGAACAGCAGAGCGCCGTTGGCAACCATACCCGGACGGAAACCGTACATGGAAATCATGTACAACATCAGAGCGATGAAAGCGAAAAGCATACTCCACAGACCCTGACGGATGGACTCCTGACCGAGCGAAGGACCTACGATCTCGTCGCTGACGATGTTGGCGGGAGCGGGCATCTTACCGGACTTGAGCACGTTGGCCAGGTCGCGGGTATCTTCGGGCGTGAAGTGACCGGTGATCTGTGAGTTACCACCAGTGATTTCGTTCTGCACGTTAGGTGCGCTGTAGACATAGTTGTCAAGCACGATGGCGATGGGACGGTGAACGTTGGCCTTCGTCAAGGCAGCCCAGCGGCGGGCACCTTCGACGTTCATCTGCATGGAGACGCAGGGACGGCCAGCCTGGTCGTATTCGTCCTTGGCATCGGTGACGACATCACCTTCGAGCGGAGCACGACCATTGCGCTCAGTGACCTTGATAGCATAGAGTTCAAAGACCTCTTCATTCTTGTCGATACCCTTGACGCCCCAGAGAAGCTTCAGGTCAGCAGGCAGCACAGCCTTGGCCTCAGGTGTCTGGAAGAGCTCTTCAAGAGCTTCAATATCACGCTTGTTGGCATAACCCACGACAGCGCCGTTGTCCTGATTGAGAACCTGCAGACGAGCGAGCACGGGGTGAGCCTTGAGGGCCTTCTCCAGCTCAGCAGCACTTTGAGCCTCGCTCTGTGCGTTGTCGCCGTCGGCCTTCTTGGCGATGTTGGCCAGTTCGGAGTCGTCGGCAGCCGAGTCGCCAGCATTGACGATGGTGGCAGCCACGTCAGCTACATAACCTTCGGGGAGGTCAACCTGAATGGCCTTCTTGGCCTCTTCGATAGCCAATTCGAGGGAATCAACCTCGCCACCAGCTTCAACGCCAGCTTCAACGCCTGCGGCAGCAAGGCGACTGTCGAGCTGAACGAGGAAAGGCACAGCCTCTGTGGTGGTGTAGGTCTCCCAGAATTCGAGGTTAGCGGAACCTTGAAGGAGTTTGCGAACGCGCTCGGGCTCCTTGATACCAGGAAGTTCCACCATGATGCGACCTTCCTGACCTTCGAGTGCCTGAATGTTGGGCTGAACGACACCGAAGCGGTCGATACGTGTACGAATGACGTTGAAAGAGTTGTCGATAGCGGCCTTCACCTCGTCACGCAGCACGCGTTCTACCTCGCTATCGGTGCTCTTGGTGTTCACCTTGCCGCGCAACTGCTGGGTAGCGAAGAGCTCAGCCAGATTGCTATTGGGTGCGAGGGCCTTATAGTCCTTGACAAAGAATGAGATGAAATCACCCTGGCTCTGCTCGGCTTCCTTGGTAGCCTGAGCAACAGCCTGATTGAAGTTGGCATCGTCCTTGTGGTCGGCGAGCGCCTTGATGACATCGGGAACCGACACCTCAAGAATGACGTTCATACCTCCCTTGAGGTCAAGTCCAAGTCCAATACCCATCTCGCGGCACTCCTTGAGTGTCCAGACGTTTAAATACACCGGCTCATTGAGCAATGAGTCTAAGTAATGCTGACCTGCGGTTTCGCCCTGAACGGCTGCAATCTTCTCAGCCTTGTTCTCGTGGTAGCGGACTACCCCTGAGAAGCTCAGGTAGAAGATGCAAACCAGCGCAAGCAGGACAGCAAAAAATTTTACAATTCCTTTGTTTTGCATTGTGATAAATTTGTTATTTAAATATGATTTTTTTGCTTGTTAGGTGCCTTTCTTCGCAAAATAGCGCGCAAATATACGCAATTTTTGTGGAAGAACGACGCTAAAGGGACAAATATTTGGCATTTTCATCGCATTTTGATGCTCTAAGGCCCTTTTTTTGCCAGTTTTGTCCTCATTGGGAAGTGATCTGAGCAAATTATGGTGTCACAAACGGTGCTTTCGTAACTCTTCCATCGCTCGCCGCTGTAAAGAATGTGATCGATGCGGACAGGGAAGCCCTTCGTGTGGAAGGTGAACCCAAGTCCGTTGCCACTCTCGGGGAAGGCACTGGAGAGGTCGGTGGTGAGCACACGGTGGGCGTAAGAAATGGGGGTGTCGTTGAAATCGCCGCAGAGGATGACGGGACGCGGCAGCCATTCGTCGATGACCGCCTTGATAGCGTCAACCTGCATGGCACGCAAGGGCTGGGCGTTGGCAAGCAGCTCGACCACGGGTCGCACACCTTTGCGCAGCGAATCGCTCTCATGCTGCCTAATGGCTTCGATGTAAGCGTCTTTAACATCACCTGAGATATGATTGCTCAGGAGATGAGTATTGATGAGCATGATTGTGTCCTCATCTGCCTGGACATAGGCTCTCATGCAGTGCGCCCTACCCCCTTCGAGAGCCAAGGTGTCATAAGAGAGAACGGGCAGGCGTGAACAGATGGTGAACTCCTTGATATTGGCACATTCATAGCCAGCCTGTGTGAACTGTTCATAGTACGCAGCTTGACTGCCACTTTCCTGCAAGCAGATGATGTCGGCATCCGTAGCAATGAGAAAGTTGACGGCACGGTTGCTTCCGTCCTCGAGCTTGCCCTCACTGTTGCCGAAGTTGAGCGTGTTGTACGTAACGACAGTGATGGCTTCGGCGGGAGCCTCGGCTGGCCAGTTGACTGGGATATAGTCGCGCACGAAGCTGAAGCAGCAGGCAATGCCAAGCAACGGGAGCCAGACACGTTTAGCCTTGAAGATGAGCCAGAAGAAGATAAAGAGAATATCAACAAACAAGAAGGCGGGGAAGGCCAAGGCAAGAATGCTGACATGAGGATGCCAGGCAGGTGAGAGATAAGTGACGCCACACGATGCCCACAGCAATAGGATGGTAGCTATGTTAGCTCCCATGAACAGCTGCACAAATACGGTTTTGATGTATTTCATGAATTGCTGGCGTCGAACAACTTCTTCTTCTCCTCCGTGGTGAGGCTTTCGTAGCCTCCCTGCTTCACCTTGGCAAGGATGCGATCAATCTCTTCCTCCCGCTCCTTCTTCTGCTGGCGCCAAGCCATGTCGTCGGCGTGTTTGGTGCCGCCAGGATGTACGCGCATCTTGGGCTTGCGCATGTCGGCATACCACTGCTTGATGCGCTGCCAGAGGTTCGGACGGCGGCTGACAGAGCTGTCGCTGACATCCTCATAGCGTGTGAAATAGCTGTCACCACCGCCGAAACCACGGAAATTGCCACCGCCAAAGAAACGGTTGTTGTTACCGCCGCCGTGCTTGCGCCAGTAGAGAATCAAAGCGAGGCCGAAAAACATACCGCCCAAGTGAGCCATGTGAGCCACGCCGTCGCCACGGTTGGCCATAGCGCTGAGCAACTCGATGACAGCATAACCCATGACGAGCCACTTGGCCTTGATGGGGAAGGGGATGGGGATAATGAACAGGCGCTCATTTGGGAACGTCATACCAAAGCTGAGCAGAATACCATAAACGGCACCCGAAGCCCCCACAGTTGTCCAACGGTTGAGATAGGCATTCATGGGAATGATCATGCCGTCGGCGTTGACGCTGTCGTAGGCCTGCAAACCGCTGTAGAGGTATTCAATGTACTGCACGCCTTCCTGAACGAACCCTGCGCCGAGGCCGCAGACCACATAGTAGAAGAGGAAGCGCTGCGAACCCATCGTCTGCTCCATGATACGACCGAACATCCACACGGCAAACATGTTAAAGAACAAGTGTTCGAAGCCGCCATGGACGAACATATAAGTGAAGAACTGATAGAGCCGGAAGTCGGCTGCCATGAAAAAATGCAAGCCCAACAGGTCATCAAAATCTATGCCGTAACGGCTGGCAACGTACTTGGCAAGAAGCATCAAGATATTGATGATGATGAGGTTCTTGGTGACGGGAGGTGTATAAAAGTTCATAAAAACGTTGTTTCTTAAGTTTTAGGGCGCAAAAGTAGGCATTTTTGCGATGATAAAGCCCCTAAAACGCATTAAATTCACTTAAAAAGGCGCTTTTTTGCTCAAAAACTTTGTTGGAAAGCAATCTTTCGTTACATTTGCCACAAGAAATACCCTAAACAAGAGCTTTTTAAACAGAAAACATCGTTTTTTAACCACTTTAATAAAGAAACACATGAACAAAACTGATTTGACAAGCGCCATCGCCGCAAAAGCCGGCCTGACCAAAGTTGATGCCAAGAAGGCACTTGATGCAACACTCGAAGCCATCACCGAAGCACTCAAGGCAGGTGACAAGGTTGCTCTCATCGGCTTCGGCACATTCGCTGTTTCGAAACGTGACGCACGTCAGGGTATCAACCCGCAGACAAAGGCTGTCATCGAGATTGCCGCCAAGAAGCAGGCCAAGTTCAAAGCTGGCGCTGAACTCGAAGCTGCTATCCAGTAAAAACAGACTCTCTCTTTCTGTCTTTTTCAAGGAAGTCACCTCATCAGGTGGCTTCTTTTTTGCGCTAAATGGAGAATTTGTATAAAAAGTTTGTAAATCGTCGGCTCAAAGTCGTAAATAATCATTACCTTTGCAGCCACATTCGTATATATATATTATTAAGGTATGGTAATAGAACAAAAACTGACTGCTGCAGTCATCACTGCCGTCAAGGAATTATATGCTCAGGAGGTGCCTACATCAATGGTGCAGTTGAATACTACGAAGAAAGAGTTTGAAGGTCATCTGACACTCGTCGTTTTCCCGTTGCTACGCACCAGCCGCAAGGGTCCTGAAGCTACAGCGCAGGAGATCGGCGAGTACCTCGTCAATAACCTGCCGGATGTGGTGGCACGCTATAACGTCATCAAAGGTTTCCTCAACTTGGTCATCGCCGATGCGTGCTGGGTGAGCCTGCTCAGCGAGATCCAACAGGATGCGAACTACGGTCTGAAACCCGTCACAGACGAGTCGCCGCTGGTGATGATCGAGTACTCCTCACCCAACACCAACAAGCCCCTGCACCTCGGCCACGTGCGCAACAATCTCCTTGGCTGGGCACTGGCACAAGTGATGGAAGCCAACGGCAACCGCGTCGTGAAAACCAACATCGTCAACGATCGTGGCATACACATCTGCAAATCCATGCTGGCCTGGCTCAAATGGGGCAACGGCGCCACACCCGAATCAACAGGCAAGAAGGGCGACCACCTCATCGGCGACTACTATGTGGCTTTCGACAAGCATTTCCGCGCCGAACGTCAGGAGCTCATGGACAAATTCATCGCTGAGGGCATGGACGAGGAAGCCGCCAAGGAACGTGCTGAGAAGGAGAGCCCCCTGATGCAAGAGGCACGCGCCATGCTTGTCAAGTGGGAACAGAACGATCCCGAGGTACGAGCCCTTTGGAAGAAGATGAACGACTGGGTCTATGCAGGCTTCGATCAGACATACAAGGCATTGGGCGTAAGTTTTGACAAGATTTACTACGAGAGCCAAACCTATCTCGAAGGCAAGGAGAAGGTCATGGAAGGTCTCGAAAAAGGTTTCTTCTACCGCCGCGACGACGGGAGCGTATGGGCTGACCTCACCAAGGAAGGTCTCGACGAAAAGTTGCTGCTGCGCGCCGATGGTACCAGTGTTTACATGACGCAAGATATCGGCACTGCCAAGCTGCGTTTCCAGGATTACCCGATTGACAAGATGATTTATGTCGTCGGCAACGAACAGAACTACCACTTCCAGGTGCTCTCCATCCTTTTAGACAAGCTCGGCTTTAAGTGGGGAAAAGACCTCGTCCACTTCTCCTACGGCATGGTGGAACTACCCAACGGCAAGATGAAGTCACGCGAAGGTACCGTGGTTGATGCCGACGAGCTCATTGCCAAAATGATTGAGGATGCGAGGGAAAGATGGAATGATAAAAGACCCACCCCCGACCCCTCCCGTCAGGGAGGGGAGTCCTTATCCTCTGAGGATTCAAGTAGCAGCGAAAGTCTCCCCTTACGGGGAGATTTAGAGGGGTCTGTTGCCCGCATCGTCGGCATGGGCGCCCTGAAGTATTTCATCCTCAAAGTTGATGCCCGCAAGAATATGCTCTTCAACCCCGAAGAAAGTATCGATTTCAACGGAAACACAGGTCCCTTCATTCAATACACCTACGCAAGAATCCGCAGCATACTTAGAAAGACAATAGAAGCCCCCTCGGGAGCCGTAGGGGGAGCCGCTCTTTCCGACAAGGAAATTGCGCTCATCCAGCAGCTCGCCGCCTTCGGTGCTACTGTGGCACAGGCAGGCTCGGACTATAATGTCAGCGTCATCGCCAACTACTGCTACGATTTGGCCAAGGAGTTCAATGGTTTCTACCACGACTATCAAATCCTGAAGGAACCCGACGAGCAGAAACGCTCCGTGCGCCTCACCCTCTGCGAAGCCGTCGCTAAAGTCATCAAAACTGGCATGGGACTGTTGGGCATAGAGGTGCCAGAGAGAATGTAAAAAGGCTCCCAGACTCTCCCCCCGCCCGGGACTCTCTCCCCGCTCTCCCTGTTGGGGAGAGGGCCTCGCTTGGCGAGAGGGAGGGAGCGGTCACTTTCAAGATTTAAAGAATTGTGAGTAATTTATGGCTGATCAACCAATAGCACAAGTAATTGCTCCCTCCCTAACAGGAAGGGCGGGGGGAGAGTCTGTAGGGTCTTCGGCTCAGGCCCTATGTGTTGATGCGGCCTGCTCCGGTAACCCTGGTCCTATGGAATACCGAGGCGTGCATCTACCCTCGGGCAAACAGATCTTCCACTACGGTCCTGTGCACGGCACCAATAACATCGGTGAATTTCTGGCCATCGTACACGCCATGGCGCTGCTGAAGCAGAAAGGGTTGTCGATGCCCGTCTATAGCGACTCGCGCACAGCCATCATCTGGGTGCAGAAACGTAAGGCTAAGACTACGCTGGCACCAACGCCAGAGAATCAGCCCCTGCTCGAACTTGTGGCACGCGCCGAGCGATGGCTGCAACAGAACGGCACACCCTATCCACTTATCAAGTGGGACACGGACAACTGGGGCGAGATTCCTGCTGATTTCGGACGTAAATAACGAGATATAATGAAAGAATTCCTGAAAGTACTGCGCCGTTTCGCCTTGCCCTACAAAGGCTATATGATTGGCTCCGTGTTCGCCAACTTACTGTCGGCGGTGCTCAACGTCTTTTCGTTCATGAGCGTCATTCCCATGCTACAGATGCTCTTTGGCATGGACACAAACGCCTATACATTTCGTCCGTGGCAGTTAGACGGCATCAAAGATATCACTGTCAACAACCTGTACTACTACACATCAGTGCTCATTGAGCAATACGGTCATCGTGACACCCTACTGCTCATTGGCGTTGCACTGTGTGTCGCCACTTTCTTCAAGACCGCCAGCTATTTCATCGCAACAGCGGTGATGGTACCTCTGCGCACTGGCATCGTTCGTGACATTCGCATTATGGTCTTCGACAAAGTGTTGCACTTACCTTTGGCATTCGTGAACTACGAGCGGCGCGGTGATATCATCGCTCGCATGAGTGGCGATGTTACCGAGGTGGAGACCTCTATCACGTCGTCGTTGAATATGCTGATCAAGGATCCCATTCTCATCGTCTTTTACTTCTCCACCCTTATCTTCGTATCGTGGGAACTGACGCTGTTCACGGTGCTCGTCATGCCAGGCCTCATCTGGCTCATGGGAGCCATAGGTCGTAAGCTCAAAGCTAAGAGTCTCTATGCACAGTCGAAGTGGAGCGAGACAATGAGTCAGCTCGATGAGATGCTCAGTGGGCTGCGTATCATCAAGGCTTTCATTGCCGAGCACAAAATGCTTTCCCGCTTCCGCCGCGTCAACAATGAGTTTCGCGATGCCAGCAACCGCGTGGCCATCCGTCAGGCCTTGGCTCACCCCGTAAGCGAGTTCCTCGGTACATGTGTCATCGTGTTAGTATTGTGGTTCGGTGGCACGCTCATCTTTGGTGACAATTCACCTATTGACGCACCAACGTTCATCTTCTACATGATCATCCTATACAGCACCCTTGACCCGCTGAAGGAGTTTGCGAAGACAACCTATCTGATTCCCAAAGGCTTGGCATCTATGGAGCGCATCGATAAGATCTTGAATATAGAGAATCCCATCCGTGATCCCGAACATCCCGCACCCATCACTGGTATTGAGAAGGGCATCACATTCAAAGATGTACACTTCTCCTACCCCAACAATCCGCAGGAGGTTATCCATGGCATCAATCTCACAGTGCCCAAGGGCAAGACCATTGCCCTCGTAGGCCAGTCGGGCTCAGGAAAAAGCACGCTCGTAGACCTCATACCGCGCTATCATGATGTCACCGGCGGCGAGATCCTCATTGATGATGTCAATGTTAAGGATTTCCGTTTGCATGATTTGCGCGCCCTCATTGGGAATGTCAATCAGGAAGCCATTCTCTTCAACGATACTTTCTTCAACAACATTGCTTTCGGTGTTGAGAACGCTACGATGGAACAGGTCGTCGAGGCAGCAAAAATTGCCAATGCCCATGAGTTCATACTACAGAGCGAGCACGGCTACGACACATACGTCGGCGACCGCGGCTGCCGTCTGAGCGGCGGTCAGCGTCAGCGCATCTCTATTGCCCGTGCCATACTCAAGAACCCGCCCATTCTCATCCTTGACGAAGCCACAAGTGCTCTCGACACCGAGAGCGAGCGCCTTGTACAAGAAGCGTTGGAACGACTTATGAAGAAGCGCACCACCATCGCCATCGCTCACCGCCTCTCCACCATCAAGAACGCCGACGAGATCTGCGTGCTACATGAGGGGCGCATTGTTGAACGCGGCACACACGAAGAGCTCATCCAGCTCGGTGGCTACTACAAGCATCTACATGAGATGCAGCAACTGTAATAAGTAGGTATTTATAATTAGTTTTATGTATTTTAGTTTCTATTTGGATGCAGATTTTTCTTTTAGCCGAAGGAGCATAGCGGGCTATGTGACTGAGGATAAGAGGAAAATATGCACCAAAGAGAAGCTAAAAGACTTGAAACGCACCAACGAATGATCATGTAAACTAATTATGAACACCTACTTGTCTATCCCACCGTCCCTTCGAGAGAGACGCTGAGGAGCTTCTGTGCCTCAACGGCGAACTCCATGGGGAGCTTATTGAGGACATCCTTTGCATAGCCGTTGACGATCAAGCCAACGGCTTCTTCTTGAGGTATGCCGCGCTGCTGGCAATAGAAAAGCTGGTCCTCGGAGATCTTGGAGGTCGTGGCTTCGTGCTCCACGACGGCAGAGGGGTTCTGCACATCCATGTAGGGGAAAGTGTGGGCACCACAGGTCGAAGAGAGAAGAAGGCTGTCGCACGAGCTGTAGTTGCGGGCTTTCTCGGCTCGCTTGGCGATGCGCACAAGACCGCGATAGGAGTTCTGCGAACGTCCGGCGCTGATGCCCTTGGAGATGATGGTGGAACTGGTGCGAGGTGCGAGATGCACCATCTTGGTGCCTGTGTCAGCCTGCTGAAAGTTGTTGGTCACGGCAACGCTGTAGAATTCGGCCTGCGACCCTTCGCCCGCCAGCACACAGGAGGGATATTTCCAGGTGATGGCAGAACCGGTCTCCACCTGAGTCCACGAGAGCTTGGAGTTGACGCCACGCAAGAGTCCGCGCTTGGTGACGAGGTTCAACACACCACCCTTGCCGTCCTTGTCGCCAGGATACCAGTTCTGCACGGTAGAATACTTGACCTCGGCGCGGTTCTCAACCACGATCTCCACGATGGCAGCATGAAGTTGGTTCTCGTCGCGCATGGGCGCCGTGCAGCCTTCAAGGTAGCTGACGTATGCGTCCTCGTCGGCTACGATGAGCGTACGCTCAAACTGCCCCGTGCCTTGGGCGTTGATGCGGAAATAGGTGCTGAGCTCCATGGGACAGCGCACGCCCTTGGGAATATAGACAAAGGAGCCGTCGGAGAACACAGCGCTGTTCAGGGCAGCAAAAAAGTTGTCGCGATAAGGTACTACGGTGCCGAGATATTTGCGGACAAGGTCGGGATGCGTCTTCACGGCCTCGCTGATGGAACAGAAAATGATGCCCTGCTGGGCCAAACGCTCGCGAAAGGTGGTCTTCACGGAGACGGAATCCATGACGGCATCGACAGCTGTGCCGCTGAGAGCGAGGCGCTCTTCGAGGGGTATGCCAAGCTTGTCAAAGGTCTTCATGAGCTCAGGATCAATAGCCCCCTGTGGCCCCCCAAGGGGGGCTTTTCTCTTTGTCGGGTCGGCATAGTAGGAGATAGCCTGATAGTCGATGTCGGGCATCGTGAGGTGACCCCACGAGGGTTGCTGCTGCGTCTGCCAGTAGCGGAAGGCTTTGAGGCGGAAGTCCAGAAGCCAGTCCGGCTCGCCTTTCTTCTCAGAGATGAGCCGCACGGTGTCCTCGTTGAGTCCGCGCTCGATGACCTCCGTCTCCACATCGGTCGTGAAGCCGTACTCATAGGCTTTATCAGCCACGGAACGGACAAAGGCATTCTTCTGTTCAGTCATCGCATTTCATTTCTGTGGCTCCTTTCCACTGTTTCTTGGCAAGTTCAAAGGCCACGGACGTTGTCTGCTTCAAGGGCTTGAATAGGATGGAGTTGTTCTCCGCTTCTTCCGTGACCAAATGAGTGATAGAAAGAACATTGCAAACCGCTCCAAGAATGACTGCGTATTTGACGACACAGACAATAACACCGCCAAGACGGTTGACACTCTCCAGCCCCGCCCACTCCATGAACTTCGTCAACAAAGAAGCCAACCAACCCAGCAGCACCGGCACACCGATGAAAATGAGGGCGAAGGCGATGATGTTGGCATAGGTGGGCTTAACATTGATATAAGGTGCGATGTGGAAACCCACTTGCTCATAAAGCTTGTAGGCCACAAAGAGGCCCAGGAAGACCCCAATGAGCGCGAGGACTTCCCTGAGGAAGCCCCCACTCCACCCTTTCCACGCACCCAAGGCAAGCACGATAAGGAAGAGAATGTCGAAACCGTTCATTACAGTTTAGCCTTAACTTCAATCTCTTGGAAGGTTTCGATGGTGTCGCCTTCGCGGATGTCACTGTAGTTGACGAGCGAGATACCACACTCAAAATTAGTCGAGACTTCCTTCACGTCATCTTTGAAACGTTTGAGGGCATCAATGGCACCCGTATGGATGACGATACCGTCACGGATGATGCGAGCCTTGTTGCTGCGGCTGACTTTGCCATCCATAACGTATGCACCAGCCACCGTACCGACCTTGGAGATGTGGAATACCTGACGCACTTCGAGCTGTGCCGTGACCTCTTCCTTGACTTCGGGTGCGAGCATACCTTCCATGGCTTCCTTGACCTCCTCGATAGCATCGTAGATGATGCTGTACGTGCGGATCTCGACGCCCTGCTGGTCGGCAGCCTTGCGAGCCTGCGCGGAGGGGCGAACCTGGAAGGCCACGATGATGGCATCGGAAGCTGCGGCCAGCGAGACATCATTCTCGGAAATCTGTCCCACTGCCTTGTGGATGACATTGACGGCAATCTTCTCGGTAGAGAGCTTGATGAGCGAGTCGCTGAGGGCTTCGATGGAGCCGTCCACGTCGCCCTTGACGATAACGTTCAACTCCTGGAAACCGCCCTGTTCAATGCGGCGACCAATCTCATCGAGCGTGAGGTGGTGCTGAGTGCGGATGCCCTGTTCGCGCTGTAACTGCTCGCGCTTGGAGGCAATCTCGCGGGCTTCCTGGTCGCTGTCCATGACATGGAATGTGTCGCCAGCCTGCGGAGCACCGTTCAAGCCGAGCACGGTGGCAGCCTCAGAAGGACCAATCTCCTTGATGCGCTGTCCACGTTCGTTGAACATAGCCTTGATGCGGCCGTAGTTGGTGCCAGCCAGCAGAATATCACCCATCTTCAGCGTACCGTTAGAACAGAGCACGGTGGCTACGTAGCCACGGCCCTTGTCCAGCGACGACTCGATGATGGAACCCGTAGCCTTGCGGTTGGGATTGGCCTTGAGGTCAAGCATCTCGGCTTCGAGCAGCACCTTTTCCATGAGCTCGGGCACACCCATTCCTTTCTTGGCACTGATGTCCTGACTCTGGTACTTGCCTCCCCAGTCCTCGACGAGGAAGTTCATCTGTGCGAGATGTTCCTTGATCTTCTCGGGGTTGGCGGCAGGTTTGTCTATCTTGTTGATGGCAAAGACGATGGGTACACCAGCAGCCACAGCGTGGTTGATGGCTTCCTTCGTCTGCGGCATGATATCGTCGTCTGCAGCGATGATGATGATAGCGATGTCCGTCACCTGGGCACCACGGGCACGCATGGCGGTAAAGGCCTCGTGACCAGGGGTGTCAAGGAAGGTGATGTGGCGACCGTCGTCGAGCTTCACGTTGTAGGCACCGATGTGCTGCGTGATACCGCCCGCCTCACCAGCAATGACGTTAGTCTTGCGAATATAGTCGAGGAGTGAGGTTTTACCGTGGTCGACATGACCCATGACGGTAACGATAGGTGCGCGGGGCACGAGATCTGCTTCGTCGTCGGCTTCCTCATGCACGGCTTCGCTGACGTCGGCACTGACATATTCGGTCTGGAAACCAAATTCGTCGGCTACGAGATCGATGGTTTCCTTGTCCATGCGCTGATTGATGCTGACCATAACGCCGAGGCTCATGCAAGTGCCGATGACCTGCGTCACGGGGACGTTCATCATCGAGGCCAGCTCGTTGGCCGTCACAAACTCCGTGAGCTTCAGAATCTTAGACTCCTGTTCCAGCTGCTCCAACTCAGCCTCCATGCCGGCGCGGATATTCTCGCGCTTCTCGCGGCGGTACTTGGCACCCTTACCGAGCGCCTTATTCTTGCCAGCGGTAAGGCGCGCCAGCGTCTCACGAACCTGCTTGGCGACCTCTTCATCGCTCTGCTCGGGCGTGATGATAGGCTCCTTAGGCTGGTTTTTCTTGCGGCGCTTGCCTTCGCCTTTGTTCTGCTGGTTCTGCTGCGGCTGCTGGTTGCCGCCCTTGTTCTTCTTGGGCTGACCACCACCCTGATTCTGCTGCTTGGCTGCTTCGGCATTGATGTCCACGCGTTCCTTCTTCTTGCCACGACGGCCCTCACTTGTGCCCTGGGCTGTTCCCGTAGCACTACCACCCTTCTTGCGCTTCTTGGAACGAGGGGGGCGTGTGCTCTGGTTGAGCGAGTCAAGATCAATATGACCTTTGATGTTCAGCGTGAGAGGAGGCTCTGTGGGACCCTTGACACGATAGACACCATCTACTTCCTCTAATTCTACGCCTTTTTTCTTCTTGGAAGGCGTTGACGAAGACTTAGAATTCTGATCTGCAGGCTGTGCCTCAGCAGGTGTCGGCTCAGCAGCTTGTTGTGCCACTGGCTGTTCGGCTGGTTGTGTCTCGGCTGGCTGCTTAACGGACGAAGGTTCAGCTGGAGTCGTTTTTTCCTCCTTAACCTCCGTTGCCACGGGTTGCTCTTTCTTCGCCGGTGCTGCTTCTTGCTTTTTCTCGGCAGGCTTCTCTGCGGACTGTGATGATGAGGATGTTGAAGGCTTTGTTGCGGGCATCGTGACAGGGTTGCCTTTGCTGTCCAAGTTGATATGTCCCACGAACTTGGGCTTCTTAACCTCGGTCAGCGGCAGCGCCTCATCATCCTCGGTAAGCACAATAGTCTCCTTCTTCTCCTTTGTTTTGCGTGCCGTAGAAATCTTCTGCGCCTGAGCCAGCAGGCCTTTATCCTTATTGAATTCCGCCTGCACAAGCGCGTATTGTTCGTCTGTGATCGTCGCATTGGGGTTGGCCTCCACGTCAGTATAACCTTTCTTGTTCAGGAAGGCAACAAGTGTCTGCAAGCCAATGCTACATTCTTTTGTGACTTTATTGATTCTTATGGGCATAAATATTTATTTTTCACTTTTCGTTCTTTCATTTTTCACTTTCCTGATCTTCCTCATCTTCGGGGAATTCCTGTCGTAGGATATTGAGCACTTCGTCAACGGTTTCTTCTTCAAGGTCGGCATTCTTGATAAGCATCTCGCGGGGAGCTTCGAGTACGGAGCGCGCTGTAGTCCAGCCGTTCTTCTTCAACTCTTCGATGACCCACTCGTCGATTTCGTCCTTGAAGTCGTCAAGGTGGATATCATCCTCGAGATCCTCCTCTTCACCTTCTGGCAATTCGCGATAGACATCAATGACGGTGTCGGTAAGCATCGAAGCCAGACGGATGTTCAAACCGCCCTTACCGATAGCCAAACTGACCTGATCGGGATCGAGGTAAACCTCACAGTGCTTGGACTCCTGATCGAGATTAATGCTATTGATCTCAGCGGGACCCAAAGCACGTGCGATAAGCAGCTGCGGATTGTTAGTCCACTGGATCACGTCCAAGTTCTCACCCTTCAACTCACGAACGATGCCATGAACACGGCTGCCGCGTACGCCGACGCAGGCTCCCACGGGATCCACGCGGTCATCGAAGCTCTCAACGGCAATCTTGGCACGTTCGCCCGGCACACGGGCAATTTTACGGATGGAGATGATGCCTTCAGCAATCTCAGGTACCTCGGCCTCGAGGAGTCGCTGCAAGAAGACAGGGCTGGTGCGCGAGAGGATGATTTTCGGGTTGCCCGTGGAATTGTCCACGCGAGCTACGACAGCACGGGCAGGCTCGCCCTTGCGGAAGAAGTCACCAGGAATCTGCTCATTCTTGGGAAGCAACAGCTCGTTGCCCTCCTCGTCCAGCAACAGCACTTCTTTGTGCCACACCTGATAAACCTCAGCCGAGATAACATCACCCACCATCTCCTTATATTTATTGTATAATGCGTCATGCTCCAGCTCCAAGATACGCGAGGCAAGGGTCTGGCGCAGCGTCAAGATAGCACGGCGACCGAATTTCGAGAAATCCACAGGTTCCGACACGTCCTCACCAATCTCGTAGTCGTCAGCAATCTGGCGAGCTTCGCTCAAACCGATCTGCATATTAGGGTCAGTGACTTCGTCATCAGGCACCACGGTACGATTTTGGTAAATCTCGAAATCGCCCTTATCGGGATTCACGATGACGTCATAGTTTTCGTCAGTACCTTTCATCTTGGCGATGACGTTACGGAAGCTCTCTTCGAGCACGCTCACAAGTGTGGCGCGATCAATGTTTTTGGTCTCTTTGAACTCTTGGAAAGTGTCAATGAGTGCGTTGTTTTGTTTCTTTGCCATGTATGTATGTTTTTGTTATTTGAAGTCTATGATGTAGCGGCCGCTCTTCACCTCGCTCATCGGCAGGGTGATGTCTACATCCTGCATGACGGGGCGTTTCTTGCCTTCGACCTGCACCTTCTGACGGACAGCGAGCGTGACGCTGTCTGCATCTGCTGCACGGAGCGTGCCCTTGAGCTTTCGGCTGTCGGTGGTGATAATCTCCACGGGCTTGTCGATGTGGTTCTGCCACTGTCGCAGCACCTTGAAGGGCTGTCCAAGGCCGGCGCTGCCCACTTCGAGCTCGTAGTCCTCCTCGTCACGCGAGAGGTGATCCTCGATGTAGCGCGAGAGCTGCACGCAGTCCTCAATCCATACGCCGTCTGCCTGGTCTATCTCCACGGTGATGCAGTCATCGGGTGTCACCGTGAGGTCTGTCAGAAAATACTCTTTACCGTCGAGCCATTGCTCAACCAATGCTTTCACTTTGCTTGCGTCAATCATTGTCGTTGATTGTCTTTTTCTATATGTTTTTTGTTAGGCCATCAGTTTTAAGAGTGAAGCGAAGAACCCTGCGGCCCCTCGCTTCATCTGTTTTGCGCTGCAAAAGTACTGCAAAATAACGATATATGCAAAATTTTCACCACTTTTTTCATCCTTAACCTCGAAAAATCTGCCTATTGCACACAAAATCCCTGCAACGCACTCACAAAAAGGCTTTGCAGGGACACAGCGAAGTAGCCCCGAGGGGAATCGAACCCCTATCTAAGGTTTAGGAAACCTCTATTCTATCCGTTGAACTACAGGGCCGCTGAAATTCGGCCGCGAAGATACAGCAATTTCTTGACCTGACCAAATAAAGTCAGAAAATAATCATGATAATCCGTACAAATCACCCCTTTCAGCCCAACTCCTGCCCTTTCCGGATGAAATTATGTGAATTATGGCAATTCGTTTCTATAGGCATCAACAAATCGGGGATTTTTATGCGGGCGTATTGAAATAATGTGTAACTTTGCGGGCGAAAACAAGAAACAATATTGAACATCCAAGTATTCCCTTTTTCACACTAATAGCCACGAATGGTTCCATATAATTGTCCATGAATTATTTATGACAGATTAATGTACCCATTTATGGACATTCGTGTAAAAAAAGAAAACAAAGAATTTGATGACATATTAAAATTGATATTAATATGAAAACGAAAGGATTATTTGTAGCGCTGATGGCGCTGATCATGTGCTTCGTCTGCAACGAGGCTTACGCATACGACATCAAAGTGGAGAATGCTGATGGCGTGACGATTTATTATAACTATATCAATGAGGGAAGGGAGTTGGAGGTGACGGGTAATGGTTCTGACACCTATTCAGGCACCGTTGTGATTCCCGAGGAAGTGACCTTCAGGAACAGGACGCGAAGGGTGACGAGCATTGGAGAGCGTGCGTTCTCTTATTGCAACGGCCTGACCTCCGTGACCATCCCCAATAGCGTGACGAGCATTGGAGATTGGGCGTTCTATAATTGCAGCGGCCTGACCTCCGTGACCATCCCCAGCAGCGTGACGAGCATTGGATACGAGGCGTTCTATGGTTGCCGCGGCCTGACATCCGTGACCATCCCCAACAGCGTGACGAGCATTGGAAATTATGCGTTCGCTTGGTGCAGCGGCCTGACATCCGTGACCATCCCCAATAGCGTGACGAGCATTGGAGCATGGGCGTTCTATGGTTGCATCGGCCTGACCTCCGTGACCATCCCCAATAGCGTGACGAGCATTGGAGGCGGTGCGTTCTATTATTGCATCGGCCTGACTTCCGTGACCATCGGCAACAGCGTTACGAGCATTGGAGAGAGTGCGTTCTATTATTGCAGCGGCCTGACCTCCGTGACCATCCCCAATAGCGTGACGAGCATTGGAGGCGGTGCGTTCGCCGGTTGCCGCGGCCTGACCTCCGTGACCATCCCCAACAGCGTGACGAGCATTGGACGGGAGGCGTTCGAAGGATGTAACCTCGAATCTGTCATTTCGTTGATTGAAGAGCCGTTTGCGATTACAGGAAAAGCACCTGACAGTAGAACCTTCAGCCTAAACACCTTCAATAATGCCACTCTCTACGTGCCTGTGGGCACCATAGATAAATACAAGGCGACAGCAGGCTGGAAAGATTTCTTCTTCATCGAGGAAGGTGATGGAGGCGGAATAACACCTGATCCTGGACCAACGCCAGAAACGAAGGTGTGTGCGAAGCCGACGATACATTATCAGAACGGGCAGTTGTCGTTCAAATGTGCGACGGAGGGGGCTGAGTTTAAATATGATATTAAGGACAGCGACGTGACGTACGGCAGTGGCAGCACGGTTAACCTGAATGTCACCTATCACATCAGCGTCTATGCCACGCGCGAGGGTTACACCAACTCCGAAACAGCCACGGCAACCCTCTGCTGGATTGACGTAGAGCCGCAGAAGGAGGGGATCACGGGCGATGAGGATGCGGTGACGGAGGTGAAGGCGATGCCGGTGCTGATACAGAGCGAGGGCAGCGGGCTGACGATTGAAGGAGCCGAGGCTGGCACGCCCATCAGGGTCTATGACCTCAGCGGCAAGCTCATCGGCAACACCACAGCGGCTGAGGGCGCGACGAGGGTGAACGTGGCAGCGGCGGCAGAGAAGGTGGTCATCGTGAAGGTGGGCGAGCGGAGTGTGAAGGTGAGGAGGTGACGGCTGGTGATGTGCGCCATGTACTTGAAGCATCCGCGCAGAAACGTCCTCTCCTCTCCATGCACTACCGCCGCAGGACATCCAGATCCAGTCCCTCTTTGTAGGTGTTAAATTGGCTCAGTCCGAAAAGCTTGTTACAAGCAGGCTTTTCGGACTGAGCCCAAATTATTAATAAGAATCATACGATTTTATTAAGTTTTGTTTACAAATCTATGTGTTTTCTATAAAACAAACTTTATAAAATCCGAGTTTTTGCAATGTTTTCACACTTTTTATCGCAAATCCTGAGTTATTACCTCTGATCATGTCTCTAAATAACCTTATCTCCCGTTTTCACGCCGCAAAGAGACAATAAAAATGAAGAAAAAGAGACATTGACCAGCTATTAGGTGGTCAATGTCTCTAAAGGTCTGAAAGACCCTGGTTAATGTATAAAAGCGTTATGCGTTATGCAATGTCGATGCTGCGGGACACCTTGACTTCCTCTTTCTTCACCTTGGGCAGGGTGATGGTGAGTACGCCATCCTCGACCTTGGCTGCGATGGCGTTGCGGTCGACATCCTTCGGCAGCGCGTATGCCTGCTGGTAGTTGGTGTAGGAGAACTCGCGGCGCAGGTAGTGCTCCTTCTTGTCCTCTTCCTTGTGCTCGAACTTGTTCTCAATGGCGACGGTGAGGTTGCCTTCGTCGTTGATGCTGATGCGGCAGAAGTCTTTCTTGAGGCCTGGAGCTGCCACCTCCATGATATAGGCGTTCTCGTTAACTTTCACGTTGACGGCAGGTGCCGTGCAATGGGTTGTGATTTCACTGTCGAAGAAGTCGTCGAAGACGGTGGGGAACCAACTGTTCTTAAACATTACTGGTAACATAGTTTTAATCTCCTATTGATTAAAGGTTAGACATGTTTACTTTTTGAAGCGTCTCAGCTTTCGCATCGGCGTTCACCTGTTCTTGGGCAAGAGGCGTGCCAAAGCTTTTCTTTTGCGCATAACTCCTTCATTACCAAGACAGATTGTCCACTTATGCGACAAATTGTCCACTTATGCGACAAACCTGCGTCAATGACAAAAAATACATTATCCTACGAAAAACAGTCCTATTATTTGGTTCGAGACGTTCTTTTACGTATCTTCGCAGGCAAAAAGGACGCTTATCGACCTCTCAACACCCATCACCTACCTTCCCGGCGTAGGTCCGCAGAGGGCCAAGCTGCTGGAGTCGGAACTTCGCATCACGACGTTCCGCGATCTTCTCTACTACTTCCCCTACAAACACATCGACCGATCGCGTCTATACTATATCCATGAGCTGTCTGCCGAGATGCCTTTCGTGCAGGTGCGAGGCGAGATTCTGAGCTACGAAGAGGAAGGACAGGGTCGCAAGCGGCGCCTCGTAGCACATTTCACAGATGGCCACAACATTCTGGATCTCGTCTGGTTTCAGGCGTCAACCTTCAAGTGGATCAAACGCAACTACCCTGCAGGCAAGCTCTTCATCATCTTTGGGCGGCCTAACGTCTTCAACGGACGCCTCAATATTCCACATCCCGACATCGATCCCGCCGACACCCTGCAGCTTGGCACAATGGGTTTACAACCCTACTACTCGACCACGGACCGGATGAAGAAGGGGGGGCTCAACAGTCGGAGTATCGAACGCTTCACGAAAACGCTCTTCGAGAAACTTGGCGACGGCAGCGGGATGTATGACTACCTGCCCTCAGCACTCATCTACCAGCTGAATCTCATGCCGCTGTGGCAATCGCTCCACGACCTCCACTACCCCGATAGCGCCGATGCCCTGCGCCGTGCCACCTTCCGCCAGAAATTCGAGGAGTTGTTTTTCATCCAGCTTGGCATCCTACGCTATGCCCGCCAGCGTCTGCAGCAGGTTCACGGCCTCGTCTTTGCCCATGTCGGCGAATTATTCAACACATTCTATCATGACTACCTGCCATTCGAACTCACCAACGCACAGAAGCGCGTCATCCGTGAGATGCGCCATGACATGGGCAGCGGACAGCAGATGAACCGACTGCTACAGGGCGATGTAGGTTCGGGCAAGACACTCGTTGCACTGATGACAATGCTCATCGCACTCGACAACGGCTATCAGGCTTGCCTCATGGCGCCCACCGAGATCCTCGCCGAGCAGCACTACGCCACTTTTAAGGCTTTCCTCAAGAATATGCCCGTACAGGTGGAACTGCTTACGGGAGCCATCAAAGGCAAGAAACGACGCGACCCAATATTAAAAGGTACGCGCGAAGGCGAGGTCAACATACTCATCGGCACACATGCCGTGCTCGAAGATGCTGTCGCCTTCCACAACCTTGGGCTTGTGGTCATCGACGAGCAGCACCGCTTTGGCGTGGCACAACGGGCCCGCCTCTGGAAGAAAGGGTCCGCTGGCAACGCACCCGGCAGTGTGCTCAGCGGTTTTCCCGTCGAGGCTCCGCCCCACGTCCTCGTGATGACGGCGACACCAATCCCTCGCACCCTCGCCATGACCCTCTACGGCGACCTTGATGTCAGCGTAATAGATGAGCTGCCGCCTGGACGAAAGCCCATTGAGACTCAACACTACTGGCAAGAGCGCACCGAAAGCCTCTACCGAGGCATACGCGCTGAAATAGCTAAGGGACGACAAGTCTACGTTGTCTATCCCCTTATCAAGGAGAGCGAGAAAATGGACATGCAAGACCTTGAGAACGGTTACGAAGAACTCTGTCGTGTGTTCCCCGATCTAACCATCGCCAAGATGCACGGACAAATGAAGACAGCCGAGAAGGACGCGGTCATGGAGGACTTTGTCAGCGGCAAAACACAGATTCTCGTCGCCACCACAGTCATCGAGGTGGGCGTCAACGTCCCCAATGCCTCTGTTATGGTCATTCAGAACGCCGAGCGTTTCGGACTGGCACAACTCCACCAACTGCGCGGACGCGTCGGGCGAGGTGCCGAGCAAAGCTACTGTATCCTCGTGACCAAGTACCAGCTGGCCAAGGAAACCATGCAACGCATCAACATCATGTGTGACACCAATGACGGCTTCGAGATCGCCGAGGCCGACCTCAAGTTCCGCGGTCCAGGCGACCTCGAAGGCACGCAACAGAGCGGCATGGCTTTTGACCTACACATTGCCAACATCGCACGCGACGGACAACTCGTACAACTCGCTCGCGACACGGCAAACCGCATACTCGATGAAGACCCCACGCAGTCGCGTCCCGACTATGTACCGATGTGGCGGCACCTCCATGAACTCAACCAAAACGAAATCGACTGGAGCAATATCAGCTAACAGCGACCCCCTGAGTATGCTCCCACAGAAGAATTGACACAGAAACGTTCTCTTTTGATAGATTTTTTTACCTCCATTATTAAAATATTAGCTATTTTTGCCACCGCAAATACGTTTATTACCTTATGGACAGAAGAAACTTCCTGAAAAGTCTCGGCATGATGGGCGCTACGACGCTTGCCGCCACAAGTCCCTGGCTGAGAACCTTTGCCACAGCAGAGGAGACCGCACGCGAACGATGTAGGATAGGTATGATTGGCCCCGGCTCGCGCGGACGGTTCCTGCTTAGCTTCCTCGCACAGAATCCCAAATGCGAGGTCGTCGCCTTCGCCGACATCTACCAGCCTTCGCTCGATGAAGCATTGAAAGTCGTACCTACCGCTAAGACGTATAAGGACTATCGGCTCCTGCTCGAAGACAAAAGCATTGATGGTGTCATCATCGCCACACCACTCAACACCCATTACCAAATAGCCCTGGACGCCTTCGATGCCGGCAAGCACGTCTACTGCGAGAAAGCCATAGCCTACACCATGGAGCAGACGCTTGACATCTATCGCAAGCATAAGGAGACCGGGCGCGTGTTCTTCACCGGACAACAGCGCCTCTTCGACCCGCGTTACATTAAGGTCATGGAGATGGTACACGATGATGTTTTTGGCGACATCAATGCCGTCCACGCCTTCTGGAACCGCAACGGCGACTGGCGTCGTGAAGTGCCATCACCTGATTTGGAACGCCTCATCAATTGGCGCCTCTACAAGGAATCATCGAAGGGACTGATGACCGAGCTGGCCTGCCATCAGTTACAGGTCGGCACATGGGCCATCGGCAAACTGCCTGTGCGCGTCATGGGCACCGGAGCCATCACGCATTGGAAGGACGGTCGCGATGTGTACGACAATGTCCATTGCATTTATGAATTCGACGACGGACGCCAGATGACCTACGGCTCTGTCATCAGCAACAAGTTCTACGGTCTCGAAGAGCAGATTCTCGGCACGACGGGTACAGTGGAACCTGAGCGCGGCAAATTCTACTTCGAGAGCTACGGTCCTGCCCCTGCGCCCGCTTTCGTGCAGATGCTCATGGAATGGGAGGATAAGGTCTGGGGCGCCAACACCTTCGCTGGCAGTAGCTGGGATCCCGAAGTGGCCGCCATCAACCCAGGCGAATATATCCTGGGTAAGGCACCCGAAACTGACGGCACATCGCTCCTCACCGAAGCTTTCGTCGAAGCCGTCATCACTGGCCATCAGCCTCCGCGTATCGCCGAAGAAGGCTACTATGCCACGCAGCTCTGCCTCATCGGCCACGAAGCCATCGTACAAGGCCAACCCCTACCCTTCCCCGAAAAGATGAAAATCCCCTACAAGCCGTACGGTACTTAACGCCGACAGGTGTGCCCATTTTTCATTTTTCACTGTTCATTGTCCATTTACATTAAATAATAATGCCCTACTACTATATCCCTTCCCGCCGCATTCGCACCGAGCTTATCTCCCTGCTCGTCTGCTTCCTCGTCGCCGTAGGCTTGAACGTCTACGCCATCATCCATTACAATGCCCCGCTTTCCGAGTTGTGGACATCTCTACTCTACGTTCTCGAAGCCAGTGCCGTGCTTTATGCTGTATGGATCATCCTTCGTCTACTCGTTTTCGGCATCGCCCGTCTCTTCGGTTACAAGCCCAAGCACAAACATCGCCATGCCCACCGGTTCCGCAGTTCCCACCATCATCACCATCATTCTCATTCCAATCCGTCAAATCGTCAAATAGAACCATGACTTCCCGCAGAAATTTCCTTAAGACAATGAGCGCAGGCGTTGCTGGCCTCGCCCTCAGCAGCGTGCCGGGCATAGCCTCTGCCGCTCCCCACCTCATGACCTCCCGCGAGACTGCCGAGACCAAGCGCGACAAGGTGAAAGTAGCCTTCATCGGCATCGGCAACCGTGGTGAACAGGACTTCGACGACTTCCTACGCACGGGAATGGTCGAAGTCACAGCCCTATGCGACGTAGACCTCGATGGTAAGCAGTGCCAGAAGGTACTCAAACAATACCCTAACGTCAAACGCTACCGAGACTTCCGCGAGCTCTTCGAGAAAGGTGCGAACCTCTTCGAAGCCGTCGTCGCCGCCGTACCCGACCACATCCACTTCCCCATCGCCATGATGGCCCTCGCCCACGGCAAGCACATCTATTTGGAGAAACCCATGACGCGTACGTTCCTCGAAGCTGAGTTACTCATGGAAATGGCACGCCGCCATCCTGAGCTGGCCACACAGGTTGGTAATCAGGGACACTCCGAGGCTAACTATTTCCAGTTCAAAGCGTGGCAAGAGGCGGGCATCATCAAAGATGTCACCGCCGTCACCGCCCACATGAACAACAGCCGCCGCTGGCACCGCTTCGACCCGAATATCAAGCATTTGCCCGAAGCCGAACCGCTTCCCGCAGGCATGAACTGGGAGACCTGGCTCGGCGCAGCTCAGTGGCATGACTACTCCGCCAAGTACCATCAGGGCGAATGGCGCTCATGGTACGACTTTGGCATGGGAGCCCTCGGCGACTGGGGAGCTCACATTCTCGACACGGTCCACGAGTTCCTCAACCTCGGCCTACCCTACGAAGTAACGCTTCTGAACCAGAAAGCACACAACGACTTTTTCTTCCCCTATTCATCCACCATTCTCTTCCGCTTCGGCCCCCGTGCAGGGATGCCACCTGTCGATATCACTTGGTATGACGGTCTGGACAACCTGCCGCCCCTGCCCGATGGCTATGGCGGATCGGAGTATAACGCCAACATTCCCTCCACGAATCAGGGCGAGACACCACGTGCACAGCTCAACCCAGGCAAAATCATTTACTCGCGCGACCTCATCTTTAAGGGTGGTAGCCACGGCAGCACCCTCAGCATCATACCAGAAGAGCGCGCCCGCGAGATGGCTAGTAGACTGCCCGAGGTGCCCAAGAGCCCCAGTAACCATCAGGAGAACTTCCTCCTCGCCTGCATGGGACGCGAGAAAACGCGATCACCCTTCGAAATTAACGGCGTTCTTTCACAGGTCTTCTGCCTCGGAGTCATCGCACAGCGACTGAATACCCAACTCTTCTTCGACCCACGCACCAAGCAATTCACCAACAACGCCTTCGCCAACGCACTCCTCGCCGGAGGACTGCCACCGCGTAAGGGATGGGAAGTGTTCTATAGGACCCCCTCCTCACTCCTCCTTTAGGGGGAGGGTGGTCACCTTTCAACTTTCAAGAATTGTATTCACTGATTTAACAAACACTACAAATGAAAACTACACATAAATTCTTATTAATGATAGGCCTTGCATTGCTACAAGTATTCTCCCTATCTGCACAGGTAACCACTCCCCTCTATAGGGAGGGGCTGGAGGGTGGGGCTTTTACCCCCCTCTTCAACGGTAAGAACCTCAACGGCTGGACACAACGCGGAGGCAAGGCGACCTACAAAGTCGTTGACGGCGCCATTGTCGGCTACTCCAAGACCAACACAGACAATTCCTTCCTCTGCACCAAGCGGGACTACGCCGACTTCATCCTCGAATTCGAGTTCCTCGTTGACGACGCTCTGAACTCTGGCGTACAGCTCCGCAGCCACAGCTCGAAGGACTATCAGAACGGTCGCGTTCACGGCTATCAGTTCGAGATAGATCCCAGTGCGCGTGCTTGGACGGGAGGCATCTATGACGAAGCCCGCCGCGGATGGCTCTACCCGATGATCAAGAACGCCCCCGCACAGCACGCCTTCAAGAACAACGAATGGAACAAGGCACGCATTGAGGCCATAGGCAATCGTATCCGCACATGGGTCAACGACATCCCATGTGCCGACCTCATCGACGACGCGGACGCTACCGGCTTTATCGCCCTGCAAGTCCACGCCATCGGCAACGACACCTCCAAGGAAGGCAAGACCATCTCCTGGCGCAACATCCGCATCTGCACACAAGAGGCCGCACGCTTCGCCACCCCAGATAACCCCACCCACACTCCCTACACAGCCACCGTGCCCGACGGGTCACCGTCGGGTTCCCCCACTCCCCAGGTCTTCGCCAAGGATAACGCCCTCTCGCCCAGCGAGCAAGCCGATGGCTGGCAACTCCTCTGGGATGGCAAGACCACCGACGGCTGGCGCGGAGCTCGCCTCGACCGCTTCCCCGAGAAGGGTTGGAGTATCAAGGACGGAGAGCTTATCGTACACAAGGCTGATGGCGGAGAAAGCACCAACGGCGGAGACATCGTCACCACGCGCAAGTACCGCAACTTCATGCTTTCCGTGGACTTCAAGATTACCAACGGCGCCAACAGCGGCATCAAATATTTCGTTGACCCAGACATGAATCAGGGCGCAGGCTCGGCCATCGGATGCGAGTTCCAGATTCTCGACGACGAACGCCACCCCGACGCCAAACTCGGCGTGAAAGGCAACCGCAAGCTCGGATCACTCTACGACCTCATCCCAGCTCCCGACCAAAAGCCGTTCCACATCGGTGTATGGAACACGGCCCTCATCATCGTGCGCGGCCGTCACGTCGAACACTGGCTCAACGGCACCAAACTGCTCGAATACAACCGTAATGACCAGGAATGGAACGCCCTCGTAGCGTACAGTAAATACAAGGACTGGCCTAATTTCGGAAACGCCGCCGAAGGTCATATCCTCCTACAGGATCATGGCGACGAAGTGCATTTTAAGAACATTAAGATCCGCGAATTGCCCGACCGTCCAGACCGTGGCCCACGCCGCCAGCGCGAAGGACACGGCAACGGCCAGCGCCGCCGCTGATGCCAACCGTGCCTCGCGCATCTCCGCGAGGCTTTTCCTTCATGCCTCACCTCTTCCATTCTGCCCCGCATCAAAACCGCTACTACGCCTGGTTTGAAGCCCTACACACCCGCGTCGATCTCCTCCTCCTTGGCTCTCACTCCGAAGCCGAGTTCGAGACGGTAGAAGCGGCCATGCGCGCTGAGCTTAGCGCCGTGGAAAAGTTAGGCAACCGCTTCGATCCCGACAGCGAACTCTCCCGTGCCGTCCGTGCCGCTAACGCCTCCCTGAGTTTTTCTCTCAATAATTCACCCGCTCCAGGTTCTGTTGTCGGCGGTTCACCTGCCGACTTCGCTCCCGTGCCAATTAGTCCTGCCCTCTACTCCCTCCTCGCCCGCTGCCTGCAAGCCAACCGCGACACCGATGGCCTCTTTGACATCACAGTCAACTCCCCCGACTTCTACCCAGGCCTCATCAACAGCATAACGCTATTAGAAGACCCCTCTAAATCTCCCGATCAGGGGAGACTTGCATTTCAGCTTGAGAACTATGCGCAGCCACTTCCCTCTCCCATGGGAGAGGGGGCGGGGGTGAGGCTTGGGAGGGCGGGGGGAGAGTTTTCTTCCATAATTTTGGATCTATCTGGCATATTAAAAGGCTATGCCCTCGAACGCCTTCGCACACTTCTCCACACCCTTGGTATTACAGACGCCCTCATCAACCTCGGCAACAGTTCCATCCTCTCACTCGGCCACAACCCTTCCGACATTCCCCCTAATCACTGCCTCACCACCTCAGGCAACGCCACAGCCGAGCGGTGCCATATCCGCAATCCTCTCACAGGTAAGTTCGTCACAGGGCAACGTGAAGTCAGCATCACTACTGCCGATGCCATTGACGGCGAGATCCTCGCCACCGTCACCTCCCTCCGTAATTGTGAGAACTGAGAAAATGCTTTTTTTGTCTTAAAATTTGGTGGGTTGGCGACGAGTATGTATCTTTGTCCCCGAAAAGGGAATAAATATGAAGTATAGTGTCATCGTACCCGTCTACAACCGCCCCGACGAGGTAGCGGAATTGCTGCTCAGCTTGTCGAAGCAAACGTTCAAAGATTTTGACGTCCACATTGTCGAGGACGGCAGCGAGGTAACGTGCCAAGCGGTGTGTGACCATTTCGCCAACCGTTTGGACATTCATTACTATATGAAGGAGAACGGCGGACCCGGGGCTGCGCGCAATTTCGGTGCCGATCGAGCCGCGGGCGACTTCTTCATCGTGCTGGACTCTGACGTGGTGCTGCCGCCGGGCTACTTGGCCGCTATCGATGAGGAACTGACGGAGAATCCTTGTGATGCTTTTGGCGGCCCAGACCGCGCACATCCTGACTTCACACCCGTGCAAAAAGCTATCAGCTACTCAATGACATCGTTCTTCACCACAGGTGGTATTCGTGGCGGTTCTTCCCCCCTTGGAGGGAAACAAAAAAGGGCCCTCGACAAGTTTTATCCACGCTCTTTCAATATGGGCGTGAGCCGCGAGTTATGGCTGCAATTGAGTGGTTTCCGTGCCATGCGCTTCGGTGAGGACATTGATTTTAGTATCCGTATCTTCAAGGCTGGTGCACGTTGTCGGCTGTTCCCCGATGCGTGGGTGTGGCACAAACGCCGCACAGACTTTCGCAAGTTCTTCCGTCAAGTGCGCAACTCGGGTGCCGCACGCATCAACCTACACCTGTTGCATCCAGGTTCAATGAAGTTCGTACATAAACTACCGGCGTTGTTCACATTGGGCTGTGTATCACTGCTCACCCTCTTCCTCTATGGTCTCTTCCTCTACTTCTGGGGGCCCGATCACATGAACAAGGCCTTTGGTTTCGCCCTGTGCGAGGTCACCATCCTCTTGCCGTTGTTGTTTGCCCTCCTCATCTTCATCGATTCGTCCATCCGCAACCGCAGCCTGTGGGTCGGCCTGCTCAGCATCCCTGCCGCTTTCATTCAGCTCATCGGCTATGGCACCGGTTTCCTCACAGCATTCTGGCAACGGTTGGTTTTGAAGAAGAAAGGCGAGGGGTTTGATGATAATGAACAATTGTATAAATGAATATCAAGGAACTCCCCATAGAAGAACGTCCACGTGAACGGCTGATGGAGCAGGGCGCTGCGGCACTCTCTCCTGCCGAGTTGTTAGCCATACTCATCGGTAGCGGAAACACCGAGGAGACGGCGGTACAGTTGATGCAGCGGCTGCTGGGCGACTGTGGGGGGAGCCTGAAAACGTTGGGACGCTTGTCGTTGAGCGACCTGACAAAGAATTACAAGGGCTTAGGACCTGCCAAGGCCGTCACCATCATGGCGGCTTGCGAACTAGGCAAGCGCCGCACGATGGAAGCTGCTGCCGAGAAACGCAAAGTGGAGAACTCCACGGATATCTACAATATCATGTATCCCCGGATGCGTGACCTGTCGCACGAAGAGAGCTATGCGTTGTACCTTCGCACCGACCGCAGCCTGGAGGGACAGCCTTTCCTCATTAGCAAAGGAGGCATAGCTGGCACACAGGTGGACATACGGCTCGTGCTACGTGAGGCGCTGATCCGTCAGACGCCGACCGTCGTGCTCGTTCACAACCACCCCTCGGGAAATACGAAGCCGTCGCGCGACGACGATAAGCTCACCGAAGGCCTACAACGCGCTTGTCAGGTCATGAACATCCGCCTGCTGGATCACGTCATCGTCACCGACGGCAACTACTATAGCTATCATGAGGAGGGGAAGGTATAAGTTAATGAAAAATGAAAAATTGATAATGAATAATGAACAATGAATAATGTACAATGGACAAGATAAAATTAGAAGATAAAATAGTTGAGATGCTCAAGACGGTGTATGACCCTGAGATACCAGTGAATGTGTTTGACTTAGGGCTGATATACCGCATTGAGTTGAGCGACGACCTCAAGCAGTTGGATGTGGATATGACCATGACAGCCCCCTCATGCCCTATGGCTGATTTCATCGTCGAGGACGTGCGACAGAAACTGGAGACCATAGAGGGTCTTACAACCGTCAACGTCAACCTTGTCTTCGAACCCGAATGGACGCAGGACATGATGACTGAGGAAGCAAAACTCGAACTTGGGCTGCTGTAAGGCCCCCTATGCCCCCCCCGGTGGGGCAAGTAAAATTGTCAAATCGTAAAATTGTCAAATCGTGAAGCCTATTTATTTCATCTCTGATGCTCACCTCGGCAGTCGTGCCATCAAACACGGTCGCACTCAGGAACGCCGTTTGGTCCGTTTCCTCGACACCATTAAGGAAAAAGCTGGAGCTGTCTATATGCTGGGAGATATGTTTGATTTTTGGTATGAATATAAGTTTGTCGTTCCCAAGGGCTTCACGCGCCTGTTAGGCAAGATTAGCGAGTTGACCGATCTCGGCGTAGAGGTGCATTTCTTCACAGGTAACCACGATATTTGGGCGTACGATTATCTCGAGAAAGAGTGCGGCATCGTAATGCATCGCAAGCCCATGACCATAGAGTTAGCCGACAAGCTCTTCTTCGTGGCGCACGGCGATGGTCTTGGTGATCCCGACCGCAAGTTCAAATTCTTGCGCTGGCTGTTCCACAATCGCGTCGCTCAGATACTCTTCTCCACCATACATCCCCGTTGGGCCATAGATTTTGGCTTGCGGTGGGCAGCACACAGCCGCAAGATGCAAGAGAACGCCGCCCCCCCAGCCTACCTTGGCGAGGACAAGGAGCAGTTGGTGCTCTTCGCCAAGGACTACCTCCGCAGCCATCCCGATGTCAACTATTTCATTTTCGGCCATCGCCACATTGAGCTTGACCTGATGCTGTCCCGCACCTCACGCGTCCTCATCCTCGGCGATTGGATCACGCAGTTCACCTACGCCGTATTCGATGGCGAGCAGCTCTGGATGGAAAATTACATTGAAGGGGAAACGGAACCGTAAACGATTTATATAATGAGGACAACATATAAAGTTTTATTATCAATAGGTCTCACATTAGCCCAAGTAACAGCTCCCTCCCTTATAGGGAGGGCAGGGGGTGGGTCTGTTGGGTCTTCAGTTTTGTATGCTCAAGACAAACCTACATCCGTGCCCATGCAAAGCGTTACACCGCAGCACCCCAACGGACAAGCTGTCGATGAGCTTCTTATCACAGGTGTCATCCAGGACGCGCACGGCGAGACGCTTCCTGGTGCCAGCATCCGTATCCGCGAGACCAAGGCAGGAGCCGTGGCTGATGCCGACGGTAAATTCGCCATTGGTGTTCCTCGAGGTCAGGTGGTAACGCTGGACTTTTCTTATGTGGGTATGAAGCCCTTCTCCAAACAGTTTGACGGCAAAAAGAACTACACAAATCAAGTCATCGTGCTCAGCGAAAGCGGCGACATGGAAGAAGTCGTCGTGACAGGTTTGTTTGACTATAAATCCTCTACCTTTACAGGTTCCGCTGTATCCTATTCGCAGGAAGAGCTGAAGATGGTTGGCAACTCCAACGTGCTTAAAATTATACAGTCGCTCGACCCATCGTTCGTAGTAGACATGAACAGCATTAATGGTTCCAATCCCAATTACATGTCGGACATCACCATTCGCGGTAAGGCATCATTCAGCGGCTTACAGGGCGAATACAGCGGCAACCCCAACGCCCCGCTATTCATCCTCGACGGCTTCGAAGCCACTCAACAGCAGATATTCGACCTCGACATGAACCGCATTAAAAGCGTCACCATCCTCAAGGACGGCGCGGCTAAAGCCATCTATGGCTCCAAGGCCAGCAACGGCGTCATCGTTGTCGAGACTATCCTGCCTGAAGCTGGACGCCTGCGCATCACCTACACTGGCGACATCAACGTTGAAGTGCCTGACCTGACGACTTACGATCTCTGCAACGCCGCAGAGAAACTACAGGTAGAGCTCAATGCCGGGCGCTATGAGGCCACGTCACCATATTATCAGGCGTTGCTCGATGAGGAATACAACCGCACAGCTGCCGACATTGCCCGTGGTGTCGACACCTATTGGCTCTCGCAGCCCCTTCGCTCAGGCGTCGGCCACAAACACACCGCCTACATCGAAGGCGGAACGGAAGAGATGCGCTATGCCGCCAGTCTGATGTACAATAACGTGGCGGGCGTGATGAAGAAGTCCGACCGCACCACGCTTTCTGGCAATATCAACTTGAGTTACCGCTACAAGCAATGGATGTTCCGCAATTCGCTCAGCGTCAACGGAAACCGCGCCGATGACAGTCCCTATGGAACATTCAGCGACTACGTGAAGATAAATCCCTATTTCACACCCACGGACGAGAATGGGAATATGCAAAAAGTGTTAGGCACCTTCACATCGCCAGGCTACAGCGGCAGCACATTAACCTACTACAACCCGCTCTATAACGCCACCATTGGCACGAAGAATTTCTCGAAGTACACTGAGGTGGTGGAGAACTTCTATCTCGAATACCGCCCCATCGATGACCTGCGCTTCACGGCACGTCTGGGTTATATCCACAAGAACGACAAGCGAGAGGACTTCTATCCCGGCGACCACACCCGCTTCACCGAATGGACGGGCGATCGCTACTTCCAGCGCGGCAGCTATGCCATCAGCAACGGCGAGAACAACAGCCTCAGCGTGGACATAACAGGAAATTACTCTCATACATGGGATAAGCACCTCTTGCTGGCTAATGCCGCTTACTCGCTACAGACCGCCAACGGTAGCACGGAAGGCATGACTGCCTGGGGATTCCTCAACAACCACGTCGACTACATCACTTTCGCCAAGCAATATGCTGAAGGCGGCAAGCCGTCAGGTTCTGAGACCACGACACGCTCTTTGGGTTTCACGGGCGCAGCCAACTACAGCTACGACGAGCGCTATCTCTTCGACGCCAGCCTGCGTTTCAACGGCTCTTCGGTCTTCGGCAGTGACAACCGCTGGGGCACCTTCTGGAGTGCCGGTCTCGGCTGGAACCTTCACAAGGAACATTTCATGGAGTCTGCAAAATGGCTGACGCTATGCAAAATCCGCGTCACTTATGGCCTCACTGGTAACCAGAACTTCTCGCCCTATCAGGCCAAAGCAACGTATAAGTTCTACGATAGTATCATTTATGACAATATCTCGGGTGCCTATCTCATGGGAATGCCCAACACCAATTTGAAATGGCAGCAGACAGGTGACTTCACGGTAGGTCTTGATTTGGGGCTGTGGAAACGCCTAAACGTGCGCTTCGACTACTACGACAGCCGTACACGCGACGCCCTGATCGCCATGACCATCCCCACTTCAACGGGGTTCACCTCATACATGGAAAACTTAGGCAACGTGCAAAACCGAGGCATAGAAGCTACAGCCAACTGGCGTTTCTTCCAGAAGGGACAGTCGTACATGAGCCTCACTGGTAGCATTGCCCATAATGTGAACAAGGTGACGAAAATCAGTGACGCCCTCAGTAGTTTCAACCGCGAACAAGATGCCGAAAACACCACATCGCCCATCATACGCTACGAGGAAGGGCAATCGATGAGTGTTATTTGGGCGGTGCAGTCGCTCGGCATTGACCCCGCCACAGGACGAGAGCTGTTCCTCAAGAAGGATGGTACGACAACTTACAGTTACACTACTGACGATTATATCATCGCTGGCGACTCCAACCCCAAAGTGCATGGCAGCTTCGGATTCAATGGCGAATACAAGGGGTTCGGTCTAAGTCTGTTGATGAGCTATCAGATGGGCGGTGACTACTACAATCAGACGCTCGTGGATCGTGTCGAGAACGTCAATGTGGCGTACAACGTTGACCGTCGCGTGTTCAGCGACACATGGAATACGCCAGGTGATGTGGCGCTTTACAAGCACATCTCTGCTACGCCGACGACGACCTACGCCTCTACACGCTTCGTGCAGCGCAACAACATGCTCGACATGACGAGCCTCTCAGCCTACTACGACTTCAAGTACTGCTCATGGCTGCGGCGTGCCAAGCTGGAGCGCCTGCGTGTGACGGGGTATATGAACGATGTTTTCCACCTCTCCACGATTCATGCCGAGCGCGGTCTCAACTACCCCTATGCCCACACCTTCTCGCTGTCAGTGACGGCTACGTTCTAAAAAAAAGAAGACTCTCCCCCCGCCCTCCCTGTTAGGGAGGGAGCAGATACTGAACAAGAATGGACATTTATTCATGGACAATTATTCATATTAATGAGATTATATAATATAATGAGATTTCACTTCTTCCATAATATACGAAACTTTTACTCAAGGGTAATCGCTCCCTCCCTAACAGGGAGGGCGGGGGGAGAGTCCGTTGTTCTCCTTCTGCTTGTTAGTGCGCTGACAAGCTGTAACTCCTGGCTCGACGTACAGCCCCGCTCGCAAGTTGAAGACACCGAGCTGTTTGCCAAGGAAAATGGGTTCAAGGAAGCGTTGGCGGGCGTCTATTCCTCGATGGTTACCACGAAGACCTACGCCAAGGAGCTGACCTTCGGCTTTATGGGCGTGTTGGCACGCGAGTGGGACTATTACAGCCAGAGCCAGTATGAAGATGTGGCCAAGTACGATTATGAAGCCACGCTCCCACCCAACTACCTGCGCGAGATTTGGGCGAACAGCTACAGCGGTATTGCTAATGTGAACAACCTGCTGGCGCACATCGACGAAGACAAGACGATTTTCTCGCGTGACAACTATGGCGTCATCAAGGGCGAAGCCCTGGCACTACGCGCCTTCCTCCATTTCGACCTTTTGCGCTGCTTCGGTGTCAGCTATGCCGTAAACCCTGATCAGCCATCTATTCCCTATAGCACCGCCCTCTCCTACCGTGTTTTCCCACAGTTGACGGTACGTGAGGTGACGGATGCTGTGCTCGCCGACTTACAAGCAGCTGAAGCGTTGCTCAAGGAAGCTGACCCCATCGTCACAGGTCGTGAGATTTCTGAGAGCGTGGACAACGGCTATCTTCTCAACCGACAGCTACACCTCAACTACTACGCCGTGAAAGGCTTACAAGCCCGCGTGTATATGTGGGCAGGGCAGTATGACAAGGCATTGGCGGCAGCTGTTGAGGTCATCAACGCTGATCTCTTCCCGTGGGCTACGGTGACTAATCTCCAGAACGGCGTGGATCGTTCGCTGGTCACGGAGCAGCTGTTTGCCCTCAACAACCTGACAATGACGGCTGACATCGCGGACATCTATTTTACGGACGGTACTACGAACAGCTTTGCTGTGACACGCGACCGTCTGCTCGACTATTTCGACCGTGCTACGCGCGACTATCGCTACACCTTCCTTTTCAAGAATGGTTCAGGAGCCAACGCCAGCAACCGCTATCTGCGCAAGTACGATGAACCGAGTTCAAGCGCCTCCTATTATCGCTACAAGATGCCGATGCTTCGCGTAGCGGAGATGTATCTCATTCGCAGCGAGGTGCAGTTCCGCCAGGGCGACAACGAGGGCGCTTTGGCAACGCTGAACGAGCTGCGCGTGGCACGTAACTTGACAGCGCTCACAGCTATGCCTGCTGATTTTATGCTCGAACTCATCCACGAGTATCGTCGCGAGTTTTTAGGCGAAGGTCAGCTCTTCTTCCTATACAAACGTCTCAACCGCGAGACCATCCTCACTAATCCCGAGGTGAACATGGTTGAGGAAAAGCTCTACACTTTCCCGCTGCCGATCACAGAGACTGAGGCAGCACAAAGGGAAAGTAATATGTAAAAGACCCACCCCCGCCCTCCCTGTGAGGGAGGGTAGTAATTACCGAACATAATATAATAAGAATACATTCATTAGTTATTTATATTATAATGAATCATTTAATAAGAATCGCTCATTACCTGCAAAAGTATATACTCCCCTCCCTACAAGGGAGGGGCTGGGGGGTGGGTCTGTTATTGCTGACTTCCTGCTCTCACGTCGACGTCCCAACCTATGACACAACCGAAACGCGTCTGAACATCTGGGTGGGAACAACGGCAGGCGTGGTTTATGAGTCAACAACTTACAACTACTCCTACGCCTACGAAGAAGGGAGCGTGACGTTCTATGCACAGATCACGGGTATGCCCGTCGACTACGACCGCACTTTCCATCTCGAGGCCTTCGGCGACGATGCCAGCGTGGTAGCACCCACCGTGCGTTACGAGGATTTCGTCATCCCGGCAGGAGCCATCGGCGGCACCTACGCCCTGCATCTCAACACGCAACTGCTGCCCGATGCCAACCTCTTCTCCGAGAGCGACGGCTCAGTGCAGTTCCGCGTGGTGTCAGGCGAGCAGTTCGATCTTGGCACAGAGGATCATCAAGCCTTTACCGTTATCGTCAAGAACTATCTCGCCAAACCCGACAACTGGGACACGGTGCCCACACGCAACGACATGCTCATCTACTTCCCCATCTCCAAGTATTTCGGTACCTACAGCCGCGTGAAGTACCAGTTCATGATAGAGCACCTCGGCCTCATCGACTTCCAGATTCGTTCGAGCATGGGAGCAATACCCGCTTACGACAAAGAGACAAATACGATCTCTGCTGCTTATGCCGTACAACTCCAGCAAGTCATGCAGCAGGCACTCAGGGAATACAACGAGAGCCACGACACACCGCTCACCGATGAATATGGAGAGTTGGTGACATTCTAATTTTCAGACAGCCATGCGCAATTATACATTATATATTATTTTTTATCCAATAGCCATCGTCATCGCGATGGCGATGGGTTCATGTTATTCCGACCTCGGCAACTACACCTACCACGACCTCGACGAAGTGGTGATTGACACAACGGGGACGGGAATGCAGGCCAACTATGCCATCCAGCGCTTCGACACCCTCGAGCTCTCGCCCCACATCTATTTCAACGGACAGCAGGTGGACAACGACGCTGCGGCACCCCTGTCCTACCAGTGGACTATCTACAGCGCAGCCACAGCTGCCGGCATGAGCACCATCATTGACACCCTTGGCCACGAGCGCCACCTCAAGACACCCATCATGCGCACTGGCGGCAACTACCTCGTGCAACTCGTCGTCACCAACCAGCGTGACGGCATACGTCAATTCTTTCGCGTTGGCGTGACAGTCAGTGAAGCCTTCGACGGCGGATGGATGGTTTTCTACGAGCGTGCCGACCGCCCAGGTTTCTCTGATCTGGCACTTATCTTCAATCCTTGGACAAAGAGCAATGTCACCGTCGACCGTGCATACACGAACCTCTACGAGCTCACCAACGGCGCGCCACTGCAAGGACGCCCCATCCGCTGCTTCGACATCGCCATGTCGTTGGGAGCCAACAACTATGTCGGCCTATGCACGGACTACACCCTTGTCGGCGTCACCGATATCGCCATTGAGCAAGCTATGGCTTTCAACAACTTCTTCAACGAAGCGCCTGAGCGCATGGCACCTACGTGGTACAGCCACCATGGCAATGGCGGCGTGTCAGGCCAGTGCTCTGAGGTGCTTATCAATGACAATAAAATATACACCAACACCTATTTCAATAGCGCTTCGGGCGAACGCGAATCACGCTTTGGCATCGCTAAGTTCGACGATGGTGTAGGCGAACTGGCACCTTGGAATGCCGAGCTACCCAACCAGTTGAACTATGGTATCGTCGTCTACGATCAAACGCATCAATGTTTCCGTTATGCCGCATACGAACGTGCTCAACTGGAGGCGTTTGGCATACAGTCCAGTACTGCCGCCTTCGACGTAAACAACACGGGTATGCAGCTGCTCATGGGTGATTGGGGCGTTGGACAACAACGTCTACAGCCTTACGATTATCTGCTAATGAGCCGTGGAACAGAGCGTAAGCTCGCCGTGGCCAACTTCTCTACCACCACGCCCGAGGACAGCCATATTGGTGTCGCCCTCTACGACATGACCACGCTTTGTCCCGCAGTCGCCGAGGCCACAACGTTAGCAGCCAGCAATGTCGGAAGCTTCGTTTACTACGGTGCTGGCTCCAAAGTTTATCTCTATGCCTACGACAGCGGACTCCCGGCCACCGTTGCTTGGGAAGCTCCATCGGCTGATGAGGAGGTCACCAGCGTGCGGATTCAAAAGTATTACAACACGGTCTATTCCACGGCCATGATGCCTTCGTGCGACGAACTCGTTCACATCGCCACATGGAGCGAACTGCGCCACGAAGGACATCTCTATGAATACCGCATCAACACCGCGAGTGGCGACCTCGACCGCACCTCATCTTATGACTATGTCATCCCTGGACGTGTCAAGGATATGGCTTGGAAGTTCTCAATGAAATAGAAGTATTAAACCAAATCAATATTATTCCATCATAATTAATAAGAAGAATCCAATAATAATACATTTTGATTATGAGAAAACTATTTGCAAAACATTTTACTCCCTCCCAAAAGTTCCCCTCGCCCTTTGGAGAGGGGTTAGGGGTGAGGCTTGGAATGAGCAGGGGGGTGGTTCTGTTGCTCTTTATGCTCCCGCTCTTTGCCTATTCACAGGTTGTCTTCGAGCCCGATGGCACGACCCTCGAACAAGCTTCTGTCAAGGCGAAGGCTGAGAACAAGCTCATCTTCCTCGACTGCTATACCCAGTGGTGCGGCCCCTGCAAGAAGATGTCCAAGGAGGTGTTCCCACTGGCTGAGGTCGGTGCGGTCATGAACCCCAAGTTTGTCAATATCAAGATTGACATGGAAAGTGCCTACGGAGCTCCCTTAGCCAAGAAGCTACAGATTCAGGCCTACCCCACCTTCGTTATCTTCAACGCCGACGCACAGGAGATCAGCCGTTTCCTCGGCTATCATGCTGCTGGCGACTTCCTCAAAGTGCTCGAGGAGAAGGGCAAGGATGACGCTTCTGCGGCTTTCAAGGCACGCTTTGACAACGGCGAACGCAACCCCAAGTTCTTGCAGGATTATCTCGCCTCACTCACAGCAGCATACAAAGGCGATGAGGCCAACACCGTCGCCGAGGCAATCCTCGACGGCAAAGAGGAATCTTTCGCTGCCGACTCCACACTCCGCATGATCTTCTTCCGCAACATAACCAATCCCTTTGCCAAATCTTTCATCTACACTGCCCAGCATCCCGAGGCGCTCAAGGAAGCCATTGGTGCCATGCCTGTAGAAATGAAAATTCAGAACGTCCTCAACGGCTACCAGCGACAACTCATCAACGAGGCTGACGGTACGGCTACGCTCGACCAACAATCTTACGACCGCTTTAGCGCACTCCTCGATCAGCTCAACATCGCCAATGCCGATCACTACCGTCTCACCACACTCATCACGTTAGCTGAAAAGCAGAAGGACTTCAAAGCCTACATCGCTTATGTCAAGCAGTACCTCGCCAATCCAGCACTCGATGCCGACGACATGCAGTTGGCTCGCTGGGTGCGTCCCTTCTCAGGTCCCGATGCCGATGCTAAGGGTAAGGAAGAGATGAAAGCTCTCCTCCGCCAGCGCCTCGATGAGATAGCAACAGGCAAGCGTCAGCCCATGACCATGGTAGGCAACATGAAACTCTCACGTCCCACCGATGACCTCCTCCGCGTCCTCATTGATGCGATGGACGGCAAGATGCCGGGACAGTAGCCCCCTGTGATCCCCCAAGGGGGACGAAGTGAATAATGAAAAGTAAAGAATATTAAAATGAATATCATGCGACGTTTTTTATTTGTTTTCGTATGCTGCAATATCATTGCAGCCATCTCCTTTGCCCAAGAGCAGGTCGTCACCCAGACCACCATCTCCGGCGATGAGACCTACGTCACCCATTACCTTTACGATGCTCAGGCACGACCTTTCCTGTTGCTTACTGAGGATCTTTCGCAGCAGTTCTACACCTACAATGATGCTAATCAGATTGTGCGTCAGGACTACACCGACCTCAGCGGCTCTGGCTCCGATGTCAGTTACGTCTACACCTACAATGAAGCTGGCCTCCTCGTCACCGAAGAGGAGTTCTTCGGCGAACGTTCCAACGGCGTGACCACCTATACCTACGACGAACATGGCAATCGAGCCTCCATCACCAACTCGCGCTCTGGACTGCCCATACCTTGGAAGAATACATACGACGACCAAGGACGACTCATCCGCGTTGATGTCCTCAACCCTATGGACTATACAAAGTCCATGCAGTCCACTGTCTATACCTACGAGGACGACCGCGTTATCAAGGAGGAGCACTCCAGCTACGATGAACTCGTCAGCATCACTACGCTGACCTACAATGAGGCAGGTTTGCTTCTAAAGGAAGTCACCATATCAGCCCCCACAGAAGAGAATCCCGAAGGCGAAGTGACCTCCACGACGACCTACGCATACGCCGACATCGACGTCTCTTTTGCGCCCTATAATGTTCAAGCTGTGGCCGGCGACGGCAACACAATCGTCGTCACCTGGGAAGGCACGGCCAACAGCATCGTTGTCGATGGTAAGATCTACACTGTCACGGGCAACACCTTCACAACACCTGTGCTCACTGATGGTACCTATACCGTCTATGTCGCAAACAACGGCAATGCCACCGCTGCCGAGCCCCTCGATTTAGCCGACAACACCAAAGTCGGCGTCAGCGATGTACGCCTCGATGGTGACATCAGCATCACCTTTGCTATTGAACAAGATCGCGACGGCAACGACAAAGAGGTCACCTACTACAACATCCCTGTAGCATGGTCACTCCCCTCAGGTGCCAACCCCAAGGGCTATCGCATCTATTACAACTCCACATATTACGTTGATGTTGAGGATGGCACACTCCGCAGCTTCGTCATCCCCGCTAAGAACATCACGAACTGGAGTATGGCATCAATGTCCGTTGTCACCTTACCTTTCGTCATCCGCGTCATCGCCATCTACGAGACCGGCGAGATGGAACCCGTCAACACGCTACCCCTCGACACGGAAGCTATCTTAGCACTCGCTGCCCACATGCAGGCCACACAGGCCGCTCTTGAGATCACTGAAGCCTACACCCTCAGCGGTATTCGTCTGCCCTCGCACAACAACCTTCGTCCCGGAACTTACGTCTTCCGTCGCGGCAAGACATTCCGCAAGGTCACAACACGTTAAGTCCCAGAGCGATCCTAAAGAATGGCGCATCATAACGACTTCGGTAAATGGGGTGAGGAGGTGGCAACGGACTTTCTCCTCCAGCGTGGTTTTGAGATTCTGGCTCGCAACTGGCGCCATGCGCACAAGGAGATAGATATCATTGCCCAACAGGCTGGTAAACTTTATTTTGTGGAAGTCAAGACGCGACATGGCGAAGAATGGAGCGCCGAAGGTGCCATCACAGCTAAGAAGCGCACGCTGATGTGGCGTGCCATGATGGCGTGGAAACTACAGCATCCCTCGCTCATGCCCGTTTGCTACTCTGCCATCGCCATCGTCATTCACGACCCCAACGAATCGCCAGAGATTCGCTGGTACGAAAATATATGGGAGATGTGAATCACATCTCCCATATATTTTATATAGGTGGGTTCAAAAATTATGCCTTGACGCGGCCAAGATAGCTGCCATCGCGGGTGTCGACTTCAACGATTTCACCCTCATTGATGAAGAGAGGCACGCGGATCTCGGCGCCTGTCTCCACGCGGGCAGGCTTCAGCGTGTTAGTGGCGGTGTCACCCTTGAGGCCAGGCTCTGTCCAAGTGATGGCCAGCTTAACCTTTACAGGCACGTCAGCATACAGGACGGTCTCGGTGGAGGCGTCAGTGACAACTTCGACATTCTCGCCTTCCTTCATGAATGCGACGCCGTTGATGAGATCCTTGGCAATAGGAATCTGCTCGAAGGTCTCGTTGTTCATGAAGATGTAGTCATCGCCCTCAAGATAGAGGAACTGGTAGCTGCGACGCTCGACGCGGACGTCCTCGAGCTTCTCGCCGATGTTGAAGCGGCGCTCCAGCACATTGCCGCTGACCACATCCTTCAGTGTGGTACGCATGATGGTGTTGCCCTTACCGGGTTTCACATGCAGGAAATCGATGCAGAAATAGAGCTTGCCATCCATGCGGATGCAGGTGCCCTTCTTGATGTCTTGGGAGTTAATCATAGGTTCTATTTTATAATGAAAAATGAATATTGGACATTGAATAAAGAGTGTTTCCTCTCGAAATCGGGTGCAAAGGTAATGAAAATAAGCGAAAATGAGCAAAAGTTTCGGGAAAATCTTGCGAGAATGAAAAAAAGTATCTACTTTTGCAGCCCGTTAGCCCACTATCGCTACAAATATATAAAGATATATAGCAATGAAAAGAACATTTCAACCCCACAATCGCAAGAGAAAAAACAAGCACGGTTTCCGTGAACGTATGTTGACAGCCAATGGCCGCCGCGTGCTCGCTGCACGTCGTGCCAAGGGACGCAAGAAGCTCACCGTCTCGGACGAGCGTCACGGGAAGTAAGCTCACGTTAACACGTTACAACGTTAACACGTTAACAGACTGACAAGATGAGTGCCTCGGGGCCTGTTAACTTGTTAGTCGGTTAACGTGTTAATTCGTTAAGATAGTTCCTTTTTTACGTCATACCGCAACTCCGCAGCAATGGGATTCTTCAAGAAACTGTTCAGCCCACTCGTATGGGGCAACCTCCTGGCCATGGTCGTCGTGGCTTTCGTGCTATGCCTGCTGGCACTTAAGGCCATCGGCATGTACACACATCACGGCGAGGCTGTCGAGGTACCCAGCATCGTGGGTATGCAAGAAAGCGATGCACGCTACACGATTGAGAAGCTGGGGCTCGTCATGGTCAAGGCCGAAACAAGCTACGACAAGAGCAAGCCCACAGGATGTATCCTGGTCCAACAGCCCGAAGCCGGTACGAAAGTTAAGGTCGGGCGACAGATATTCCTCACCATCAACAGTGCGAACTCGCCGACAAGGGCACTGCCTGACATCGCCGACAACAGCTCGCTGCGTGAAGCACAAGCCAAGCTTACAGCAATGGGCTTCCGTCTCGGACCAGTGGAGCATATCTCAGGCGACAAGGATTGGGTCTATGCCGTCAAGTGTAACGGACATTATGTCTATGCCGGAGAGCAGGTGCCTACCGATGTTCCTTTGATTCTCCAAGTCGGTAACACGTCGTCCACCGAAGCTGAAGAGGAGCTCCTCGACGACCTTGATGATAAGACCGAAGAAGAAGAGACGACACTCGGACTTGACGAGTACTTCACAGAATGATGGACAACGGTCGGCAGAACGAAGATGAGTTCTTGGCAGGCGACGACGAGGCACTGGAGCTCGACGATGAAGGCCTGGAAGCAGCTCTTGACGGCACGCTCTACGAACACCGTCGTGTTGTAGCCGACAAAGGGCAGACACTCCTGCGCGTAGACAAGTTCCTCATGGAGCACCTGCGCGACACCAGCCGCGCACGCATCCAACGCGCTGCTGAAGCGGGATGCATACATGTCAACGACCGACCCGTCAAGAGCAACTACCGCGTAAAACCACTGGATGTGGTTACGCTCATGCTCGACCATCCGCGTTTAGAGACGGAGGTCACCGCCGAGGACATACCCCTCGACATTGTCTATGAGGACGATGACCTGCTCGTCGTAAACAAAAACGCAGGCATGGTCGTGCATCCAGGTGTAGGCAACTACTCGGGGACATTGGTCAACGCATTGGCCTGGCACCTGCGCGACAACCCGCGTTATAACCCCAACGACCCAAGCGTGGGTCTCGTTCACCGCATCGACAAGGACACCAGCGGACTGCTTGTTGTTGCGAAAACACCTGAGGCAAAGACACACCTCTGCCATCAGTTCTTCGTCAAGACGACACGCCGCCAGTACAATGCCCTCGTGTGGGGCAGCTTCGACACAACGGAGGGACGCATAGAGGGCAATATCGCTCGTGACCCGCGCGACCGTCAGCGCATGACAGTACTGCCACCGGAGAGTGAAATGGGCAAGCCCGCCGTCACACACTGGCGCATCCTCGAGGCCTTCGGACCCGTCACATGGGTAGAATGTGTTTTAGAGACGGGACGTACGCATCAGATCCGGGCGCACATGAAGCACATCGGACATCCCCTCTTCGCCGACGAACGCTACGGCGGCTTCGAGATCCTGCGCGGACAGCCCACAGCCTCCTACAAAGCTTTCGTCCGCAATGCTTTCGAGATCTGCCCGCGCCAGGCCCTCCATGCCCGCACCCTTGGCTTCGTGCATCCCCGCACAAAAGAAGAGATGTTTTTTGAGAGCCCGCTACCCCAAGACCTGACAGCATTATTAAATAAATGGAAGACGCTGTCCCCCTCCCCGCATTCCCGAGCGGGGCTCGCCTACCCGTAGCCTTTCCTTTAGGGTGAGGGTGGTTACCTTTATGTAAAGATTACAAACTATACCTTAATTATATAATGAGAAAAGAGAAACAATTAGCAAAAGATATCGCTCCCTCCCTTTTAGGGAGGGCGGGGGGAGAGTCTGGCCGTCCTATAGTAGCCATCGTTTGTGGTGGCGACAGTTCAGAACATGGTGTGAGCCTACGCAGTGCCGAAGGAATATACAGTTTCATCGACAAAGAACGCTTCGAACCTTTTGTCATCGAACTGACTGGCACGCGCTGGGAAGCACTCCTCTCCAACGGCAAACGCGCGACAGTGAGCCGCGAGGACTTCTCTTTCAAAGTCGGACGCCGCACCGTGAAGCCCGATTTCGCTTATATCACCATTCACGGCACACCCGGCGAGGACGGCATCCTACAAGGTTACTTCGACCTTATCCGTATGCCCTACTCCACCAGTGGCGTACTCGTAGAAGCCATGACATTCAACAAGTTCACGTTGAATCAGTATTTGAAATGTTTTGGCGTGAGCGTTTCCGAGAGCCTCGTCGTGCGTAAGGGCAACGAAGACCTCGTCACCGACGACGAGATTCTCCAGCACATCGGCTTGCCCTGCTTTGTCAAGCCCAATGCTGGCGGTTCTAGCTTTGGTGTCACCAAGGTAAAGACGCTCGAACAGTTGCGACCCGCCATAGCCCTGGCCATGCACGAGAGCGACGAGGTGATGGTGGAGGCTTTCATGCCCGGCACTGAACTGACCTGCGGATGCTACAAGACAGCGGCTGGTGACCATGTATTCCCCGTCACCGAGGTGGTCACGCACAACGAGTTTTTCGACTACGATGCCAAATACAACGGCTCGGTCGATGAGATTACACCCGCCCGCATCTCCGAGGACCTGCGCGAACGCGTGCAGAATCTCACTTCCGCTATCTACGACATCCTCGGCTGTTCGGGCATCATCCGCATCGACTACATCGTCACGAAGGTCAAGGACGACGAAGGACGTGAGCACGACCGCATCAATATGCTCGAAATCAACACTACTCCTGGCATGACTGCCACCAGCTTCATCCCCCAGCAGGTTCGCGCTGCAGGACTCGACATCAAGGATGTTCTGACGGAGATCATTGAGGATAAGCTATAGACTCACCCACTGCCCTTCCCTATAGGGAGTTGAGTAATGACCGTTCAAGAACAGTATATAATGATTTGATATGGAAGAGATGCATTTAGCAAAAGACACAGAACTTTCCCTTATAGATAGTGCGGGGGAAGAGTCTTTTGATGCTATTCGCCCCTACAACGACGATGAGGTTCGCGGTGCCATCGACAGTCTGCTCCACGACCGCCAGTTCTCGCACATTCTGAAAGGTTTTGTACCCTTCTTACCCTTGGGTGTGAGTCGAGGCATACTGCGTCTGGCCACGGCGGGCATCAATTCCACTTTAGGCTTCCAGTTGCGCTTCATGAAACCATTAGTGAAGCATATCCTGCGCCGCTGCTCTACGGGCTACTCCTTTGCCCATCCAGGCATAGCTCCCGGACCTGAACGCTACACGTTTTTGAGCAACCATCGTGATATTGTGCTCGACAGTGCAATCCTCGACGTGATGCTCCACGACGATAAGTTCCCCACGACCTGCGAGATAGCCATTGGCGACAACTTGCTCATCTACCCGTGGATACGGACGTTGGTGCGTCTGAACAAAGCGTTCATTGTGCAGCGCTCATTGCCGATGCGTGAGATGTTGCGAGCCTCACAGACCATGAGTCGTTATATGCACTACGCCATCTCTGAGAAGCACGAAAACATCTGGATTGCACAGCGCGAGGGGCGTGCTAAGGATTCGAGCGACCAGACCCAGGTATCGCTCCTCAAGATGCTGGCTATCGCTGGCGACGAAGGCACAGCTGGTGCCATAGAGAGCATCCGGGCTTTGAACGTAGTACCTTTGGCCATCAGCTATGAGTTCGACCCGTGCGACTATCTGAAGGCACAGGAATTTCAGTTGAAGCGCGACAATCCCATCTGGAAGAAGTCCAAGCAGGACGACTTGCAGAACATGAAGACGGGCATCTTCGGACAGAAGGGTCATGTCCACTATCAGACCGGATGCCCGGTAAATGAGTGGATAGGGAGCTTGTCTGACCTGCCGGAGAAAGCGTTCTTCCAAGCTGTAGCTCAGCGCATTGACAATGAGATTCACCAGTCCTATCGCCTCTACCCCGGAAACTATGTGGCCGCTCATATACTGACAAGCGAGGACAGCTTTACAGACCATTATACTGCCAAGGATCGTGCTGCTTTCGAGACCTATCTCCAACAACGTGTGGAGATGGCTGCACAGGGCCTGCAAGCCCAGAACGTAACACCCGACATCACCTTCTTGCGCGACCGTATCGTCACGATGTACGCCAATCCCGTCTTCAATAAAGTAAAAAGTGAAAAATAAAGTATCCCTTTGCCTGTGCCTCGCAGCCCTCTTTGCCCTCGTCTCATGCGCTAAGGACGACGAGCCATATCCCAATCTCATCACTGAAATGGTGATGTCCTCAAGTGATGCTCAGAGCATATTTACCTCCTTCACAACCGACGAAGGCCGCACTTTTCAGATGTCCAACGCAGTCAAAGGGCCATCACCCAATGTCCGTTGGCGTTTCCTCTGCAGTTATGTCAAGGATGATGAGACGACAGCACGCGTCTATTCTTTCATACGCATTCCCCTGTTGCCCGACTGCACAGACATGGAGAATCGGCGACGCGATGCCACAAACATCGCAAGCATCTGGAAAGGAGGTGGCTATATCAATCTACACCTGTTGCCGCTGACACAAGGCGGCCAGCAGGCATGGGGATTCTTCCGCGACTCCACTTCCACGAATAGCATGGGAGGCACCGACTATTTCATTACGCTGAGCCACAACCAGCTCAACGATGTGGAGGCCTACACCACAGACCTCTTTCTCAGCCTCGACCTCGACTCCGTAGCCACAACGCGTTCTGCCGCGGACTCCATTATCTTCACCGTCAAGACTTACGACGGCAAGCGCTCCTGGACTTTCAACGCTGAATAGCCCCCCACTCTAAACTCTAAACACTAAACTCTCAACCATTCTTCCCGTACAGCACTGGATTGGTGCTCGGATCGTTGTACATTTTCATCTGCTTGTACACCTTCATCCATTTGTGTCCCTTGGCCAAGTCGTCGAGAAGCTGGTCTATGGCCGTCGAGAGATCCTGTTGCTGTTGGAGCAACACGTCGAGCTTCTGCTGGCACTTCTCGCGGTGTTCCTCACTGGCCTCCGTGCGAAGCGTCTGCTCCTTCATGTGGTAAATCTTCAGCGCCAGAATGCTCAGGCGGTCAATGGCCCACGCCGGGCTCTCCGTGTTGATTGTCGCCTGGAACTGCGGCTCCACATCGTGGAATCGGGTGTAGAAATAGCTATCGATGGTCTCGACGAGATCCGTGCGTTCCTGATTGCTGCGGTCGATGCGACGTTTCAGCGCCAGCGCCGCCACGGGATTGATTTCCGGGTCGCGGATGAGATCTTCCAAGTGCCATTGCACCGTGTCAATCCAATTCTTCAGATAGAGGTCGTGCTCGATACAACCCTCGTCGTAGGGGTTACGGATGGGCGCGTCAACATCATCCGTCACGTGGTAGTCTCTGATGGCCTTCTCGAAGATGGGCCAGGCTTTATCCGTAAAAGTCATAAGCGTATAGATTTCATCATTTGGTTCGTGCAAAGTAAGCCTTTTTTCGCGAGAACACCAAGAAAGAGACCTAAACAAAGGTTAAAAAACACCTTTTATGACACAAACAATACGGAAAAGTGTTACATTTGCACTCAATAAAGCACCCCTAACTGATATTTGCTGACTAACTAAGCACAAAAAATGAATAAACGAATCCTATCTTTCGGTCTACTGATGCTCGTCGCATCGGCAGGCTTTGCACAGCGTATCACCGACCGCCTCGACCGCGGACTCGTCGCACAGAAGGTGTCCGGTGGCGTCTACCTCAGCTGGCGCATCCTCGCACAGGAGTACTACGATGTCACTTACAACGTCTATCGCGACGGCACGCTCGTCAACAACGAGCCGCTAACCACCTCCAACTTCCGCGATACGGGCGGAACCACCAGCAGCACCTATACTGTAGCACCCGTCGTCAAGGGACAGGAGGGAGAGCAGTGCAAGGCCGTAACACCATGGAGCACCAGCTACACGGAGATCAAGCTGACGCACGAGGGCATCAAGAGTACGTTGGTGCCCAACGATGCTTGTTGTGCCGATGTCGATGGCGACGGCGAACTGGAGATCCTGCTGAAGTTCGACAACCTGAGCGAGATGGAGCAGTCCTATCCCAAGAACGGCCCCACTATCAACGGCACCGCCACGAAAGAATACAGCATCTTCGAAGTCCTCAAGCTCGACGGCACACGTCTATGGTGGGTCAATTTCGGGCCGAATATGGGTGACTTCCAAAATAACGAGCAGAACATGGTTGCCTACGACTGGGATGGCGACGGACGTGCTGAGGTCGTCATGCGCGCCGCTGACGGCACCGTCATCCACAAAGCCGACGGCACTACCTACACGGTGGGCAACGCCTCCGCCAATGTACGAGCAGCCACAGGCGGCGGCACCAACTGGTTCGTCACCACCGACGGCGAATACCTTCTTTATATGGACGGACTCACCGGCGAACCCTACCAATGCATCCCCTATCCCTTGAAGCGACTCGAATCGGGCGAGAGCGATCTCAACCGCGCCTGGGGCGACGGCTACGGCCATCGCTGCTCGAAGCATTTCTTCGGCGCGCCCTACCTCGACGGGCGCAAGCCCAGCATCTTCCTCGCACGAGGCATTTACACCCGTCATAAGATGATTGCCTACGATGTAGACCCGGGTAGCCACGCCCTCGTGGAGCGCTGGCGCTGGTTTAACAACACCAACGGCCCGTGGAAAGGACAGGGTTATCATAACTTCGGCATTGCTGACGTCGACTGGGATGGCCGCGACGAGATAGTCTTTGGTTCCATGGTCATCGACGACAACGGCAAGGGACTCTCTACCACCGGTCTCGGCCACGGCGACGCCCAGCACTGTAGCGATTTCAACCCTTACATCCACGGACAGGAGATTTACGCCTGTCTCGAGGATAACCCTGGCAACAACTACCGCGATGCCACCACCAGCAAGATCTATCATCGCTGCGTAGCGGGCAATGACGACGGACGTGCCATGGCTGGAAACTTCACCAACAACTTCCCCGGCGGCTTAGGCTGCTCGGCACGCGAAGGTGCCATCAGCACCATCACAGGCGAAGCCGTCAGCGGTCTCGATGCCACGGGCGTCAACACCAATTTCCGGATCTATTGGGACGGCGACCTCTGCTCCGAGACCTTCAACTATCTGAATGGCAAGAACACAGAAGGCTGCGTTGCCAAATATGGCTCGTGGAGTCCCATCTACACTTGTGCAGGTTCGCTCACCAACAACGACACGAAGGGCACACCTTGTTATCAGGGCGACATCCTCGGCGACTGGCGCGAGGAAATCATCATGCGCACGGCCAACAACAACATCCGCATCTATTCCACGCCCACGCAGACCAAGTACCGTGTCTATTCGCTCTGGTATGATCACCAGTACCGCAACGCCATGGTATGGCAGATGTGCGGCTACAACCAGCCTCCCCACACCAGCTATTTTCTCGGGGATATGGAAGGCATCACCCTGCCGCCGCCACCACTCACGATGACCGATCGCGTGGAGGTGACCAACGGTTCATCCGTCGGCTCTTCCTACGACGGCCAGCACGTCATCTTCTGCGAAACAGGCAACGGCGCCTTCAGCATCGACGACGGTGCACAGCCTGACGTCCTCACCATCAACGTCCCGACATGGGTGCAGGGTACGGCCGCCAGCGAGAGCACCAACCAGAACGCCACCATACGCTATACCACCTACACCTGCGACGTCTCGGGTGGCGGTCTTGCCGGCGAAGCACGTCTCGTCAAGCAGGGCGACGGCATCCTCAACTTGCCGAAGGCTGACTTCACACACACCGGTGAGACAAATATCTGGGCGGGTGTCGTCAACTTCGATGGCACGATGAAGCAGTCGCCGCTGTGGCTCAACCGCTTCGCAGAGCTCAACTCCGACGGCGGCGAGTTCCTCAGCATCAAGGCCGACTATGCCTCCGTCATCCGCCCCGGCGGCAAAGACAAGCGCGGCACCATCACGGCCGACGCGCTCAACCTCGGCTTCGGTTCACGCATCATCGTAGACCTCTTCTCCGACGACATCACAGCCGACAAGCTGATTCTTGGCACGCTGTCCATTGAGAAGAAAACCTCTTCGGCATGGCTCAATGCAGGACCTCCCTACCTCGCTCCCATCATCGAGATCGTAGGGCATCCCGCTGCCGGACAATCCTCGATGAAATCGGGAAAATATGTCATCGCAGAGATCAGTGGCGCCGTCACAGGCAGCGTGGAAAACCTCATTCTCGAAGGCCTTGACACCACGAAGAAGAAGCTATATATTGAGGACGGCAAACTCATTGTTGAACTCGTCGGTATGCGCGAGGCCGGAAGTATCATCTGGACGGGAGAGAACAGCAGCGTATGGGATCTTGCCGAGACAGCCAACTTCCAGGTCGAGGGACAGAGCGACGCCACGACTTTCGTCTCCGGCGACGCCATCACGTTCAACGACGAAGCCGCACGCCGCACCGTCACCGTCTCTGCCGACGTGCAGCCCGCCACCATCACCGTTAACAACACACAGGCCTACACCTTCAACGGCAACGGCTCCATTGGCGGCTCCGCACAGTTCATCAAGGAAGGTACGGGCATGGTCACGATGAGCGGTCAGAACAGCTACACCGGCGGCAACCACCTCCGTGGCGGCACGACACGCGTCAGTGCCCTCGCCAACCAGTACAGCGCCACGGGCAACCTCGGCGGCATCACTACGGCGGGCAGCAAGTTCACCATCGAGAACGGTGCTATCCTTCAGACCACGGCAGCCATCGAGAACGCCTCAACCATCCAGTTCGTCGGCGACGAAGGCGGTGTCATCAACAACAACGATGAGTTCATTCAGGCCGCAGCTTTCACCGGCACGAAGCTCACCAAGCGCGGCACGGGCAACCTTAAGCTGATGAAAGAAAACAGCGTTGGCACGCTCGTCATCACCGCCGGCTCAGCATCTGCTTCAAACAACAAGCCAGCCTCCTCCATCGAGTTCCAGGGTGGCACCTTCTGGGATGATGTGCAGGCAACAAACGTTCCGATATATGTCCCCAAGGGCAAGAAAGGCACATGGCAGCTCTCCTACGAATACTACACGGCTTATTCCAATAAGATTACAGGCGAGGGCGAGCTCACCATCGTGCCACGCAACACCGTGCAGCGCGTCCGCATCACGGGCGACTGGACACAGTTCGAGGGTACCATCAAGCACACCAACAAGAACATTTGGCTTCCTTTGGATATGTCGTCAGGAATGCCCAAGGGCACCCTCTTCCTCGATGCCGGCTGTAGTGTCTGCAACACCGCCAAGGCTTTCACCATCGGTCAGCTCACCGGCAGCGGTTCCCTCGTGCAGGCAGGCCCCGACTTCAAGAGCCAAAATGGTGTCACAGGCAACAACACCTGGAACGTAGGCAACAGCGACGGCAAGAATTTCACCTTCGACGGCACTTTCACCGACAACGGCGGCACCAACAAAACCATCTTCAACAAAATTGGTACGTGTAAGATGACCGTTTCCGGCAAGAGCGACCACAGCGGTGCGACGCAGATTCAGGGCGGCGAGCTCTGCATGAAGGCTGGCGCTACGCTCGGTGTAGGCACGCTCACCGTCAGCAACGGTGCTACCCTCTCGGGTGTCACAGGTGCCAACAACGACCTCACCAACAGCACCGTAACTATTAGCAACGGCGGCACGCTGCAAGTAGGTTCCTCGCCTACTTCCGTGACAGGTATCCAACGTTTTGGCGGCAAGAACGTCACCCTCAATCGGGGCGCCGTCCTCCACATCGGTGTGCTGAAAGCCGCCACCGAGACCGTCGCAGGATGCACCATGATCCAGAACATCGACAAGCTCACCATGAACGGCACCGTACGCCTCCACCTCTCCGATGACTTCATCGCTGCGGCAGCCGTCGGCGACTATATCCAGCTCTGGAAAGACGTCAACACCGTCGTCGGCACACCCGTCCTCGACGCCGAGTCCGTGGTCGTCAACGCTGAGAAGGGTCTCTACTGGGACACCACCGACATCGCCATGGGTATTCTCCGCGTTGCCTACGATCCCGCCGTCGGCATCAAAGCAATAAACAATGGACAACGGACGATGGACAATGACATCTATGATCTCAGCGGCCGACAATTGCCAAATGGTAAATCGTCCAATCTTCAAACTCATAAGGGTGTCTACATCATCAACGGCCACAAAGTCCTTGTGAAATAACACCTCACCACCTTATCATCTCTAATTGTTAAGAGGCTCACCATCGAGCCTCTTAACTTTTATTAACTCTAAATAGCGTGCCCATATAACACTTATTCACTACCTTTGCCCCGAATTACATACACGTATACGCGCATAAGCGCATAATGTGTCGCATATTACTAAAACTAAATCATTAACTATCAATTATTAATCCAGACTATATATAATCCCCATTTTAATTCACACATTTATTAACTAACAAAAAACAAAATGAAGAAAATCAAACTCTTCTTGGCCGCTATCGCGGCAATGGTCACGATGGGCGTACAGGCTCAGTCGTGGACAGCTTCCGAGGTTGGAGCAGGTAACTACATGCTCTACAACGTCGGTACAGGCCAGTATCTTACAAGAGGTAATGGCTGGGGTACCCAGGCCAGTATCACAACTGCTACTACTGCAGGCAATGGTATTGCAGTTAAAATCGAGGCCGTTGGCTCCGATTTCAAGCTTCGCACCGACATCAATGGTGATGCAAAAGGTCTTGAACACCTGAACGGTGGAACTATCTATACTGACCAGTCTGCAAACAAGAACTCTACCTGGACATTCACTCAGGTAGGTACTGACAATGGCCCTGTATATACCATCATGTCAAAAGACAATCATGGCGGCGGCGCTAATGTCTATCTCACCGCTGGAGTTGATGGCACCATTGTTACTCCTGGCACAGATGGTACAATCGCAGGTGCTCAATGGAAGCTGATGGCTATTCCCGCACAGCCCATTGGTATGGATGCAGCTTCTGAGGCCAATCCCGTGGATGCTACATCCCTTATCGTGAATGCCAATTTCAGTTTCCCCGCTATCTTAAAGAATGATTCCTGGACAATGGTATCCAATAACTACAATGCCTGCGGTGGTGAAGTTACCAATCCCAATGCTGAGTCTTGGCGTGCCGCTTTCACTTTGAGTCAGACAATCACTGTTCCCAATGGTATTTATGAGTTGACTGCACAGGCTACTGTCACTGAATATACCGTTACTGGTGCTAATCTTCCAGTAGTTTATGCTGGTGACCAGAGCACTCCTTTCACAGCCATGACAGAGGGTGAAAGCTCAATGAGTGGGGTTTCCACAAGTTTCACTGCTGGAAAGTATGTTGTAGGTCCAATCCGCGTTGTTGTAACCAATGGTTCACTGACTATTGGTGTGCGCGGTACTCGCACCGACACATGGTGTGTTTGGGATAACTTCAAGCTTACTTATAAAGGTGTTGACCTTTCTGCATTAAAGGAAGCCCTACAGGCTCAGATTGATGCCGTTCCTGACCTTGAAGGTACAACGACCGCTGCAGCTTACAATGCCGCTAAGAACTACGCCGATGGCATTGATGTTGCAAGTTTGAACACAGAAGATGCAATTAGCGAAGCCTCTACAGAATTGGCTAATCGTGTTAATGCAGCCAAAGCTTTGCAAAGTGCATACGCTGGTTATTTAGCCTTTAAGTCATCCGTGGATGCACTTGACGATGATGCTTCGATTTTCACAGGAGATGCCACCATTGACTTATCTGCTATCGATGCCACGATACAGGCCACGACTACGCTTGAGGCCCTAAATGCTGCCATTGAGACTGCAAAACCACAAATTCAAGCTGCTGCTGCTACATTCCTTTCTTCTGTTACCGTTAATGAAGGGAAGCGTTTTGACATCACCAACATCTATCTGACCAATCCTGACTTTGAGGTTCCCACAGCTAGTGGCGTTCTGCCTCCCGGATGGACTATCACCATCACAGGACAAAACTGCGGTCAGCAGAATCGTACCGACACCAACCCTGAATCAGGTTTGGCTATCACCAACTTCATTGAAGCATGGCATCCCAGTCAGTTGGGCAGCGGTGTAATTGCACAAACCGTCAGCAGTCTGCCCGAAGGTACCTACGTTTTAGAGTGTGATGCTTCTGTCTGCCACGACCCCGCCGGTGCCGATGACATCACAGGTGCAAACCTCTATGTGCAGTCCAGCTTGAAGAAAGAAACCAAAGCTATCAGCAATGTACGCCTATACATCAACCACTATACCGTAGAATTTGTACACGGTGGCGTAGGTTCCGTTACTTTCGGTCTCGAAGCTAACAACACGAATGCCAACTGGCTCTCTGCCGATAACTTCAAGGTCTATTTCGCAGGTGGCATTGACCTCTCCGTATTTGCAGATGCTCTTGCTGAAGCCGTTACAGAGTTCGAGGCCCTGGAAGCCAGCTCTGCAGCTGCAAATTATGCAATTTATAAGGCTATTGTTGATGAGAACAATAAAACTTGGAACAATTCTGCCGAATATCAGGCCGCAATTGATGCCGTTCATGGTGCAACCGCTGACTTGCAGGCTATAAATGCTGTCGTGGCTACATATAACACAGCTCTCGAAGCTGCCAAGACGACTGTGGCCAAAGAAGATCGGATGGCAGCTTCTTTGCGTACTGCATTGAGCTCAACGATTTCAGCTTATGAAGACAATGTAGATGTTACAAGTAAAACAGCTCTTGAAGCAGCAACTGCCGCTCTTAATGCAGCCAAAGCTAAGTGCGAAACTTCTATTGCAAGCTATGCAATCATTGCTGCTGGTATTATACCTGACAACTCCATTGATGGATGGGTATGCGAAAATGAGCAGACTTTCCACGTCAACACTTGGTCTGAAGAAGGAAATCCTGGAAACGACCCGTCAAATATGGTGACCCCGTTTATTGAGAACTGGGTTGGAAGGGGCGAATACCTCGGCGCAGGTAAAGTTTATTACCGCCTTGAAGGTCTGGAGCCCGGTGAGGTCTATCGCGCTTCCGCCCTTGTACGTTCATACAATGAAGCTGATGCAACAGCACCCAATGGTCCGAACTTCTACGTGAACAACGCAGTTACTGACCTCTCCACAGATGGTAATACGTTCACCTACAACAACATGTCTGGTATATACGCAACCTTGGCTACTGGTGCCACCGTTGATGAAAATGGTCGTCTTGAATTGGGTGTTGTCATTGCAGCAGATCGCAACTACAACTGGGTTGCATTCAAGAACGTGCGCATCCAGACTTACGAGGCAGCCCTCGCTGCCGCTGTGGCACTGGTTGATGCAATCGATGCATCAACAATTCCTGCTGATGCATATCAAACCTTGCAAGGGGTGAAGACAGCCAACAACAAGACTTGGTCTTCTGCCGCAGAGTACGAAGATGCAATTGCTGCTCTTGAAACAGCTGCAGCCAATGCCGCTGCTTATGTTGAGCCATACGCAAATTATCTTGCCGCAAAGGAAGCTGCAGAGGAAGCTTTTGCAGCTCAAGCTTATCAAAACGTGACAGGCTCTGAGAAGACAGCCCTTTCAAGCGCTATTGCTGCTGAACCCATCACTGTAGATGAATACCAATCTGCCACAACGGAACTGAACAGTGCAGTGACCGCCTTCACTGCTGCTGCTTACAACTACAACCTGTACGCTTCCGAACTGGCTATCGCTCAGGCTATCAGCAGCACAATCACTGTTGAAGTCCCCACCTCCGCAGATGAGGCTCTGGCTGCATTCAAGACCTTGAAGGTTGCTGAATACACTTTCGTTGCTAATGCTTATAAATACTCCGCAACTTCTAAGATTGGAGAATTTAGCACTTGGACACGTTCAGGTTCTGTGAATGGTAACACTAACGTTAGTTTTGAACAACTGACTAGCCAGCACTGGAGTGGAACAGCCATGACCTATTATGAACAACCTGTGGGCGGTTGGAGTACAAGTGGTGCCACGTTCACTGCTAACTATGAGAAGATTTGCAAGTTGCCTGCCGGTGAGTATGTCATCAAAGTTGCTGCCCGCGCAGCCTCTGGAACCAACACAACAGCAAAGATTACCTGTTCCGCAGCCACTATGGATGGTCCTATCCCCAACCTCGGCGACAACGGTAAGGGTATCACCACCGCTGGCGTGGCCAGCTTCGACGACGGCGAATTTGCAAATGGCGGTTCTGGCCGCGGATGGGTATGGAACTACCTGCCTTTCACCCTCACAGAAGAGACCGAAGTTACGATGACCGTGGTTGCTGAAGCTAATGGTGTGATGCAGTGGTTCAGCGTTTGCGACGGAGAGCTCCTCTCCAAGACCAACATCGCTACAGCTGTAGCTTACGACGAGACTACAACCAACACCATCGAAGATGTCGATGTGGCTAATGTCACCTTGAACCGCACCGTGAAGGCTAACTTCAATACTGTTGTTCTGCCCTTCGACCTTACATCCAGTCAGGTACAGACCGCATTTGGTTCTGGTACTGAGGTCTATGCTTTCTCTGACAGTGGTGATGATGCACAAAGTGTGACCATCAACTTTAATAAAATCATCGCTGGAAACATCTCCGCAAATGTTCCTGTTCTCGTGAAGGCTACCGCCGAAAGCACGTCACAGACCTTCGAGGGGGTACAGGTTGTTGCTCCCACTGAAGATGTTAAGGTTGAAGGCACATACTTCGACTTCGTCGGTGTCTATGCTCCTATGACAGTTGCAGCTCTTGACTACTTTATCGGCAATGGCGCTATCTACAAGAGCGCAGGTGCTACAAGCATGAAGGCCTTCCGTGCTTACATCTTTAATAAGGATAAGTCCAATGGAGGCGAAGTCAAGCTCTACATCGACGGCCTTGAGACAGCTATCGACGCCATCAACGCCGACGCTACGGAGAGCGGTGTGATCTACAACATCGCCGGTCAGCGTGTGAACAAGGCTCAGAAGGGTCTCTACATTGTCAACGGCAAGAAGGTTCTCGTGAAGTAAAAAAGACCCACCCTGCCCAGCCTCACCCCCAGCCCCTCTCCCGTGGGCGAGGGGAGTTGAGGGCGGGGGAGGAAAGAATTAAGTTTAGATTTAAGTAAAATTTATGTTCTTCAATAACAAAATGAAAAAGACATATATTTCTCCTGCAATGGATGTGACCTACATGGTTGCAACTCAAATGCTCGCCAATAGCATCCTCACCACTGGTGGTGACTCTGGTATCGGAATGGGCGTTGGCGATACGCCCTCCGAAGCCGACGTCAAAGGCAACTTCTATGGCGAAAGCATCTTCGACGAATAATCCATTCGCTGTCTGAACGACAGTAAACAGCAATACGATGAGAGCCCCGTGCATCACTTGCACGGGGCTCTCTGTGTGTGAGGGCTTCAACGCTCAGCCAGCAGGCGGCAGAGGGTGTTGAGCAGTTCGAAGATGCCCTTGTGGGGATGCTCTCCCTGCGGGCGGTCTGGCCACGGTGCGAGGAAGAGGAGCTGGCCGCGGCTTGTGGGCTGAAGCAGGGCTTCCGGCGGTGCCCATAGGTCGCTCATGGCTGAGGCCTGAGGGCGGATGACGCGATAGCCGGCATCGAGGGTGGCTTGCATCACCGCCTCCTCACCCAGGCTCACGGCGGGGGTGATGATGACGGCGCCTTCGCGTTCGCAGCGCTCCAGCAGCGATGCCTTCTCCTGTGCCAGGGCTCCCGGCGTGGTGCTGCGGGAGATGCGGACGGGCACCAAGGGGGCTTCGTCGAGCAGGAACGGGTTGCCCACCATCTTCATATATAGGGCGGCGCGGAGCTCGGCATGCGCTGCGGCGTGGATGCCGGGCTGCCACCAAGGGAAGGGCTGCCACTCGTCGCCGCTGCAATGCTGCTCCACGAGGAGCACGCCCCGCAGCTCTTGCATCGCGCCCAAACGGCGTGCCTCGCGCAGCAGCCAGCGGGCTTGATCGATGGTCAGGGGGATGCGCAGCATCTGCTTGTTATAGAAGAGGTCGCGGTGCTGGCGCTTGATCCACCCGCGCCGCGGGTTGTCGCTGACGTAATGCAGCATGCGGGAGAGCTGGCCGCGGCCCATGAGGATCCGGTCGTTGTAGCCATTAGCCCAAAGGGGCGGGACAAGGCGCGGGGCGAGGGAGGCCGCAGAGGAGGTCGCAGAGGTGGTCGCGGACGAACCGTGACCCACAGGACCCACGGAGGACGGGGTGGGGATGATGGGTGATGAGGACGGGACGGGGGTGATGGGTGATGAGGACGGGACGGGGGTGATGGGTGATGAGGACATGGAGGGGCTGATGGGTGATGAGGACGGAGAGGGGATGATGGGTGATGAGGACGGGGTGGGGGTGATGGGTGATGAGGGGGAGGAGGTGGGCAGGGGTTCCTTGATGGCAGGGGGTTGTGTGGTCGACGGTTTGTCCGTCGAGCTCTCCTGCTGGCGTTGCTGCTGTGAGGGGCGTGAGCCCTGAACGCGGTGCGTGCCGCCGTAGCGGGCATCGAGCTCGCGGAGGTAGGCTACCGTGGTGCCGTACTTGAAGCCCTTCACGAGCACGCCGAGGTGCCGCTTCAGGGGCTTCTGCACCTGCACGACGACATGGATGTGGTCGGGCATGACCACGGCGCGCAGCACTGCCAGCCCCTCGGCATGCTGCGGCAGCTCGTGCAGCTGGCGTTCCACGGCCTGCCCTAAGGTCGTGAGCCTCACTATCGTCCGCCCATCGCCTTCCGTCTGCTCCAGATGTCCGAAGGGCGTTCCGCGCCGCTCTGCTACGAGGGTGATCATGTAGATGCCGGGCTCGCGGTAGTCGTGCCATAGGGCACGTTGGTGTTGGTCGTTCATCTTTTTTTCTTTCGTTTTGTTGTGCAAAGATACGATTTTTACAGCAATTCCTCACAAAAGAACGGTCTTTAACGAGAATTAACAACAAAAGAATTTAGTAGCCAAGATATTATCCGTATCTTTGCCCTCGCAAAGTGTGCATATCACACTCAATCATAGATATATCGTTCATATAATATTAACTAACAAACAAAACAAAATGAAGAAAATCAAACTCTTCTTGGCCGCTGCACTGGCCTGTTTCAGTGTTGGGGCATGGGCACAGACAGACGTGACGAGCACGTATCTGACGAATGCCGACTTCTCACAGGATGAACCACTTACGTCCACCTATCTATATGGTTATGGTAAGGATGGTTCTCCCTATGGTTTCCAGACTGTCACTGGCTGGACATCGGTGGTAACGGCTGGTGATAACAGCAACGCCTCTTACCCCAATTCTGGTATGGCTGGAGGCATCTTTAGTTATGGCTCTTCTACTCAGCTCAAGGGTAACAGCAAGGCTGCTCCCGCTACCAACCCCGCTGGCGAAGCAACAGGCAATTGCTTTGGCTTCTTCGGCGTATGGGGCTGTGGTGGTTACTACTATCAGACCGTCACGCTGGCTGCAGGTAAATATACCATCACCGTTCCGATGTACAATCAGAGCGGTACACAGTCTAATACCACTTATACAGGTTTCTTTCCCACAAGCGGAACAAACCAGACAGTTGCCGTGAATCCCACAGTCGGTCAATGGGCCAACCAGACCGTAACTTTCACCTTGACTGATGATACCGAAGGTCAGATCCGCATTGGCTATCAGTCTACAGGAAGTGGTTCGGGTGCCAACCCTATGCTCTTTATTGAATGCGTGAAGATTGAGTTTACCGCCGTTGTCGTTAGGGATGTGCTAGAAACTGCCATCGCAGCTGCACAGAGCGTAAACTCTCGTATAAACAACACTGATCTCACTACGGCTATCACAACAGCTCAAGCTGTTTATAATGATGAGAACGCCACTCAGGACGAAGTGAACGCTGCAGCTGCCACGCTGAATACAGCCGTGGAGACCGCTATGGCCAGCCATATCACCAATGGTGGAGACGCGACCCTTGCCTTGGCTGACGCCGACCTGGCTTCTCTGGATGGTTGGACTGTAGCAAGCACAAGTGGATTCAATGATAAGGGCAACGGTCTGATTGGTACTTACAATGTTCGTTTCTCTGCTGCCACAGTTGATGATACTCACCTCGCCACAGAGTACTGCCTTGGCTTTGAAGCTCGTTGGAGTGGTAACTATGCTTCCTACAACCAGACTACAGTAGCCCTGCCCGCTGGTGTCTATACCTTGACCTACGATGTTGAGAATGTCAACGGCAACACTTCCAATTTAACCTACGCTGATTACAACTTTGTAGAGGTTGGTGGGACAAAGAATTACTCTTCAACTACGGAGTGGATGCAAGCAAAGAGTGGCTGGACAACTCACACGATTAACGTAACATTGGAAGAACCCGCACCCCTGACTATCAGTTTCGGTTATGGTACTGGCGACAACAACCCATCTGCAGATGTCACTCCCGCCCTTTATGTCAGCCACGTGAAGTTGGCCTGGGCTTCCTTGCTTGATGGCGTAAAGCAACTTTGGGAGGAAGCCAAGGCTGCAGCCGAAGATGCTATTGATAACACTGAATATGCCAGTGTCACAGGCGAAGAGCGTACCGCTCTACAAACCGAAATTGAAAAGACAGAACCCACGACAGCTGCTGGCTATGAGGAAGCTACTACTGCATTGCAAGAGGCCACCGCAACTTTCACCGCTGCCAAGGATGCATACGATGGTCTTGCAAACCTTTGGAACGCTGGTGTGCCAGAGTTGATTTATGCTACGACAGAAAAATACACCGCAATTGGTGATGCTTATTTTGGTGAGGGTGAGGTTGTCAATGCTGCTGACGCAAGTGCAAGAACAGCAGCCATGAAAATTGCCATCCGTGCCTACTACGAGAGCCATGCAATGGCTGAGAAGGTTGAAGGAGCTGTTGACTGCGCAGACGCAATAGCTGGTGCAGATCCTGACACGAATACTGGTTGGACTGGCGGTATCGGTACCGACAGCAGAGATTGGGAGAAATATACAGATGCTGCTGGCAATCTTTCTGGCAAATATTATGACGGCGGCTGGTCAACTAGTGCCGGCGTTAATATCACTATGTCACGTAGCATAGAGATTCCTGCTGGTAAGTATCTCTTGACGGTGACCGCTCGTGGTTCTGAGGCTTTGACAAGCTATACACTCTCTGTCGGAGAGAATGCTGTAGATCTTCCCAAGAATGGCAGTGGCGTAGATCAGGGCGTGTTCGGTCATGGCTGGGATGACGTTTCTTTGGAATTCGAAAGCGATGGACATCCTGTCACGCTCACCATTGCTGCCACTTCAACGGAATATCAGCAGTGGATTTCCTTCAACCGTTTCCGCCTCGTGCGTCTTGAACTGAACAACGACGTTTATGCAGGCGCTACTGAATACGCGGCCCTCAACGGCGCCATTGAAGCAGCCGAGGCTAAAACACTCGGCTTCGAGAATAGTCAGTATGCACCGTATAATAATGTAGCAGCCCTTGAGGCTCTCGCTGCTGCCAAGGCCATCAACCAGACGGCTGAACTGACAAACTTTAAGACTGATGTTGCAGCTGCAACTGAAGCTCTTAATGATGCCACTTGGACCGCTAATGACGGTGACATGGATGCCATCTACAATGGTGATTTTGCTATTGCGAATGGAACTAATCCGCAGGGATGGAGCCGCAGCAACAACGGCTGGGGCCAGCAGATTACGGGTCTCACAGCCGAAGCTAATGGCGTTGCTGATGGAACGACGACGGCTTGGTACTACAACACTAATGGTGCATGGCAGTATGGTAATGAAGGTGTTTACACAATGCCTCTTGCCAAGAACCAGTCCTACGAACTAACTTTCAAATATCGTAGGAACGGCGGCGACTGGCAGAACTGGATGAAGGCTAGCGTAGTCAACGGCGATAATGAAGGTCTGCCCGTAACAGAGTTCGCAGCTGCTGAAGGTAACACCTATTTCGTTACAGCCAAGGCTTATTTCACCACTAGCGAAGCCGGCAATTACACCCTGAGCATTGAGCAGAATGGTAATGCTCATCTCACTGATGTCAGCCTCGTTAAAGCCGAATCTGCTACACTTGCTCTGAATGAAGGTGCGACTTTCGAGCCCATCAACCGCACCTTCTACGAAGCCATCGCCCTGACCCGCAAGGTTGTTGATGGCTTCAACACGGTTTGTCTGCCGTTCGACCTCACTGCTGATCAGGTAGCAGTTGTCTTCGGCGAGAACGCTAAGGTATATACCTACTCTGAGAATAGCGAAGATCCTGACAAAGCAACCATCAACTTCAACACGAAGGATGACAACACCATCGAGGCTAACGTGCCCGTGCTGATTGGCGAGGCTACTGCTTCTACAGACGCTAAGACCTTCGGCGACGTGATGTTCAATAGCAGCGAAGCTGTGGTTACTGGCACGAACTTCGACTTCGTGGGTACGTATGCTCCAATGACCGTTGCAGAGAATGACTACTTCATTGGCAATGGCGCTATTTACAAGAGCAAAGGTACTACCAGCATGAAGGCCTTCCGCGCATATATCAAGGATAAGACCAATGGTGTAGGCGAAGTCAAGCTCTACATCGACGGTCTTGAGACTGGCATCGAAGCCATTGACAATGGACAAATGACAATGGACAATGAGGTGATCTACAACATCGCCGGTCAGCGTGTGAACAAGGCTCAGAAGGGCATCTATATCGTCAACGGCAAGAAAGTCCTGGTGAAGTAAAGACCCACCCCGCCCAGCCTCACCCCCAGCCCCTCTCCCGTGGGCGAGGGGAGTTGAGGGCGGGGGAGGAAAGATTTAAGTTTAGATTTAAGTAAAATTTATGTTCTTCAAAAGACTATGAAAAAGGTATATATTTCTCCCGCAATGGATGTGACGCACATGGTTGCGACACAAATGCTCGCCGCCAGCATCACCAGCATTAACGTTAATGGTAGCGATGATGTTATTGAAATTGGCGATGGCGAAACACCCACCGAAGCTGATGTCAAAGGTGATCTCTTCGGCGGAGACTTGTTCGAATAAGAAAATAAATTTTGTTCAAAACAGACTACAGACTACAGCGCGGCTGTAGTCTGTAGTCTGTTTTGAACAAAAATATTTTTTTGCAGGGGGAAGGGTCCCTGTCTGCACGCCTATGGGTTTTGGCCAAAACCCATAGGACATTTTGCCGAAACCCTTAGGCGTTTTTGGTGATACACCCAAGGGTGTCAGGCCAATCGTATCTCGCCGGAGCCGTAGCAGCGGTGGTGCTCATTGTCATAGAGCACGCAGAACTGACCGGGGGCTACGCCCTGCAAGGGATGGGCAGTGCGGATGTCGAGGCGACCGTCGGGCAAAAGCGTGACGGTGGCAGCACAGAAGTCGGGCGTATGCCGTATCTTCAAACTCATCGACAGGCTCTCCCCTACCCTATCCCCCTCACCAAAGGGTGTCCTCGTCAGCCAGTGCGGTGCCGCCACGAGGAAATGGTCCGAATACTGCTCCTTGGTATCGAAGCCATTGGCCACCCATAGGATGTTACGCTCCATATCTTTCTCGATGACATACCACGGCCCGCCGCCGAAGCCGAGACCCTTGCGCTGCCCTATGGTGTGGAACCAAAGGCCACGGTGCAAACCCAGCACCTTGCCTGTGGCGCGGTCGATGACCTGTCCGGGCTTCTCGCCGAGGTATTTGCGGATGTAGTCGTTGTAGTCTATCTTGCCGAGGAAGCAGATGCCTTGGCTATCCTTACGATGGGCAGCGCTGAGGTGTTCACGCTCTGCGATGGCACGTACCTCATTCTTAGGCAGATGGCCGATGGGGAAGCAAGCTTTCTGTAGCTGCCACGGCTGCAGCTGCGCCAGGAAGTCCGTCTGATCCTTCACAGGGTCGGGGCTGGTGCAGAGCCAAGTTAATTGACGGCTTGACCATTTACCATTTACCATTTCTTGTACTTCCTCTTCCTCGGTGGTGGCGTAGTGACCCGTAGCGATGATGTCGTAGTCCTTACCCACACGTTCGTCGAAGACGCCGAACTTGATCAAGCGGTTGCACATCACATCAGGGTTCGGCGTCAAGCCCTGCCGCACCTGCGAGATCGTGTAGTCGACAACCTTCTCCCAATAATCTTTGTGCAGGTCGATGACTTCGAGCGGCAGCCGGTATTTGTAGGCCACGGCACGAGCCATCTCCAGATCCTCCTCGATGGAGCAGGTAAAATCCGTCGTGTCTCGGTCTGGGCCGATCTGTATGTACCACAAGTCGGGTCGTATGCCGTGCTCCACGAGCAAAGCCACGGCTACAGAGCTATCCACGCCTCCCGAGAGGAGAGCTGCCACTTTCTTGCCTCGTAAATCTCTCATGACATATCGTTATTTTTGCGGTGCAAATGTACAACATATTTCTGTCTTTTCACGCTTTTGAAGCTCTAAAATATCTGAAAAGATGAATTTCTCCTATTAAATATATAATAAGGTACGCGCGCGAGGCAGGCGCTGCGGAATTTTTTTTTGCAACTTTTTTGCCGAAAAGCTTGCAGGAATGGAAAAGTCGCCGTAT
>CAMZHV010000007.1 GCA_947307015.1 uncultured Prevotellaceae bacterium | reverse complement strand
CATCAGGGGGTGGTTCAAGTAGAACCCGATCTCAGGATGATCGCTATAATAGTTCATAATATTAAGGGCCTCACCCCCGACCCCTCTCCCGTGGGAGAGGGGAGCGGTTCATGAGGACTTTATTTCATTGTTAATAGTGTATTGTTAATCTTTTGCATTACATTCTAAAACCTTGTACTGTGCGTAAATGTTCCCACATTACTTGTTCGGCCAACGTCATTTCCCTACGGTTCTTTTTAGCATAATCCTTCAAGAGAGCGTATCTGTCTGGATGAGACGTCTGGATTCCGTATCCCATAATATCAAAGAACAAGCACCCTCCTCTCCCCTCTCCTACGGGAGAGGGGTCGGGGGTGAGGCTACTTACTATTCTGCTTATAATACTTGATCAGCTTGGGAACCACTTCTTCGACGGTGCCGACGATGACGTAGTCAGCGATGCGGTTGATGGGGGCATCGGGGTCGGAGTTGACGCTGATGATGATACCGGAGTCCTGCATACCGGCGATATGCTGGATCTGACCAGAGATACCGCAGGCGATGTACACCTTCGGGTGTACGGTGACGCCTGTCTGACCAATCTGACGGTCGTGGTCGCAGAAGCCGGCATCGACAGCAGCACGTGAGCCACCCACTTCGCCATGAAGCACCTTAGCCAGTTCGAAGAGCATATCGAAGCCCTCCTTGGAGCCCATGCCATAGCCTCCAGCGACGACGATGGGAGCACCCTTCAGGTTGTGCTTAGCAGCCTCCACGTGGTGGTCGAGCACCTTGACGACGAACGCCTCGGGGCTGACGTACTTCGAGACCTCGGGATAGACCACTTCCTTGCGGCACTCGCCTTCATAGATAGCTTTCTGCATGACGCCCGAGCGGACGGTAGCCATCTGCGGGCGGTGCTCAGGATTGACAATTGTGGCGACGATGTTACCACCGAAGGCGGGACGAATCTGATACAACAAGTTATCGTAAACCTTATCGTTCTTCTTGTCCTCATACGAACCGATTTCCAACTCCGTGCAGTCGGCGGTGAGGCCGCTGGTGAGCGATGAGCTGACGCGGGGGCCGAGGTCTCGACCGATAACCGTAGCGCCCATGAGGCAGATCTGCGGCTGCTCCTCGCGGAAAAGGTTCACGAGGATGTCGGTGTGGGGAGCACTGGTGTAAGGGAACAGCTCGGGAGCGTCGAAGACAAAGAGCTTATCGACACCGTAGGGAAGAATCTGGTCTTCGACCTGACCCTTGATGGCCGTACCGACCACCACGGCGTGCAACTCCACACCCAGCGTATTGGCGAGCTTGCGACCTTTGGTCAGCAGCTCCTGAGATACTTCCTGCACATGGGTCTCTTCTATCTCACAGTAAACAAAGACAGCCTCTCCCCCAGCCCCTCTCCCGTGGGCGAGGGGAGTTGTTACTTTTGCGGATTGATTATCTAACATAACTATACTCATTATTTATTAATTCTTGAAAGTTGACCACTCCCTCCCTAAAAGGGAGGGTGAGGGGTGGGTCCCCTATCCAATAATCTTTTCGTCCAACAATTCTTTGATCATACTCTCAATGTCAGCATCGGAAGCCGTGAGCGTCTTCGACTCCTTAGCTTGGAACACGATGTTCTTGATGGCCTTCACCTTCGTGGGTGAGCCACTCAGACCACACTGGCTGGGGTCGCCATCCACATCAGCTACGCTCCACTGGTTGAGGGTCAGATAAGGACGCTCCTCGTAAAGCGCGTCGTAGGCGGTTCCCTCAGCAGGGCGCTCGAGGGGGCAGGTAGCACGCTTGTACTTCATCACCAGCTTGGCGTTCTGGGGACGGCAGGGAGCAGCGCTTCCGTTCACGGTGAGCACCACGGGCAGCGGAGCCTCTACGGTCTCCACGCCGCCGTCGATGACGCGCTTCACCGTCACCTTCTTCACGCCTTGAACTTCTTGAACACCTTGAACCTCTTCCACGTAGGTCACCTGGTTCAAGCCCAGCTTCTGAGCCACCTGGGGACCCACCTGAGCCGTATCGCCGTCGATAGCCTGTCGGCCGCCGATGACGACGTCCACATCGCCAATCTTCTTGATGGCCGTAGCCAACGCGTAGCTCGTAGCCAGCGTGTCGGCACCAGCGAAGAGGCGGTCGGTAAGCAACCAACCTGTGTCAGCACCGCGATAGAGGCCCTGACGGATGATCTCGCCCGCACGGGGAGGACCCATTGTCAGCACGCCCACGGTAGAGCCGGGGTTCTGCTCTTTCAGACGCAGCGCCTGTTCCAGCGCGTTCAAGTCTTCGGGATTAAAAATTGCGGGCAGTGCGGAGCGGTTGACCGTACCTTCGGCCGTCATCGCGTCCTTGCCCACATTACGGGTGTCTGGCACTTGCTTGGCCAGCACAACGATTTTCAATGCCATAATTATATTTTACGATTTTACGATTTACAATTTAATAATTTATGGATTTACTATTTACGTATGCACGTTAAGCGGCCGCAAAGGTACGCATTTTCTTTGGATTGGCCAAAAAAGTGAGGCAAAAAGGGGGGTATTCCAATAATAATGTGTACCTTTGCGCCGAATTTAAGTACAAACAAATCATATTATCGCATGAAAAAAATACTGTTTTGCATGTTTTTCATCGTTACCGGAGTGCCTTATCTGAGGGCTCAGGAGCCACAAAACGGCAGCTTTCGACCTATGGACGACGAGAATAAAGTCGTTGACCTGACATTAGATAGTCTGGAGAAGGTGAAGACGGCGCGTCCCGTGGCGGGCAGCAGCCGAAAAGGTGACCACCCCGTGCTATTCCTCGTGGGCAATTCTACGATGCGAACAGGTACGAAAGGCAATGGCGACAACGGCCAGTGGGGATGGGGCTTTTATGCACATAAGTACTTTGATGAAAACAAGATCACCGTAGAGAACCAAGCCCTCGGCGGCACCAGCTCGCGCACGTTCTATAATCAATTGTGGCCTGATGTGAAGAAAGGCATCCGCCCTGGCGACTGGGTGATCATCGAACTTGGGCACAATGACAACGGACCTTTTGATAGCGGGCGTTGCCGGGCCACCATCCGCGGCACATCAGCCACCGATTCTATCGTGGTAACATTGAAGGAAGGGCCCAACAAGGGAAAGCAGGAAACGGTCTACTCCTATGGCGAATATATGCGAAAGTTCATCAGAGAGACGAGGGCTTTGGGGGCTCATCCGATATTGATGAGCTTGACGCCGAGAAAAAAACTGGCCCCCCTTTCGTCCCCCGAGGGGGACACTAATGCAAAGTCCACTGTCTCCAAAGCAACAGAAGCCCCCTCGGGGGCCGTAGGGGGGGCTGGCTTGTGGGAGCCGGTGCGTGTGGCAGATAATTTTGGAGGTTGGGCGAAGCAGGTGGCAGAGGAGATGAATGTGCCGTTCGTGGACTTAAATGAGATTTCTGCGCAGAAATACGAAGGTATGTCCTCATGGAAGCTGAACTATCATTTCTATTTAGACAATATCCACACCTCGAAGTTCGGTGCTGAACTGAACGCCCGAAGTGCTGCCTACGGCATCAAGGAGAGCAAGGACCCGCAGCTGAAACCGCTGCAAGCAATGATGAAATTCGATATTCCCCAGAAATACATCACCGGCGGCGGTAAACCGCGTGTGTTCATCACCGGAGATTCAACAGTGAAGAATGCCGACAACGACTCCACGGGCATGTGGGGCTGGGGCTCACAGGCATGGCGCATATTTGATGAGAATAAGATTACACCTATCAATTGTGCACAGGCTGGCCGCAGCTGCCGCACTTACCTCCGTGAAGGGCGATGGGATAGGGTCTATGACTCGCTGATGCCCGGCGATTTCGTACTCATTCAATTCGGACACAACGATATCGGCGAACTTCATCGTGGCAAGCATCGCGGCGAGATACCTGGTACGGCCGACACGAGTTGCGTGAGCCGAGTTGTGCTACAAGACGAAGCCTACAACGAAGTCGTCTATAGTTTTGGATGGTATTTGAAGAAAATGATTGACGACTGTCGCCAGAAAGGCGCCACGCCTATCATAGTCAGCCTGACACCCCGCAACGAATGGACCGACGGGCACATTGAACGCCGCAACGACAGCTATGGCAAGTGGTATCGCGAGGTGGTGGCTGAGACGGGCTGTGAGTTTGTCGACCTTCACAACATCACCGCTGACGCTCTCGATGAAATTGGGCCAGAGCGTGCGAAAGAGTATTACAACAACGACCACACACATACCTCGTTGCGCGGAGCCCGTCTCAACGCTATCGGCATAGCCATAGGCCTACGCAGGAATGGTGGCGAACTGGCAAAGTTTTTACAGTAAAAAAGAAAGAGTGAAAAGAGAAAAATATATTTTTTGAAGCGCTTTATGGAACAGGCAAACCATGCCCACACAATAAAAGTCGTATTCGCGCGTTAATATTAAGGTAAACGACAACAACAGACATCCATGATCGAATATATCCGCGGGTCAATTGCCGACCTCTCCCCTACCCTCGCCGTGCTCGATGCCAACGGTGTGGGCTATGGTTTGAACATCACGTTGAACACTTTCTCTGCCATTCAGGGACTACCTGGCGACGTCAAACTCTACGTCTACGAGAATATCCGTGAAGACGCCTACGTGCTGTGGGGCTTCGCGACGAAAGTTGAACGCGAGTTGTTCATCCTGCTGACCACCGTCAGCGGTATCGGCGGGCAGTCGGCCCGAGTGATCCTCTCCTCGATGACGCCCTCTGAGCTTTGCGACGCTATCAGCCGCGGCGACGAGCGCCTGCTGAAATCGGCCAAGGGAATCGGTGGCAAGACGGCACAGCGCATTATTGTGGAGCTCAAGGACAAGCTCGTGACCCTCGGTATCGATGCGGCAGCTGGCTCACCCAGTTCACAGCCCATCACCGCTGCAAACAAACAAGTTCAGGACGAAGCCGTGGCTGCGCTCACCATGCTCGGTTTCTCGCCGGCACCTGCCCAGAAAGCCGTCGTGGGCATACTGCGAGCTGAGCCTGACGCGAGCGTGGAACAGGTCATCAAGCTGGCACTGAAGATGTTGTAGAAGACCCACCCCCAACCCCTCCCTGTGAGGGAGGGGGGTAGCTAATAAGAGTAGGAAACGAAATTAACTCATCATTTTGAGAAAACACTTTGCACATAGCGTAATGCTGCTGACAGTCCTTTTCCTGGCCGTCAGCTCTTCGCTATTTGCTCAGGTGACAAATCCCTCCATTGGAGATTCAAAGCCACTCATTCCCCAAAAGACGATTCCTGAAACTGTTGAAGACCTCGACACCACGGGTATTAGCATCAAGCGCCCCGACAATCTCAAGCAAGTCGAAGAACTTGACTCGCTGAGTGGCAACTATCGTATCGGTACGAAACTCGGCACGGGCGGCTTCCTGAATACGCCCATTCTGATGACGCCGGACGAGTACCAGCAGTGGACGCTCCAGCAGTCGATGAACGCCTACTACCGCCAAAAGAATCGCGAGTTGTACGAAAGCAAGGGCAAAAGCAAGTTCGACTTCACCGACATGAAATTTGACCTCGGACCTGCGGAGAAGATCTTCGGCCCCGGCGGCGTGCAAATCAAGACCCAGGGCTCGGCAGAGCTGAAAATCGGCGGTAACCACAAGAACATCAAGAATCCATCTCTGGCTGCTAACCGCCGCAAGACCTTCGGTTTTGATTTCGATGAAAAAATCAACCTCTCCGTGACAGGTAAAGTAGGTGATAAAATCAACATGAATATCAACTACAACACGGAAGCTACTTTTGACGTCGATGCACAGCAGATGAAGCTGAAATATGACGGCAAGGAAGATGAGATCATCAAGCTCGTGGAGGCTGGTAACGTGTCGATGCCCTCCAATTCAACGCTTATCCACGGCGTGTCAAGTCTCTTCGGTCTGCGCACCGATTTGCAGTTCGGCAAATTGAAACTCCAGACCGTTGTGAGCCAGAAGAAGTCTGCCTCGACGAGCGTGAGCTCCAAGGGCGGCTCGCAGACCACCAACTTCGAGATCTCCGCCGATGACTATGAAGAGAACCGCCACTTCTGGCTCTCGCACTACTTCCGCGACAACTACGACCGCTGGATGAAGACGCTGCCCACCATTGCCAGTGGCATCACCATCAAACGTGTGGAGGTGTGGATCACCAATAAACGCGCTGCCTCAACGCAGAACAACCGCAACCTGATTGCCTTCACCGATCTTGGAGAAGCCACACATATCACCAATACTATTTGGGAACGGACATCTACGACACCACAACCACACAACCGCGCCAACTCACTGTATAACGACCTCGTAAACACCTATACCGAGGCACGTGACATTAGCGCGGCAACCACCATTCTTGATGAGATCTCCGATTTCAGCGGAGGCGTCGACTACGAGAAACTTCAATCCGCACGCTTGCTGACATCTTCGGAATACACCATCAACAACGCCTTAGGTTATATCTCGCTCAACTTCCAGCTGGAACCTGATGACGTCCTGGCTGTAGCCTTTGAATACACTTTCAACGGCCAGACCTTCCAAGTGGGTGAATTTGCCAGCGACCTCACGGACAACACACAATGCCTCTACGTCAAGGCATTGAAGAGTACCAACGGTTCGCCTTCCATGGGTAACTGGCCCCTGATGATGAAGAACATCTATTCACTCAACGCCACGTCCACCCAGAAAGAAAAGTTCCGTCTCGACATCAAATATCAGAACGACACCGCCGGCGTCTATCAAACCTACCTGCCCGATGCTAAACTGAAGGCTACGACGCTTTTGCGTGCCCTGAACCTCGACCGTTTGGACAACAACAACCGCTCCAACGCCGACGGACAATTTGACTATGTTGAAGGTTACACCATCTCTAAGGGACGCATTATCTTCCCCGTGGCAGAACCCTTCGGCGACCATCTCCGCGCATGGATTGGCGACGACGCCATCGCCGACAAATATTGCTTCGATGCCCTCTATGACAGCACAAAGACTATTGCCAAGCAGATTGCCGAGCAAAACAAATTCCTGCTTGCCGGACGCTACAAGGGAACAAGCGGTGCGGAAATCAGTCTCGGCGTGACAAACGTGGCTCCGGGAAGCGTCGTTGTCACGGCTGGCGGCGTCACGCTGACCGAAAATATCGATTACCGCGTCGATTATTCGATGGGAACGGTTTACATCCTCAATCAGAGCATCATAGACGCTGGTACGAAAGTCAATGCAAGCGTGGAGAGCAACGACACATACGGTATGCAGCGCAAGACGATGATAGGCATCAACTGGGACTATGATTTCTCGAAAGACTTCGTCATCGGAGGTACCTTCCAGTTCCTCAATGAGCAACCGCTGACCACAAAAGTCAATATGGGTACAGAGCCCTTGAAGAACACGCTTTGGGGACTGCACATGGATTGGAAGACGGAGGCGCAGTGGCTCACCAACGCGCTGAATGCCATACCTTTACTTAACTTTACAGCACCGTCGAAGATAGCCTTCAGCGCAGACTTCGCACAGCTCATCGCCGGACAGAACCACAAGGTACAGGGTGGAGCGTCCTACATGGATGACTTCGAAAATACGAAGAACCGTCTCAGTATCACGACACCGACGGCCTGGATGCTCTCATCAGTGCCCACACCTTTCGAAGGTTCCAAGCTCACCAACGATGTGCGCAGCGGCTACCAGCGCGCACGTCTCGCATGGTATTACATTGATCCTATCTTCACGCGCCGCAGCAGTTCGCTGACACCCGCGCACATCAAGAGCGACCTCAATCAACTCTCCAACCATTACGTCCGTGAAGTCTACGAGCGCGACCTCTACCCCAACAAATCACAGAACTCGTACTCCGAGGCAGCATCGCTGAACGTGCTGAATCTCGCCTACTACCCCACGGAAAGAGGCGCTTACAACCTTAACCCAGACCTTGACGTCAACGGACGGCTCACGAATCCCAAGGCGAACTGGGGCGGTATGATGCGTAAGCTCGACTACCCTGACTTTGAAGCCCAGAACATAGAATACATCGAGTTCTGGATGCTCGACCCCTTCATCTACACCGGCGATGACCCAAGCTACGGCGGAGAACTCTACATCGACCTCGGAGAAATCAGCGAGGATGTACTCAAGGACGGTAAGAAATTCTACGAGAGCGGTTTGCCCCTCGACGATAACCCGACATACTTCACCGAGACCGTATGGGGACGCGTGCCCATCGGAACGAGTGTGACCTACGCATTCAATAATGAATCGGGCGCGCGCGTGCGACAAGACGTTGGTCTCAACGGTCTCACGTCGGAACAGGAGAAACTTTATCCCGCTTATCAGCAGTACCTGCAACAAATCCAAGGCAAGGTGTCGCCAGAGGTCTTCGACAGCATCATGGCTGACCCTGCAGGCGACGACTACCATTACTATCGCGGCACGGATTTCGACCGCGACAGGGTCAGCATCCTCGACCGCTACAAGCGCATCAACTTGCCAGAAGGCAACTCGCCCGACACCGAGAACTCGCCCGAGACCTACGAGACAGCGTACAAGACGACGCCCGACGTGGAAGATATCAACCAGGACTATACGCTCAACGAGTACGAGAAATATTTCCAATACCACATCTCCATTCATCCGGGCGACACGCTTATCGGGCGTAACTATATCTCAGATATTCGCCACTTGACTGCACACCTTCGCAACGGCGAGAAGGAGTCCGAGCGATGGTTCCAGTTCCGTGTGCCGTTGGAGGAATTCGAGCGCGCCGAAGGAGGCATTAAAGACTTCAACTCCATCCGTTTCATCCGAATGTATCTCACTGGATTCGAGAAGCCTATCATCCTACGTTTTGCTACGCTCGATCTCGTGCAAGCCGATTGGCGCGGCTATGAGCAGGCACTCTACAGCGGACAGATGCCATCGGTCAGCGGTACACTCGAAATCAGCGCCGTCAACATCGAGGAAAACAACGATAAACAACCCGTCAACTATGTTCTGCCGCCGGGCATCAGCCGCGTAACAGACCCCTCGCAGAGCCAGCTCGTGGAGAGCAATGAGCAGGCACTCTCGCTCATCGCCAAAAATCTGGCACCGGGTGATGCGCGTGCCGTCTTCAAGAACTGCAACTATGATATGCGTCAGTACAAGCACCTCCAGATGTTTGTACATGCCAATGCGCTTGCCAACGACGTCACAGGCTTGCAGGACGGCGAAACGTCCATCTTCCTGCGCTTAGGCTCTGACTACAAGAGCAACTATTACGAATACGAGGTGCCCCTGACGCTGACGCCCGAAAAGCTCAGTCCGGGTTACGACACCTATAACGCCAACGACTGTCGTGCCGTATGGCCAGAGGAGAACATGATCGACATCAACCTCTCCAAGCTGACAGCCGTCAAGAAGAACCGCAACCACGAGAAGAGCCTCGGAACAGCAAGCTACAATCAGGAGTACAGCGAATTCGATAGTGACAAGCCCAGCAATCGCATCAGCGTGATGGGTAATCCTACGCTGGGCGAAGTAAGAACGATCATGATCGGTATCCGCAACAACGGTCGTACGGTGAAAAGCGTTGAGGTATGGGCCAACGAACTACGCCTGCAAGAGTTCTCCAACGAAGGCGGCTGGGCTGCACAGGCTGCGCTAAACATCCAGCTTTCCGACCTCGGCTCACTCAACGTGCAGGGACATATTGAGAAAGCCGGTTTCGGAGGCATAGAGCAGAGCGTCAGTGAACGTAGCAATGAAGACACCTACGAGTACACCATCACCACACAGCTCGACTTCGGCAAGATTCTGCCCCCGACGGCGAAAGTCAACGTGCCGTTCTACTACAGCTATGCCAAGGAAACGGTGAAGCCGAAGTACAACCCATTGGATACGGATATGCTCTTGAGCGATGCCCTCGAAGCCGCCGCGACAAAGCATGAGAAGGACTCTATCACCAGTCTCACCACACAGAAGCAAGTCACCAAGAACCTCTCGCTCTCCGGCGTTAAGGTGAACATCCAGAGCAAGAAACATCCCATGCCTTACGACCCTGCCAACTTCACCTTCAACTACAGCCATACGCACAGCTACAATGTCGGCGAGACAACGGCTTACGAGCACGAGAAGACATGGCGTGGAGGTATGAACTACAGTTGGTCACCCAACTGGAAGGCGTGGGAACCCTTCAAAAACATCAAGTCAAAGTCCAAATGGCTCGACATCGTCAAAGCGCAGAACTTCAACTACGCCCCTCAGAGCCTCACCTTCAACACGGATATCGTCCGCAACTATTACGAGATACAGGAGCGGGATATGGAAAACCTTGAGTCGCCGAATGCCATTCCCGTGCGCTGGACGCCTTCGTTCCTCTGGAACCGCGAGTTCAACCTGCGCTGGGATCTGACCAAAGCTCTCCATTTCACCTTCCAGAGCGGCACGCACGCCGAGATCGAGGAACCCTACACGCCCGTCAACAAAGACCTCTACCCTGACAGCTACAGCGCTTGGAAGGATAGCGTCTGGCATAGCATCAAAGGCTTCGGCACACCGCTCGATTACTCACAAAACGTTCAGGCCAGCTACAAAGTGCCTTTGGATAAAATCCCGGCACTGGACTGGATATCCGTAGACGGATCATACCAAGGCAACTACACCTGGCGGCGCGGCGCAGAACTCGAAGACGGTAGCACTCTCGGAAACACCATCAATACGCAGCGTGCCGTGAACCTCAACGGCAAACTGGCTATGGAAACGCTCTACAATCACTCAGAGTTCCTGAAGGAAGCGAATAAGCGTTTCTCCACCTCCACCATCAAGAGCGAAGGCAAGAAGAAAGACCAGGCTAAGCAGAAAGAGAAGGAAGCCAAGAAGAAGGAAGAGGAAGCCGCTGCCAAGAAACTCGCTGAGGCACAGCGGAAAGCCGCTGCAGGCGACAGCACTGACCTCAAAGCCCTCAACGACGCATCAAAACTCAAGGCACAAGGCAACAACAAGGGCGTCTCGTCGCAGAAGAAGCAAGTCAAAGGTTACGCAGGAGAGGTCGTACTGCCAGACTCGGCCATCGAACTGAACCATGGACAGAAGAGCAAGCGCATCGTCGTTACGGCCAAGGACGAGAAGGGCAATGTCTACCCAATTAAGTATAAGGTTGTCGACGAGAACAAGATCCTCATCTTGCCGCCAAAGGCGTTAGCCGCAGCTGCCAAGAAAGCCCGTAAGGAAGCTGAGCGCAAACAAAAACAGGCTGAGAAAGAAGCCAAACGCGCACAGAAGGAAGCAGAAAAGGAAGCCGCTCACGCACTGAAAGAAGCAGAGAAAGAGGCCAAGCGAAGAGGCATCCCTCTTGACAGCCTCCTCCTCACCGCCGCCGATAGCATTGCCCAGAACGCCGACAGCCTTCTCGCCGCCCCCGACACGCTTGCCCTTGCCGATGCAAAGAAAGCTGACGGCAAGAAGGAAGACGGTTTGTCCACCTCCTCCCTCGACAGTCTCCTTGCCCCGCTGAAGCTCCGTGTCAACGTCGTTCCCAAGCCCAAGCTGGAAGACCAGAAATGGTACCAGTGGGTACAAGCCGGAGCTCGCTTCCTCATGATGGTGCGCAACGTCAGCCTCAGCTACCGCAACACCTACGCCCTCTCCCTGCCTGGTTTCATGCCCAACGTCGGCGATGCCTTCGGTCAGCGCAAGCTCAACGGCGTCATGTCCCCCGGACTTGATTTCGCCTTCGGTTTGATTGGCGATGACTATATTGATCGTGCACAACAAAACGGCTGGCTCCTCAACAGCGACAGCGTAGCCACGCCCGCCACCACAAACAGCATGACTGACTTCCAGCTCAAAGCAACCGTAGAGCCGTTGCCCGACCTAAAGATAGACCTCAGCGCCAGCCACACCGTCAACAACGCCAAGAGTATACAATATATGTATATCGGTAATCCCACGACACGCACGGGTACCTTCAATATGACGACCATCAGCCTTCGCACAGCCTTCCAAAGTCGTGGCAATGCCGGCAATGGTTACACCAGCGAGGCTTTCCGCCGTTTCCAGGACTACCTGCCCATCATCCAGAAGCGTGTCGAGAACCGATATATCGGCACCCCCTATCCCGAGCTCACTGGTATGAGCGGCAACTTCAACCCCGAGAACGGCACCGTCGACATCTACAGCAGCGATGTCATGATTCCCGCCTTCCTCGCGGCCTACACCGGAGGCAGTGCCAGTGGAGCCAGCTTGGATATCTTCCCAGCCATCACTCGTGTGCTCCCCAACTGGAACCTCTCCTACAAGGGGCTCTCCAATCTTCCTTGGGTACGCGACCACCTAAAGAGCCTCACGCTGACACATACCTACAGGAGCGTCTATGCCGTCGGTTCATACAACAGCTATGCCTCGTGGGTAGAGTATATGCACGGTTCAGATATGGGTTATGTCATGAACACCACGACAGGAACGTACTCCCCCTCTTCGATGTACGACATTTCCACCGTCAGCATCAACGAAGCTTTCTCTCCGCTCGTTGGTCTCAACGCCACGCTGCAGAACAATATGACACTGAAGCTTGAGTACCGCAAGACGCGCGTGCTCACGCTCTCCATGACAGCTGCACAGATCAACGAAGCTTGCTCCGATGATGTAGTTCTTGGATGGGGCTATAAGATCAACGACTTCAATATTGGACGCCTCTTCTCCAATAAGAGCCGTAGTCAGAAAGCAGCGTCCAAGGGCAAAGGAAAAGGCAAGACCGGCACCGACACCGACGAAGAAAATAAAGGCAAGGGTACCAGCAAGAGCAATACGAAAGGCAGCAACAGCAGTTCGAGCAGCTCCCGCAACACTTTTGCCCACGATCTCAACTTGCGTTTCGACTTCTCGCTGCGCAGTCAGGATGCCGTGACGCGCAATATCCAGACATCCCTCTCTGAGGCCACCAGCGGCAACCGCGCCATCAAAGCCTCCTTCGCCGCAGACTACACGATGAGCCGTTATGTCACCCTCTCTCTCTACTATGATTTTCAGCGCAACGACCCATTGCTGTCCTCCTCTTCCTATCCCACTATAACGCAGGACTTTGGCCTCAACTTGAAATTTATGCTGACGAGATAATCAGCGAATAAATTCAAAGAAGTTCATCATACCAGTAGACATACTGACAAACATTTCTTAACGGAAAGTTTTTGCCTCATTATTTGGATAAGTCACGACAAAGCAGTACCTTTGCCGCGCCTTTCGGGAGAAAGTGCGGTAATCAGAACACATTTGTAAACTTAGACAATACGTAAACAACAGCCATTCAAGGCATTTGCTATGGAACTGACTCCACTGACAGCCATCTCACCCATTGACGGCCGCTACAGACAGAAGACAGCATCTCTGGATTGCTTTTTTTCAGAATACGCCCTCATCCGCTATCGTATTCGTGTAGAAATCGAATATTTCATCACCTTGTGCGAATTGCCCTTGCCGCAGTTAGCCTCCGTGTCCCCCGACCTCTTCCCGCAGCTACGTGCCATCTACGAGAATTTCTCGCAGAGTGACGCAGCACGTGTCAAGGAGATTGAGGCTGTTACAAACCACGATGTCAAGGCAGTGGAGTATTTCATCAAGGAGAAGTTCAGAGACCTCACCTCCCTTACCCCCTCTCTGAAGGGCGAGGTCGAATTCATCCATTTCGGCCTCACATCGCAGGATATCAACAACACCAGCGTTCCCTTGAGCATCAAGGAAGCGTTGGATGAGGTATACTACCCAATGATTCAGCAACTCATCGAGAAGCTGAAAGGTTATGCTGACGAATGGGCTGACATCGCCATGCTTGCCAAGACCCACGGCCAGCCCGCTTCCCCCACACGTCTGGGCAAGGAGCTGATGGTCTTCGTCTACCGCCTGCAACAGCAGCTTGACCTGCTGCGCGCTTGTCCCATCACAGCAAAGTTCGGCGGTGCCACGGGCAACTTCAACGCCCATCATGTTGCTTATCCTGACATCGACTGGCGTGCCTTTGGCAATCGCTTCGTCGCCGAGAAGCTGGGCTTACAGCGTGAACAGTGGACGACGCAGATCTCCAATTACGACTGCCTCAGCGCCCTCTTCGATGCCCTGCGCCGCATCAACACCGTCATCATCGACCTCGACCGCGATGTTTGGCAGTACATTTCCATGGGCTATTTCCGCCAACGCGTGAAGGCTGGGGAGGTCGGTTCGAGCGCCATGCCCCATAAAGTCAACCCCATCGACTTCGAGAATTCTGAGGGCAACCTCGGCGTAGCCAACGCACTGCTCGACCATCTGGCACAGAAGCTGCCTGTGAGCCGTCTGCAACGTGACCTTACCGACAGCACCGTTCTACGCAACGTCGGTGTTCCCCTCGGGCATATCCTCATTGCCATACAAAGCACATTGAAAGGCCTTGGCAAGCTACTCCTCAACGAAGAGGCGCTGCGCACCGACCTCGAACAGAACTGGGCCGTTGTAGCCGAAGGCATCCAAACCATCCTGCGACGCGAGGGCTATCCCAACCCTTACGAGGCACTCAAGGCACTGACCCGCACGGGAGCTGCCATCAGCCACGAGAGCATTGCAGCGTTCATTGAGACGCTCGAAGTCAGTGAAGACGTCAAGACAGAACTCCGACAGATAACACCCTGGAACTATACAGGAATCTAATTAAAATTATTAATACACCTCAATAGAGTTAACAACATTCAAGTGAAATTATCTATTTAAATTATTCAAGACAAAATGGAAAACAACGATGAGAAATGGCGCGAGAATTTCAGCGCCAACGAGGGAAAAGACGAAAACCGCGAAGGCTTCAATCCCTCAGCAAACAAAAGCTATGGACAAGGTCGCACACCACGTCCCCGCATTCAACGCCCGATCTACGGCAGCAATGCCGAAGGCGAGCGTCGCACATATCGTCCCCACTACGATGCCAGTGGTCGCGCCGTAGAAGAAGGTCAGGAACAGCGCAGTTTCCAACCCCGTGGTGGTTATCAGCCTCGTGGAGGCTACCAGCCCCGTGGCGGTTATCAGCCTCGCGAAGGCGGTTATCAGCCCCGTGGTGGCTATGGTCAGCAGCGTGAAGGCGGCTACGGCCAGCAGCGCGGCGGTTACGGCCAGCAACGTGGCGGTTTCCAGCAGCGTGAAGGTGGCTTCCAACCCCGTGGCGGTTACGGTCAACCCCGTGAGGGCGGTTTCCAGCCCCGTGGCGGCTATGGCCAACAGCGTGGCTATGGCCAGCAACATGGCGGTTACGGCCAGCAAGGCGGCTATGGTCAGCAGCGCGGCTACGGCCAACAGCGCGGCGGATTCCAGCAGCGCGGTTTCGGCGGTCCCCGTCGTCAGCACGGCCCTGGCTATGATCCCAACGCCAAATACAGCTTCAAGAAGCGCATCGAGTATTCTGAGGCTCACATCGATCCCGAAGCACCCATCCGTTTGAACAAATTCCTCGCCAATGCCGGCGTATGCTCACGTCGTGAAGCCGATACCTTCATCGAGGCTGGCGTCGTCAGCGTCAATGGCGTTGTCGTCACCGAGCTCGGAACCAAGGTTAAGCGTACTGATGAGGTCAAGTTCCACGACCAGCCCGTGAAGATTGAGAAGAAGGTCTACGTGTTGCTCAATAAGCCCAAGGATTACGTCACTACCAGCGACGATCCCCAGAACCGCAAGACGGTGATGGATCTCGTCAAGGGCTGCTGCGATGAACGTATTTATCCCGTAGGTCGCCTCGACCGCAACACCACAGGCGTGCTGCTTCTCACCAACGATGGCGAGCTGGCATCCAAGCTCACACACCCGCAGTATCTCAAGAAGAAGATCTACCACGTCCACACCGACAAGAACGTCACCGCTGCCGACCTGCGTCAGATTGCAGAAGGCATCCAGCTCGACGACGGTGAGATTCACGCTGATGCCGTGGAATACGCCTCTGAGACCGACAAGAAGCAGGTGGGCATCGAGATCCACAGCGGTCGCAACCGCATTGTACGCCGTATCTTCGAGCACCTCGGCTACAAGGTCACCAAGCTCGACCGTGTCTTCTTCGCTGGTCTGACCAAGAAGAACCTCAAGCGCGGCGACTGGCGCTACCTCACCGAGCAGGAAGTCAACATGCTGCGCATGGGAGCCTTCGAATAATCGCTCGCATTTGTGAGAAGTTTAAAGTTTAAGGATTAAATTTTAATGTAAAATGCAACGTACAAAAGTTATAGATGCGCTGAAGCGTACAGACTTCGGCAGCGACATACTCGTAGAAGGTTGGGTGCGTTCAAAGCGTGGCTCCAAAGGCATCTTCTTCATTGCACTCAACGATGGTTCCACCATCAAGAATGTCCAGATTGTGGGCGAAGACCAGCACTTCGATGAGTCTATGGTGAAGCTCATCACCACTGGTGCGTGTATTAAGGTGAAGGGTGTCCTTGTCGAGAGTCCTGCTGCTGGTCAGGCCAGCGAGGTGCAGGCCAAGGAAATCGAAGTCCTCGGCACGTGTGATGCCACCTACCCCATGCAGAAAAAGGGACAGAGCTTCGAATATATGCGTCAGCACGCCCACATGCGCCTGCGCACCAATACTTTCGGAGCCGTCATGCGCATCCGCCACAACATGGCAATGGCCATCCACACCTATTTCCACGAGCACGGCTTCTTCTATTTCCACACGCCGCTCATCACTGCCTCCGACTGCGAGGGTGCTGGAAATATGTTCCAGGTCACGACCAAGAACCTCTACGACCTGAAGTTGGACGAGAACGGTAAGATTATCTATGACGATGACTTCTTCGGTACGCAGACGAGCCTCACTGTGAGCGGACAGCTCGAAGGCGAGCTCGGCGCTACGGCACTCGGACAGATCTACACCTTCGGTCCCACCTTCCGCGCCGAGAACTCCAACACGCCTCGTCACCTCGCCGAGTTCTGGATGATAGAGCCCGAGATGGCTTTCTACGACAAGACAGACCTGATGGACCTCGAAGAGGATTTCATCAAGTACTGCGTGCGTTGGGCTCTCGACAACTGCAAGGACGACCTCGAGTTCCTCAGCAATCCACGCCTCGACCCGCATCTCATCGAGCGCCTCGAAGGTGTACTGAAAGAGGATTTCGTGCGCCTGCCCTACACCGAAGGCATCAACATCCTACAGGAAGCCATCAAGAACGGCAAGAAGTTCGAATTCCCCTGCAACTGGGGCGACGACCTCGCCAGCGAGCATGAGCGCTACCTCGTCGAGGAGCACTTCAAGCGTCCCGTCATCATGACCGACTACCCGAAGGAGATCAAGGCTTTCTATATGAAGATGAACGACGACGGCAAAACCATGCAGGGTACCGACGTCCTCTTCCCCTCCATCGGCGAGATCATCGGCGGTAGCGTCCGTGAGGAGAGTCTCGACAAGCTCATGGCAGAGATTAATCGCCGCGGCATGGAGACCGACACCCTCGAATGGTATCTCGACACACGTCGCTGGGGCACTTGCCCGCACGCAGGCTTCGGTCTCGGCTTCGAGCGCCTCATCCTCTTCGTGACGGGAATGCAGAACATCCGCGACGTTATCCCCTTCCCCCGTACGCCCAAGAACGCTGCTTTCTAATCCCAAATCCTCATCATACAACAAGGGCTGTGTCTGTTTTTGGAGACACAGCCCTTGTCATATACAGGTCAGGCGCGTTAGGAGAGAGACTGCAACAATTCGTATGTATCTCTCACGGACTTTAAGCCAGAGATGACTTCTGATTTTCCTTTCTCAACCTGACTGACGAAAGCTTCTATCTCACTGTAGTAGCCCTGAGAATATATTTGATTGTTCGCCAGTATGGGCGTGAAATTGTTGCGCTGATAGAGGCTCTCTACGGTGCTGTTCTTCGCATGAAGTTTTTCTGTAGGGATACCGAGTATGGTGGAGGGATTGGACGTATAACTTAACGATTCCATTTGTGAGAGATTGTAAACACCAGAATGGGTACAAACTTTCAGGGTTTCTTCGGCAGACATCCATTTGTAAGCGGTAGAGAGTTCAAGGGTACCAGCGATGTGCGGATGCTGGAGCATGAGGATGTAAGAACCGTTGGCGATTTGGCGACAACAGAGGATTTCAGGCTTACCGAAAAGATAGCAAACGAGGTCGAGGGGATGGATATAGAGGTCGAGCAAGGCATTACCCTCTGGATAAGCTCCTGTGAGGTAATGTAAATCGTAGTTGATAAGATGCTCTTTTTGGAGACGCTTCTTAAGCAGTTGGATGGCAGGGGCGTGGCGTTTCTGCAGCCCTACCATAGCGACGGGGGAGCCACATTGCTGTTGGAGCGCTATTAGCCGATCCAGTTCTTCTAATGATTGGCAGGGAGGTTTTTCAATGAAGAGCGACTTGCCGCTTTGTAGGACTTTCGAGGCAATGGAAAAATGGGCTGATGGGGAGGCGGAGACGAAAACGCCTTTTATGGTCTCGTCCTTCAGAATCTCATCAAGCGAGGTCGTGGCTTTCACGCCGACAAACTTCCGCTCTATCAATTGTGCCTTCCGTTCCGAAGTGACGCAGATATATTTCAGCGGTACGCCGAGGTAGTGCAACACGGGGTAAAGGTTTGTCAGCGAGTGCTGGCCCATACCCACGAAGGCATATTGATATTGGTACGTTTGGCATAGAAACCGCTCCGTGCGCATCCGTTTGAATCGGTCGATCGCAGCTTGTATCATTGTATTGCTTTGAGATGTTTATGATAAGTGGTATGGGGGTCTGCCGTCCATTGATACGGTCCGTAGAACTTTTCGATGAGCCATTTGGGAAGTAGCCGCTCGAAATTACGCACGAGGATGATGTCGTACTTACGGTGGAAGTTAATCCAACAATCGTTGCAGTTTTTAGAATATTGGCATTGCGTCTTAGCGGATGATGCGCCATTGAAAATCTCGTCAAGCGTTTGCTCGTGGATATTCCCCAATTCTACGTCGAGATTCTGGCATATTGGTACGTCACCATTACTATGGACCACAAGACAGCTCATGATGCTTTGGCAGCGGAGACGAAGATGGCCGTTTCGCCATTCATCATAAAGCGCCACGAAGTCATAGTTCTCCTGCGTATCATGAATGCTCTTGGGAATCTGCTTCACAAAATCCGATGTCGCCAGCAGTTCTTTTGTGGTGTCGAAGAAAGCCATCGTGCCATAGATACCTATGCGCACGTCAATACTATATTTCTTTGCCACATCAATCACAAACGCCATATCATCGAATGTATTCCACGGCGACAGGCAAAACATCAGCGACACCGGCAACTCATCCTTCAGCGCCTCCACCACTTCAATCACGTGGTCATAGCCGTCACGTCCCCTCATTTGTTGATAAGTCTCACGACCTCCGTCGAGAGAGACATACAGATGACGAGGCTGATAGCGACGGACGGCGTCGATAACCTTTTTCGGCGCCAACCCGTTTGTCAACAGGGTGTAATTAGGATGATTAGCTTGGAACCAAGCCATAATCTCATCGGCCTGCGGATGCAGAATAAACTCGCCGCCCTCCAGTCCTACAGTAGTCCGCTTTGTCACACATTTACTCTGCATCATCCGCTTAATATCATCGAGCGAAAGATGCTCCACAGGACGTTTCTGCCAAATGTTACAATGCTTGCACTTCGACTGACAGAGCGTGGTCGAGTAAATCATCAGTTGTGAGAGCCGCTTGTGCTTTGGCCTCATGACATTATTTAGATAGAGCAGCCCGTTATAGGCGTAATCATAAATACTATACATGCAGTTCGTTGTAATTATTTAATCTCGAGAGAATAATCAGTCGTCACTATCCTACTCCTCCGCGCTGATCGGTGTCACAGCCATCGGAACGAGTATGGCGGCATGGGCGGCACGTTGGGCGAGTGCAGCCTGCTCAGGAGTGATGCCTTTAGGACGTGTCCTCAACCCTACGGCACTTATTCCCGTAAGTGCTTCCAACCATGTGCAGGCCACGGTATAGCGACCGATGGTGTAGTTGAGATGATAGCCATCGCGGGTCAGTTCGCGGTTAACAGGCGTGTCGTCGGGAGTAGAGTCGGTGAGCGAGGATGTCCGGGCATTCTGTATCGCCGTGCCCGAAGGGATGTAGAAAGAGAGGTCGCCGCGATGGAAGTCCATAGCCTCCTCGACAGCCGTTGTGATATGGGCGTACATGAGGAATTGGTTGTGCCCATAGTTTGCAAAACCACGATGGTCAGAGTCTTGAGCGTAGGCCCACGTCTGATGGAAACCCAAACGCACGGAGTCCACGGCCAGCGCTCGCACATAGCCTATCAGCAAGCTCAGTCCAGGTTCATAACTCGACTCAAGCCCCGCCTCCTGACTCACCTGTTGAAACGTGATCACGTCCCACGGCTCGTCGATGATGATGTCGCGCAGCGTACGCTTGCCCAAGTTCGTTAGCGTTCCGTCGACCACCTTACGGTACTCTGTGTCGGCGGCCCTTGAGCGGACATCGTTCCAATGAGCGCTCAGGCTCCAGCCGCCACGATAGGCGTTGCCTATAATCATGTCGATGCCTGCCTCCTGTCCGAGGTTCCACAGGTACTGCTCCACGGCATCTGCCGAGAAGGAGTTGCCGATAGCCAAAACACGCAGCTGCCGCCGCTCTTGCGCTGCCACTCCACCTATCACCAAGCATAAGGCTATCAACCAAAACAATCTTTTCATAAGGCCAGATCTTTGTTGCTTACCTTTTTTCAATCAGACAGACGGCGTATGCACTGATGCCTTCCTCGCGGCCTGTGAAGCCGAGACGTTCGGTGGTGGTGGCTTTAATGCTAACGGCATCTGCATCCACACCCATCACCTGAGCGAGGCACTGCTGCATGGCAGGGATGTGGGGATTAAGCTTCGGACGCTCGGCACAGACCGTAGCATCGATATTACCTACGTGATAACCCTTCTCTGCAATCAAGTCGATGGTTTTACGCAGCAGAATCTTGCTGTCTATGTCCTTAAATTCAGCGCCTGTGTCAGGAAAATGAAAACCGATGTCGCGCATATTGGCAGCGCCAAGCAAGGCGTCGCAGATGGCGTGAATGAGCACGTCGGCATCGCTGTGACCGAGCAAACCAACGCTGTGTTCTAACTTAATACCACCGAGCCACAACTCGCGACCTTCTACGAGCTTGTGAACATCATAACCGAAACCGATACGAGACCCACCCCCGTGCCCCTCCCTGTTAGGGAGGGGAGTAGAGGCGTGAGACTCGTTGTTACTATTATCTATCATTTGCTTTATGTATATACTCCCCGCCCTACAAGGGAGGGGCAGGGGGGAGGGTCTCTTATCTCCTCTTCCTTCCAAACAAATCCTTCATCCCATCGAGGTCGAAACCGAGGGTGAAGCGCATGGTTTGGTCGAGGGGGTTGGACTGGGCAGTAGAGAAGACGTAGGAGGCATCGAGGGAGAATACGCTCATGTGGAAGCCTGCACCGGCAGTGATATACTTACGGTTACCTTTGTTCTCATGCTCGTCATGGTAGCCCAGACGGACGAAGAAGCGGTCGTTGTAGCTGTACTCGGCACCTATGCTCCACTGTATCTCCTGCAGTTCTTCCTTGAAGCCGTTGGGAGCATCGTGGAAGCTCTTGAAAATACCTGCAATAGGCGAGACATCATAGTACTCGCGCTGCACACGGTCGGTGAAATCGTTGGACGACTCGTCGCTGCCCTGTTTTGGATAGGTCGGCACAAGAAGCTTGTTGGCATCTGCGGCGATGGAGAAGCGGTTGTAGTCATCAAAGGGTATGGTGAAGTTCAAGCCCAAACGCAGGTTCGTTGGGATAAACTCCGAGTTATCATCACCACCATAAGTAATCTTTGAACCGATGTTGTTGATATTCAAACCTACAGCGATACCACACTCGCGTTTGGCCATCATGACGTAGTTGTTGTAGTACATGGCAATGTCAGCGGCGAAAGCCTTACCGGGCGAACTCTCATCCTCGTAATTATAGGTGATGTCAGAGAATATAAAGCGCATACCGACACCCATGGAGAAGTAGTCCGACAACATACGCGAATAGGCTGCATCGACGGAAAACTCATAGGGGTTGATGGTCATGCCTTCGGTAGCACCTGAGGCATAATCTTCATAGAGCGAGACCTCACCGAGCGAGAAGTAGCGCAGCGAAGCACTGATGGCGCTATAGTCACCGATGCGGTAGAAGCCGGCAACGTTGGCCAGATTGATGTCGTTGACCAGCTTGCGGAGCCACGGCGTATAGCTGATGGCCACACCTGCACGTCCGACGCAGAAGGGATACTTGGCGGGATTCCAATACTGCGAGTTGACGTCGGCCTCAGTGGCAGCACCCACATCACCCATACCGCCGCCACGAGCATCGGGGGCGATGGAGAGCGATGTGACGCTGGTCGTCACGGGGTTAAACATATTCTGCTTGTCCTGTGCTGAGGCACCGATGGCCGAGATCAAGAAGAGCAGGAGAAGTATGTGTCTGTTGCGTTTCATGCTTCGTGATGATGGTGTTTACATTATTAGAACGGAATCGGGGCCGTTTTATTGTCTGCGGTTGATAATGAGTTTACGCGCTTTGGTAGCTTCTTCGCTGGAATCGCAGCGCACACGGGCTCGATAGAGGTAGATGCCGCTGCCGAGGGGGAAGCCGCTGCCCGTGGTGAGATCCCACGGCACGGTGTAGAGACCGTTGGCATTGCTGCCCGTCTCAGTATGCGTCCAGAGCGTGCGTCCTACAAAGTCAAACACCTCAAGGGTGAACTGACACTGGCTGCCAGGACGGTCGTAGGTGAGCAGGAACGAGGTCTGTGTCTTAGCGGGATTGATACTCGTCGTAAGATCCAGCAAGTGCATCTTTAATGAAGTATCGACACTAAAATCGAGCGTCACGTGATTCTCGTTGTTCTGCGTATCCCAGGCACGGAAAAGCAATGTGTGCTGCCCCTCTTCGAGTGCGGGAATGGTGAATGCGACAGCGCCACAGCGGTAGTCTCCGAAATCGCCTGTATAGTAGCTATTGAGATTGTACGTCCTCGCAGGGTCGCCATCGACAATCAGCTCGAGGTCGTGACCGAGGCTGTTGCCTGCGGTGTTGATGCCCGACTCATCCTCTAAACGTGCCACAAAATAGGGTGTAGAGCATACGGCATCACCATTCTCGAAATCCTCGCTGCTGAGCCAGGCCACGATCTTGGGGCCTTCTGTGTCATTGAGCCCCGGCTCCGTGCCGCCGAGCAGGAAGTCCTGGCAATAGCCGTTGGCTTCTGTGCGACGGTCGGCAGAGATGGCGTAGAAGAGCAGGCGACCAGCCTCGTTGCTGTATTTGATGTCAACAGGTATCGGACAGGTCAGCGCAAAACGTCCTGCGTGTACGCTGTCGGTGCCGTTGAAGAGAATCTTGTCATAAGTGGTATAGGTGAAAGGCTGGTCGGCATTGTCGGCATTGAGACAAACAATCTGGCTCATGCTGTCGTAGAGGCGCGTGTGGAGCGTACCCTCAAAGGGCGAGAGCCCCTGTCCCTCTGCATCTACGAGATGTCCGGCTAGCCGCACGCGACCTCCGGCGTGAAGCGTATAGTCGTCGGGCAGGTCGGCAACGGGAATGCCGTTGATGCTGTCAAGGATGACGCGGTTCTGCACGCTGCCTAATCGCAGGGCGGGATCGCCAAGCAGAACATAATGTACTTTATTCTCGCGGTCGGCACCCTCGGTAGTGGCCACGTATGTCTTGCTGTAACGCACGGCATCTCCAAGGCGGTTGGGTCGTCCGTCCTCATCGGCATCAAATACAGCGCTGCAGAAGGCACGGTTAAGGATCACGTTCTTCTGGGCATATACCGTACGCGTCGTGCCATAGAAAGCTACGGCGGCTGCGTTGGTGTTGAGGATAGCCGTCTCGCCGAAGTTCTCTTTCTGTGTGTCGAAAGGCATCACGTCACAGGCAGCAGTAACCCACAGCGGCACGCGCGGCGATGTGTAGGCCGCGATGTCCTCGATACGGAGAACCTGTTCATGCGAGAGGCAGTAGGTAGCGGCATGACCCGTATAGTTCATCATCAGAGCACCCTCTTCCATCTGCTGGTCGATGACCTGCTTGGCCTGCGGGAAACGGAAGCCCGAGGCGGTACTCACGCGGGGATAGGCGTCCCACATCACCTTTCGAACTTCTATCTCAGGGTGCTTGGCTATGACGCTCTCTGCGACTTGGTCTGCCTTGATGAGGTGGTCGTTATTATCGCCATCGTCGCCCAAGAAAGCGACGACATTCTTCCACGCACCGGCATATTCTGAGTTGATGTAGCTAATGGTCTTGTCTACAAGTGCCTGAGCCTCAGCAACTGTGCGCACGGGGAAACGTCCTACGCCGAGGTCGGTCTTCTCACGCAGCACGTTCTTCCCCTCGCCGTCGTCGAGGAAGCCATAGTACTCTTCCATGACGTATGAGCGAATGTCGTTCAGCGAGTTCTCACTCTCGTAGCAGAGCAGGAAGTTGTCGGGCGAATAGGTGCGCCACGAGGAGGTAATCATACGGTTGTCCCACGCGCCGTCGCCGAAGAGCAACAGGTAGCGAGGCGCTGTGTCGCCGCCGTCGGCACGATCGTAAAGCATCTTCATGAAACGGCGGTAGGCCGTAGCATCGGGAGTGCCGCTGGAGAACTCATTATAAACTTGGTCGGCACGGAAGACACCAACGCGCATACCGTCCACATCGCGATGGATGGCGGCGAGGCGCTCTGCCTGAGCATCAAAGATACCGCTGGCAGGCGTCAGGATGACATAATCGAGGGAGTCCAGCGCGTGGAGATCCTGATTAGCAACGGCACCCACGATGGTGGGCTGAGGATAAGAAGCGTAGGCAGCAGCATCGAAAGCAACGTAGCTGTATTCCTTGTTGTCGTTATCCGTCGTGGCCACGTAGAAACGACTGCCATTGCTCTCTATCGTAGTTCCCGTGAGCGCCACGGCTGGCTGACCACGACGAGCCAGGCGCCAGAGCTGCGGCTGCTGACCGGCGGCATATTCGACGCTGAGCTTGCCATTCTTACTATCAAAACGGCATTGCTTCACGGCTTCATCCAAGCGCAACAGGCCATCATAAGTTAACTCAAAATAGTTCAAGCGCGCGTGATGGCCGAGGGTTGTCGACAGCTGCAGCACATTCGTCTCCTGAAGGTCGTCGCTGCTGATCGTGTACGTCTTCGTAACCTCGACGGCAGCATCGTAGTTGGAAAGGGAGGAGATGTTAAAAGGTGTTAGGGCCTTGCCATTGAAGGAGGGCGTCAGCGTGGTACCTTCTGCTTCGTCGCTGGCTGAGAAGCGGATAATCAAGGTCGCGTCGGAGGCTGTAACAGGAAGGTGTGCTGGCAGACGCTCGCTCTTGTTCTGTGCCGTGACAGCGCAGGTGTAGCTGCGGCTGTTGCCTGTGGCATAGTCATAGTTTTCATAAAACTGCCGCCCACCCTGATACCAGGAATATTCCTGCGGGTCGTAGACATAGTGGGCATCGATGTGCGATGCGGCTGCTTCACCGTTCGTAGCAGGTGCGGCATCAACAGAGGCAATGGGCGTGACGGCGCTCTCGGCCTCCGTGACAAAGTAATAGGCAGCGTTGGCGTAGTGATTGACGACGTGGCGGCCACCCTCCCAATGTACGAGGCCGTTGGCATAGAAGAGGTAGCCGTCGGTAACAGGCAGCAGCGCCACCTCGTTGAGGTCATCCCAGTCATTGTCGGCATCCATGACCTCGTTCTGCCGATGACCACCGTAGCCATAGACACGGACGCGCTGCGGGTCGAAGCCCATCTTGCGTATCTGGCTGTTGGTCAGATAATAGATGCCATCATCGGTGACGGAGATTTTCATCCACTGCCCTTCAGCGAGCACGCTGTGGGCAGCGTATCGGCCAGCGAGGAAGTCAACAGAATAGTCGCGTGCCATCTGGTTATTCCGAACCTTCTGGCCTTTCCAACTGGCCTTAGCCAAAGGCATAATCTCCATCTTACCGCTGATGAGCTTCAGGTACTTGCCCTCGCGCTCTACAATGGGCACAAACGAGACATCCAAGAGTCCCTGACCGCGCGCCACACCAACGAAGGCATCTATACAGAGGCTGTCGCTCAGCTGCTCGCGGAAGCGCTCAGCCACAGCGGCCTCAGCTGTTGTCAGCGGTGCCCATTCAGGGAAGAGGATGCTCACGCGATAGTCGCAGCTGCGGTAGTCGCTCTCCAACGGCACTACCTCGTCATAGACGGGCAAAACGCTGTCGATGCGCAGCTCATCCCAGTCGAGACGCATGAAGTCCTGAGCCTGAGTACATAAGGATAGGAGGCAAAGACAACAGAAGACCCACCCCCGCCCCCTCCCTGTGAGGGAGGGGAGTGGCAGGCGAGTAATGTGCTTATAACCCTCTATGATAATATGAATTAAATTCATTTACTGTTTAGTAACTTTTCTCCCCTCCCTCACAGGGAGGGGTTGGGGGTGGGTCCTTACTTCACATTGAACTCCAGCACCTTCTCATCTTCGAGCCATCCTTCCAGATGGTCGTCGATGTGAACAGGCCCTACGCCGGCAGGCGTTCCTGTGTAGATGAGGTCGCCTGTTTTCAGGGTGAAGAACTGGCTGATATAGCTCACCAAATCGTCCACCGTGCGGAGCATGTCCGCTGTATGACCGCGCTGCACCGTCGCACCATTGATGTTGAGGTGGAAGTGCAGGTCTTGGATGTCCCGCCCAAGAGTTTCCTTGGCGATGAAACGTCCAATGACCGCTGAGCCGTCGAAGCCCTTGCACAGCTCCCAGGGATGACCCTTTGCGACCAACTTCTCCTGCAGGTCACGCGCCGTGAAGTCAATGCCCACCGTGATGGCGTCGTAGTAGCGATGGGCAAAGCGCGGGGAGATTGAACGTCCCAGACGGCAGATGCGCACGACCAGCTCTGTCTCGTAGTCACACCGCTGTGTGAAATCAGGGATGAAGAACGGGCGTCCGTTGGTCAGCAATGCTGAGTCCGCCTTCGTGAAGATAACGGGCTCTTCTGTCTTATATAACGAACCATGGAGCTCTTTATTGTGCTCCGCATAGTTCATACCTACAGCGAAGATTTTCATAATTCGCGTGCAAAGGTAGCTGTTTCTTGTCAATCGGCCAAAGATTCGAGCCTAAAAACCGACTTTCAGTCGTTTGAAATGTGAAAGAGATTAAAAAACGGCCCCTAAATGATTCACCTTATTAAATATTCATGTAACTTTGGGCGAAAATCGACATCAAAACAATCACTTTTACCTCAATTCCATGGATAGAAGACATTTTATACAGACGTTGGGAGCAGCAGGGCTGTTCTCCATCGTACCCAGAAAAGTGTTGGGCGGCAAAGGCTTCATCGCGCCGAGCGACCAACTCACCAAAGCGGTCATCGGCGTGGGCGGCATCGGACGTTCCTCCAGCCATTTCTCTACATCCGAAGCTTATCGCTTGTTGGCCGTCTGCGACGTCGACAAGAAACATCTCCAAAGTGCTGTCGATGCAGCCAAATCGCAGTTGAAGATTGATGTCAAGGCATTCGACGACTGGCGCGAACTCATCCACCAGTCGGGTGCCGACATTATCCACATCGCTACCCCACCCCACTGGCACGGGCTCATGGCCGTGGAAGCCGCCAAGGCCGGCAAGGACATCTGGCTCGAGAAACCCATGACGCGCACCATCGGCGAAGGCAAGGCCGTGAAGGCTGCTGTCGAGCGCTACGGACGCATCCTTCGACTAAACACATGGTTCCGTTTCACCGACACCTTCTATGGCCTCGGCACCCCCGTGAAGCCGTTGAAGAAGCTCATCGACAGCGGACTGCTCGGATGGCCGCTCAAGGTCACGGTCTCCGGCGCCACAGGCTTCGCATGGAAATTCTTCTGGGTGGGCAAGGACTATCTGGAGAAGCAACCCATACCCGCAGAGCTCAACTACGATATGTGGCTCGGCCCGGCACCCTACAAGCCCTACAATGTGCATCGTACACACCAAACCTTCCGCGGCTACTGGGATTACGACGGCGGCGGACTCACCGACATGGGTCAGCACTACCTCGACCCCGTGCAGTACATGCTCGGCAAGGACAAGGAGTTCCCCGTCAAGGTAGAAATCGACGCACCGCAGCAGCACTACGACGCCGTAGGCATCTGGCATAAGATCACCTACACCTACGCCGACGGCTGCCAGATCGTCCTTGAGGGCGAAGGCTACGAGAGCCAGGGCAAGCTCGCCTATATCGAAGGCCCCAAGGGAAAGGTCTACAAGGGCTTCGAGTGTACCATCCCCGATGTCTGGAACAAGCTCAACGAACTGCCCGACCCCGAGCCGCAGCGCACCGATTTCCTCGAGTGTGTACGCACACGCCAGAAGTTTGCCCTCAACGAGGACAACGGTCACCACAGCTGCACCCTCGTCAACATGGGTGCCGTCGGTCTCCGCCTCGGTCGGCGCGAACTCAACTTCGACCCGAACACGCAGACATTCATTGGCGACGCTGCTGCCAACGCACTCATCGACCAACCCATGCGCGGCGAATGGAAAATTTAGTTTAATCTATAGCTCCTATAGCATCTATAATCTCTATAGCCTCTATAACAATAACAGCAATGAAACACCTAAGATACCTTATTATATTATGGGCCGCGACGTTCGGTTTGAACACATTGTCCATTGTCCATTGTCCATTGTCCATTAGTGAAGCCACCGCCCAGGACAGCCGCAACCGCGTCACCTCCACCATCATTGCCGATGGCCTCGCACAGCTGCCTGCACAGAACTTCGAAACACTCGAACAAGTGATGAGCGAGATAGCCGGAACAGGCGCCGAGGGAGCTGAATCATTGGCCTCCATGCTCGGCCCGAGTCAAGACGGCAAGAACACCATCTTCCAATATGCCATCGACGGCCTCACCAGCTACGTCACCGTCAAAGGACGCGAGGCACAATGCGCAGCCGTCAAGAAAGGTCTTGAGGCAGCCCTCGCCAAATGCACCGACGAGGACAACAAGGTTTTCCTCACCGACCAGATCAACAAGCTCACGCCTGGAAGCGTAGAGGTCAAGCACGCCACGGAGAATCTCACCACCGTAGCCGCCAACTCACGTGCCATCGCCGAGTTCCGCGACAAAGTAGCTGCCACGCCGGCCAAGAAGCAAAGCGCACTTCTCCTGAAGACCATCAAGAAGAGCGACGATGCACAGCTCCGCAACACAGCCCTCGAGCTTGCCGCTGAGCTGCCTGCTGAGGGTTCCAGCACCTCCGCTGCTTTCGCCGCCGCCCTCTCCAAGGCTTATCCCAAGCTCTCCACCGATGCCAAGGCCGACGTCATCCGCTGGTTCGGCAACACCCACGGCAGCAATAACACCGCCACCGTCCTCGGCGCCCTCACCTCTGGCAACAACCTGATTGCCACCGCAGCCATCGAGGCCGCAGGTAAGATTGGCGGCAAGGAAGCCCTGACGGCCCTCATCGACCAGCTCAACGGCCCCCACGCCTCAGCAGCAAAGGCCGCCCTACAGACCTTCAACGGCGACATCTCCGAAGGTGTCCTCGCTGCCCTCAAAGCCCTTGTCTTCTCTCCTTCACAGACAGGAGCTGCCGACCTCATCAGCCTCGCCGGCGAGCGCCACATCACCGCTGCCTACGAGCCCCTGACCGCCTTTGTCGGCAACGACAAACTTCACGCCACAGCTGCCAAGAGCCTCGCTGCCATCGTCACCGAGGACAAGTACGACGACCTGCTCAACCGCTTCAAACCCTACGCAGAGAACTACTACAACCTCCTTGCACAGCGCGCCTCGAAAGATGACATCCAACAGCTCGTCGACGTCAGCTCCTCTTCCGATGCTGAAGCCGCTGCAGCCCGTGCCGCCCTCCTCAAGGTCAACAGCGCTGATGTCGTCGCGCCCCTGCTCTCCCTCGCCCTGTCCAATGTCAATGCCCGCGACGGCTTCCTCAACCGCGCCCTCACGCTCACCAAGAGTGCCAACTGGCCCAGCCTTGAGAAGTTCATGGTCTACAAGCAAGCCTTAGAGATGCGCCCCAACATCGCTACCATCAACAACTATCTTGCTGCCCTCAGCACGCTCAACAACGAGCCTGCCCTCAACCTCGCTGCCTCCTACATGGATGTCAAATCCAACGACCTCGCAGCAGCACACGCCGTCACCAACCTCATCGAGAAGAACGAAGCATTCCAGCGCGGTGAACACATCCGTGCGATGCTCTTGAAGGCTCAGGAGATTTTCAAGAGCCACACTGAGAACGCCGATGCCGGCTATGCCGTTGATCAGGTTAACACCATTCTGCCTAAGATCGTTGACGACCCCAACGCCGTCACCGCCAAGGTCACCACGCTCTCCCCGGAGGAAGAGAAGGAAGGTTTCGAGCTGCTCTTCGACGGCACGAACCTCGACAAGTGGCAAGGCAACAAGACCGACTACGTACCCATTGACGGAGCTATCCACGTCAGCGCACACTACGGAGCCCAAGGCAACCTCTACACCACCAAGAAATACTCCGACTTCGTCTTCCGCTTCGAATTCTGCTTCGTGCGCCCAGGCATCAACAACGGTGTAGGCATACGCACCAAAGAAGGTGTCGACGCCGCCTACGACGGCATGGAAATACAGATCCTCGACCACGACGACCCCATCTACCAAGGTCTGCGCGAGTATCAGGTACACGGCTCCGTGTATGGCATCATACCAGCTAAGCGCATCAAGCACAAGCCGCTGGGCGAATGGAACTACGAGGAGATCCGCGCTGAGGGCGACCACATCACCGTCACGCTGAATGGCGAAGTCCTCGTCGACGGCGACATCCGCGAAGCCTGCCAGGGACACAATATGGCTCCCGAGCAGGGTCAGTCCAACCCTTACACCGTAGACCACCAGAGCCATCCCGGCCTCTTCAACCCCGACGGCCTCATCTGCTTCTGCGGTCACGGCGAAGGTCTCAAGCTCCGCAATATCCGCGTTCTCGACCTCACCGCCCAGAAGGCATCCAAGAAAGGCAAGACGACCAAGCGTCGCAAATAAACAGCACTTCGCTCATCTTTCCTAATCCAAGCTGAGCGTTCAAGTTCAAAAAAAGAATCCGCCGAGCGACATACAAAGGTGCGCTCGGCGGATTTTGTTGTTGGTGAATTCTGTTCTTAGTTGTTCTCGGGACGCAGCTGGCGGACGACGGCAGCGGTGCGCCACATCTCGCTTTCGCGGAGGGCAGCGAGTTCTTTCTCAAGGCCTTCGCGGTAGTCGGGCTTGCTGTTGCTGTCGATGCTGATCTGCGCTTCGTGGCCACACTTCACGCTGGCGTAGAGCTTCTCCACGACAGGCTTGATAGCATCGTGGAACGGGCCCATCCAGTCGAGGGCGCCGCGCTGTGCGGTGGTGGAGCAGTTGGCGTACATCCAGTCCATACCCTTAGCAGCGAAGAGCGGGCCAAGGCTCTGTGTCAGCTCCTCAACGGTCTCGTTGAAGGCCTCAGAGGGTGAATGGCCGTTCTCGCGAAGCACTTCGTACTGAGCTAAGAGCAGACCCTGAATAGCGCCCATGAGTGAGCCGCGCTCGCCAGTGAGGTCAGAGGTAGCCTCGCGCTGGAAGGTGGTCTCGAAGAGGTAGCCAGAGCCGATACCGATACCGAAAGCGAGCACTTTCTCCAATGCTTTGCCGCTGGCATCCTGATAGATAGCATAGCTCGAATTGAGGCCGCGACCTTCGAGGAACATCGTGCGGAGGCTGGTGCCGCTGCCCTTAGGAGCCACCATGATGACGTCGATATCCTTGGGAGGAACCACACCCGTGCGGTCGTTCCAAGTGATGGCGAAGCCGTGGGAGAAGTAGAGCGTCTTGCCCGGGGTGAGGTGCGGCTTGATGGTAGGCCAGAGCTGCATCTGAGCAGCGTCAGAAAGCAGGAGGCAAACGATGGTTCCGCGCTCAGCAGCCTCCTCGAGGGAGAAGAGGGTCTCGCCAGGCACCCAGCCGTCGGCAACAGCCTTGTCGTAGGTCTTGCCCTGACGCTGGCCAACGATGACGTTGAAGCCGTTGTCGCGCAGGTTGCAGGCCTGTCCGGGGCCTTGTACGCCGTAGCCGAGGACGGCGATGGTTTCGTTCTTCAGCACTTCACGTGCCTTCTCTAAGGGGAACTCCTCGCGGGTCATGACTTCTTCGATGACGCCGCCAAAATTCATTTTTGCCATGTGATTGCACGGCCATTTGGCCGTAGTTTAATGTTAAAGTTGAATGTTTATTGCAATTTGGCTGCAAAGATAGCCATAATCATGCAAAAAAAGGCACTTTAGCTTAACATTTTAAGGAAAATAGAGGTTTTTAATTGATTTTTGTTTATCTTTGCAGCGCAAAAACACAAATAACACCATTTATGAAACGCTTTTTCCTCTCTCTTCTGTCGTTGCTGACGCTGACTGTGGCGGCTCAGCAAATCACGTTTTTCACTCCCCGCACCGTTCGCGTGCAGAAAGCCCCTGAAGGGCAGACGCCTTCGCGTAAATACAACTTCGTGGTGACAGCCAAGCCCGAAGCGGTCAAGGTGACGACCAAGACCAAGGGTGACATCACCACTTACTCCACCTCGATGCTGACCGTGACCGTGAACACCCGCACTCAGCAGGTAACATTCGCCGACGCTAAAGGTCGCACACTGGTGGCTGAAGGGGCTATGGCCCTGACACCCATCACGGAAGGTCCCGACCAGGGCAGCTTCCGCGTCAAGCAGTCGTGGGCGCTGGACAAGGACGAACCGCTCTACGGCGTCGGAATGCTTCAGAACGGCAAAATGAGCCAGCGCGGCGAGAAGCGTCAGATGATGCAGTCGAATCTCGAGGACTTTGCCAACGTCTTCCAGAGCCTGAAGGGCTACGGCATCTATTGGGACAACTACTCGCCCACGGAACTCGACTCGCGCGACGGTTTGACGTTGGAGTCGCAGGTCGGCGAGGGCGTAGACTACTATTTCATGTACGGCGGTTCGGCCGACGGCGTGATCAGCGAGCTGCGCCACCTGACGGGCAAGGCACCGATGATTCCCCTGTGGACCTACGGTTTCCACCAGAGCCGCGAACGCTACAAGTCGCAGGAAGAACTGTTGGAGGTCGTGGAGAAATACCGCAGCCTCGGCGTGCCCCTCGACGGCATCATTCAGGACTGGCAGTACTGGGGCAGCAACTACAACTGGAACGCCATGGAGTTCCTCAACGAGAACTTCCAGGGCGCACAGCGCATGATTGACGACGTACATCAGAAATACCACGCACACATGAGCATCAGCATCTGGGCCAGCTTCGGACCTTACACCAAGGGCTACAAGCAGATGGACGACAAGGGTTACCTCATGGCCTTCGAGACGTGGCCGCAGAGCGGACTGCCCATGTGGCCGCCGCGTATGGACTATCCCAGCGGTGTCCGCGTCTATGCTCCCTACTCCACCGAAGCCCGCAACATCTATTGGGAAAACCTCTCGCGGCTGCACAAGATGGGCATCGATGCCTGGTGGATGGACTCTACGGATCCCGACCACCATTCGTACAAAGAGAGCGACCTCGACGAGGTGATCACGACTGCCGACAACCAGCGCGGCTCCTACCGCTCCGTGCGCAATGCCTTCCCGCTGGCCACAGTCGAGGGTGTCTATGACAATCAGCGCGCCGTGGACAAGGACAAGCGCGTGTTCGTCCTCACCCGCAGCTATTTCGCTGGTCAACAGCGCACAGGCGCCAACACCTGGAGCGGCGACATCGGTTCCAGCTGGGAGAACCTACGCAAGCAAATCCCCCTCTGCCTGAACTATACGCTCACGGGCAACCCGCAAGTGAATGCCGACATTGGTGGCTTCTTCGCAGGTTCGTACAACACCCTTGGCCCGAACTCCGGCACGCGCAATCCGCAGTATCAGGAGCTGTACGTCCGCTGGATGCAGTTCGGCGCCCTCTGCCCGATGATGCGCAGCCACGGCACCGAAGTCTACCGCGAACTCTACTATTACGGCAAGCCCGGCGAGCCCGTCTATGAAGCCCTCGTGGATGCCGTGCGCCTCCGCTATCGTCTTATACCTTATATATATAGCACGTCATGGCAGGTGTCGAAAAATGACGACAGCTTCATGCGCGCCCTCGTCATGGACTTCCCCGCCGACAAGAACGTGTGGGACATGAATTCGGAATATATGTTCGGACGCGAGCTGTTGGCTGTGCCCGTGACCAAGCCCATGTACACCGAGGAGAAGATTGTGCGCACCGACGCCCTCTCGGGATGGAACCGTCAGGAGAACGACAACCGCCAAGGCCGCGCCTATCCTACCATCAACTGGTCGCAGACGCACGACTACGAGGCTTACCTGCCCGCAGGTGCCGAATGGTATGACTTCTGGACGGGTCAACGCCTGAAAGGTGGACAGAAAGTCACCACCACCGTCCCCCTCAACCACAGCCCGCTCTATGTCCGTGCTGGTAGCATCTTACCCATCGGCCCCGACGTGCAGTACGCAGCCGAGAAGCCGTGGGACGACCTCGAAATCATCGTTTATCCTGGCGCCGACGGCAGCTTCACCCTCTACGAGGACGAGGGCGACAACTACAACTACGAGCAAGGCGCGTACACCGAGATTCCCATGACGTGGAAGGACAAGAGCCGCACCCTCACCATCGAGCGTCGCAGCGGCAGCTATCCGGGCATGATCACCTCACGCCAATTCCGCGTCCACACGCCCGACGGACAAACAAAAACCGTCCGCTACACGGGCGGACGGGTGAGTGTGAAATTGTAATCACCTACTCATTTGCTGAAATTGCGTGAGGCGAAGGGGAGCGCCATGCGGATAGCCGTGTGCCAGTACTCCCAGTTGTGCTGGCCGTTGCGCACACGCAGCTCGTCCTTGATCCGCTTGTTGCGCATCAGCTGGTGCAGCTTCACAGAGAGGTCGAAGAGGAAATCGTCGTCGCCGCAGTCGAAGAACCACTTCACGGTGCGCAGGCGCTCCACGGTGGCCTCGTCGGCATTCTCCACGAAAGCCAGAGCCGAATGATCCTTCACGGCCTTGGTGACCAGGTACACCTTGTCATCCACACCCTGCACGCGCTGGTGTCCGCCGTCGCTCTCGAGCCAGCCGCTCATGCAGTAGCACGACGAGAACATATCGGGATGGCGCTGGGCATAAACCGTGCTACCGCCGCCGCCCATCGAGAGACCCATGACGGCGCGATGACCCTTGTCGCTGACGGCGCGGTACTTCTTCTCAACCGCCGGCATGAACTCTTGGAAGAAGAAGTCCTCGTAAGCCCAACCCGGCATATTGAAATAGCCGTTCCACGTCTCCATCGTGTTGGGACCGCCAGCGTTAGGCATCACGATGATCATCTCGCAGATCTCGCCGCTCTCGATCAATTCGTCGGCCACGGTCTGCATCTGACCCTTGTCGCGCCAAGCCGTATAGTCGTCGGTGAAGCCATGCAGCAGGTATACCACAGGGTATGTTTTATTGCTGTTGTTGAAGCCGTTAGGCACATACACATTGTACTTGACCGTAGCTCCGAGCACCTGACTCTGGATGCTGTCGGTGACCACTTTGCCCGCTTGGGCAGCAAGGCTCGCCACGAAGGCTGCCGCGAGAAGAAAGAACTGTTTCATGATGAGTGTTTGAGTTAATTAGATGTTGGCACCAATGATGGTCTTTATGATTTGCTTATCCACGTCGTTATTTTGAAGTATACTTCGCAAAAGTACGGTTTTTTTCTCAAGTACACTTTACAATCACGCGATTTCTTACATTCCTTTAGCCTTTTTAACAGTTACCCGCATTCGTAGGCTAATGATGTCAAAGCACACTCTCGCGCACGCGCGCGAGAAGCCCATTTTTGTCGTCACATCGTCACAAAATTATATAGTTGTTTGTATAACAATGGATTAGATCGTGACAAATGGCGTGACGAGGCGTGACAACGTGACGAAAACGTCTGAGTGAGTGTCCGCTCGACCTCTGGTCGCTTGGCTTGTCCAAGAATACTTTCAGGAAAATGTCAACAAAATCAGGAACGCTGCCAACGATATCAGGAAAAGACTCGATTTCGTCACATCGTCACGCTCTGTCACACCTCTCGTCACGGCGCACGCCGCTGTATAACAGACAGATAAGTCAATCGGTGACGATGTGACGACATTTTAAGCCCTTTTCGTGCGCGCGCGTATAGGCGCGCATAATGTCATTGCACAGCGTGCCCGCTGTCATTCACAACGCTCCGCTACCCTTTCAACAATGTACATCCGTACTGCTCATCATGTTCATTCGTAACTGCCGACACATATAGACGTATAGACTGTTCGACACGTGTCAAACAGTCTAAAGTGTACGACCCGAAATAGTCAGCCTATGACTGAATGATCAGAACACTATACCTCGTTTTGTATTCATTCTGTATTCATTCGATATGTCCGCAGTACCTCCCTTTCATCATTATTCCATTTACCTCACACTCCTTGCTCCTCACCTCGGTATTTGTGTCTTTCTATTGAAAAGGAAAAGCCCCCGTTAAGGACGAGGGCGACCTGAATGTCTTCACAACGGAATAATCCTTATTGTGAATTGCTGAAATTCGAGGGCAAAGGTAGCGATTATCTGTGAACTCACAAATTATCTGGCCGTTTTTTATGCGTATTCCATACTTTTTGTTTATTTTTGCACACAAAACTAAACGATTTACCTTATGAAACGCATTTTAGGACTGGATTTAGGCACCAATAGCATCGGTTGGGCTGTGGTAAACGCCACCCAAGTAATTCGCGAGGACGAAACGACCTTCTTGAAGCCCGTAAGCATTAGTTCTACGGGTAGTAGAATTATTCCTATGTCAGCAGACATCTTGGGAGATTTCGAGAGAGGTAATTCCATTTCGCAAACTGCGGAAAGAACCCGTCTAAGGATGGCGCGCCGCTTGAGGGAACGTAACCTTTTGCGTCGTGAGAGAATGCTCAAAGTATTAAAGATAATGGGATTCTTACCAGATCACTTTTCAATGCAGATAGACGAAAAAGGGAAGTTCATTGACGAAAGTGAACCTAAACTTGCATGGCGCAAGAATAAAGAAGGTAAAGTAGAATTCATTTTCCAAAATTCGTTCAATGAAATGTTAGCGGACTTTTCATTACATCAGCCTCAATTAGTAGCCGAAGGAAAGAAGGTCCCTTATGACTGGACTATCTATTATCTTCGTAGGAAGGCATTATCGGAAAGGATTACTAAAGAAGAACTCGCTTGGATATTGTTACAATTCAATCAAAAACGCGGTTATTACCAGTTACGTGGAGAAGAGGAAGAAGAGAAGAGCAATGAATCTATCGAAATAATCAGTGCTAAGGTATTATCTGTTGAAAGAAAAGAAAAAGACAAGAAATATGAGAAGTATTGGTATGAGATGGTTCTCGACAACGGAATGACGTATCGCGCATCTTTCTATAATGACGTTTCTAACTGGCAGGGGGAAAACAAAGACTTTGTCTTAAAAGCCACGATTCTGAAAGATGGAAGCACAAAAAACGAACTATCCTTCTTACCTACTACAGACGAGATTGAAAGGATGGATGCTGCAAGAAAGGCTAAGATGTATTCTAAGATAAAGTTGCGCACAGAGAAAGACATTGAGAACACCAAGAAAACAATCGGCAGCTACATCTATGACGCCCTGCTACAGAAGCCAGATCAAAAAATTATCGGGAAACTTGTCCGAACAGTAGAACGAAAATTCTATATAGAAGAACTTATCAAAATCCTACAAGTTCAACAAAATCTTATACCAGAACTTAGGGATGCAAAATTATATTCTTTATGTATTGAAGCCCTATATCCTAATAATGAAGCACATCGCGAGAATATTGCCAAACTCGATTTTGTCAATTTATTTGTATACGACATTCTTTTCTATCAGCGCCCACTGAAAAGCAAAAAGTCACTTATTGACGACTGCCCATACGAATATCATCTTGACAAAGAAGGGAATAGTTATCCAATTAAGTGTATAGCAAAATCTAATCCCATATTCCAAGAGTTCAGATTGTGGCAATTCGTTCAAAACTTACGTATATACCAACGAGAGAGAAGCGTCTATGATGGACAAATGGATTTATTCAGTAGGAATGCACCTGCCAGGAAGTTGCAAACAGATGTTGATGTAACCGCAGAACTGCTTAAATCTGAGGATGACTATGTCAAGCTTTTTGATTGGCTAAATGACAGGAGTGCTATTAAACAGGACACCATACTTAGCTCTTTCTTCAATATCAAAAAGGGAAAAGGAGAGGACAAATATCCATATCGTTGGAATTATGTTGAAGACAAAGAATACCCTTGCAATGAAACAAGAGCTGCGATGCTCACAGGATTAAGGAAATGCAACATTGCGCCAAGTTTCCTCACTCACGAAAAAGAGATGGCACTATGGCACATCCTTTACTCTGTTGAAGACAAGATTGAAATTTATAAAGCCCTGAAATCTTTTGCGGAGAAGAACAGCCTTGGAGAAGATTTCGCTAATGTCTTTAACAAGATGAAGCCATACAAGAAAGAATATGGCTCATATTCTCAAAAAGCTATAGTTAAATTGTTGCCTCTGATGCGAATGGGCAAATATTGGAGCTTTGAAGCCATTGATGCAAAGACCTCGGAACGAATCGAAAAAATCATTACAGGAGAATATGATGAAAGCATCAAAAACAGAGTACGCGAGAAAGCCATCAACCTGACTGATACATATCATTTCAAAGGTTTACCTGCTTGGTTAGCTTGCTATATAGTCTATGACCGCCATTCTGAAGCTAAGGAAATTGAGAAATGGGAAAAGCCAGAGGATATTGACCGTTATCTGAAAACCTTCAAGCAACACTCACTTCGCAACCCAATTGTTGAACAAGTTATAACGGAAACGTTGCGTACTGTTCGTGACATATGGAGGCAAGAGGGATGTATCGACGAAATTCATGTGGAACTTGGCCGTGAGATGAAGAATCCTGCGGATAAACGGAGGCAGATGACTGAGCGTATTCAACAGAATGAAAACACCAATCTCCGTATAAAGGCCCTACTTACGGAATTCCTTAATCCAGAACTTGGAATTGAAAACGTTCGTCCTTATTCAACAAGTCAACAAGACATTCTAAGAATATACGAAGAGAATGCAATGGAAAACCTTACTAAGGAAGATGAAGAATTTGATTTCGTTACAAAAATCTCCAAGATGGCACAGCCGTCAAAAGCAGATATCGTTCGCTATAAATGCTGGCTGGAACAGAAATATCGATCACCATATACAGGGCGGATGATTCCATTGACAAAACTCTTTACCCCTGCATACGAGATAGAGCACATCATTCCACAGTCACGTTATTTCGATGATTCTTTCAGCAATAAAGTAATATGTGAAGCAGAGGTCAACAAGATGAAGGACAGACTGCTGGGATATGAGTTCATCAAAAATTGTGCTGGACAAATTGTACAAATCAGTCAAGGTGAGAGTGTAGAAATCCTGTCCGTTGAAGAATATGAGGACTTTGTTAGAAAACACTATGCCGGCAATCGGACCAAAATGAAAAAATTGCTGATGGATGACATCCCCGATGGGTTCATTGAACGTCAGTTGAACGACAGCCGTTATATAAGCAAAGTCGTGAAAGGGCTTCTATCAAACATCGTACGCGAAAAGCAAGATAATGGTGAATACGAGCAAGAAGCAGTTTCCAAGAATCTTATTTCATGTAATGGCTCCATCACCGACCGCCTTAAGAAAGACTGGGGCATGAATGATGTTTGGAACCAAATTATTCTGCCACGATTCAAACGTTTGAATGCCATAACAGGAAGAGACTGCTTCACGACATTGAATCGAGAGGGACACGAAATTCCAGCTATGCCCATTGAGTTACAAAAGGGCTTTAACAAGAAACGTATAGATCATCGCCACCATGCAATGGATGCCATCGTGATAGCTTGCGCCACTCGCGACCATGTGAACCTTCTCAATAATGAAGCTGCTCATTCTAAGCATAATGTAAACCGTTATCAATTGCAACGTAAACTCCGAAGATTTAAAAAGATAACTATCAATGGACAAGAGCGCGAAATCGCACAAGAGTTCCTTAAGCCCTGGCCTACATTCACTACTGATGTCTTAAACACATTACAGGCTATTATTGTCAGCTTCAAGCAGAATTTGCGTATCATCAACAAAGCAGGCAATTCCTATCTGCACTACGATAAAGAAGGAAAGAAGAAACCGTTTAAACAGACAAAAGGCGATAGTTGGACCATTCGAAAGTCTATGCATAAGGACACCGTTTTTGGAGAAGTCAATCTACGCAAGACAAAGAATGTGCAACTCAAGGAAGCTATCACGAATCCAAATGCTATTGTGAATAAAGATTTCAAAACGAAGGTGAAAGAACTCCTCTCACAAGGACATGATGCCAAGTACATTAAGAAATATTTAGAAGAGAATAAAGATGTCTGGTCGGATGTTAATCCATCTAAGATAGAAGTCTATTACTTTAGTCAAGATGAGAGGAAACAAAATGGCGAACCGAAAGAACACTATTTCGCTACTCGTAAATCTCTTGATACATCTTTTGATGAGAAGAAAATTAAAGAAAGTATAACTGATACTGGCATTCAGAAAATACTTTTAGCACACTTGACCTTAAAGGACAATAATCCAGAACAGGCCTTCTCTCCAGATGGTATTGATGAAATGAATAGGAATATCGTAGCTTTAAATAACGGGAAGTTCCATCAACCGATTTTAAAAGTACGCGTATATGAGAAAGCTGAGAAGTTCCCGATAGGACACATAGGTAGCAAAGATAAGAAATTCGTGGAAGCTGACGATGGAACGAATTTGTACTACGCTGTTTATGAAACGGCAGATAAAAAACGATACTTCGCAACTATTCCACTAAGTTTATCCATAGAGTGCAAACAGGATAGTCACAAGAATTGGATGAAAACACTTGATGTAAGGCTCAGAGACAAATCTCCCATTGAGATATTACAGAAATATCAAAAAATGGAGATTCCCGCTGATGCACACCTTCTATTCATCTTATCACCAAATGATTTGATTTACGTTCCATCCAATGAAAGATCCGTAAACGGAACTGATAGTATTGATTTGGAAAGAATCTATAAGACCGTAAGTTTCAACAAGAAGCAATGTTTCTGTATCAAACACAATGTAGCTGCTTCTATTGTAAACAAAGTAGAGTACACTACATCTAACAAAATGGAACGAGCTATCACAGGAGAAATGATTAAGGAGGTTTGTATCCCTATTAAGGTTGATAGACTCGGTAACATCATAAAAATCGGATATTAGAATATGGAAATGAACCGTATAATAACATACAAGCCTGCTGCTGATGCCATCAAGCAGGCCATTCTTCAAGGGCAATACGAAGCAGCTAAGGGAGTGAATCGTATTCAATTGGCCGTTTATTTTGCTATAGGCAAGTATATTTCGCTGAATACTCGGAAAGGGAAATGGGGCACAGGTGCATTGGAAGCCATTAGTCAGATTCTGCGCAAGGAACTGCCTGGATTGAGAGGGTATTCAGCTACCCAACTAAAGGAAATGCGTCTTTTTTATGAAGCATGGCAGATACTTGACTCAAATTCGTCGGCCATGGTTGACGAATTACAAACGTTTGAAAACAAAGCTGCTATTAATTCGTCGGCCATGGCTGACGAATTGCCAGACAATTCGACTACAGCAATCGTTGAATCTCATAATTACAAAATCGACATCTATCAGGCTATACGTATTCCTGAGACGCGAGATTTTCCAATTGAGGACTTTTTTACCGTGCCATTCACTCATCATTGCATTATACGAGCAAAAGTAAAGAAGCTTGATGAGCGCTATTATTATATCCATCGAACGGCAGAAGAGAATCTTCAGAAAAGAACTCTTGAAAAACTCATCAAGGAGGATGCATACGGCCATCGCGACACGATGCCAAGCAACTTCGCACAAAGCATTACAGACACAAGGCTGGCTCGAAAGGCTGTGATGATGTTCAAGGATTCTTATCTGCTGGATTTCATCAATGTGGAACAGATTGGTGAACGCGAAGCCATAGATGTGGATGAACGCGAGGTGGAGCAACAAATTGTGCAGAATGTCAAGCAGTTCATCATGACCTTTGGACGCGACTTCACGTTCGTAGGGAACCAATATAACTTGGAGATATATGGAGTGGAGCACTTCCCAGATTTGCTGTTCTTCAACCGTGAACTGAATGCCTTGGTGGTTGTAGAGTTGAAGACAGGGGAGTTCAAAACTTCATATTTGGGACAGTTGATGGGCTATCTCTCTATTCTTGAGGCGAAAGTGAAGAAACCACATGAGAATGCGCCCATCGGCATCGTTCTATGCAAAGAGGCCAATCGGGAATATGTGGAGTTCGTTATACGCGATTATGCCAAACCCATGGGCGTTGCCACGTATAAGACAACTACTGATATGCCAGAGGAACTGCGCCAAACCCTCCCCGACATCGAAGAGCTGAAGAAATTGCTATAACCCCCTATGATTAAAAAAACGCTTTGCTTCTCCAATCCCGCTTACCTCAGCCTCAGCAATAAGCAATTGGTCATCCAGATTCCTGACATCGAAAAGAACGATACCGTCCCCGAAGCGTTCAAACGGATGAATGAGACCACGATACCTATTGAAGATATCGGTGTAGTCGTGCTCGACAATAAACGCATCACCATCACCACAGGAGCGATGGAAGCGCTCTTGGAAAACAACGCCGCCGTCATCACCTGCGACAGCCGAAGTATGCCAACAGGCCTAATGCTTCCTCTCTATGGCAACACACTCCAAAACGAACGTTTTCGCGACCAGCTTGACTCCTCTTTACCCTTGCGCAAACAGCTATGGCAGCAGACAGTCAAACAGAAGATTGCCAATCAGGAAGTGGTGCTAAGGACATACACCGAAGCCGAAACACGTTGCATGAAGGCGTGGGTGGATGAGGTGCGCAGCGGCGATGCGGATAACCTCGAGGCGCGTGCAGCGGCCTACTACTGGCGAAACATGTTTCCACAAATCCCGAACTTTGTCAGAGGGCGTGACGGCGAACCACCTAACAACCTACTGAACTATGGCTATGCCATCTTGCGAGGAGTGATTGCTCGAGCCTTGGTCAGCAGTGGTCTTCTCCCCACCCTCGGCATTCACCATCACAACCGCTATAATGCCTATTGTCTTGCTGATGACATCATGGAACCCTATCGACCCTACGTGGACGAATTGGTTGTTAAGATTATTCGTAAACATATAGATTACAATGAACTGACGAAGGAGCTGAAAGCGGATCTACTCGTCATCCCCGTATTGGATGTGATTATTGATGGCAAGCGCAGCCCATTGATGATAGCCGCCTCGCAGACAACGGCTTCGCTCTACAAATGCTTCAGCGGAGAACTACGCAAAATCAGTTATCCACAAATGGAAACATAAAGCCATGAGTATTCTCGACGATTCCTCACGTTTCAGTCAGTATCGTGTTATGTGGATTCTCGTATTCTTCGACCTGCCTACAGATACCAAAAAGGAACGCAAGGCAGCAGCCAAGTTTCGTAAGGACTTACAAGGCGACGGCTTCACCATGTTCCAGTTCTCTATCTACATCCGCCATTGTGCCAGCCGCGAGAATATGGATGTACACATCAAACGGGTCAAAGCAGCATTACCTGAATTTGGAAACGTTGGCATTTTGGAAATCACGGACAAACAGTTCGGCGACATAGAACTCTTCTATGGGAAGAAAGAGAAAGCACCATCAGCTCCTGGCCAGCAGCTTGAACTATTCTAACCATCATCTTTGAATAGCGGATTTCGTCAGCAATGACGCTATCCGCTATCTAACCATCTATCATTTTTTAATTCTAATCTTTAACGTAAATCTTTGAATTAAACCATCTTATACATATCGAGATGTCAATGATGGTTCAAAGATGAAGAATTTCAAGCAATTCACAACCATATCGCGTATGTATGTGTGTGTAATGTGGATGTCAATGATGGTTCAAAGATGAAGAATTTCAAGCAATTCACAACACCTCGCGCAGCTCTTTTGTCTTGTTGTAGATGTCAATGATGGTTCAAAGATGAAGAATTTCAAGCAATTCACAACTAATCCATGTGTCATAATCACCACACGCTAGATGTCAATGATGGTTCAAAGATGAAGAATTTCAAGCAATTCACAACGTGGTGCGTAGTACCTCGCAAGGAGGGCAAGATGTCAATGATGGTTCAAAGATGAAGAATTTCAAGCAATTCACAACGTGGCAACACCTTTCGGGGAATTTGACTTAGATGTCAATGATGGTTCAAAGATGAAGAATTTCAAGCAATTCACAACGGTCGTACTCCCACAATATCCTTTCAGACGATGTCAATGATGGTTCAAAGATGAAGAATTTCAAGCAATTCACAACGGACATTGCATATCTCCGATATGAGATTGGATGTCAATGATGGTTCAAAGATGAAGAATTTCAAGCAATTCACAACTGTTTTGTGTTTTATTTCTCATGATTTATAGATGTCAATGATGGTTCAAAGATGAAGAATTTCAAGCAATTCACAACGCCCAGCGCCTTCAGGTCGATGCGGGCCCGGATGTCAATGATGGTTCAAAGATGAAGAATTTCAAGCAATTCACAACATTGTCGTTGATTTCTTGATATACAAAGTTGATGTCAATGATGGTTCAAAGATGAAGAATTTCAAGCAATTCACAACAGGCCCCGTAATGTATTAATGAGAGAAACTGATGTCAATGATGGTTCAAAGATGAAGAATTTCAAGCAATTCACAACCGGCAACGTGTAAACGTATGCTGCGAGTACGATGTCAATGATGGTTCAAAGATGAAGAATTTCAAGCAATTCACAACTGATTGATGTGCCATTCGAGGTCGATGTGCGATGTCAATGATGGTTCAAAGATGAAGAATTTCAAGCAATTCACAACTATGTCATGGATAATCAATTACAGAATGATGATGTCAATGATGGTTCAAAGATGAAGAATTTCAAGCAATTCACAACTGTAGTCTTCATAATTCTTGTGCCGCTGTTGATGTCAATGATGGTTCAAAGATGAAGAATTTCAAGCAATTCACAACCCAATCGCGATTTAGTGGATTTGCTTATTCGATGTCAATGATGGTTCAAAGATGAAGAATTTCAAGCAATTCACAACTGCTTTTAATGATTTCACGGAAGGCACTTAGATGTCAATGATGGTTCAAAGATGAAGAATTTCAAGCAATTCACAACGACCATGTGCTCTACTTCTACGTCCATGCGATGTCAATGATGGTTCAAAGATGAAGAATTTCAAGCAATTCACAACAGGCAGCCCAATCGTCATCACCCTGAGCAGGATGTCAATGATGGTTCAAAGATGAAGAATTTCAAGCAATTCACAACAGTTTTGTTTTCTGGGAAGAGCGGTCAGTCGATGTCAATGATGGTTCAAAGATGAAGAATTTCAAGCAATTCACAACGCAAAGCTGATGACGGCATTCCATGCAGCTGATGTCAATGATGGTTCAAAGATGAAAAATTTCAAGCAATTCACAACTTTTCCTTTCATGCATAATCTCAATCTGGAGATGTCAATGATGGTTCAAAGATGAAGAATTTCAAGCAATTCACAACATTCACGCTGCCTACGCGCTGCAAGTGGGAGATGTCAATGATGGTTCAAAGATGAAGAATTTATGGTTCCCAAAATGTCAAAGAACAATATATGTAGTCCCACCCATCCGTGCCTCTGAAAGAGGCTTTTTCGGCGTGAGACGGGACAAAGTTATGAATAAATCTTGAAACCGCACATGAAAATCCCTCTTTTTTCATCTTTCGGCCTTTGATTCAGGTCAATAGATGGTGAAAGTCACATATCTTCTAATGACAAGGCTTGTAATGAGAGATGATAAGGTCCGAACTCCGAGGAGGGCAACATTTTGGCTTTCTGTTCTAAAAAGGAGAGACTGATCTTCTTAGGATTACGCTTAATCTCAGCTACAATGCCCGTGTGATTGAATTCATTGAGGGCAATCATGTCTATTTCGTTTTCTCCTTTTCGATCCCACCAATTGCCTATCAATGTGTATTGGCCGGTTTCCATCGTTGACTGTTGGAAATATTGCTCCAAAGTCCTGCCAGAAAACTGTTCGTACTGTTGACCGATGTGTCGGCGAAGCAAGGAAAGCTGCTGACGCTCCACGAGCGACTGGTATGGCCAAACGAAACGGAACCAGAAGCGTAGGAACTGATCCGATATCTCGTATGCACTGGTCTTGCTGTTGGGCTTGGCTAAAAGAGGTTTCAGACGTGAGATGACATTGAATTTCTTCTCCAAGTTCTGCAAAAAAGCTCCCATATCTTTTTGCATTGCCCCATCGATGTCAGAACGTCGGTTCAAGCCAGCCGCTATCAGTTGGAGGATGGAGAAATAGGTGGTTCCCTCATCGCCGAACTCCTGATTCATCAGGTCGCGACCCTCGGAAAGGAAGTAGGAGTCCTGCCTACAGAAGTAGTTGAGCATCTTCTCCTTGGTGTAACAGCCTGCATCCATCAGCAACTCCACGTATTTAGCAACACCACCGGTTAACATATAGAGGCATAACAGATCTTCATTTTTGTAGTCGGGTTTATGGTCGCGGAATATCTGCTTGAGTACATCTGTTGTGAATGGCAGCAATGTGAACTTGGAGGTGGGACGACCATAAAGAGGCTCGTTCTCATCATCAAAGATGCGCTTCATCAGCGAACGAATACTGCCCATCGTGATGAGATTGATGTGGGACTCGTTGTGGTAGCGGTCCCACAGGTCTTGCATCTCACTGAAGATGGCCGGATTCACCTTGTAGAGATTTTGGAATTCATCGAACACGACTGTGAAGTGTCGCTGAAGAGACTCACGCATCACTACTTCAAAGAAGTCGCGGAAACGGGTGAGACGTCCATAGACCTTTATGCCTAATTGTGCTTCGACTGCCTGTTGGAACTTGCCACAAAGCACCACCTCATTGTCTTTCGAGACAAAAAGATAAGCATACTGACGCCCTTCGAAGGCTTTAGTAATAAGTGCGGTCTTGCCGACACGCCTACGCCCCATCAGTACCATGAATGTAGCACTCCTTTCTGCCTGCCTTTCATTCTCCTGCATGATGGCAATCTCTGTATCACGATTATAGAATCTCATAAATGTAAATCACGATTTATATAAATGGCCATTTATATTTGCGCTGCAAAGGTAGTGAAAAGAATGAAAAGTGAAGAAGGAAAGCGAGAAAAAGTGATGGTACGATGTACTTTTTTCATCTTTTTCGGCCTTTGATTCAGGTCAATAGATAAAGAAAAGGGGCATGAAGATGCAGAAAAAGCCTTCCCAGAAGCGGGAAGGCTGAGGATTCTACATCATGTTTTGTTTGAACCAGATGGAAAAGAGAGGGTCGGAAAGGAATAGCCCTGATTCGGTTTCGTCAAGGAATTCACGGTCTATGAGCGCTTTCTTGAGTTTGGGCAGATTGGACCGAGTGCCCAGATTGAACTTGCCTGTGACTTCGCGTTTACCAAAATCATTGTGATAGCCACTACAGATGGCACGGATAAGATTGAGCTGATAGGATGATAGGTTCGTCGTCTGCTCCACAAATAGAGGAGCTACTTGCGCCAGTGTGGCTTCTAAGCCGTCATGAAAAGTCTGTTCCGTGACCTCCGTTTCTGTCGCTGTCAAGACGTTCCACGCTAATTGTTGTACGTATGCGGAATAGTTCTCCACGGTCGTACATATCTTCTCAGCCCACTCGGTAGATATTTTACTTCCAGCGACCTCAAAGCGGCTGATGATAAATGGCACCCATTTGTCAGTCGGAATCTTGCGAAGGAAGAACATATCTCCGAATTGATAGAATGGCATCTTGCGACTATAAAAGAGGTTGCTCATCAGGTGTTGCTTGCTACCAAACAGACAATATGAAGTATGTTGGTGGTGTTGCCAAACGCTGCGAATGGTCTTTTGTATGGTCAGCGAGTCCGGCATTTCGCCGATCTGCTGGAACTCATCGATGCACACGACTATTTGTATGCCGCGCTTTCGTGCGATTTTCTCCGGTAAGTCGAGGATTTCCTCAGGATCATTCGCTCGAGGATTCACCCCCAGAGACAATGAGAACTCTGTTGTGGGTTCAGGGTTATATATGATTCGAGGAGTGACACCTAACAGGAACTCTTTGGCATTTTCTATCATACGCTCCATCTTCGTAGATGTTGCCTGTATGACAGCCGAAGCGAATTTCTCGTAGAATTCGTATTCTGTACGACATTTATAAATGTCCATATACACCACCTTGAGCGCTGCACTTTCTGAGAGACTTTTCACTTTCTTCACGAGTGATGTCTTGCCCATGCGCCGGGGAGATATGAGTATGGAGTTGACACCATTCTCAAAGTTTAATTGAAGGCGTTTGGTCTCCATTTCACGATCGGTAAAATGCTCACCTTCTACCGACATGCCATAGATAAAGGGTTTCCTCATTGTTCGAAGCATTTAATAGATTTTGTTTGCAAAACTAATGCATAAATTTGATGTACACAAATTTGTTGTACACCAAGTGGTAAACATTAGTAAACTTTAACTAAATTGCAGGATATGAGGCGGCTATTTTCTCTTAATAAATGTTCACCAGGTGGTGTAACACCACATGGTGTACAAAAGAAAAAGAAACAGGCATCAAGAAGCAGAAAAAGAAGGAGAAGTTGTGGGGCTCAGTCCGGAAATGGGCTCCCATGGTGTTGCACGCAGTTTATTCAGCAAAACAACACCTTCGCTTGGATGATGGCCTCACCCTCAGGATGTTCGGGCTTTCCGACGTTCTTGCGGATGGCGATGTCGTAAGTGGTAGCGAGGCCATCGGCGAAGGTGGTGTCGGAGGGCTGGGAGATGAAGGTGAGGGTGTCGCCAAGATACGATTCGGCCTTGTAGGCGATGTCGAAGCGCTGGAGACGATGACCCTCGAACAGCTCGCGGGGGAAGAGGTCGAGGACGTGCTCAACGTATTTGATGCTGTTGATGTGGCCGTTGATGTCCACGTCGCTGTAATGCGTGTCGATGGTGCGCACAGCAGGCTCCGTAGCGGGTCGGCTCGGACGATACTTGGCAATCGGACAGGGCTTCTCGTCGGCAGGGATGACATAACGGAGAATGTCGCCGTCTTTGAGTTCCAAGAGGTTCGAGGGCTGGCGCGAAGAGAGGTCAATCATCGCCCAAATGGAGCGGGCATAGCCGTAGATGCGACCGTCGTCGGTGTTGCGGATGAGGAAGTTACGCTCTGTGAACAGCTTCATGACGCTCTCCACCCACGTCTCCACCTCCACGTGCTCGTACTGAGCTGGCATCTCTGTCAGCTCGATGCTCAGGCGCGACAGCACCCACGTGTATTGCACTTCGTTCAACTGATCAATGCCCCAGCCGCGATTGTGCGAATGGCGTCCGGCAGCGTTCAGCAGGTGGTTGCCCAGCACGCCCAGAAACAGGTGGCCCGTGAAATCCACATGGAAGGGCTCAACAGTAAAGGAGTATAGGGAGACCTTCCCCATGCCCGGGACTCTCTCCCCGCTCTCCCTGTTAGGGAGAGGGCGATTTGTTAAGGAAGTCGTGGAATTCATTGAAATAATCGGCTATTTGGGGTAATTACTCCCCTCCCTACAAGGGAGGGGCTGGGGGGAGAGTCTTTTCCTTCTCCCTTTCTGCCAAATAATCATCCAAGTACTCGCGCGTACCTCTTGTGATACAGATACGTCCGGAGCGGGCAAATTGACGGACGACACCGAGTTTGTTCAGCGCATCGAACAGCGAAAGGATGTGTTCCGTGGCACCCGTCTTCTCAACGGCGCTGTAGGTCGGGTTCACCTCCACGATATGCGCTCCGTGCTGACGGATGATCCGACAGACGTCGGGGTTCTCAAGCATCGCAGGCGTGGAAATCTTCAATAGCGACGTTTCCTGAAGAAAGATATCATCGTCGGTAAAATAGCGCGCCTGTAGGACATCGATGCGCTTCTCAATCTGCGCCTTCAGCATCTTCACCATCTCCAGGGTGCAGTAGCACGTGATCGTGTACTTGTGGACGCCGGGCGTCGAGGATGCGCTGACGTTCAGGCTCTCGATGTTGACCTGACGGCGTGTGAAGACAGCCGTAATCTGATTGAGCAGACCCGCGATGTTCTCAGAGAAGACGAGGATTGTGTAGAACTTGGTGCTTTCGTCAGACTGATGTACTGGACTCATAAATGTGTTTCTTCGTTTTTTGCGGTGCAAAGGTAGGTAAAATTTACGATTTGACGATTTACAACGAACTATTTATTCGTTTTTTGACGATAAAAAGTAAAAAATATGGCACAAAAAGGCAAAAACTCTCAATCATAAACCATAAACCATAAACTTTTTCACTACTTTTGCGCTGATTTTCATCAATCACAACCTTATGAGCAACAGATTATTTATTTTTGACACAACACTCCGCGACGGCGAGCAGGTGCCCGGCTGTCAGTTAAACACGATTGAGAAAATTCAGGTTGCCAAGCAGCTCGAAGCCCTTGGCGTGGATGTCATCGAAGCGGGATTCCCCATCTCTTCACCCGGCGACTTCAACAGCGTCATCGAGATTTCCAAGGCTGTCACGTGGCCCACGATTTGTGCCCTCACGCGTGCCGTGCAGAAGGATATTGACGTGGCGGTGGAGGCACTGCATTACGCCAAGCACAAACGCATCCACACGGGCATCGGCACCAGCGAATCGCACATCAAATATAAATTCAACGCCACACACGAAGAAATCATCGAACGTGCCGTGGCCGCTGTGAAATATGCCAAGCGCTATGTGGAGGATGTGGAATTCTATGCAGAGGACGCAGGGCGCACGGACAACGAATACCTGGCTCGCGTCATCGAAGCGGTCGTCAAAGCAGGCGCCACCGTCTGTAATATCCCTGACACCACGGGCTACTGTCTGCCGCAGGAGTTCGGCGAGAAGATCAAATACCTCATGGAACACGTCGACGGCCTCAGCAACGGCCAGTGCATTCTCTCTACCCATTGCCACAACGACCTCGGCATGGCCACGGCCAACACGATGGCTGGCATCTTGAACGGCGCACGTCAGGCAGAAGTGACCATCAATGGTATCGGTGAACGTGCCGGCAACACCAGTCTCGAAGAGATTGCGATGATCCTGAAATGCCACAAAAGCATCGGCATAGACACCAACATCAACACACAACGCATCTACCCCACTTCGCGTCTCGTCTCGTCGCTGATGAATATGCCTGTGCAGCCCAACAAGGCCATCGTCGGACGTAATGCCTTCGCCCACAGCAGCGGCATCCATCAGGACGGCGTGCTCAAGAACGCCCAGACCTACGAAATCATGAACCCCAAGGATGTGGGCATCGACGAGAATTCGATTCTGCTTACCGCCCGCAGCGGTCACGCCGCCCTGAAGCACCGCCTACAGGTGCTCGGCATCGACATGAGCGACGAAGCCCTCGATAAGACCTACGGGGCATTCCTCCATCTGGCCGACCAAAAGAAGGAGATTACAGACGACGACATCCTCATGCTCGCCGGTGCCGACCGCACGGCCACTCATGCCGTCAAACTCGACTACCTGCAGGTGACCACAGGTAAGGGTGTACGCAGCGTAGCCGCCATCGGTCTGAGTATCAGCGGCGAGAAGTTCGAGGCAGCTGCTTCAGGCAATGGTCCTGTCGATGCTGCCATCAAGGCGCTCAAGGTCATCATCCGTCGCCAAATGACACTCAAGGAGTTCACTATCCAAGCTATCAGCAAAGGCTCCGACGACGTGGGAAAAGTACACATGCAAGTGGAATACGACGGCCGTCTCTACTACGGTTTCGGTGCCAACACAGACATCGTCACCGCTTCCGTTGAAGCATATATCGATTGTATCAATAAATTTAAAAAATAAGGAGATGAAAACCTTATTCGACAAGATTTGGGATGCGCACGTCGTGCAGAATATCCCTGACGGCCCCACACAACTATATATCGACCGTCTCTACTGCCATGAGGTGACCAGTCCGCAGGCATTTGATGTCTTGCGCGACAAGGGCATCAGCGTGCTACGTCCTCAGCAGATCTTTGCCATGCCAGATCATAATACACCGTCAGACCCACCCCCCGCCCTCCCTGTGAGGGAGGGAGCTTCCCAAATTGAAACCCTCCGCCGCAACTGCGAGGAGTTTGGCATCACGCACTTCGCCATGGGCTCGAAGGACAATGGCATCATACACGTTGTGGGGCCTGAAAAAGGACTGTCGCTGCCGGGCATGACCATCGTCTGCGGCGACTCGCACACGAGCACACACGGCGCTGTCGGTGCACTCGCCATGGGCATCGGCACGAGCGAGGTGGCTCAGGTGCTCGCTGCGCAATGCATCCTGCAGCAGAAACCCAAGACCATGAGAATCAATATCGAAGGACAGCTTGCGCCCTGCGTCACGGCCAAGGATGTGGCACTCTTTATCATGGCACAGATGGGCACCGGCGGTGCCACTGGTTATGCCGTTGAATATGCAGGCTCTGTCATTCGTTCGATGTCGATGGAAGGGCGTCTCACACTCTCCAACCTGTCTATTGAGATGGGGTCGCGTGCAGGTCTGATAGCTCCCGATGAGACGACCTTCGCTTATCTCAAGGGCCGCGAATATGCACCGAAGGGCGAGGCTTGGGACAAAGCCGTCGCGTTCTGGAAAACATTGAAGAGCGATGCTGATGCCGTCTTTGACAAAGAAATCACCTTCAGCGCCGAGGACATCACGCCACGTATCACCTACGGCACGAATCCTGGAGCAGGCATAGCTATTGACGGCACGATTCCAACACTGGATGAACTGCCAGAAGCTGACCGCCAACAGCTGCAAGTGCAATTGGATTATATGCAATTCCAACCCGGCCAACAACTCCTTGGCACGCCCGTCGACTACGTTTTCCTCGGCGCCTGCACGAACGGGCGCATCGAAGACTTCCGCGCCTTTGCCTCCATCGTCAAAGGACGTCGGAAAGCGCCGAATGTCACGGCGTGGCTTGTTCCTGGCTCGTGGGCTGTGCGCCAACAAATTATCGACGAAGGTATTGACAAGATCCTCAACGCCGCAGGCTTCGAAGTGCGTTTGCCCTCCTGCTCTGCCTGCCTCGCCATGAATGCAGACAAAGTGCCTGCCGGCAAACTCTGCATCAGCACCTCTAACCGCAATTTCGTCGGTCGCCAAGGTCCCGGCGCCCGCACCATCCTCGCCTCCCCGCTGACCGTAGCAGCGGCTGCTGTGACGGGAGTGATTAGTGATCCAAGAGACTCTCCCCCCGCCCTCCCTATAAGGGAGGGAGCGGTCACCTATGACGCTGGAGGTCTAATGGAATCCCTAATCCCCTTGAAGAATAGCAAAGAGAACAAAGCGAATGCCTGCTCAAAACATTCTGCTCCCTCCCTTATAGGGAGGGAGGGGGGAGAGTCATCCTTTTCCATCATAACTTCCACCTGTATCCCCATTGCCATCGACAACTGCAATACGGATCTCATCATCCCTGCCCGCTACTTGGCCAGCACGACGCGCGATCCGAAGTTCTTCGGCGACGCCTTCATGCACGACCTGCGCTACGATGCTAAAGGCAATGTGGTTCATGATTTCGTCATGAACCAGCCAGCTTTCAACGAGGCACCGCGCGAGGGAGTACACCAGATCATTGTAGGCGGTGAGAATTGGGGTTCGGGCTCCAGCCGCGAGCACGCCGCATGGGCCATCGCTGGCTATGGTGTCCGCGTGGTCATCAGCAGTTCCTTCGCTGACATCCACCGCAATAACCTCCTAAACTGCTTCGTGTTGCCCATCACCGTCAGTCCCTCCTTTCAGCAGGAACTCTTCGACAGTATCGCGGCCGACCCGCAGACGCAAGTCCGTGTGGATCTGCCCGCACAGACGGTCACCAACCTCGCCACCAACCACTCCGAGCACTTCCCCATCAACGGCTACAAGAAATACTGCCTCATGAACGGTCTCGACGACATCGATTTCCTCATGAAGAACCTCGATAAAATAGAAGTCTATGAGAAAGATTGAAATCATGGATACCACCCTGCGGGATGGTGAACAGACGTCAGGTGTGAGTTTTATGCCGCATGAGAAGCTGCTCATCTGCCGGGCGCTGCTGGAAGACCTGCACGTAGATCGCGTGGAAGTTGCATCAGCCCGTGTCAGCGACGGCGAGCTCGAAGCCGTGCAGCGCATAACCCGCTGGGCAGCCTCCAAAGATTTGCTCAATCGCGTAGAAGTGCTTGGTTTCGTGGACGATGGGAAGAGCCTCGACTGGATTGAGCGCGCAGGCGCACGTACCATCAATCTGCTTTGCAAAGGTTCGCGCCGCCACTGCGAGGGACAGCTCGGAAAGACGCTCGAACAACACGCCGCCGACATCCGACGCAACGTGGAGATGGCCGCCCAACGCGGTATCGCCGTCAATATTTATTTGGAGGATTGGAGTGGAGGGATGAAAACAGAATCAGACTCAGATCCATACCCAGTCCCAGACTCTCCCCCCAGCCTCACCCCTAACCCCTCTCCCGTGGGAGAGGGGAACTTTGGGGAGGGAGCGGTCACCAATCGCAAAGAGTCACCCTCTTATGTCTTTCAACTATTAGACTCCATTATCGACCTCATAGCCACCTCCCCTGCGGACGCCTGCTCAGAACAAATCGCTCCCTCCCTAAAGTTCCCCTCTCCCACGGGAGAGGGGTTAGGGGTGAGGCTTGGGGGAGAGTCTGCTGCGGTCTCCCGCGTCATGCTCCCCGACACCCTCGGCATTCTCAATCCTTTGGAGACATCGGATTTTATCAAGCAGATGGTGGCTCGCTATCCGGGCGTTCACTTCGATTTCCACGCCCATAACGATTACGACCTGGCCGTGTCGAACGTCCTCGCTGCCGTCCTTAACGGTGCTCGCGGACTGCATACCGCCATCAACGGCCTTGGCGAGCGGGCTGGCAATGCGCCATTAGCCTCCGTGCAAGCCATTCTCAAAGACCATTTCAACGCGCAAACGAATATCAACGAGGAGGAACTTAACAAGGTGGCACACATGGTGGAGAGCTACAGCGGCATAGCCATACCGCCCAACAAGCCCATCACCGGATCGGCCGTCTTCACGCAGGTGGCAGGCGTTCATGCCGACGGCGACAAGAAGAACGGGCTCTATCAGAACGCATTGCGTCCTGAGCGTTTCGGACGTCGCCGCGAGTACGCCCTCGGCAAGAGCAGTGGCAAGGCCAACATCCGCATGAACCTCGCAGAGCTCGGTCTCGACCTCAGCGACGAGGACATGAAGAAGGTCACGGATCGTATCATCGAGCTGGGCGACAAGAAGGAACTTGTCACGCAAGAAGACCTCCCCTTCATCATCCGCGACGTGCTCAAACACAGCGAGGACGAGGAACGCGTGCGCCTCCTATCGTATATGGTTTCAACGGCTTACGGTCTGCGTCCCATGGCACAGGTGCGCCTGCAGATTGATGATGAGATCTACGAGGAGAGCGCGCAGGGCGACGGTCAGTACGACGCCTTCGTCCGCGCCGTCCGTCACATCTATCGCGACCGCCTTGGCCGCAAGTTCCCCTGGCTTTCGAACTACGCTGTCACCATCCCACCCGGCGGTCGCACCGATGCCCTTGTGCAGACCACCATTGAATGGGTCTATGAGGAGAAGCAGTACCGCACCCATGCTCTTGATGCCGACCAGACCGAGGCTGCCATCAAGGCTACCATCAAGCTCCTCAACATCATCGAACCGCTTTACAACAGCTCGGCTGAGTGAAACAGGGCTATGCGACTATTCGTGCGTAGCTGTATGTGAAAACTTTACACGGACACCAGCGAGGACGACGATGCCAGGTTGAGGGACGTTTCCGAGGTCGTAGTAACGGCGGTTGAAGAGGTTGGAACCTTCTGCCCAAAGCTCGTAGCGGGGCGCTGTCCAGCGGAGTTTGAGGTCGAGCGTAGCGTAAGGCTTGTAGGGTACGAGTTCGCCTGTGGACTGCGCATTCTCGTAGCGTATGTAGCTACCCATACGGTTCTGCCAGCGGAGGTTCCAAGAAGCGGATAAAGCCCCGCCTCTGTTCCTTTTCTTCGAGGAGGAGGGAAACTGTCGCGAGGAGGTGGACCATATCATGTGGTCGAGGCGAACGACAAGTTTGTGGCGCAGGTACTCCATGGCGTAGTTGGACTTGTAGACAGGTGGGTCGTCGTGGCGGCGCTGGTGGATGAAGGCATAGGATAGGTTCAAGGTTAAGGGTGAATTTTGCATGATAAAAGATGAAAATCTCCAGTTAGCCTCTGCCTGTACGCCCATGTTGTCGAGGTTGAAGTTGGCGCTGTGATAGATGTCGTCGGGGGCGTACATCACCCAGTCGATGAGGTTGTGGCCGCGGTGGTAGAAGAGTTTTAATGTGAACGCTCCACCTCCATTTTGTATGGAGGGGCGCTTTTTCATTTTCAAACGGTTCTCTGTGCGCAGCCTTTCCCCTCCATACAAGGAAGTGGGGCTGATTGTAATCGTTGTTCCAAGTTGGAAGCTGTGGCTCTCTTCGGCTTGCATACCCTGATTGCCTTCGTGCGTAGGACTCTTGTAGTAGAGGTCGGTGAAGGTGGGAAGGCGGAAGCCCTTGTTGTAGGAGGCGAAGAGGCGCCAGCGAGGAGCGGGTGTCACGGCGAGGTCAATGCCGGGGTAGAAGCGCAGGTGGTCGTCGAAGCGCGTATTCTTGTTGGCGAGAAGGCCGAAACTGGCTGTGAAACGGGGCAGCAGAATATTGTGTTCGAGGTTGAAGGAGAAGTTGGTGCGACTGTCGTGATGGGTGTAATAGACGTCTTCTTCGTGCGGCACGCAGTGACGGGAGATGTCTGCGAGGGGCTGTCCGAGCGTTGTGCTGTAGATGCCTTCCTCGCGTATCTCGGCGCCGAGAGCCGTTCGTCCCAATGCCCACCGGATGGCAGCGGTGAGGCGTACGCCATGGACATCGGTGCGATGGAAGTTCTCACCTGTCGTAGTGCCTCGGATGAGCTCGAAATTGTCGTAGAGCCGATGCCAGTAGACCTCCGGACGCAGATGCACACGTCCTTTTGTCTCAGCACCAACACTGATGATGAAGCGGCTATTACGCTCGTACTGATTGGGGTAGGCCGCAGAATAGAACGTGTTGGCGCCGTAGGACTTATGGCTGTAGCCCGCCTGCCAGTCGACGGTGAAATCCGTGTGGTCGTAGCAGCCACGAAGGTAGGCATTGGCTCGCGAGAAGTCGGAGTTGACCGTGGCGCCGGAGGAGCGGAGATAGGCAAAAGAAAGAGAAGAGCCACCTCCACCACCTCCCATTTTGGAGAGAAGGGGCTTCCGCGAAGAAAAGGCTATGCGGGCATCGCCACCAAAGGTGCTATATGAGCCACCCTGCAGACCTGCATCGAAATCGAATTGATTGATCTTAGTGCTGTCTGTGCGCCAGCCACTCTCTTCCCTCACGGGAGGGGCCTTTGTCACAATATTGATTGCTCCCCCGAAAGCGGAAGCGCCGTAGACACGGGAGGCAGCACCTTCGAGGATCTCGATGCGTTCGATGTCGGAAAGGCTGACGGGGAAGTCGGCGGCGAGGTGGCCTGTGTGAGGGGAGGAAATGTTGACACCGTTCAGGAGGAGGGTGATCTGGTCGAACGTGCCGCCATTGATGCTGATGTCCGTTTGAATACCAAAGCCGCCGCGCTGCCGGACATCTACACCGACGGCTGATTTCAGGAGGTCGTTGACGCTTTGCGCCGCCGATGCCTCAATCTGTTGGCGCGTGATGACGCCTACGATGCGTGCTGCCTGCAGCGCTGTCAGCGGCGACATTGTACCTGCGACGCTGACTTCTGCCAGTTCCTTGTCCTCGGGCTCGTCGTCGGAGGCGGGGGCTGCTGTAATCTGCAGGGCCTGCACTTTGGGGATGTTGACACTGACGAGCATACTCACGGTGAGTACGCCAATGCGCACTTCGCGATGGAGGCTGGCGAAGATGGCATAACCGCCGCGACAGAAACGATGGAAGACAGCTCTATCCCTCACCCCCCTTGTTAAGGAGGGAATGGTTTTTTCTGAAGACTGATTATTTACCATTAATGTTTTGATTACCTAACTATTAACTCTTCCACAAGCGAAGTTGAGAAAGTCTTTAATGGAATATCGAGAAGAGGCCAGTGTCGGGTTTCTTGAAGTAGCGGTCGAGCTGCTTGAAGAGGGCGGTGCGGGAGAAGACGACGACACGATCGCCTGGGAGGATATGCGTGCTACCGTTGACGAGAATGCCCTCGCCGTCGCGTACAAGGCCGCCGATGGTGATGCCCTTAGGCAGTCCGAGCTTCATGACAGGTGCGCGCGTGACCATTGCACCTTCAACCACATCAAGTTCGGCGACATCCACATCAGCAATGGTAAGGCTTTTCACGCTGGCCACGTCGGCATCAAGCATCATCTGGTAGATGTGACCTGCTGCAATGGCCTTTTTGTTGATGATGGTGCCGATGTCCAACTTCTCTGCCATTGTGATGTAATCTGTGTTTTCGACCATGGCCACAGTCTTGCGCACCCCCATACGCTTGGCTGCGAGACAGGCGAGGATGTTCGTCTCCGTGTCGGGTGTGAGGGCACAGAAAGCTTGCGTCTGACGTATGCCTTCCTCCTGCAGGAGCTGCGTGTCGCGTCCATCGCCGTTGATGATCAGCACGTTGTCATTGTCGAGCAGTTCCGTGAGCTTGCGACAGCGCTCGGGATCTTGCTCAATGATTTTTGCGTCCATATAGTCGGGCAGGCGATGGCAAGTCTGCACGGCGATGCGTCCGCCACCCATAATCATCACCTTCTTGACATCGAGATATTTCTCCTTACCCACAAGCTGCCGGATGTTGGGCACAAAGAGCTTCGTGGTCATGAAATAGGCGATATCACCCAATTTTAGCTCATCGAGACCACCCGGGATGATCGTGTCCTCGTCGCGTTTGATAGCCACAATATGGTAGGGCGAGTCGGGCGGGCAGAGATCCTTGAGCTGCTTGCCGTAGAGCGCTGTTGCCTCCTCGCGCAACTTAATGCCCAGAATCACCAAAGCGCCGTTGTGTACCTCCCACCATTGTCGTACCCAAGAGCGTCGCACGCCGTTGACGATTTCCTGCGCCGCCAATGCCTCGGGGTAGATGAGCGAACCGATGCCCATGGAGGTGAAAAAGTCGCGGTTTTTGGGTTCGAGATATTCGCCGTTGTCGATACGTGCCACGGTCTTCTTGGCGCCGAGGCTGCTGGCCAACACACAGCACGTGAGGTTCTTCGTCTCCGAAGGTGTCACGGCGATGAAGAGGTCAGCCTGCGGGGTGCCGGCTTCCTTGAGACCGCTGATGCTGGTGGGCGACACGTTCAGCGTCATCAGATCCAACCCCTCGCTGGCATTGGCCAATTTGGGCTCGTCGGGATCGATGAGCACAATATCATGGTTCTCTTTGGTGAGGAGGGCGGCCAGATGGCTACCCACAGCACCCGCGCCTGCGATGATGATCTTCATAAAAGATGCTTTTTAATACCTTCAACGTCAATGCCACAGAGGTGGTGCAGTTCCTTGCAGCTGCCGTGTTCAACGAAGCTGTCGGGCAGCCCGAGGCGTATGATCTTTGGTGTCATACCATGGTCGGACATCCATTCGAGCACGGCCGAGCCCAAACCTCCTGTACGTACACCGTCCTCAAGGGTGACAATACGCTTGAAGCGTGCTGCCACCTCAGTGAGCAGACGCTCGTCCAAAGGTTTGAGGAAACGCATATCGTAGTGGGCAATGGAGAGCCCCGGATGCTCAGCCTCTGCCTGACGGATAGCTTCGCAGGCAGTCACGCCGAGGGGACCGATAGTAAGCATGGCTATGTCTTTGCCGTCCTTGAGCTTGCGTCCACGTCCAACGGGGATTTCCTGCATCGGACATTCCCAATCAGTTTGCGAGCCGCGACCGCGGGGGTAGCGGATGACGAAGGGACCCTTGTCCGGCAGCTGCGCCGTATACATCAGATGGCGCAGCTCATGCTCGTCCATGGGTGAGGCGATGGTCAGGTTGGGAATGGGGCGAAGGAATGCCAGGTCGAAGGCACCGTGGTGCGTGGGGCCATCCTCGCCGACAAGTCCTGCGCGGTCGAGACACAGGACGACGTTCAGCCGTGAGATGCAGACATCATGAATAAGGTTGTCGTAAGCACGCTGGGCAAACGAGCTGTAAATGTTACAGAAAGGCAGCAGACCGTCCTTGGCCATGCCGGCCGAGAAAGTCACGGCATGCCCCTCAGCGATGCCCACATCGTAGGCGCGCTCAGGCATGGCCTCCATCATGATATTCATGGAGCAACCTGTGGGCATGGCGGGCGTGACACCAACGATGCGGTTGTTTTTGCGCGCAAGTTCCAATAAAGTATGCCCGAAGACATCCTGGAACTTGGGCGGCAGACCCGTCTCGTCGCTCTTGATTATCTCGCCCGTGTTAGGGTCGAACTTACCCGGCGCATGCCACAGCGCCCCACCTTTCTCGGCAGGTTCGAAGCCCTTGCCTTTGACGGTGTGGATGTGCAGCAGCTTGGGGCCGTTCATGTCTTTGATGATGCGCAGCGTCTTCACCAGCTCGATGACGTCATGGCCGTCGGTAGGTCCAAAGTAGCGGATGTTCATACCTTCGAAGACATTCTGCTGATGGTTGATGAAGCTCTTCAGCGAATTGTTAAAGCGTAAGATGCTGCGCTTGCCTTCCTCGCTCATCCATCCCCATGACAACAACTTGCGCGAAGCCTTGTCGCGAATGCGGTTGTAGGTAGGGTTGGTCTGCAACTGGTGCAGGAGGTTCTTCATGCCGCCCACACTGCGATCTATGCTCATGTTGTTGTCATTCAAGATGATGAGCACGTCATTGGGCGTGTTGGCCGCATTGTTCAAGCCTTCGAAAGCCAAACCGCCGCTCATGGCACCATCGCCGATGACAGCTACGACGTGGCGGTCGGCCTCGTGCTTCGCCTTAGCTGCCAATGCCATACCGAGGGCAGCACTGATACTGTTAGAAGCGTGACCGGCGGTGAAGGCATCGTACTCGCTCTCCTCGGGCGAGGGGAAAGGCTTGAGGCCGCCAAACTTACGGTTCGTGCGGAATGCTTCGCGGCGCCCCGTCAGAATCTTATGCCCGTATGCCTGATGCCCCACATCCCAAACGATGCGGTCGTAAGGCGTATTGTAGACATAGTGGAGCGCCACAGTCAATTCCACGACACCTAAGCTTGAGGCAAAATGTCCAGGGTTGTCTGACAGCTCGTCAATGATATCCTGGCGCAGTTCGCGGCACACTTCCGGCAACTGCTCCAAGGGGAGTTGTCGCAGGTACGCGGGGAGCTTGATTTGCTCCAATAGAGGGTATGTGTGAGCGTTTGTTTCGGTCATTACGATAGAATTGCGTTGCAAAGGTAATAAAAACTTTAAACTTTAAACTTTAAACTTTAAACTTTTTGCTCTATAAGAGCATATTTCGCAAATTATACACTTTTTTTGTATAACATATTCGTTTTTTGCTTATCTTTGTCGCATGAAACTGATTACTACCGTTGAGATACCCTCACTGAAACGCCCGATAAACCTCCACAATCGCGTTGCGCTCATTGGTTCGTGTTTTGCCGAGAAGATCGGTGCAAAAATGCGACAAAGCGGACTCCCCGCCCTCGTCAATCCTTTTGGTGTGCTGTACAACCCGCTGAGCATCCTGCAGGTGCTCACATCCAATCCGATGTCCAACGACCTCTACTTCTGCGACGAGGACGACCGCTGGCATTGTTGGCTCACCGACAGCCACGCCAACGCCTCCACACTCGAGGCCTGCCGTGCCGCTGTGCTCTCTGCCCGTGGCAAGCTCGTCGAGTGGAACCCCACGACCATCATCATTACGCTGGGAACGAACCGCTACTACAAACGAGCTGACTCTCTGGTCGTTGGCAATTGCCACAAGCGTCCGCAAGCTGAGTTCACCGAATGTGGGATGACTGTAGAAGAGTGCGTCACTACGCTCGAGAAGCTGTGCAGCCTTTTCCCCCGAGCACAGGTCATCTTCACTGTCTCGCCTTACCGTTATTCCAAATACGGTTTCCATGAAAGCCGTTTGAGCAAGGCCGTGCTGCTTCTCGCCGTCGACCAATTGCAACGACAACTTCCGGAGCAGGTGGCCTACTTCCCCGCCTACGAGATTGTCCTCGACGAGCTGCGCGACTACCGTTTCTACGGTCCCGATCTCCTGCACCCGTCGGAGCAGGCTATCGACTACATCTGGGAACGCTTCGTAGACCAATGCGTCGACAATGAAACGAGTCGCTATCTCTATGACTTTGAGCCTATTCGCAAGGCTTTGCAGCACAGGCCTGAAGACCCCTCTTCGCCTGCCGCTCTCCGTTTCCGCGAGCAAACGCAGGACCGCCTGCGTGAGCTCATGGCCAAATACCATATTGAGCTTTAACCGAATAGTACTGTCCATTATCCATTGTCCATTATTCATTCAATAATGACCTATTCCATCTCTACCATTACTACCCTCATCGGTGCCCACCGCTACGGTACCGCTGACACGCATATCGATTGGCTGCTCACCGACAGCCGTTCCCTTGTTTTTCCCGAAGAGACGCTTTTCTTTGCCATCCGCACACAGAAGAACGACGGCCACCGCTATATCCCAGAGCTCTACCGCCGCGGCGTACGCAACTTCGTCGTATCGCAGGTGCCTGAGCATCCCGAAGAGGATGCCAACTACCTGAAAGTGAACTCACCCATGAAGGCCATGCAACGCTTGGCTGAGCGCCACCGCGAAGAGTTCAACATCCCCGTCGTCGGCATCACGGGTTCCAACGGCAAGACCATCGTCAAAGAGTGGCTCTACCAACTTCTGTCTCCTGATTTCGCCATAACACGCTCGCCACGCTCATGGAACTCACAGATTGGTGTGCCGCTGTCCGTGTGGCGCCTCTCGGAGCAGACACAACTCGGCATCTTTGAAGCTGGCATCAGCGAGCCGGGTGAGATGGCAGCCCTCGAAAGCATCATCCAGCCCACCATGGGCATCATGACGCATCTTGGCTCTGCCCACGACGAGAACTTCGGCAACCGCCGCGAGAAATGCTTCGAGAAGCTGCGCCTCTTCCACAACGCGCGCGTACTTATATATAATGCCGACGACGAGACGATTAACCAGTGCATCGCCGAAAGCCATTTCCAGGGCGAACTCATCGGCTGGAAGAAGGATGATTTTAACGCCCTCACCGCTCATCTCTCGCCCCTTTTCGCTAACGCTGCCGGCATCGAGAATATCTGCCATTGCATCTGCGCCTGCCGCTACCTCGGATTGAAGGATGACCTGATTGCACAGCGCATCGAGAACCTCGAAGCTGTGGCCATGCGTCTCGAAGTCAAGGAGGGACGCAACAATTGCACGCTCATCACTGACACCTGCAACAGCGACCTTGGTTCCTTAGAGATTGCTCTCGACTTCATGCGTCGCCGCCCTGACGCTTCGGGTTGCAAGCGTACGCTCATCCTCTCAGATATCAAGCAAACGGGCCTCACGCTCACTGAGCTCTACCGACAAGTTGCCAGCCTCCTCCAACAATATGGTGTCGACGAATTCATAGGTATCGGCGATGAAGTCAGCGCAGGGATGGCCAACGTTGAAACTTTCAGACCCACCCCCGACCCCTCCCGTGAGGGAGGGGAGACCTCCGGCTTGCAAGAGACTGTCACGGCGCAGCCCACTCCCCTCCCTCACGGGAGGGGCTGGGGGTGGGTCTGCTTCCCCTCTGTCGACGCCTTCCTCGCCTCGGCCACTTTCCGCAACCTCTGCGACCGCGTCATCCTCATCAAAGGTGCTCGCCTCGCCCGCTTCGACCGCCTCGCCGATGCCCTCGTGCAGCGAGTTCACGAGACAATCCTCGAGGTTAACCTCCCCGCTGTCGTCAGCAATCTTAACTATTACCGCTCCTTCATGCGCCCCGAGACCAAGATGATATGTATGGTCAAGGCTTCTGCCTACGGTGCCGGAGCCGTGGAGGTTGCCAAGACGCTACAGGATCAGGGCGTTGACTATCTTGCCGTGGCTGTTGCCGACGAAGGTGTGGAGTTGCGACGTGCAGGCATCACGGCGAATATCATGGTAATGAATCCCGAGATGTCATCCTTCCAGACGCTTTTCGAGTACCACCTTGAGCCCGAGGTCTACAGCTTCCGGCTCCTCGAAGCCCTCATCCATGCCGCCGAGCGCGAGGGTATCACCAACTACCCCATCCACTTGAAGCTCGACACGGGAATGCACCGCCTTGGCTTCGAGCCAGCCAAAGACCTTTCACAGCTCATCGAACGCCTCTGCGCCCAGCAGGCGCTCATCCCGCGCTCCGTGTTCACGCATTTCGTAGGCTCCGACAGCGAAGACTTCGACGCTTTCTCCAAGCACCAGTGGCAGCTCTTTTGCTCCGCTGCCGACCAACTGCAAGCCACCTTCCCGCATCATATTCTGCGCCACATCTGCAACAGCGCCGCCATCGAGCATTTCCCCGAGCGTCACTGCGATATGGTCAGGTTGGGACTCGGATTGTATGGCATCAATCCAATGGACAATGGACAATGTACAATGGACAATGGACAATGTACAATGGACAATGGAGAATGCACAATGTACAATGGAGATATGCCTGCATCAAATGCTCATTCAAGTGGAAATGCTCATTGTCCATTGTCCATTGTCCATTCACCTTTGGTGTGCATTTCCACCCTCAAAACCACCATCCTCCAGATCCACGACGTTCCCGCCACCGAGACTGTGGGCTATTCGCGCAAGGGTCATCTGACGCGTGACAGCCGCATCGCAGCCCTGCCCATTGGTTATGCCGATGGCTTGAACCGTCACCTCGGCTGCGGCAACGGCTACTGCCTCGTCAACGGCCAGCGCGCCCCCTATGTCGGCAATATCTGTATGGATGTCTGCATGATAGATGTTACCGACATCGATTGCCATGAGGGTGACCCCGCCGTCATCTTCGGCCCCGAACTGCCACCTACTGTACTCGCCGAAGCCATCGGCACCATCCCCTACGAGATCCTTACCTCCGTTTCACCCCGCGTCAAACGCGTCTATTATTTTGAGTAAATGAAAAGCCTCTGTCGCCCGATCCAGCTGCTGATGGCATTGCTGGTACTTCTCGTAATGGGTTTCTCGCCCGCATACTCATTCTCAAAAAACGTGAGACATTTGAAACCCGTGTGCCTGACCGTGGAACACATGGCTGAGCCGCCTGTGGTTGATGTCGAAAAACCGCGTCTTTCGTGGGTCAATGAGGTAGCTGACGAGCGTATACGCGGAGAGCGACAGTGGGCTTATCGTATTGTCGTAGCCTCTACTGCCAAAGGCCTCAAAGCCGGCGACTACGACCTCTGGGACAGCGGACGCGTGATGTCAGATTGCAATACGCTCATCCCCTACGGCGGCAAGCCGCTGACATCGGCGCAGGACTGCTATTGGAAAGTGCAGGTGTGGCCTGAACATGGACGTGAGTCGCAATGGAGCAGCGTCGGACACTGGACAATGGGACTGCTCAGCCCCGACGAGTGGAAGGCGCAATGGATTACGGCCAATCAGCCGACAGGCGCTCCGCTGCTGCGCAAAAGCTTCTCGCTCCGACGCAAGGTGGTCAAGGCAAAGGTTTTCGTCACCGCCGGCGGCTACTTTGAACTCTATGCCAACGGCCAACGTGTCAGCGACGACTATTTCGTACCAAACTTCACCAACTACACGACACGTCCCGACCTCGACAAGGGAGGCATAGCCCTTGACCCACACTTTACGGCTTACCGTGTACTCTACCTCTGCTACGATGTGACACACCTGTTGCGCAAGGGGCGCAATGCGATTGGTGCCATTCTCGGCGACGGCTTCTACCGCAGCAAGTACCATCTCGTGCGCTCCTTCGGCGAGCCTTGTCTGCTGTGCCAGCTTCAAGTGACCTACGATGACGGCACCATCGAGACCATCGTCACCGACGAAAGCTGGCGCACACACCCCTCAGCCATCACCATGAACGGCGTCTTTGAAGGCGAAACCTACGACGCACGTTTAGAGACGCCGCGCTGGTCCACAGCCGACTTTGACGACAACAGCTGGCAGCATGCGACGTTCGCTACGCCTCCCGTGGGCAAACTCACTGCACACACTTCGCCAACTGATCGCATCACAGAAATCCTGCAACCCGTGAGCATCGAGCGTCAGGACAGTGCCTTCGTGGTGACCTTCGAAAAGGAGGTCTCGGGATGGGTGCGCCTCAAAGGTATACATGGTCAGAACGGGCAGCGTGTCGACGTGGAATATGTTTGCGAGTCGCCCATTGGCAAGGAGGAGTACTACTGCAAAGGTGCCGCCGAGGGCGAGAGCTACGCACCACGGTTCACATGGTATGCCTTCTCACGCGTTATCGTGCGCGGGCTGGAGACGCTGACCGCCAGTCAGATACAGGCAGAGGCGGTCAACACCGACGTCCGTCTTAATGCCTCGTTCCATGCCAGCCATCCCCTGCTCAACCGTATCAACGCCATCTGGCAACGCTCGCAGATGGACAATATGCACGGTTGCATTGCCAGCGACTGCCCGCATCGTGAGCGGGCTCCCTACACCGGCGACGGACAAATAGCCGCTGCAATGGTCATGCTCAATTTCGATGCCGCCGCCTTCTATCAGAAATGGGTACGCGATATGCGTGACGCGCAAAACCCCTTCAGCGGTTATGTGCCTAACGGTGCGCCGTGGCAGCCTGCGTGTGGCGGTGGCGTTGCTTGGGGTGCTGCCATGAATATCATTCCATGGGAATACTATCTTCAATACGGCGACCGTCAGATGCTGGAGCTCTCCTACCGCCCCATGTGCGAGCAGGTGCGCCACATGCTCACGTGGCTCACGCCTGACAGTACCATGTACCAGCAGAAGCGCAACCAAGAGTCAGGTGATATCTGCTACTGGTTCAACCTCGGCGACTGGGTGCCGCCCTACGGTATGCCAGCCGACGAGATTCTCCATACCTTCTACCTCTGGCTCTGTGCCACCAATACGGCCAAGACAGCTCATGTCCTTGGCGACAGCGCTGGCGAGGCAGAATACCAGGCCATTGCCGACCGTACATGGCGCGCCTTCCATCGCAAGTTCTACAACGAAGAGCAGCACACCTACGGCGACTTCGGTCCCAACACCTTAGCGCTGTTCATGGGTGTGCCGGAGGAACGCAGGGCTGAGGTCATCGCATCGCTGTGCCATGAGATCATGGATCTGCACGACGGACATATCAACACAGGCTTTGTGACCACAAAGTTCTTCTTTGAGACGCTCAGCGACAACGGCCTTCATGACGTTGCCACCACGGCAATACTCAAGACCGACTTCCCAAGCTACGGACACTGGATAGCTCAAGGCGCCACCGTGACCTGGGAGAACTGGAACGGCAAGGAATCGCGCAACCACCCGATGTTCGGCGGCGGGCTCACTTGGCTGGCACGACGATTAGCAGGTGTCAATGTGACTGAGGAAGGTGCCGGCTACCGTCATTTCGATGTCCGACCGCAGGTGGCTGTGGGCGTTGACACGGTGACCTACGAACTCAACACGCCACAGGGGTTGCTCCGCAGTCATGTCGTGGGGCATGAGGGCCGCCTCGACATCCTCGATGTCCGTGTGCCCGTTGGCAGCACAGCCTCCATAGCCATCCCCGAAGGCACAAAAGCCTGTGAGCAAGGACGTACGCTCAGCACTGGCAACGGCATCATCAGCGTTGCACCGCACGCCGTCACCGTCGGCCAAGGCACCTACCACTTCACTTTCGACAACCGCTAATCAGCCACTCCCTTCGATAAACTTGTACACCAGCACAAACAACTCACGTATCCAGTCCCTGACGATGGCTGTCATTGCAGCCGCCTCCATACAAGCCCAGCCTGCGCCTGAGAGCAGGCCAAATATTGTCTTGTTCATGGTCGACGATATGGGATGGCAGGATACATCCGTGCCGTTTTGGACGCAGCGCACGCCGCTTAATGCCACCTACGAAACGCCGAATATGGAGCGGCTGGCCAAACAGGGAGTGTTATTTACCCAAGCCTACGCCAGCCCTATCAGTTCGCCCAGTCGCTGTTCGTTGCTGACAGGTGCCAATGCGGCACGCCACCGTGTAACGAATTGGACGTTCCGCCGAGGGCAGATGACCGACGAACAAGACGATCTGCTCATGCCGCCTGACTGGAACTACAATGGTGTCTGTCAAAACGAAGGTACGCCTAACACCTTTGTGGCGCGTTCCTTCGTAGACATTCTCCATGAAGCAGGTTATTACACAATCCATTGCGGCAAAGCGCATTGGGGCGCACAGGACACGCCTGGGGAATCGCCCCTTCATTTCGGCTTCGACGTGAATATCGCGGGTCATGCAGCAGGAGGTCCTGCCACTTATCTAAGCGAACGCAATTTTGGTCATGACGCTGATGGTCGACCGACGGCGCAGTTCGCCATTCCCGGTTTGCAGAAATATTGGGGTACGGGGATTTTCCTTACTGAAGCGCTCACGCAGGAAGCCCTTGCTGCATTATCCCATGCCCATAGTCCTTTTTTCCTATACCTTTCCCACTACGCTGTCCACGTCCCCATCGACCGTGATATGCGTTTCTATGAGAAATACCGCAGGCGCGGTCTCTCCGAGAAAGAGGCAGCTTACGCCTCGCTCATCGAGGGAATGGACAAGAGCTTGGGCGATGTGCTCGACTGGTTGGAGCGCAATGGTGAAGCCGAACGGACAATAGTGCTTTTTATGAGCGACAACGGCGGCTATGCCACGAGCACCGAATGGCGCGACGAACCCCTCTTCACCCAAAATGCCCCGCTGCGCAGTGGCAAGGGTTCATTGCTTGAGGGAGGCATACGCGAACCGATGATTGTTCGCTGGCCGGGAATTGTTGAGGGCGGCAGGCGCTGCGACAGCTATGTGCTCATCGAGGACTTTTTCCCTACGATTCTGGAGATGGCTGGCATCCAGCGCTATCAGGTGCCACAGACCATTGACGGCAAAAGCTTTGTGCCGTTGCTGCGAGGAAGTGGCAATCCGTCGCGCGGACGCGCTTTAATTTGGAACTACCCGCATGTGTGGGGCAATCGAGGGCCTGGCATCGACAACAAATGTGCCATCCGCGAGGGAGATTGGAAACTCATCTATGACTACAAGACCTGTCGAAAGGAACTATATGATATCCGCCACGATATCGGGGAGCAGAACGACCTCTCCAACGAGCGTCCCGACCTCGTCCGGCGCCTTTCCCGCAAGCTGTCCAGACAACTCCGGAAGATGAAAGCGCAGCGCCCCACGTTCAAGGCGACTGGTCTGCCCTGTCCTTGGCCCGATGAATAACCTATTTAACATTTTAAATACCTATTAAATACCTACCTATGAAGAAGTTTTTAGTTCTTATCTGCTGTCTCGTAACACAGATGACCCTTGCCGTGGCCCAGGAGCGCCGCCCCATCGACTCACAGCACCCGATGTGGATGATCCACGTGGATGTTTGGTATAAGGCTGATCCTCAGAAGATCATCGACCTCATTCCAGAGGAGGTGCGACCATACGTGTGCCTCAACCTCTCGCTGTCGTGTCAGTTCGACAAGACGAAGAATGTGTACAAGATGCCACATTACGCATTCCAGACCTACCGGTCATGGGGCACCGTGTGCCGTCAGAACGGGATGTGGTTCACTTGCCAGCCTGCCAGCGGCGGCCATACGCACATCCAGGATGACGATATGGCAACATTTGAATATTTCTTCAAGGAGTTCCCCAACTTCCTGGGCTGGAACTACGCGGAGCAGTTCTGGGGCTTCGACGAGTCGGGCGACCTGAGCTCCAGCACGCAGATGAACCGTTGGGCGCTGTTTGCACGTCTGGTAGAGATGTCACATCAATATGGCGGCTTCCTCACCGTATCCTTCTGCGGAAACATCTGGAGTCACCCCCTGAATCCCATCGGAGAGATGAAGCGCTGCCGGGCGCTTCTCGAGGCTTGCCGACAATACCCTGAAGCCATCCTTTGGCTGTATAAGTACACCACATCGAGTTGCTTCTACAACAATGAGAGCGTGACCTTTGGCCCCTTCATCGCAGGTTTGGCCAAGAACTATGGCGTGCGCTACGACAACTGCGGATGGAACGGCGCGATGGATGCCATTTTAGGTGACGGGCACGGAAAGAAATATCCCGCAGCCGCAGGCATTGGCACCGTCATGGAACAGATGGGCGTCAATGGAGGAGCAGTCTGGGACGGGCCTGAGCTGACGTGGAGTGCCGAGTGCTTCCACGAAATCGGCACCACAACGGTCGACGGCTACACACGTCGCAACTGGGAGCGGTTCCCCAACATGAACGGCGTTTGGCTTGACCTCTTCAAGGCAGTCATAGACGGCTCCATATATATCCCAACGCGCGAAGAGGTCGTGGCAAAAACGAAGATCGTGGTCATCAACGATGTCAACTCGGGCAACGATGAGCAACAATATGCCACGTGGGGCAACCTCTATGATGGCGTCTACAAGCAGACCGACCCCTTCAACCGCAGTAATGGGCAATGGATGGACAACTTCTGCTACTTCAAGAGCACGGGACGCTACGGCACCATACCCATGGTCGTAGAACTTGCCGACGAGGCGGCAAAAGCCATACCTGTGCAGGTGAAGAAGTCGCGCTACTCGTCACGTTGGACATCCATAGCCAAGAAAACAGCTGACTTCAACGAGCAGTATCCCGAGGTCTCGACTGGTGACCTCTTTGTGAATCGTTTCCGCAACCAGCTCGTGACCTACACGCCCTATACTTATCTCAACGCCAAGACCGGGGCCACCGCGCGCATTCCTTTGGAATACAACACCTGCGAAGCGCTGGAATTGCAATATGACAAGCTCTCCAGCGGCCTCATCCGCGAGTATGCCGACCATATCGACTTCTACCTCAATAACTACCGCAACGATACGACAACGCTGCGTTCTGACATCATCGTCATCAGTGGTGCCACAACAGAGCCTACGTTCACCTTCACTAGGCATTCCACAGGTAAAGGCACTGCCACAGCGGCCTACAATGCGGAAGATAAGACATTCACCCTCACCGTCAAACACCTTGGTGCTGTGGACGTCAGCGTCCAATGTGCTGGCCAGGCCGAGCGCGACAGCAGCCTGCCCGTCATCCAGAAGACCGCGCTGCCGACACCCGAGCAGCCACAACTCTACCGAGGTGAAGTAATCATCGAGGCCGAGGATATGGATTATAAAAATATTAAGAACTGCTGCACTGATCCTTACAACTGGTACCCCGCTGTCATCGGACACAGCGGCAACGGATTCATAGACATGGGCACCAGCTCCGGCGGGGCGCTCAAACATCAGCTCACGCTACAGAGCGGTCAGGAAGGGACGTACACTATTGCGCTGCGCTATACGTGTACGACAAAAGCCGGTAATATAGCCATGACCGTCAACGGCACACGCCAGACCGTGCGCTGCGAGAAGACCGAGACCAACGAATGGAAGTACGTCTCTGTGGAGGCTGAAATGAAGGCGGGCAAGAACACCCTCGTGATTATCAACACCGGTGCCCTGCCCATGTATGCCGACCAAGTCATCTATCGTCCCACGGACGTTCAACCCACTACCTTTGACATCACCGTGCGCGAGGCTGAGCACGGCACCGTGACGTCTGACGTCACCACAGCTGCTGAGGGTCAGGAGGTCACGCTGACCGCAGTACCAGAGGAAGGCTATCAACTGAAGGAGCTGCGCGTCGTCAATTCCGTGTTCTTCACGCAGGGCAAGACCATTCCCGTAGCGGCAGGCGCTGAGTCCGTTACCTTCACGATGCCCAACGACAATGTCACCATCCAGCCCGTTTTTGCCGACCAGACCGCAGTCTACAAGCTCGACCTCTCATCCGTGGCTACTGGCACAATTCCTCCGGGTTGGCGCTGCACGCAGGAGAACAACGAAATTCATGAGTACCCCAACACCTTCTCGCAGGGCGCCCGCGTCTTCAGCGGCTTCAATGGCTATCAAGGCAAAGCGCTCTACTGGCGCAGCGGAAGTGCCGAGTACGGTCGCCAGTCCGGCTATCCGCTCACACTCGCAGCAGGTAATTACAGGCTTTCCTATGCCATGGCCGCTTGGAAAGAGTCGCCTCGCTACAAAGTGAACATCCTCAACGCCGCATCCGGCACTGCCATCGCCTCATCTTCGACATTCGGCGCATCCCCCAATGCCTCAGGAAGCACTTCTGCCAATGTCACCTCGGCTGTCCTACGCAAGTTGGAGTTCACGGTCACCACACCTGGCAAGTACATCATACAGTTTGCTGACGCCACCACGTCGGGCGGTATGCATGAGTTCCTGCTGCTGGAGTGTCGGATCAATGATATTACGCCCGTGAGCATCGCCAGCATGGAGGCCGACACGTTCACCGATGCGATTTTCGACATCAGTGGACGTCGCCAGAACACACTACAACGCGGCATCAATATTATGCGCACAGCCGATGGCCGCACACGAAAAGTGCTTGTCAAGTAATACAAAAACCGATTTCCCCTTCAGCTACGCTGCTTATTAACGCCCTCCTATATATCGTCTTGCATGGGTAAGAAAAAGCCCTGCAAGACGATATATATTATAAAAAACAAAGTCGAGAAGTAAATAATTGGGAAAAAGGACGTGGTTTCTCATGGAAAAGTCGTACCTTTGCCCGCAATTTTAGAACACAGACATTTTTTCAATTTTCTATACATGGCCACATCCCCTTCTCCCGTAGGTCACAAGATCAAGGGCCTGCGCGAATCTAAACAACTGAGTATCGAGGAAATCGCTGAACGCAGCGGCCTTTCCGTTGAACAGATCAACTCCATTGAGACCGACCAGAATCTTCCTTCACTCGGGCCGCTCATCAAGATTGCGCGTGCCTTGGGCGTACGCTTGGGCACTTTTCTCGACGACAACGACGCCTTGGGACCCGTCATCACACGTGCCGCAGACCGTGAGCGTAATGCGAGTATCAGCTTCTCCAACGATGCCGCTGACGCACGCAAGCACATGGAGTACCACCCACTTGCCAAGCAGAAGACCGGTCGTCACATGGAGCCGTTCATCGTGGAGATCAATCCCAGCGAGGAGAAGACCTTCCAGACCTCAGCGCACGAAGGCGAGGAATTCATCTATGTCATGAGCGGCGAGGTGGAAATAGACTACGGCAAGGAGAAATACATCCTCAGCGAGGGCGACAGCATCTTCTACGACAGCATCGTCAAGCACCACGTACACGGCTGCAACGGCCAAGCTGCCAAAATCTTAGCGGTGGTGTATATACCGTTTTAAAAGAAGAGGGAACTCGTCCACATCTTATTTTTTATATGGAAGAAAAGCAATTTGCAAAAGATACTACTCCCTCCCTGGTAGGGAGGGCGGGGGGAGAGTCTTTTTCCCTTTCGGAAAGAACCCTGGGCCAATGGCTCGAGCATTGGGCTGAGACAACGCCCGACCATGAGTATATCGTCTATAGCGACCGCGACCTGCGCTTCACATGGCGGCAGTTCAACGAGCGTGTGGACAACTTGGCGAAAGGTCTGCTGGCCATCGGCGTAACAAAAGGTTCCAACGTCGGAATCTGGGCGACTAACGTGCCCGACTGGCTGACGTTCCTTTATGCAACGGCAAAGATTGGCGCGGTGCTCGTGACCGTCAACACCAACTACAAGCAGAGCGAGTTGGAGTACCTGTGCAAGGACTCAGACATGCACACGCTGTGCATCACCGATGGCACATGGGAATGTGACTTCGTCGACATGACCTATAAGATGCTTCCCGAACTGCGTCAGTGCGAGCGCGGACACCTCCACAGCGAACGCTTCCCCTACATGAAGAACGTTGTCTTCATCGGCATGGAGAAATATCGGGGCATGTACAACACCGCCGAGCTGCTGCTCTTAGGACAGAATATCGAGGACGAAGAGCTCAGCGCCATCAAGAGCACCGTCAACTGCCACGATGTCTGCAATATGCAATATACCTCCGGTACTACAGGCTTCCCCAAGGGCGTGATGCTCACGCACTACAATATCGCCAACGACGGATACATCACAGGCGAGAACATGGGCTTCACACAAGCCGACAAGCTCTGTGTCTGCGTGCCGCTGTTCCACTGCTTCGGCGTAGTGCTGGCCACCATGAATTGCCTCACGCACGGATGCACCGAAGTCATGGTAGAGAAATTCGACCCGCTCGTCGTGCTGGCCAGCGTACACAAGGAGCGCTGCACAGCCCTTTACGGCGTGCCTACCATGTTCATCGCTGAGCTCAACCATCCCATGTTCGACATGTTCGACATGAGTTCGCTGCGCACGGGTATCATGGCCGGCTCACTCTGTCCCGTGGAGCTGATGAAGCAGGTGTCCGAGAAGATGTTCATGACCATCACCTCCGTCTATGGCCTCACCGAGAGCTCGCCGGGCATGACGCAGACCTGCCTCACTGACACCTTCGAGCAGCGCTGCACTACCGTAGGTCGTGACTTCCCCTTCGTGGAGGTCAAGGTCCTCGACCCCGAAACGGGCGAGGAATGTCCCGTGGGCGTGCAGGGTGAGATGTGCTGCCGTGGCTTCAACGTCATGAAGGGCTACTATAAGAACCCACAGGCCACAGCCGAAGTCATCGACAAAAATGGTTTCCTACACTCCGGAGACCTCGGCATCAAGGACGAGCAGGGATACTATCGCATCACAGGGCGCATCAAGGACATGATCATCCGTGGCGGCGAGAATGTCTATCCGCGCGAAATAGAGGAGTTTCTCTACCACATGCCGGGCATCAAGGACGTGCAGGTGGCAGCCGTGCCTTCGAAGAAATATGGCGAGGAGGTCGGCGCATTCATCATCCTCTACGAGGGCGTGAAGATGACGCCCGAGGATGTGCGCGACTTCTGCCGCGGTAAGATCGCACGCTACAAGACACCCAAATACGTCTTCTTCGTTGATGAGTTCCCCCTGACAGGTTCAGGCAAGATACAGAAGTTCAAGCTCAAGGAACTGAGCCTGAAGCTGTGTGCCGAACAAGGCATCGAAGTCATTTGATTGTTCACCTTTGTAAGCATTCGACCAAGTACCAATAGTAATTCATATATGACAGCAGCTACACACAGAAAAAGGTGTAGCTGCTGTCACTATAAGATATAGGTACTACTATCGGTACTTGGTCGAATGCTTACACTTATTGAAGGCCAAGATTTTTTTTATAATTTTGCACCCACACTCGAGGAAACCCGGTGTGGGTTTCTTGTTT
>CAMZHV010000006.1 GCA_947307015.1 uncultured Prevotellaceae bacterium | reverse complement strand
CGCGTAGCGCTTTGGATGCCTTTGCTACCTTTTGAAACACTTTGAGCACTTGAAAATTGGCAAATCTTAGCGTCCTCTGCGTCTTTGCGTTGAAATTACGCACAAAAAGCATGAAAAAAGTAGTGCTGTTTAACAAAAAACGGGCATTAAGGTGATTTATTAGCGCTGAAGCGCGTAGATTCGATAGCACAGGACAGCGAGGGCGAGGAGGAGGGCGAGGGCTAAAAGGGGGAATGTGAGGTGGCGGACGGGGCTGGGCGGCTGGGGCTGCCGCTCGGCGCTGTAGTGCTCGGACGCCCGTTCGTGTGCGGTGCGATGGAGCGAGGCGGTGTCGAGGGATGCCGACGCCGTGCTGCACGCCTGCGTATGCGTCAGCTGCGCCGTGGAGCGGAGGCCATACACGACCACTTTCGTCGTACCGCCCGCGACAGAAGGGCGACCGTCCGCACGCAAGAGGCTGTCCACTTCCCTGTCCTCTACCCCATGATGGGAAGCGAAGGGTGCGGGGCTGTCCTCTACCCCATGACGGGAAGCGAAGGGTGCGGGGATGTCCACTACGAGGCTGTCGGCTTGGAACTGATAGGAGGCCGTCAGGCTGTCGAGGAGCGCGAAGACGGCCTGCCTCATGGACAGCCTCTCGGCCTGCCCTGCCTGCTGATAATCCCTCTCCGTCGCGAGGCTCTTGCGGCTGGACGTGCAGGCGGTGAGGAGGAGGAAGGCAAGGAGAACGACCACGCCCGCCCGCTTGATGCAGGAGGGGGTGGAACGTAAGAGTCTATATGCTTGCTCTTTCATGGTCATCTGTCTTGATTTCAGAACTTAACTTATTTACGTTAGATTTAACCCAAATCGGTCATTAGGCCGACATATAATATAATTCAGCTCTTTTTTACGGTCTATTGATGTCATCTTAGCATTTCTTTCGTCATCTTGTCCACATTGCCATCTCGCCGTAGCCCGCTACGCCTTCGATAACAATATGACCAATCTGCTCGAAACAAATACCAATCTGGCATCAATCCTAATGACCGATTTGGATTTAAGTTCCATTATAGGACGATTCTGGGCGTTCTGGCTGTACGGGTTCGATGGTCAGGTCTGTATACGCGCTTTTGGCGTCGAAGGATGGGCAGTGCGTGTGCATGAAGTCGCGATGGCCGTAGATTTTGACGTCGGGGTAGACCGCCTTGATCATCGCCAGCAGGGTGCGCAATGCAGCCCGTTGTTCTGGCGTGCGCGTGTCCTTGGGTGTGCGACCGTCCTTGGCTACGCCGCCGATGTAGCACACCGCGATGCTGTGGTAGTTGTGGCGGTTCTTGGGGCAGTGGGCGCCCATCTCCTCGACAGGCCTGCCCGGATGGACGGTGCCGTCGAGGTACACCACGAAGTGATAGCCGATGCAGCGCCATCCCTTCTTGCGGTGCCAGCGGTCGATGTCCGCGGCGGTGAAGGGCTTGCCCTCGGGCGTGGCCGAGCTGTGTACGATGACCTCCGTGATCGCGCGCTTGTCCTGTCTGATGCTGATTGGCTCCGTCGGCTGCATGAAGGCTGCGAAGGCGAGGCCGACACCTGCCACCACCACCGCAACGGCGACATACACCCGCAGCCTTTTCCTTGTTTCTTTTCTCATGGCAGTAAGAACGTCCGCCCCGCAGAATCATACCTCCTACAGGGCGGACACGGTTTTTCATGGTAGTTTACGTTTAGCCTTACTGGCCGCTCTGTCCCTCGCTCCAGTTAGCGTTCTCCTGTCCAGCGATCTCGGCGGCGAAGACGGCGGCTTGCGCCTTGCGGCTGGCCACTTTCTCGAACTGCGCGTCGATGCGGATGTCCTTGAGGTAGGAACTCATGGTGTAGCGCACGCGGAGGTCGGTGATGTTGTCGGCGTCGAAGGAGTCGAGGCTCTTGGCGCCGTCCGACTTGATGCCGGGAGCGAAGGAGCCGAGGTCGCCGAGGTCCACCTTGAAGCCCTGCTGCACGAACTCCTTGGTGCAGTCGACGATGGCGGTGAGGACGCCGATAATGGTGTCACGCGGGTAGACGCTGCCGTGCTCGTGGATGTGCTGGGCGAGCTGCGAGAGGCTGACTTTGCCGGTGAGCTGCACGCTGGCGTAGGCCTTAGTGGGCTCCTCGGGTTTCATGGGGTTAGCACGCATGGCGGTGCTGTACTTGATGGGTTGAATTGATTTTGGCATGGTGTTTTTAATGGTTTAAGGGTTAATGATTAAGTTGATTTGTTGATGGTTAGGGTTAATGATTAAGGTCGGTTGATTTGTTGATTGATTGTTGATGAGAGCGCTCTGTCGTCGTCGGGATTTCATCGTAACCGGTATGGATTCATCCCGCTTCGACCGTGTTTTCTAACACAGTGCAAAGGTACGACTTTTTCTTCAAACAACCAAATATTTACACCTCTTTTTTCATAAAAAAACGCAATCTTTTTTCATGAAATAAATCTTGTTTCAGTAGGGGCTTTTATGGAACTTAAATCTAAACCTAAATTTAAACATAAATCCTATTTACTCTTCGGGAGTTATTTGGTTGATGAATAGACCCTCATCTTTCAACGCAAAGAAACAAAGGACGCCAATCTTTGCCCATTTCAAGTGCTCAAAGTTCGTCACGAGGTAGCAGAGGCATCCAAAGCGCTACGCGGGGCTTTGGATTAGGCAAAGCACGCAAAGATTTTCATACCCTCTTGCTTTTATTCCGTTCATCATTAACCTCGTCTCCCCGTAGGTCTTTGCGGACTCTGCATAGAACAAAAGCTTGCGCATAGCGCCTTTTGTTCGGCTCTGTTCCCTAAAAATACAACCTATGCAGAGTCTTTGCACCATTGCGCCTTTGCGTTTGAGAATATGAGAAACAATAATGTGTTTAATTTATCTTTCTGAAAGATTTAGGTCCAGATTTATGTAAGATTTAAGTTCCACAAAAAAAAGTAAAATTTAGGGTTTAATCAAAACGTGCTGTTTTAGAAAGAGAGGAAAAGAAAATGAAAGAAAAAAGTAGCAAAAAAGAAAGATAAAAGAAAAGGCTGAGAAAGAGGACCAGACCGGTCTGGTTGATTCACGCGCGCACGTAAAGGAAACGATGATTTTTAACGCGCCGCGGCACGACCAGTCGTTTATGCCAAAACGTATAGACGCATTCGCGAAAACGTACGGTCGTATTTGCAAAAACGTACGGTCGTATTTGCAAAAACGTATAGACGTTCGAGTGAAAACGTATAGACGTATACGCTAAAGTGTCCGGCGGGCTGAAAAGCTGCGGAGGGGGCACGCGAGGGAGGGGCGGGATCGCGGGGCGCGGAACCAGTCTCCGAAAGCGTTTGAAGGAAAAACTGAAAGCGTTTGAAGGAAAAACTGAAAGCGGCGGAAGGAAAAACTGAAAGCGGTGGAAGGGAAAAGCGGAAGGGCAAAAAGAAAAAAAAGTGATGATGGGAACGAAAATTTTCGGCGAATTGTTTGCTTAATTGGGGAAAAATTTCCTACCTTTGCAGCCGGAAAAGTTAACCGAAACGGAAAACTTTTTCGGGCGGCGGAAGAAAAAAGTTTCCCAAAACTGAAAACTTTTGCTTTAGCCAAATGACACTAAAATGAACAAGACTATACATATTATGGAAATTAAAAACTTTACCATCACGAAACGCGACGGCTCGAAGGACAGCTTCTCGTTAGACAAGATCATGCACGCCATCATCAAGGCCTTCGAGAGCGTCGGCGAGGCTTACGACCTCGCATCCATATCGCGCATTATCAGCCGTTTAGACATCAAAGATGACATCACCGTCGAGGACATCCAGAACCAAGTGGAAGAAGCACTGATGCGCGAAGGCTTCTACAAAGTCGCCAAATCATTCATGCTCTACCGCCAGCAGCACAGCGAGGATCGCGAGACGCTGGCCAAGCTGCAGTTCCTCTCCGATTACATGGAATCGGCCAACGCGGCGACTGCATCAAAGTTTGACGCCAACGCCAATGTGGAGCACAAAAATATCGCCACGCTCATCGGCGAGCTGCCGAAATCGAATTTCATCCGCCTGAACCGCCGACTGCTCACCGAGCGCATCAAGAAGATGTACGGCAAGGAGCTGGCTGACGAGTACATCGACAAGCTGACGCACCACTTCATCTATAAGAACGACGAGACCAGCCTGGCCAACTACTGCGCATCCATCACGATGTACCCGTGGCTCATCGGCGGCACGCTGGACATCGGCGGCAACTCCACGGCGCCGACCAACCTGAAATCGTTTGCCGGCGGGTTCATCAACATGGTCTTCATGGTCAGCTCCATGCTGGCCGGTGCGTGTGCCACACCCGAGTTCCTGATGTACATGAACTATTTCATCGGCCTCGAATACGGCAAGGACTACTGGAAGCGCGCCGACGAGCAGGCTGACATGAGCCTGAAGAAGCGCACCATCGACAAGGTGATCACCGACTACTTCGAGCAGATTGTCTATTCCTTGAACCAGCCCACGGGCGCCCGCAACTATCAGGCCGTCTTCTGGAACGTGGCCTATTACGACCGCTACTATTTCGAGTCGATCTTTGGCGAATTCTACTTCCCCGACGGCTCGCAACCCGACTGGGAAGGCCTCTCGTGGTTGCAGAAGCGCTTCATGAAGTGGTTCAACAAGGAGCGCACGAAGACGCTGCTGACCTTCCCCGTGGAGACGATGGCGCTGCTGGTGGACGAGAACGGCGAGCCGAAAGACCCCGAGTGGGGCGATTTCACGGCCGAGATGTACGCCGAGGGCCACTCCTTCTTCACCTACATGAGCGACAACGCCGACTCGCTGTCGAGCTGCTGCCGTCTGCGCAACGAGATTACCGACAACGGATTCAGCTACACGCTCGGTGCCGGCGGCGTGTCGACGGGCTCGAAGAGCGTGCTGACCATCAACCTCAACCGCACCATCCAATACGCAGTAAACCACAAGCTTGACTACAAGGAGTACCTCGCCGAGATCATCGACCTCTGCCACAAGGTGCAGCTGGCCTACAACGAGAACCTGAAGGAGCTGCAGGCACACGGGATGCTGCCGCTGTTCGACGCGGGCTACATCAATATCGGCCGCCAGTACCTGACCATCGGCATCAACGGCCTCGTCGAAGCTGCCGAATTTATGGGGCTGAAGATCACGCCCAACGACGACTACCTGCACTTCGTGCAAGGCATCCTCGGACTGATCGAGCAGTACAACAAGAAGTACCGCACGAAGGACGTGATGTTCAACTGCGAGATGATCCCCGCCGAGAACGTGGGCGTGAAGCACGCGAAATGGGATCGCGAGGACGGCTATTTTGTGCCGCGCGACTGCTACAACTCGTATTTCTACGTCGTAGAGGACGACTCGCTGTCCATCATCGACAAGTTCAAGCTCCACGGAGCACCCTACATCGAGCACCTCACGGGCGGCTCGGCCTTGCACATGAACCTCGACGAGCACCTCTCCAAGCAGCAGTACCTGCAGCTGCTGAAGGTGGCCGCCAAGGAGGGCTGCAATTACTTCACATTCAACATCCCCAACACGGTGTGCAACGAATGCGGCCACATCGACAAGCGCTACCTCAAGGAGTGCCCCAACTGCCACTCGAAGGACGTGGACTATATGACCCGCATCATCGGCTACCTCAAGCGCGTCAGCAACTTCTCACAGGCTCGTCAGGAAGAGGCTGCACGCCGCTACTACGCTCATGCGGAAAAATAAGGTTGCGAGGTTATGAGGACCTCAAAACCTAAACATATTCTTGGGTAAAGAAAAATGCTGAAATACGTCAACACAGGCATCGTCTTTCAGGAGATCCCTGACGAGGTGACCCTGGCCATAAACATCTCCAACTGCCCCTGCCGCTGTCCGGGCTGCCACAGCCATTACCTGTGGGAGGACATCGGCCTGCCGTTGGACACCGGCGCCATCGATGACTTCGTGGAAAAATACGGACACGACATCACCTGCTTCGCCTTCATGGGCGGCGACAACGACCCCGCTGGCGTGCAGCTCATGGCGCAGTATATCCACGAGAACCACCCCATGTACCACGTCGCGTGGTACAGCGGCCGCCTGCGCATCCCCGCCGGCATCTCCAAGACCGACTTCGACTACATCAAGATCGGGCCCTACATCCGCCACCTCGGCCCCCTGAACAGCCCCACCACCAACCAGCGCCTGTACCGCAAGCGCAGCGACGGGACCTTCGAGGACATCACCTTCCGTTTCTGGAGAAACGTTAATGTATCATAAAATCCTCGCGTTTGCGTCGCCGATGCGGTCGTAATTCAATAAAAATTGCTATCTTTGTCGCGTAAAAAGCCCCCTCGAAGCCTTTTCAGAGGGTAGAATGTATATTCATTACTATGGCAAGCAACGACAGACTACACCTGTATATCATCGCCGGCTGCAACGGAGCGGGTAAGACGACAGCCTCGTTCACCGTCTTGCCCGAGATGCTCAACTGCCGCGAATTCGTCAACGCCGACGAGATAGCCAAGGGACTCTCGCCCTTCAACCCCGAGGGCGTGGCCATCCAGGCCGGACGCCTGATGATCGACCGCATCCTCTACCTGCTGAAGGAAGGAGAGACCTTTGCCTTCGAGACGACGCTGGCCACGCGCTCCTACACCAAGCTTATCCAGCGCGCACAGAAGCGCGGGTACTTCGTCACGCTTCTCTTCTTCTCGCTCTCCACACCCGAGCAGGCCATCGCGCGTGTGGCCAAGCGCGTCAGCTTAGGCGGGCATAACATCCCGACGGATGTCATCCTGCGCCGCTACGACGCCGGCCTGCAGAACCTCTTCCAGCTGTACATCCCCGTGGTGGACTACTGGACACTCTATGACAACTCCAGCATCCCGGGCGAGAAGATAGCCTACGGATGGCGGGACTCGCGCATCAGCGTCGTCGACGAGGAGAAATATGCGCGCCTGATTGCTCAATACAACAAATCCGACCAAACTCCACAAGGCGATGAATGACAGAGAAATAAAAGAGATGCAATTGCGCATTGACAAGGGCATCGTACTGGCTCAGGAGCGCCTCGTGGAACGATCGCGCCTCTTTAATTCCACCCTCGTCGTTAACCGTGGCGGTCGCGTCGTAGAACTTTTGCCCGATGAACTCTGAGCTCAACAACCCCATGCAGCCACCGAAGCGCGTCTTCGTGTCGGGCTGCTATGACCTGCTGCACAGCGGTCACGTAGAATTTTTCCGTCAGGCGGCGCAGTACGGCGACCTGTACGTAGGCATAGGATCGGACAAGACCATCCTCAACTACAAGAACCACAAGACCGTGTACCCCGAACAGGAGCGCCTGTTCATGGTCAAGAGCATCCGTTTTGTCAAGGACGCGTACATCAACGCCGGCGACGGCATCATGGATTTCGTGCCGACGCTGGACATCGTGAAGCCCGACATCCTCGTCGTGAACAGCGATGGCGACAAACCCGACAAGCGCCGCCTCTGCAAGGAGCGGGGCATCGAATACATCGTGCTGCCGCGCACACCGCACGAAGGCCTCACGGCACGCAGCTCCACCGACCTGAAGAAGACCCGCTGCCTGCTGCCCACGCGCCTCGACCTGGCCGGCACGTGGATCGACCAGCCCTCGGTGAGCCAGTTCGCACCCGGCTGGGCGCTGACCATCTCCTTGGAGCCGACTTTCGAGATCCGCGAGCGCTGCGGCCTCTCCACATCCACGCGCAACATCATCCGCCGCATCTGGCCATACCAGCTGCCCATGATGGACGCCGAGACGCTGGCGCGCCTCGTGTTCTGCTTCGAGAACCACCCCGAGCGCGACGACGGCATCATCAGCGGCGCCCAGGACGCCATCGGCATCTGTGTGCCGGGGCTCTGCCGCCACTACTACAACGCACATTTCTGGCCTGAGCGCATCGAGACGTGCAACGACGAACACATCCTCTCGTGGTTGGAGAACCACCTGGCGATGATCCCCATGGAGCCACGTAAGCCCGGCTGCTCCGTCGTCGAAGGGCAGGACGTGACGCGCGAGAAAGTACTGGTGCTGACCGACGCCGCCGAGCGCTGCTGGCAGGCAATCATGGCACTCGACCTCGAAGCCTTTGCCACGGCCTATCGCGACTCCTTCGCCGCGCAGACAGCGATGTTCCCGGCGATGATTCAAGGCAGCGTACAAACGTACATCGACCGCTATTCCGTGATGCCCGAAGTGCTCGCATGGAAGATGCCGGGCGCCGGAGGCGGCGGTTACCTCGCACTCGTCGTGGACGACACCAAGGCCTTCTGCCAAGCTCACCCCGAAGCTTTCGCTATCACCATACGGAGGCCAGGACAATAAGCCCCCTAAAGCCCCCTGTGGCCCCCCCGCTCGGCTCGAAGAGACGCTTGACCCTTCAAGAAGGGGGACGATTTAAACATTACACATTAAACTTTAAACCTTAAACTTTAAACTAAAACAAAATATGTACAGAACACATACTTGCGGCGAGCTTCGACTCGCCAACACAGGCGAAACCGTCACCCTCGCAGGTTGGGTGCAGCGCACTCGCAAAATGGGCGGCATGACTTTCGTGGACTTGCGCGACCGCTATGGCATCACACAAGTCGTTTTTGAAGCCCCCTCTGACTCCCCCAAGGGGGAGGAACTGGCGGCAGACTCCCTTTTCGAGCAGGCTAACAGCCTCGGACGCGAATGGGTCGTGCAAGTGACTGGCACCGTCTGCGAGCGCTCCAATAAGAACAAGAACCTCCCCACGGGCGACATCGAAATCATCGCCAAAGAGCTGAACGTGCTGAACGCCAGCGTCACACCGCCCTTCACCATCGAAGACCAGAGCGACGGCGGCGACGACCTGCGCATGAAATATCGCTACCTCGACCTCCGACGCACGCCCGTGCGCCGCAACCTCGAGCTGCGCCATAAGATGACCATGGAGGTGCGCCGCTACCTCGACAGCCTCGGCTTCTTAGAGATCGAGACGCCGATGCTTATCGGCTCCACCCCCGAAGGCGCCCGCGACTTCGTGGTGCCTTCGCGCATGAACCCGGGTCAGTTCTACGCCCTGCCGCAGAGCCCGCAGACGCTGAAGCAGCTGCTGATGGTCTCGGGCATGGACCGCTATTTCCAGATCGTCAAATGCTTCCGCGACGAAGACCTGCGCGCAGACCGCCAGCCGGAGTTCACGCAGATCGACTGCGAGATGAGCTTCGTGACGCAGGAGGACATCATACAGACCTTCGAGGGCATGGCCAAGCACCTCTTCCGCGAGTTGCGCGGCATAGAGCTCGAAGGCGCCTTCCCCCGCATGACTTGGGCCGACGCGATGAAGTACTACGGCTCGGACAAGCCCGACACGCGCTTCGAAATGAAATTCGTGGAGCTGAAGGACGTCTTCGCCCAGGCTCCCGGCTTTGCCGTCTTCGACGAGGCCAAATACATCGGCGGCATCTGCGCCACGGGGCAGGCCGTCTATACCCGCAAGCAACTCGACCAGCTCACAGACTTCGTCAAGCGTCCGCAGATCGGCGCCAAAGGACTCGTCTATGCCCGCGTCAACGAGGACGGCAGCGTGAAGTCCAGCGTAGATAAGTTCTACGGCGAGGACATCCTCAACGCCCTGAAAGCCAAGATGAACGCACAGCCCGGCGACCTCATCCTCATCCTCAGCGGCGACGATGCCATGAAGACGCGCAAGCAGCTCTGCGAGCTCCGCTTGGAGATGGGCGCCCGCATGGGTCTGCGCGACAAGAACAAGTTCTCGCTCCTCTGGGTCATCGACTTCCCGATGTTTGAATGGAGCGAGGAGGAAGGCCGACTCATGGCCACCCACCATCCCTTCACCCACCCGAAGGACGAGGACATCCCGCTCCTCGACACCGACCCCGCAGCCGTCCGTGCCGACGCTTATGATATGGTCTGCAACGGCGTGGAAGTCGGCGGCGGCTCCATCCGTATTCACGACCCGGAACTGCAGGACAAGATGTTCCGCATCCTGGGCTTCACCGAGGAGCGCGCACAGGAGCAGTTCGGCTTCCTGATGAACGCGTTCAAGTACGGCGCACCACCTCACGGAGGACTCGCCTACGGCCTTGACCGCTGGGTCAGCCTCTTTGCCGGCCTCGACAGTATTCGCGACTGCATCGCCTTCCCGAAGAACAACTCGGGTCGCGACGTCATGCTCGACGCCCCCGCACGCCTCGAACAGAAACAGCTGGACGAGCTGTATCTACAGACTGTTACACCACCGTCACAATAAAGGGACTCTCCCCCCGAACCAGTCCAGCCAGAACACTCAGTTCTGTCTTCCTGGCACCCTGTTAGGGAGGGAGCGGTTTCCTTCAAGAACAGACCCACCCCTGCCCTCCCTTTGAGGGAGGGAGTAGTTTCCTTCAAGAATTGCAAATATTATTTTCCGACAAATGACAAAACCTCATAGCAAAAGTAATCGCCCCCTCCCTAACAGGGAGGGCGGGGGGAGAGTCTTCCCTTATAGGGAGGGCGGGGGGAGAGTCTGTTTTCTTCTCTCTTTCATCGCCATTTTCTCTTTCCTTTCATGCACCGAATCCTTCGAGGATCGTTGTCGCCGCGAGGCACGCGAATACACCGAAAGGATGTGTCCGCGAACCATGACGCCCGGCATGACCATGGACAGTATGACCTTCGTCAGCGACCCCGTGGGCTTCAACTACTGCTACACCATCGACGGCGACCTCGACAACCCCGAACTGCTCACCGAGGAGGTGCTCACGACCTTCCATGAGGAGCTGCTGACGAACCTGCGGCAGGACATCAGCCTCAAGCGTTATAAAGAGCGCGATTTCACGTTCACCTACACCTATTTCTCGCGTAGCACGGGAGAGAAGGTCACGGAGGCTGTTATCACGCCCGATATGTATAAATAGCTGACTAACTAATTTTGAATACCTACTTAATAACTAAATCCCAAACGATTATGAAAAGACTCTTCCTCCTTTCGCTTGCCATCCTCGGCCTCTCTGTAGGCGCGAGTGCCGACAACACGACAAAGAAAGTGGCGCAAGTGACCGAAGCCTTGAGCCTCACTGAAGACGTCGACCTTCACATCACTGGTGCCGAGCCCTTCTCCGAGTCGGGAAGCATCGACATCGTGAACACCGAGCACGCCGTCGTCATCATCGACGCCCTGCGACCCTCTCTGGCCAAGGCCCTGCTCAGCCATATCACCATCAACGGTGAGGCAGCCGCCGACGGCCGCAACTGCCAAGTGAAGCTGTACGACCGCGGCGCCATCCTGCTGCCCTACGGCGGCACGACCTTCCGTGCCCTCACCGTCTACGACCAGCCCGACTTCGGCGGCGAAAGCGAGACCAACAGCTTCACCGAAGGCCACGCCAACGGCTACATGAAAAATGTCCCGAACGCGTGGAACAACCGCATCCAGAGCTTCCGCCTCAAGCGCGGCTACATGGTCACCTTCGCCCTGAAGAAAGGCGGCTACGGCTACAGCCGCTGCTTCATCGCCGACAAAAGTGACCTCGAGGTCAACCTCCCGGCACTCATGGCAGGCCGCATCTCCTCGTACCGTATCTTCAAGTGGTACGACACGGGCAAGAAAAACCTGGCAAACGCGGCAGGCGACAAAAATGCCCTGACTCTCCTTAACGTCCAGAGCTCTTATGATTGGGGTCAAGGCAACAGCAGCCTCCTGCCCGACTTTGAGTGGGTGCCCAACCATATCTACGAGGATTGGCCATCGTCGTCCACCATAGGACAGACCTCACAGTCGCCTCACACCAAGAACAACAATGAGCCTCGCAACAGTTCCGACGACCATCCGCAGGATCTCGCAACCATTCTTGGCAACTGGGAAAATATGATGCGCACCGGTCTGCGTCTATGCTCACCCGCTTCGTGGGACGGCAGCGACTACTGGAACGCAACTGGCTTTCTTGCTGATTTCCTCGACGAGGTTGACAAGCGCGGCTGGCGATGCGACATCATCGACCTCCATTGCTATTGGCCGGAAGGCAACTTTGGTAATGTCAGCAACTGGGCGAACAAGTATAAACGACCCATTTGGATCTCGGAATGGTGCTGGGGAGCCTCGTGGAGCGGCAACGGCTCTTTCTCCGGTAGCGCTACTGAAGCCTCCTTTGCCAATGCCATCAAAAATATTACCACCGGCTTGAACAACAACAACGCTGTTGAACGCTATTATTATTGGGATGGCGAAAATGGCGCTTACCCATGTAAACTTATTCGCAACGGAGCACTCACACAGGCGGGCAGATATTACGCCGATATGAGCACCGGCCCCGGCTACACGGGTTATGGCAACTATGCCCCCAAAGCTCCGCCCGTGGAGGATCCCAGCGACCTCACCGCCACCTTCAACGCCAACAAGATGACCTGCACGCTTAAGTGGCAGAGCAACAATGGCGATCTGGCCGACAAGGTGCAGCTGCAGCGCCGCAAAGGCACCAGCGTATGGGAAACGCTCGCTGAATGGACGGGCGCTGAGATCGAGGACAAGACCGCTATGAGCTACGACGACGTCCTCGAGGAAGCCGCCTCTTTCCAGTATCGCGTGGTTGAGACAACCTACAACAACAAGACCCTCACCTCCAACACCGCCACCAACTCGCTCACCACCAGCGAGGGGTCAGAAGACCTGCAGTACGGAACCATCAGTTCCATCAAGGAGGAGGAGAACATCGTCTTCTTCTCGCATCCCTTCGAGGAGGAGCCCATCATCATCTTTGGCGATCCCTCCTACACGGCCTACGCCTGCTCGCCGCAATTCATGAGCACCGGCATGACCGCCGACCGTTCGGCCTATGGCCTCTTCAAGATGCGCTTCCACCTCTGGGATAGCGACAAGGAGAGCTCAGCCACCACCAAGGTCAACACCACGTTCATTGCAGCCAAGGCCGGTCGCGGCCAGATCGGCAACCTCACATACGAAGCCGGACGCGTCAATGGCGGCAGTTCCATGTCTTGCAAGCGCACTTACGAAGTCACTTTCTCCGAACCCTTCGAGTCGACACCCGTCGTCCTCTGCACACCACGCATCAGCAACACCGGCCTCACCGCCATTACCTGGCGCATCTTCGATGTCACGCCTGAGGGCTTCAAGATCCAGCTGCTCAAGGAGAGCTCCATCACGAACACCGTGGCCGGTCCCTGCGCCTACATCGCCATCGAAAAAGGACGCGGCAGCAACGGCCTCAACACCACGTTCACCGTGGGCGATGCCGAAGCAACCTTCTCACGCTCCGCAGCGACCATAGCCTATGGCTATGAACTCGAGAACCCGCGGCCCATGCTGCAACTGCAGACCAACAACGATGAAGCCGCCGCCAACCTGCGCTACAGCGGTAGCCAAGCCACTTCGTGCGACGCACGTATGGTGGTTGACAAGTCCGATACGCAGAAGGTGCTCAGCGCCACCGTCACCACCACTGAGCGCGTCGGTTATATCGTGCTGAGCGACGGCGAAGTAGAATACGACGCCATCACCTCCGCACGCTCCGCCAACTCCACCGCCGACACCTTCACGACCCTCACCGGCATCCGCGTCAACCAGCCTACCCGCCGAGGCGTCTACATCGTAGGCGGCCGCAAAGTCATCCTCAAGTAATCGAGTCATCCTCAAGTAATCGAGAAATCACATCATCAAGCAGAAGGGCACCGCTATCGGCGCCCTTCCTTTTGTCGCTTCTTCACGCAGAAGGGCACCATTATCGGTGCCCTTCCTTTTGTCGCTTCTTCAAGCAGAAGGGCACCATTATCGGCGCCCTTCCTTGCGATATGAAAGAAACGGAAACTGCCGCCCTAAAGCCTCGTCCCCATACGAGCCTCGACGACGTTGACGACGTAGTCAGCCAACTTCTCGCACTCGTTGACGAGGTCCATATAGATGGTGCCGACGGCGTAAGTGTACTCGTGGTTGTTGACGTCGATGATGTTCTGCTGTTTGAGCTGGTTGCGGTAGTTGTCGATCTCCTTCTCGGTGTTGATGGTGCGGTTGATATCGAAGGATTCCTTGCGTCCGCTCATCAGCTGGTTCATCAGCGTCAGCGACTCGTTGGTCAGCTCCATCATCTGGTGCAGATGGTTGTACTGCGAATCGTTGAAATGATCCTCCTTGCCCTGATACTTGCGGCTGATGGCGCGCGCCATATTGAAGCAGCTGTCGCCGATACTCTCTAACTCAGAGATCTCACGCAGCATGGCACGAATCTTGCCCTTCGTGTCGTCGCTGAGGTGGGCATCGCTGACCTGGTCGAGGTAATTGGCGATTTCCAACTCCAGGCTATCGGAGATGCCCTCGTATTTCTCGATACGGGAGAAAAGCTTGTTGAACTCCATCTCCTGATTGCTCTTCTTCTTGCCAGTAGCCGTGGACGAGAGCAACAGCAGTTCGCGAACCATTCCAAACATACGCTGCATACGATCCGAGAAAGCTTGGATCTCCTTCTGTGCCTCAAGCACAGAGAGCTCGGGGGTCTTCATGAAGCCAGCGGTGATGAAATGCAGGCGGAAGTCCTCTTCCTCGTCCACCTTCTTGGGCTTGATCACCCAGCACACGAGCTTCTCAATCTGCGGGACAAACCAGATGAGGATAAGGGTATTGGCGACATTGAAACACGTGTGGAAAGCTGCGAGCACGAAGCTGAGCTTAGCCGCATTAGCCATGAAGGCATCGACGCCTGCCGACGCTTTGGTCATCTCGACATCGTAACCCACGAAACCGCAGACGGCATCGATGAAGGGACGGAAGACGAAAAGAATCCAGAAGACGCCGAAGAAGTTGAAGAACATGTGAGAAAGGGCGGCACGGCGCGCCTGCGTGTTTGCCGAGAGCGCGGCGAGGTTGGAGGTGATGGTTGTGCCGATGTTCTCACCCATAACCAGCGCGATACCCTGATAGATGGGCAGCGCACCGCTGGAGCACAGGATCATCGTGATAGCCATCACCGCTGCCGACGACTGGACACAGAATGTGAGCACGCCGCCCAGCAACAGGAAGATCAGCGTCGTGGAAAAAGATGTCGGGTCGAAGGAGGCGAAGAAATCCAACACCATCTGATTCTCGCCTAAATGCATCTCCATACCCGTCGCCCTTAGCGTGCCCAGACCCAACAGGAGGAAGGAGATGCCGAAAAGGAAGTCGCCGATATAGCGATGCTTCTTCATGTAGATCAGGATGATACCGACGAGGAAGGCTGGATAGACGGCACTGGTGATGTCAAAAGACATACCGGCTGACATGATCCACGCCGTCAACGTTGTGCCGATGTTGGCTCCCATGATGACCGAGATGGCTTGCGCCAGGGTCAACAGGCCGGCATTGACGAACGACACCGTCATCACGGTGGTAGCGGTGGAGGACTGAACGGAAGCCGTCACAAGCATACCCGTTAGGACGCCTGTGAACCGGTTCGTTGTCATAGCGCCAAGCACGTGACGCAACTGCGGACCCGCCATCTTCTGCAGCGCTTCACTCATGGTCTTCATGCCGAACATAAGCAGTGCCAGCGAGCCGAGAAGTTTGAAGATAATCATCATGAGGATTTACAATTTACAAATTTACAATTTGGTGAATATACGTTTTGCGCTATTTGGCGTGCAAATTTAATCAAAAAGGCTTTATCGCCCAAGAAAAACGCCGAAAAACAGCCTACTTTTTATCCTGAACGGGCGAAAACGCAAAATAATCGGCCTTTCATCGTGCATATTTCAAGAATTCGTAGTACCTTTGCAAAACGATTATAATTATAAATTGTCCAATCGTAAAATAATATAATGGCAAGCATCAATAAAGTCATACTCTTAGGCCATGTAGGCAAGGAGCCCGATGTCCGCTACGTCGACAAAGGCGTGTGCGTGGCACAAGTGCGGCTGGCCACTACCGAGCGCGCCTATAAACTGCAGGACGGCACGGAAGTACCCGAGCGCACCGAGTGGCATAATGTCATCCTCTGGCGCAAGCTCGCCGAGACGGTGGAGAAATACGTCCACACGGGAGACATGATCTACATAGAGGGGCGCATACAGAGCCGCTCATACGAGGACAAGCAGGGCATCACGCGCTATATCACCGAGATATGGGCTGACGACCTTAAGCTATTCTCCTCGAAGAAAGAACAAACCGACAACAACTGATGGATGAATCTTTTGCGGCCATAGCTGGCCTGTTTAACGGCATCACGCTTAACGCCCCGAGCACGGGTGCCTTCATCGCCTTGGGGCTTTCCGTATTTCTACTCGTCTGTTCGGCTTTTGTCAGCGGCAGCGAAATCGCTTTCTTTTCCCTGTCGCCCGCCGACCACGCCGAACTCGAAGAAGAGCGCACCACCAACGACAAACGCATCCTGCGACTGCTCGAAGAGAGCGAACGGTTGCTGGCTACCATTCTATGTTCCAACAATTTCGTCAATGTCGCCATCATCCTACTCCTGAATTATTTCTTCCTCGGAGGCAGCAAGCCCGTGCTTGACTTTGGCGGCAACTCCGTGATGGAGTTTCTGTTCATGACCGTGCTGCTGACGTTCTTGCTGCTGCTCTTCGGCGAAGTGATGCCCAAGATTGCATCGGCGCAGAAGCCGCTGGCCATGGCACGTCTCTGTGCTCCCGCCTACGGTGTTCTCGTGAAAGTGTGGTGGCCCGTGAGCTGGCTGCTCCTCAAGTCGGGGCGCATCACCACCAACCACATCCATGCCAACCAGCAACTCTCGGTCGACGACTTGGAGCAAGCGCTCGAACTGACTGACAAACAGGAGATAGCTGACGAGCAACAGATGCTGAAAGGGATTATACGTTTCGGCGGCGAGATGGCGCGTGAGGTGATGACGCCTCGCGTAGACTTCGTAGACCTCGATGTGAAAACGCCCTTCCCCGAAGTCATCAAGTGCATCGTCGAGAACAACTATTCGCGCATACCTGTCTACGCTGACACCGAGGACAATATTCGCGGTATTCTCTACATCAAGGACCTGCTGCCGCACCTGAACAAGCCCGCCACTTTCCGCTGGCAGACCCTTGTGCGCCCCGCCACCTTTGTGCCTGAAACCAAGATGATTGACGACCTGCTGCGCGACTTCCAGGCACAGAAAGTTCACATAGCCATCGTTGTCGACGAGTTTGGCGGCACCAGCGGACTCGTCACCATGGAAGACATCATCGAAGAGATTGTCGGCGAGATCAACGACGAATATGATGAAGAAGAACGCACGTACACGCGCCTGAACCAGAACACCTTCATCTTCGAAGCCAAGACACTCCTCAGCGACTTCCGCAAAATTATGCAGCTGCCCGAGGAAGCCCTCGACGAGGTCGCCGGCGACGCCGACACCCTCGCAGGCCTGCTACTTGAGCTCAAGGGTGAGTTTCCACAGCTGCACGAGCGCATTGCCTATGACCGCTTCACCTTCGAGGTCATGGAAATGGACGAGCGCCGTATCGTGAAAATCAAGGTGATCGTTGCCACCGAACGAAAAGCCAAGTAAGGCTCTGCCGCCCTGCCTGGCAAATCATTGCTTATCTTTTTGCACCTCTACTCCACCGCCGCGTCCTGCGTCACGATGATATAACAGGCAGGATCGGGGGCCATGATGTAAAGCGTGTCGCAGCGCTCGACAGCCGTCGTGTTGGCCTCGACTTTTATCGTCACCTTTGTCATGTCGCTGCCGCTATTCGGGTTCACGTAGACGTAGTCAGGGATGCGCACAATCTCCCAGTCTGTTGCCGAATAAATATCTACGGACGCCGCACCGCCCTGAGCCGGGAAATGGAGATTGTCCTCACTGACATCAACGTCGTAGTTGGGGATAGGACCGTAGCACGACTCAAAAACGAAGGTCGAACTGAAACCGAGCACGGTGAGCAAATAGGATAGCAGCTTGCGGTATCCGACGGACAGTTTTGCAATCATATCATATTCAGTTAAGGAGTTTTCCGTGTGCAAAGTTAGTGAAACCTTTTCATTTAACCGCTATTTTGCGTTAAGAAAATGCAGAAAGTCCCCAATTCTTTGCATCTATTACAAAAAGAAATACTACTTTTGCGCCCGAAATACAAGAAACGCAAGCGATAAGATAACCAAAACCATAACAATATATGAAGAAACTTTTAGCACTCGTCGCCGTGCTGCTCGTGGCACTGCTGATGACACAGACCGTCCCCGACAAGCAGGCGCATAAGGAAGCCATGATGAAGGCCATCACCGAATTTGTTGATGCCGAAGCCGAAGACCGCGGTTTCGGAGATAACCTGCTCACCAACATCGGCAAAGGTGTCATCGTCAAGACCGCCGAGGTTGCCCTCAACACCAAGCTCCACGTGAACAACTACTACCTCTTCAACACCACCTCCGTCCACCTCAAGGGCAAGGATCAGGTGCTCTCCCTCGGCCTCTTCGGCCACGTCTTCACTTTCGACAAGGAGATGCTCCACGAGAAGCTCCAGGAAGCCCTCGAAGCCAAGGAGGAAGCTCAGGCCGAAAAGGCCGAAGCCAAGCAGAGCGCCCGCGAACTTCGCAAGCTCCAGCGCGAACAGAAGCGTCGCGAGAAAGAGCTTAAGCGCGAGCAGGAGCGTCAGGAGAAAGAGGCCAAGAAGGAAGCCAAACGACGCGAGAAGGAGGCTAAGCGCATGGCCAAGGAAGCCGAGAAAGAGGCCAAACGTGTAGCCAAAGAAGCTGAGAAGGAGGCTAAACGCATGGCCAAGGAAGCTGAGGAAGAAGCTAAACGCGTGGTTCGCGAGGCGGAGAAGAACGCCCAGCGATAACCCTTATCTCTTCAGAAAAAAAACCAATCCTCTTCAGGCAAAAGCGAAGAGTTCCTTATTAAGTAAGTACTCAAAATTAGATTACATTATTGATTTTCTATTTAAATATTTTTGCTCGATTACTTATTAGTGGATGAAGACCTTACGGCTACTGCCATCTGTGCCGCGCACGATATAAAGGCCGGGACGCAGATGGTCGGGACGGGAGGAAAGGAAGAGACCGGAAAGCGTGTAGTAGCCTGAAGGAGCGGTAGCAAGGAGATCCTCGGAAACAGTTTCCTCTGGAACCGTAATGTGATCGGGCGGCACGACAACGCTTTCATCCTGCCCGACAAGGATGTCGTAAGAGGTGATGGTGTTGGGACGGCCTATCGTGGGGCGAGCCATGCAAAAGAAGGTGTTGGCTCCGTCGGGATAGCGGCCTACGGTCTGGTCGGACGCGTGGGCAGGATAGGCTAAGATATCAGTGAACTCTGTCAGCTGTGGGTGAGCCTCAAAGTAGGCCGCGTTGTTTGCCACGAAATCATCGGAGGAAGTCACGAGGATAACCTCGCCGTCGTTGTTTCCGAGTTTGAAACCTGTGTGTATTTGCGTCGTGGATTCGAGGTTGTCCGCCCAGAGAACGAGATGGCCGTGAGCAGGGACGAAAGTGTTGATGGCTGAGGCAGAAGGAATCTGGTAGCGATGCGGGTCGTTGATGTCATCACTAACGTAAAGACCAGCCACATTGAGTTCGGTATCCGTAGTATTATAGAGCTCAAACCAGTCGTTGCGCTTAAAGAACTCATTGACAAAGATGCCATTTCCGGCACTGATTTCGTTGACCTTGATGGGCGTGGCGACAGCGGCGAGCAGGTCTTCGTCGGGCAGCGCTTCATAAGTAGCCACAACCTTTCCAAGATCCTGACCGGCGTAGCTGTCGAGCACGAGGAGCGAGTCCTCCGTCAGCAGGGCATTCTCACCACGGGTGTATTGATGAAGCTCGGCCGTCCAATAGATGTCGGAAGAATGTTCGTGGGTGTTGTGAATCTCCACGGCGATGACATTGTCGCCCGCACGGAGCCATTGGTTGTCGAAGGTGAAAGAGCACTCCCCGGCAGTGGTACCAGCGTAAGTCGTCGAGAAGGTCTCGTAAGTGATGGTCCCTTCTGGCATAAGGTAGCGCCCCACCTCATGGCCGTTGACATAAACAACACAACCGTCGTCAACATAACCTTTCAGTATATAGGCATCGGCGGAACTGGGGGCTTGGGTGAGGCGGAAAGATTTGCGGAAATAGTAGGTCGGACGTTTATTGTTGGCATCCGAGCCGTAGTCGAGCGTGGTGGCATAATCCTGTGATCCGTTGATGCCTACATTACCATATCCGAAGGGAGCTTTGCCGCTGCGCCACGCCGTCGTCGCGTAATCCTGCGCCGTCCAATTGGTACCGTTGAGAGAGCCCTGGTCGTAATATAACCAGGAGCTGCTGGTATCGAAGACCTTGCCCTTGAAGGTCGTTGAGCCCTCGCCTGCCTTGTGCCATCCCGTGAAGCGGTAGCCAGCGGGACCTTTTGCGGTGAGGGTCATGGGAGCCTGCAACGCACCTTTGAATTTGCCCGTCGGCACTTCCTGTCCGTTAGCAAGGATGGTGGCTCCTTCGATGCTGCTACCCAGCTCCACGGTGATGGGTCGGCTCAGTCCGAAATAGCTGCGGAAGCTGCTCATGCGCGCCGTGCGGCCACTGTTGATGCCAGTGATGAGGGTGCTGGCCGAACCGTTGAGCGAGCTGGCATTGCCTTCGAAACTCAGGGCTTCCTGCATATAGTCGCGCATGGCGTAGACGATGTCCTTGCAACGCTGCTCCTCGAATACGCTGCCGTTGACAAGGCAGAAGGCATCGATGAAACGCTTCTTGAAAGGCTCATGCTTGAGCATATTCAAGAAAATGTCAATGATGAAATTCTTACCGGTGTCATAGCGCGAATCATTGCGTTTACCCGCTAAACTGCCCAGCATATTCGTGGTGCCGAAACCGCTGTCGAGATCCATGAACACGAGATGGAACTTACCGTTGTTGCGATCGCGGTAGCCCTTGATATTATTGCTGTTAGTCGCCCAGTCGCCGCAACCGATGTAGCACTCCGCAGCCATATAATTGCAGTACTCATCGATGTCCACCAGCTCACATATCTGGTCATAGAGGTCGCTGTTCGTAGGGTTGCTGCCTAACTGCGTAGCCAGCGACATCCAACGGCGGAAAGCCAGGTCGTCGCCTGTACGCTGGGCATAACCCTCGACGGCGTTGATCTCAAACTGATCCATATCGTCCGGGTCCAAACCGTAGTTGGCATAGCCGTGGTGCTTGTTGTTGGGCTCGCGCAGATTGAAGGAGAACTGGAACTTGCCGTTGATGAAAACGTGTACGGGCTGCCATTCCTGACAGTCGACATAGAAGCCGGAGCTGAGGATGATCCTATGAGTGCCGGCATCCCGAATGCGACCGTTGGTATCGTTGCCGCCGTTGCGCACAACGACACTCTTGCTACGGATAAAGGGCTTGTCCTTGAAAAAGGAGTAGGGAAAGTAGTTCTGACCCAGATAGTACTTGGCGGCCTTGAGACGGAAGGAGGCGTTAGGCTGAAAGTTGCGGCTCCAACCGCCACTGACCTCGAAATCGCACTCCTGATTGAGTGCCATGAGAAACGAGCCGCCATCGTCGTCGGGAACAAGATATTCAAAGTTCACGGGGCGCTCCCACGAGCGGTTCTTGTTGGTGTTGTAAGTCACGCCCTGCCCCGAGATACCATTAGTGCCCACTGTGTAGGCTCCGATCTTGTTGTCGTAGAGGTTGGCATTGTCCGTCACCACCGACACGATGGGCAGGTAGTAGGCTTTGTCCTTATATAAAAAGGAACGCGTGAGGACCGGCCCGGGCAAAAAGCCATCCTGGAAGAGGCGGAAGCGGTAAACAGCGGACTCACCGCTGACGCTGAAACGCCCGTCGGTGCTCGTCTCGCCATTCTCGAGCGTCGGCGTGCTGCCATCGGTGGTGTAGCGCAGCGTTGCACCCGAGGGTATGGCCACGTTGAAGGTTACTGAGGAGGTGAAGAGCTGGGTGTCGGTGTCCACCTCGGGCATAGGCAGCTGCTCGTCGGCAAAGGTGCTACCCTCGTTTGTGGCAGCTGGCGTCGGCGTGGAGCACATCCGCCACTCGTCGCCGCCATCCGTAGTGCGAGCATAGCTGCAACGCTGGACGCCAGCTGGATAATCCTGCGACAGTACGAGGTTGCCGCGCGAGTCGCTGATGTAGATTGTGCCGCCGTCGTAGTCGAGCTTGAAATCCACCTGGCGCTTGGCTACGGAACTGTACTTGCTGCCCGTATCATAGTGGTCGAACCAGACATTCTTGAAGCCGTGAGCTGGCACGGTGCCGGAACCCGTAGGCAGACGGAACATCTTGAGGTTGGAGTCATCATCGCTGAAATAGAGTCCGCTGATGCTGACTGCCACGTCAGTGGGGTTGTACAACTCCACCCATCCGCCATAGTTGTACGAGGGATCGATGAAGACATCGATGTTCGCCACCTGGATCTCATTGATAATGAGGTCGGAAACTTCTGCCCTCAAGGACGAGGGCTGGAGCAACGCTGCAAAAAGGGTCGTGGCAACGAGCTTTTTCATCACGCCAAGGAAGCCTGTTCTTTATTCGATATCCTTCACACTGCCCGTCTGCTGATGGAGGGTGACGCGTGTCTCTAATTTCTTGTTGAAGAGGGCATCGGAGAGCACTTCCGTGGTGCCGAGCTGACAGACGGGCACCTCCGTGGTGAGAAGTTTCTGCGTGGCTGTGAAGATAGTCACCTGCGCGCGCTGCGGCACATTGACATACACGCCCTGCTCCATCTTCGCCTTCTTCTTGGCGGCGGCGGGGTCGTCAACAGCCTGCGGAATTGAGCCCGAGGCCTTGATGGTGAGCCACAAAGGTTCGCCGCTGAGGTCGTCGGCATCAACGAGTCCTAAGCGCTGGGAGAAGCGGCAGAGCATCTGGCGGTTATCGCCATCGGGGCTGTCGGTTTTGGGCAGGTAGTCGAAGGTGATGACCTCGGTGCTGGTGAGCTCCTGACCCTTGAAGAGCGACTCGAGGGCGTGGAGCTGCTGGTCGAGGTTGTCGAGCATCAGCTTGAGCTGCGCACCGTCCTTGGGCGTATTGTCAGCCTCGCCGCGGACGAGGGCATTGCGGCTGTCGCGAATATCATAGATTTCCTCAGCCGTGAGCTGTGCCATCTTGGCCGTACTTCCAGCCGCGAGGATATCGTGTGTCATGTAGTTGCGGCCATTGACAGCCTTGGGAGCTGGCACAGCGGCGGGAAGCACTGGCGCAGGCTCAGGCTTCACATCGGCGTTGATGCCGATGAGCAGACCGTCATCGGTGAGGCTGACCAGCGGCGCCGAAGTCTTGCTCTTCACCTTGATGTTAAAAGCCTTCGTGGAATCAGGCACACCAATAGGAATGAGCGAAAGACTCTTCAACGTCCACGTTGTCGACTCGGCAGTAGGAACGGCGTTCAGGCGCAGATAGCGGTCGGCGTATGGAGCAAATTCACCCGGGACAGTCACGGTTTTCTCTGCCACGAGGACGATGCGGAACGTGGTCTTCGGCAGGAAATAGTTGACGCCATCAAGCGTGACACCAGGACGGAACGGCTCTATCTCGGTCTGAGCGAAAGACGATGAAATAGCAAATAAGAAAGAACAAACAATAAATGATAGTCGTTTCATCTTTAACTACTTGTTGATGAGTTGATGAATGTACGATCAGGCGTTCTCCTTCTCCACCTCTGCAAGGATGGCTTCGATCATGCCCTCCTTGGTGAGCAGAACACCCCAGTCGAAGGTGTGGCGGATACCCTCGGCTTCAAACCAGCGTGAAAGGGGCTCAGTCTGGTTGTGGTAGACCTCGAAGCGCTTGCGGATGGTCTCTTCGTTGTCATCGGCACGGCCTTCGAGCTTAGCGCGACGGAGCAGGCGGAACATGAGCACGTCCTCAGGCACAATCAGTTCAATCATCATGCCGAGGCTGTCGCCGCGCTCTTCGAGCATTTTCTTCAGCGCCTCAGCCTGGGCAATGGTACGGGGGAAGCCGTCGAAGATGACGCCCTTGCCAGCGGGCAGACTATCGTACTTGCTGGCGAGGATGTTGATCATCAAGTCATCGGGGATGAGCTGTCCGTTGTCGATATAGCCCTGAGCGATCTTGCCCAGCTCGGTGCCATTCTTGATTTCTGCACGTAGGACGTCACCCGTGGAGATATGGCCCATGTTAAAACGGTTCTTGATCTCTTCGCTGTAGGTGCCTTTGCCAGAACCCGGAGCACCAAAGATGATAATGTTCTTCATTGTTTTATTCTATTTTAAATTTGAGAATTACTATTTATTTTTGAGAATTACCTTAAACCTTAAACTTTAAACCTTAAACCTTAAACTAACGTATAGATATCCCTCGTATTACGCGCAAAACCATCGTAGTCAAGGCCGTAGCCGATGATGAAATCGTTAGGGATGTCCAAACAACGGTAGTCAATAGGCACATGCACCTTCAGGGCGGCAGGCTTCACGAGGCATGAGCAGACGGCGATGCTGGCAGGATTGTGCGCTTGCAGCGTTTCAATCATGTGAGCCATCGTCAGGCCGGAGTCGATGATGTCCTCAACGATGATGACAGGGCGATTGGTGATGTCCTTGGCCAAACCAATGACCTCGCGGATGGTGCCTGTGGTCTGAGTGCCCTGATAGCTGGCAAGCTTGATAAAGCTGACCTCGCACGGCACCGTGATTTCGCGCAGCAGATCGGCGGCAAACATGAACGCACCGTTCAACACGGGCAGGAATAATGGTTCCTGGCCAGCATAGTCGCGATTGATTTCCGCTGCCACGCGCCGCACCTCTTTCTGAAGCTCCGCCTCAGGTATGCTGACAGCGAAGGTCTTGTCTTTTACTTGCAGTTTTTCCATACTTTTATCGTCTTTTAGACCCTGTTATAAGCTTTTCGCCTGCAAAAATAGGTAATTTATTTTGTATTTCACGATGTTTGACGTATTTTTGCACCATATTTTTTAAAAAGAGCCCAAAATGAAGATTCTCACGGGCGGACAATTCCGCGAATTGGACCTCTACACCATCGAACATGAACCCATCGCGTCCATCGACCTGATGGAACGTGCGAGCCGTGCCGTGGCCGACGAAATCCTAAACCGCTGGCCTGATGATGCCGGACGTGTCATCGTCTTCGCAGGCCCTGGCGGCAACGGCGGCGACGGACTGGCCGTGGCGCGTTTGTTGGCCGAGGCTGGGCGACTCGTCATCGCATACCTCTTCAATGTCAAAGGTAAGCTGAACCCCGACTGCGAGACCAACCGCGAGCGGCTGAAAGAAATAGAAGGGGCCACGCTCATCGAGATTACCTCAGAGCTGACATTCCCCGACCTGTACCCCGACGACCTCATCATCGACGCGCTTTTCGGCACGGGTCTCAGCAAGCCGCTGAGCGGAGGCTTCGCCATGGTGGTGAAGCGTATCAACCAGAGCCGTGCCACCGTGGTCAGCATCGATGTGCCGTCGGGACTGATGTGCGAGGACAATAGCTACAACGAACTCAAGAGTGTCGTGCAAGCTACGCTGACGCTCTCCATCCAGCTGCCGAAGCTCGCCTTTTTGTTCGCTGAGAACCAGCGCTTTGTCGGCGAGTTCAAATTGCTGCCCATCGGATTGAGCCAGGAAGGTCTCGACGGAATCAAAGGCTACCTCTGGATTACCGAGGAGGCGGAGGTCAAGGCACTGCTGCGCCAGCGTCCGCGCTTCGCACACAAAGGAACGATGGGGCACGCGCTGATCGTGGCGGGCAGTCGGGGCATGACGGGAGCTGCCGTCCTCGCCTCACGTGCCGCCCTCCGCACAGGTCTGGGCAAGGTGACAGCCCATGTGCCCAACGCCTGCCTCAGCATCATGCAAATCAGTGTGCCGGAAGCTATAATACAAATCGACGTCGACGATGACATCATCACCTCGGCCATCGACTCCAGCAACTATCAGGCCATAGGCATCGGCCCCGGCTTGGGACAGCGGCGCCACACAGCAACCGCCGTACATTCCTACATCGCGCAGCAGAACTGTCCAATGATCATCGACGCCGACGCGCTGAACATTCTGGCAGAGAACCCCGATTGGCTCGCCGACCTTCCAGCCGACAGCATCCTCACACCGCATCCACGCGAACTGGATCGTCTCGTGGGCCACTCCGCCAATTCCTTCGAACGTATGAACCGTGCGCGCCAACTGGCTATCGACCGCCACGTCTTTGTCATCGTGAAAGGCCACTACAGTCAGATTTGCACGCCCACGGGCGACGTCCTATTCAACCCTACCGGCAACCCTGGCATGGCGACAGCGGGCAGCGGCGATGTCCTCACGGGCATCATCACCAGCCTGTTAGCCCAAGGTTACCTGCCCGCCGAAGCCGCACAGCTCGGTGTCTATCTCCACGGCCTCGCTGGCGACCTCGCTGCTGAGGAGCTGGGCGAGGAGAGCCTCATCGCCAGCGACATCATCGATTATCTGCCTGCGGCGTTTAAGAGGTTAAAGTTTAAGGGTTAAAGTTTAAGGGTTAAAGTTTAAGGGTTAAAGTTTAAAGTTTAGGGTTTAGCGTTATGGAAACAAACTTCATAGACTACGTCAAAATCATCTGCCGCTCAGGCAAAGGCGGACGAGGCTCGATGCACATGCACCGCGCCAAATATATCCCCAATGGCGGCCCCGATGGCGGCGACGGAGGACGCGGAGGACACGTGTACTTGCGCGGCAACCGCAACTATTGGACCCTACTGCATCTGCGCTACGACCGTCATGTCTTCGCCGGTCACGGCGGCAATGGAGGTAGCAACGGATCACACGGTGCTGACGGCCAGGACCGCTACATCGATGTGCCGTGCGGCACGGTTGTCTACGATGCGGAGACAGGTCGCTTCGTCTGCGATGTCACAGAGGACGGACAGGTCGTCATGCTCTTGCAGGGCGGTCGTGGCGGTCTGGGCAACAAGCATTTCGCCACGGCCACGAATCAGGCTCCGCGCTATGCACAGCCTGGCGAACCGATGCAGCAGATGACAGTCATCATGGAGCTGAAGATGCTGGCCGACGTGGGGCTCGTGGGCTTCCCCAATGCGGGCAAGAGCACACTCGTCAACGCCGTGAGTTCTGCCAAGCCGAAGATTGCGGGCTATCCCTTCACGACACTCGAGCCTTCCGTGGGCGTCGTCAGCTATCGCGACAACCGTTCCTTCGTCATCGCCGACATCCCTGGCATCATCGAGGGCGCCAGCGAAGGCAAGGGACTCGGGCTCCGCTTTCTGCGGCATATCGAGCGCAATGCGTTGTTACTTTTCATGATACCTGGCGACACGGATGACATACGCCACGACTATGAAGTGCTCCTCAACGAGCTCACCACCTACAATCCCGAACTGCTGGAGAAACAACGTGTGCTCGCCATCACCAAGTCCGACCTCCTCGACGACGAGCTCATAGAAATGCTCAGCGCTGACCTGCCCACCGACCTGCCGCACATCTTCATCTCTGCCGTCACGGGCTACAATATCACGCAGCTCAAAGACCTCCTGTGGCAGCAGCTTGACACCGCCGACCGCCAGCTCCTGCACAGCTCCGCCCTCGTGCACCGCGACAAAGACCTCAGCTTCCTGCAGGAAGAGCTGGCCGACGAGGGCGAGGACGAAGAAATCATCCTCGACGAAGACAGCGTCGAAGATGTGGATGACATCGAAGACCTCGAGGACTTCGAGATTGTTGACATAGAATAAGTTACCGAAGAAATTCGCAGACGCTATACACATAGCGGCTGTCGTCGCTGACGACGGTCTGGATGTGTAGATCTTCGCGTTCAAGAATCTCTCGCATATTATTCCTAATGCCGTCCCCTGTGAGCTTCACCACGGCTTCCTTCCTGGTCCAGAGCCGAATAAACTCAAGAGGGGGATTGTCCGACGCCCTGATGAGCGCCTCTTCACGGGCGTTCATGGTGTAGGAGATTAAGGAGTCGCTGAACGAGCGCTTAGATTCCACATCGATGCCCACAGGACGGTCGCTGACGAAACACACGACAGCTTCGCGGCAATGGCTGAAGTTAAAATGAATCTCTGGATGCCCTACGATGAACGGTTTGCCATGCTCACCATACGCGAAGACAGGCTTATCCGTGATACCATATTCTGCCCTTAATCCTTGACACAAAAGCAAATAAGCAGCGGCACAAGTACGCTGTCCCAAGTCGTGCTTGTAGCGCAGGGCTTGTTCACGACGCTGGTCGGACAGCTGCGAGAGCGCGTTGTCGAGGTCGAGGTCTTGGAGGTGGTCGTTCAGATAAAGCATCAGGCGTTATTCTACGGTTAGGCGACCGAAAGCATCGAAGGCACGGCGCGTAGAGAGCCACAAGGCAAGGATGAGGGAGAGCATGGAGGCTGACATCGTGATGATGACGATCATCATCTGATACTTCACAGCGACATCAGGGGCTGAGCCGCCAAGAATCTGACCTATCATCGTGCCGGGCAGCGCCACGATGCCCATGACGGCCATATTGGCGATGCAGGGTGTGAAACTTTTGATGACAGCCTCGCGCATGAAAGGCAACCACGCCTCGAAGCGGGTAGCGCCATTGCCAAGGAGGTAGTAATAAGTGGGTTGTTCGCGTTCGATGCGGTCGTAGAAGGTGCTGAGAGTAAGCACGTTGACGCCAAGCATATTGCCCATCAGGATGCCCATAATCGGAATGAAATAGCGGGCAGTGAAAGGATGGTCGAGGCGCAGGACGAGACACAGGAAGAAGAAACCAACGACGAGGGCTGCGACAAAAAAGCCGACAAAGGCTGGCAAGGCAACGATGCGCCGCGGCAGGTGTGTGCGCTCGCCCAGCGTGTGGGTGGCGATGATGGCCATGATGACCACCCACAGCATGTTCAGCCACGGATTGTCCCACTCGAAGAGATAGCGCAGGTAGATGCTGATGAGGAACAGCTGCACAATCATGCGCACGGCAGCAATGAGCGTAGCCCGCACGAGCCCCGTCCGCAGTTTCCAGAGAAAAAACAGCGGGATCAGCAGCAACAGCAGGCCGACGGCGAGAGAAGTGAGGGATATATCCAAAGTTGAAGTTTATGCTTTATGGACGCGTTTCGCCTGCAAAGGTACAACTTTTCCTGCAACTACCATCAATAATAGCGCAGAAAAAAGTTTTTTCTTCAAAAAAGGCTACAACCCCCACCCCTATACGCTCATCGCAGTCTTCGTTGCCACGGCGCAGCTACGGGGCGTCCGTTGTCAACGCTGTCGTCGTCCTCTGCAGAAACCTTGACCCATTTCCCTATGAAATTCACATTGAGTGTGTACGGATAGATGATACTGTATTCTTGCGGGTCGCCCATAGGCAAATCTATGGTCTTGTCTAAATCAGGATTATGATACGAGGCCGTAAAGCCGACAATGTGGTTGGTGTTCCATCCTGGGTTGTCGTATGGATAGTGCCTCATGCTCTTCGACCATGTGATGCCAGGATAGTATATGTCATAATAGATGATCTTGTTGTCGGAGCCTTCCAAGTTGAAGCCGAAGGAATAGCAAAGCGCATCGTCGGGTGCCGGGCCGTAAGAAATATGTCCTGTCATTGCCTTGCGCTTGAAATATCCGCTGCTCTCGTTGTACTCCAAAGCGGTCTGGATGTCGAAATGGATGCCGAGCGTGTCGCCTACGGCATGGAGGTTATAGGTATATTTGAACTTGTCCTCTTCTTTTTCCGGGTTCTCTTCTGGCACTTTTACCTCCGCTGCAATCATTGTTGAGTCGGCAGTAAACTGGAATTCAATGGCGCCGATCTTATTTCGTATTCCACTATAACCCATGACCTTGTAATTGTCAACCGGTATGATACAAGTCATGTTCATCTGGGTTATCTTAGCTCTTGAGACAGTCTTGGGTTCCTCTGGCTCATGGGGCTTGCCCGACTGCCTGACGGCAATATCATGTTGCAGTTCGCCGACGGCGTTGCTGACGCGGATGGTGATGGTGGCCTCGCGAGAGTCGCTGTCGTCGTTTTTGGTGGCGCGGATGGTGAGCTGATGGTCGGCAGCATCGTAGTTTGCCGAGAGCCAGCCAGCTCCGTTCGTGCTGATGTTGGGGTGAGGTACATTGGTGTTCATTGTGAAGACCTGCTCGCCGCCTTCGTGGTCGAAGCCGATGTTTGTAGCCGAGATGGACAGCGTGGGCTGGGGATCGCAGAGCTGGTATGTCAGTTTGCTCGGTACAGAAACCTGGTGCGACTGCTGCGGGTCTTGTAGTGTGACGAAGAACAGGCGCTGCTTCTTGAACAATGTTTTGAGGCTGTCCGCGACGGTGAGCGCTGCGTGCTTGTTCACGCGCCCCAGGTATGCGATGTTACTGACGGTTGACAGCACGCCTTTTTCGCGGCTAAACTCATAGTCGGCACGATAGACCTCGGTGTATGTGCCCTCCTCGTCCTCGCTAAGGTTTATTTGTTTACCGTCAACGTTAGTGCCTTCCAGCAGATAAAGGCTCCGCACGGCCATGCCGTAGCGGTTGATAGTCGTCGTGCGGGGGTGGGGGGTCTCGTCGTTGACTCCCCACGACTTGTCCGTCAGTCCGCCCATGTCGTATTTGTCGATGACGCTGCCCTCGGCGGTGGCACGGAGGAAGTCGTTGTACCAATCTATGTCATCAATCCTGAAGTTGCGTGCTTTGGCGTAGTTGGTGAGGCAGACGTCGGCCTCTTTGCCCGCTTTGTAGTCGTCGAAGATGCTGATCAGGCTCAGGTCGCCAAACTTTTGCGCGAGATAGGTGAAGAGCACAGCCATGCCGTAGCCGTGAGCGTCGTAATTGCTCTCGCTACAGTTCCATAGCCCATCCAAGAGAAAGTCTTTTCCGTTGTCCACCACGATGCTGGATAGCGGCGCGCCGAAGTAATGCTCCGTCCACACCGACGAAGCCTCCATGAGCGCGTAGTATGCTCCCGGCGACTCGGTGGCCTTGCTCCACTGGCTGCGGCGCTTGTCGTAGTCCGTCTGGAAGTAGTGACCAAGCTCGTGAATGAGCGTCTTGGCCAGCTCGTCCTGCTGTGCTTGCGTGTTCATATCTACCAGCTTCTCGCCGTTGATCTGCACGCAGTCCCAATGCTTCGTCAGCTTGCTGCAGATGTGCTGGCCCCACAGCCCTTCACGCTTCTCCTTGTACCAATAAGCCACAATCTCTATGGGTATTATCTCGCGGTCGGCATCGAGGCGGAAGCCTATTGAATCGAGCTTATGTAGCGCCTGTGGGATGAGCTTCTCCCTGAGTATGCGTGTCTTGGCAACGTCGTAATACAGAGTCTGAGAGGTCACCTCCACCTTGATGCTGCGGTTGGCGTAGGGGAGCGTGACGGTTATGTCTGAATAAGTATCACCTGTCCGCGTTGCCGCCTCGGCGGACTCGGTAGTAATGAGTCCCACGGTCACTTCAGCCATGCCGTCGCCACCCTCTAAGGCTGGCAGCTCAGCCGTGAAGGTGTCGGCGCTGGACGCAACCTTCTCAATAGGTACGCAGAAGTCCTGCTGTTCGCCGCCGCTGGAGGCGCGTCCAACAGAGCGCACCACCATCAAGCACGACTCCGAGGCCTGCTGGCTGCGTACGCTGACACGAATAGGCCGCTGCGTTGTGGCGGGGATGGTGAGTTTGTAGAAGTCGGAGGCTGCAACATCTTTCACCTCTTGTACGTCGTCGGCCTTGTCGACATACACAGCCTCTTCTTCGCCGAACGTCCCTTCAGGTATCTCCATCTTCAACGTTCCCGTCTCCACGGTTCCACCTGTCGGAGCGATGGTGAATTTATTACCCGTGGGCACTGTAGGAGTAGGCTTGTCAGGTTCTTCGTTCTCATTCTTGTCGCTGCAGGCCGCGAGACCCATTGTCAGCAGGGCTGCCGACAGCAGGGGGAAGAAATTTTTCGTGAATAGATTCATAGTTTTATTAGGAATTATCAATTTACATTTTACAATCTACATTTTACTTTTCCCCTTTTTTCTGCTCCCATGCATCATAGCGCCATAGTTCAGATGGAGGGAACCCCCAGGGGACATGTGCTCCGCCGCCTATAGGGAAGAGTCCGACACTGATACTCCATTCCGTATCGTGTGAACCGAGGGAGCGGCTGGAGGGATTCCCCGAAAGCGACATACCGCCGTTGGAATTGTCATGGAATTCGGAGATGTAGTGGCTGACGGGGGTCTTTATGCCGTAGCGTGGATGGAAGTCCGTGAAAAAGCGCGTGGCGTAGTTGTTGCCCAACGTATCATCGAGCCATATCATGCGGTATGAGGACGTGACATAAGGAATGTCATGCAAGTTGAAAGAAATGGTGTGTATGGCTGGTTCTTGCACCGGCTGTGTCACAGGAGGATCTGCACTATTGTCCGTCTGATTCTGGTATTGGTAGTGATACCAATTGACACGCCCGAACGTGATACGCTCACTGCCTGCGGTAAGGTCAATGTTGAGGTAGATATCCCATGAGATATTGGAACCGTACTCGTACACGTAGGGCGAATAGTTCCACGTAGAGCGGGTCTCCCAACTGTCGGCACTGATGACGGTCATATTGGTCTGGCCATCGGTATAAGCTCTACAAAAGACAGGAACACACAGCTGACCTGGGCGGCTGGTTCCGTAGCGGTCGGTGCCGGGCAGCGTTTGGCTGAAAGTGCCGTCACTACCGGTCGGTATATTGTCAAGGGCGACAAAGACACCCACATAGTCTCTCTGCCAGGGTGAGGTGTTGCCTTCCTGGATGACGGTAATGAGTCGGGTGATGGAGCCTTTCTGATTCGTGGCTGTCACAGCGATGGTACCCATGCGTGCTTCTGAGGTGTTGTTATAATATGCGCTCAGCGTGAGTTGCTTGTTGGCCAAAGTACAGCGGCTCAGGAAGTCGCAGTTATTCTGGATTTGCACGTTATCGCAGTTGGTGTAGACATCGATGGTGTGCGGGTCGCTGTTCTGTGAAATCGTAAGTCCGTAGGTAGAGAAGGCCAGGCGTGGTTCCTCAATGTCCCAATCATCGGTGTCCTCTTCATCGAAATAGCCCTGATAGACAGGAACGTAGAGGGATATTGTCTCGTTGCCTTTACGACCTTGTATGACGCCGTGACCTGTACGGGGCATCTTGGTGGCGTTCTCATCGACGGACACTGTCAGACGGGTGTTATTGTCTGTGAGACCCAGGCCGATCCACCCTAATACGGCCTGAATATCCACGTTGGTGAGCTTGGTCTTCACCTTCAAATCGAAAACACCGCCATCATTGTCGCACTTGATTTCCGACGGGGTGAGTTCGATGTATGGTGTTTGATTGATGTAGATGGGCAGGCGCTTTTCGCCGGCGGGTGTGATGGCTAAGGCATAAATCGTATCGCGACGAGTATACACCTGATAATTAGCTTCGGAACGGACGGTGAGATGGTCGGCAGCCTTATCGAGTTCTATCCAATCTTTCGGGACCGTGAAATCGATGCTCACGCGATCCGGCTTGTCGATGGTGATGTCTATGCTGCCTCCGTCGGCCTCGAAATTGAGAACGCGTGGCACAATGGAGACCAGACCTTTTTGCTTCACGACAACGATGGCTGTTGCCTCGCCCTTCTCGTTGCTGCCAGTGATGACGATGGTAGTCGAACGTTCATCGAGGTCATCGGTGGCATCTACGCCTACGGTGAGCAGCTCGCCGCTGAGGTTGACGTGGACCCACTCGTCCTCGCAGCTGGCGGTCAAACTTTCACAGTTGCTGGTGAGTTCTACGGTGCGGCTGTCGGCCTCTGTACCGAATTCGAGCAGACGGGGGCGTACTTCGATAGACGGCAGGGTGATTTCTTTGGCAAATTGGGTGATGACGTATGGCTGTTCGGTGTGTGCCGCGCCATCGGCCATCTCTCCCACAATGCGAAGCGTGGCTTTGCGGTCTGTCGTGACGCCGGCAGCCATGGACTTCACATCAACGGAGATCTGGGTGGGCTCGACGGTGACGGTGGCCCACTCCGGTACGTTCGTGACGTTAATGCGGTCGAGTGTCGTGGCAACGCTTATTATTTTCTTGCCTCCGCTCTTGGGGAAGTTGAGTTTGTTGGGCGACAGGTCCAGCTGCGGTTTGGGTACAGTGAACGTTTTTTCAATGTCTGTGGCCACATCGATATTGCTCGTCGGCAGCAACAGACGGATGGCCGGGCGGATAGTGTAGCGCCCGGGCGAGAGTTTGTTGAAGGTCGTCATGAACGGGCCACGTGCGCCCCATGGACGGTAGATGGAGTCGATGAGGAAGGCGGTCTCTACACTTTCGCCTCTCTCATTGAGCAGTTCGAAGCCCAAATGTTGAGGCCATGCCAACTCGCGGGTGGGCGTCGCGGTAGCCACGACGGTGTAGGGGTTGACTGTTGAAGGCGTTACGTTGAAATTCTTGAACTCTGGGAAGAGCCAGAAGGTGCGTTCGCCAAAGGGAATACTACCGTCAAGGAGGGTGTGGGTGGTCGTGTCATTCTTCATCCAGAAGCCTTTGATGAGGGCTTTCAACTCATAGTCGATGGACAAGGGTATCAAAGAGGCCTTGCTGTTGCCCTTGAGTGTGCGGTAGGCGCTCAGACCGTTACCCTCGTACAGGTCGCTGCCAGCCTTGAAGAGATCGGCAGAGATTGAAGCCGTCAGCTTGGGACCGGCCCACAGATTAAACTCAATACCTGCCTTGAAAGCTTTCTCGACGGCGGCAATGGTGCTGAATCCGAAGCTGGCCTTCAGACCTGCCTGGATGAACCCTTCTGCTGAGAGTGAGAGGTCGTACTGCACGGGGGTTGGCGAAAGCTCGGATTTGTCGCTATTCGTTGTCTGCCAATTGTTAAACTCATAGCTCAAATAGCGCTTCCATTTCTGAGTAGTCGTGGAGAACTGCAAGCTCACATAGGCGTTGAGACGGATAAACGGCAGGAAGGTCAGTTTGGCGTTGAAGACGGGAGCTGCGGCGGGTAAATAGATGGGTGGAATGAACTTGGCACCAAAGGTGAGGTCGTCAATGACCTTGCCCTTGAGCGTGAACGAGGGCTTCAGCTCGAACTCCTGCACGGCTGAGTACTTGAACATTTTGTCGCCGAAGACATCGATCTTCCACACACTTTTGAGTTGAGTCTGGGCGTTGACGCCGATGTCGAGACTGGCACTCCATCCGTTGCCATCGTAAGGAACATGAAAGTTATGCGCGAACGACAGTGCATCCGTATCGAACTTGCCCTCTGACAGACGTTGGATGGGGGCACGCGCAGCACGTCGGTGTTCGTCGCCTCGAATGTGGTCAAGGCCTGCCATGCGGTAGCGCGGCTTTTCGCCCGGCTCGCGCGGAGGAGCATACTCCTCGACAGTCACGAACTGCTCGAAGATTTGACCAAGATCACTGATGGAGTCCAGTTCCACAACGATTCCTCCACTCCCCGTGCCGACAGAGCGGACTACGCCCACAAGGCCACCTTCGAAGCGTTCGAAGTCGAACGAGGCCAGGACATCGCCTACAGACGGGTGCAACGACGAGGGCAGACTGCCCGAAAAGGTCACACGCATACCATTTTGCTCGGTAATAAAGTCCGTCATGCCGAGCTCGTCCATGCGACGCAGCTGGGAACTGAAGCGGATCTCGGGTTGAACGAAGCTCACCGAGTCGATGGCCGTGAGCATAATGCGATAGGTGGAGTCGGCAGTCACGATTTCCTGCGCCACTGGGAAGGCGAAAGTGCGGCCTAACGTGTCTGTACAAGTGTAGCTGATGCTCTCCACCTCGTCGAAGAAGAAACCGTCGAAATGGCCGTCGTTCTGGTAGATGTAGAAAGCGTCCTGCGCCACAGCTGGACATAGGAACAAGGTGTGCACGAGGCACAGAAAAAATATGCGGGCTGATTTCTTCATCGCTTTATCAATTTGATGGTTTGACGTCCTGCTTTAACGATGTAAACACCTCTGGATTTGTCGCGGATACTGACGGTAACCTTGCCATCCGAGGCATTTTGTGTCCGTCGTTCGAGCAGCTGACCATTGGTCGAGTAAAGTTCTACAGGGACATCATCCGGGAGGTTCTCGAATGTCACTGCGCTGCCATCAGGGCTGAAACGAACATTCTGTCGATCTGACGTACCGTCTACGCTGTCTACAATACCCTCGTAGGTGTAGCGGAGCACTTGCGAGAGCGGATAGGTCACAGTGTTGCCAACGTTGGTGGTGATCAGCAGATTGGAGCCTTGAAAACGTGTCTGCGGCATCTTGTTCAGATAGTACACGATTTTTTCACCCGAACGGAGCCACACAACGAGCTGCTGTTGGTCGGGATTCTGCGCTGAGGCTCGACTATTGCAGCAAAAGCCAAAAGCAATGCAAACAGCCATGGTGAAAAGATGTCTTGTAAATGGTTTCATAGTATGAATGATCAATTATGAGTTAGTTCTACGATTCTCCGTGCAAAATTAACAAACGATACGGTAAAAACGACTGACGATTCTTGTTTTTCGACTAACAAAACAAGAATCGTCAGTAAATTTTAACGTCTGTTAAGTAGTTTACTACTTCACATCGTTGTCTGCAAGCCAGTCCTTCGGGGTCAGGCCGGTGATGGCTTTGAAGGTGCGGTAGAAGGTGCTTTCGTTGGCAAAGCCAACTTCGGCGGCGAGGTCAGAGAGCTTCATGGCGGGCCGTTGCAGCAGGAGCTGCTTGGCGTAATCGATGCGGCAGGTGTTGATAAACTGCGTGACGGTGATGCCCGTCTCTTCCTTGACCGCCTCAGAGATGGCTCGGGCGGGCATGTCCAGATCCGCAGCCAGGTCAGCGAGCTTCAGCGTACTGCGGCAGAATAGTCGTCGCGAGCGGATGATGTCGGCGATGCTGGTAGCGACGACGGGGGATGAGGGCTGAGGATTTATGGCGCTTGAAGGTTCAGGCGAGCAAGCCTGAACGAGAGCCTGCACCTGGGCCTTCCTGCGACGGACGAGGAGCAGAGAGGTGAGGGCCACGATGACGACGACCACGATGAGGCCGATGATGAGGCCAACGGTGTTGTCATTCGTCTCCGATACGGCAACGAGGCCTTCAGCCATGCGGAAGAGGAAGACAGAGGTGCGGGGTGTAAAATTGCCTTCGGTTGTCGTGCCTCCCGCCATGATGATGTCGCCTTGAGGTGTTAGTACGGGTTGCGAATATCCCGCTTCGGGCATCGGTTCGCTGACGTACAGGGTCATCGGCGCGGGTGAGCCTTCAAGGGCGGGAGCATAATGGAACTCAACGACATAGAAACGCGACGAAGTGTCTTTTCCCACGAGGAAGGCGCGCTGTGTGCGACAGTCGGCGATGACATCGGAAGGGTAAGAGATGCTGTCGCCGTCATAGACCTGAGGGATCGGCGCAGACAGCGGAAGCAGCGAGAAAACAGCCCCCTCCAAACGATTCCCAGTGATGCGCATCAAGGTTCTCTCGCCACTATCATTCTCCGTGCTGATGAGGTAGTCGTAGCACCCTGCTGTCTCATCGCCGATAAAGTTGTTGTAACTGTGGTGTTGCGTGTAGATGTGGCAGGGTCGCCACGTCTGCAACAATGGCGGGCTGAAGCGCTCACCACGCAAACGATCTACGATGATGGTGTCCAAAGGCTGCCCGTGAATGTCGAGGCAACCGAAGATGATGGCATCGTCAGCCGCCGTGCGCAGGACATACGGCTTCGTGCGCTGCTGCGTCACATCGGACACGCGCTGGCATTGACGTCCGCCGTTGAAAAGCTCTATCCCATCGCCTTCGTACCAGTTGCCACTGATGACGACCTGCCCGCTGTCCAACTCCGCACCTTCGGCAAAGACGCGTTTACGGTCAAGACACCCGTAGCCCTCGAAGGTGTGCGATGCAGGGTCGTAGAGTTCCAAGGCAAATGTCTGCCCGATGCCCAACGGCTGTTCGTGGCCGCCGGCGATGAGCACGCGCCCGGAGCGCAGCGGCACCACCAAGCTCTGGTCGTGGGCATAGACCATCGGCATCACCTGCCATGCGCCGTCGCTGTAGCGCTCGGCCGTCGGCGTAGGCACGAAGCCCGAGGTGTGGCCGCCGATGACCACGACCTCGCCGCCCGCCACCACCGTGGCATGTCCGGTGCGCGGGATGTTCAAGTCCGCCAACCGCTCCATCTCCATCTCCACTACAGGGCAGCTGACACCGAGACTATCAGCGGCTACAATCCCCTGCGCTGACATCGACAGCGCGAGGGCGATACACAATATGAGACTACGCATGATCACCTTATTGTAATATGGTGCAAAAATACTGATTTTATCCCTTTCCTCAAAATTTTTTCAGCCCAAAAACACAAAATTCTCAAGAAATCAAAGAAAAAATAGCATTCAATTCTTCACTTTTCATTTAATAATGAGCTTCTTGCCATTCATGATGTTCACGCCGCGTTGCAATCTCGTCAGGCGTTGACCAGAGAGGTTATAAATGACATTTTCCATTGTCCATTTTCCATTGTTCATCTTCCATTGTCCATTGTCCATCGATTCAATGCCATCCCCATGAGGATCTCTATAGGTGAAATAACCTGGAGCCTCCGCACCTCCATCTACGCGAGCCATATCGGGATGTTCGCCGACATCGATGTACTTCGTACCTTTTTCTCCGACGAGCGATTGGCAATTCCTAAACATATATCTACGGTTAACCTGATTGACTTTATCCATATTCCAACCATCACCTACGTAGATTGTTTGCAGAGAAGTACAATTCTCGAACAAAGAAGCCATATTCGTCACCTTTTCCGTATTGAAACTGCTGAGATCAAGCGTTACCAACGAGCTGCAATTTTTAAACATAGCGCGCATATTCACCACATTTTCAGTGTTCAAACACCGGAGGTCAAGCTCGGTCAAAGATTGACAGCCTGAAAACATGTTGCTCATACCTATTTCCACGTCAGTGTTGAGATTTTCAAGTCCACGGATAGCCGTGAGCTTCTTCAAACCAGAGAAGGTGAATCGTGGAAATTTCATCCTATACTCCTTAAAAGAAGGGTCTATCACGCACGCTGTAATCTCTGCCGCCTTTTCCAGCCACGGACTCTTCATGATAGGAGCATATAATGTGCCAGAACGTTCATTGTACTGGTCATCATAATAAAAGGTCAGCGTGCCGTTTTCAAGCATCGCATACAATCTGGGCGTACCCTCCTTGAGCGGCACGATTCCGATGACAGCACCTTGGTTGTAGTCGTAGTTGTAACTGCCTGGCCGAAGGGCTGATAAGAGGAAATAACCGTTATACCTTCCGCTCCAGCCCCAGTTCACGTGGAAATAGTCATCACGGTCGTATCCGTCAACGACAAAAGAATGAGCGGCGTCTCCACTTTCCCCGTGGTATAGTACGACACGCTTTTCCTTCAATTCATCGTATATCTGCTGATTCCATACCTGATCACTACTGCCGTTACGTGAGACGGATTGGATATACTCGGGCAAATAGCCGAAGTATTCATAGAAAGGGACATCCGAAGAATACCCGCCACTCGATGTCGGACCGTAGTTCATTGAGATAGAAGCTCCGCAGAGCTTCGTCAGCGTGGCCACGGCCTCAGCCTGCGTCGCGTTGTAGGCTCCGCTTGTGTAATTCGGAAGGATATTTGCCCAGTCTATCGTTGTCACACCTATCTCAGGCACCTCAACCTGATAGGAGCGTGTGATGTAACCCGGAATGGCCTTTGTCGTTTGTCTGGGCCATTGGTGGTAATACATGATCTGTGCCATCGCTGTTGCCACGCACCCCGTGGGGGCTGTGCTCTCATTGATGATCGGGCATTGCCCATTATAAGGTGCATTTTGTCCCCAGCTGCACTCCAACAACGGCAAAATTTCCTCCCCTTCTATCGCGTCTGCGACGGCTGTCGTATGCCTCACACCATGTGTTCGTGCGTAGCGTATCTGTTCGGCATAGCCATTGAGCCACGATCGCATACTCACAGGCATATCCGCCTCATCATAATGTCCAGTCAAGGAATACCCCAACACGGCAGGTGTTCGTTCATCGCCGCTAACGATCACATATCCCCCGTTCGCCTTGTCGTTGAAAACATAGAACTCCTCGCAGCTACAAGCCAGTTTCAACTGCGCCGCTTTACGTGGCAATCGTCTGATGGATCTCTCTGACGAATTCGTTTTTCCCAAGAACTCCACGGCCCTCCTCATCGCCACTTCCTCCGTCACTTTTTGGCCGAACAGAGAGAGTGTGAACAAAGTAACAACAAAGGAAGAAAGGAACCTTTTCATGAACATGATATACCCTTATGCGCTGCAAACATACAACAAATCCCTGAGACCACAAAAATTTCGAGGTATTTTATGTAAACTCATCGTCCCCATCCGAGCTGGACAGGGGCGATGACAATTGTGGTTGAAATCAAAGAAAAGTTTTTAATCTACAAGAGATGAATTTATAGTCTTACTTTGACTGTTTTTGTTCCAGCTTTCACAATATATGTTTGATCAGTTGCTAATCGAATAGTTGTAGAATAACCATTAGATATAGCAGAAGCTAGTTTCCTTCCATCAAGATCATAGATGATAATCTGTTTCCCCTCTTCAAGATTCTCAACAACTATTACTCCATTGTTGGCTAATATGCGAACAAGGCTATCTGAAGAGACATTTTGAATAGCATCAGATATTGCTTCGAAAACAATATGGAGTGTAGAATTGTCTGTAATGGAAGGAGTATTATATAATCCTTCTGACGATACTTTGGTTGTCACGTCCTGATTATTGAACGTTACGGAGTGTATCTTATACCCTCTATATGGCTGAATGAGAATCTGCCTGGACTCTCCATGACTAATTGTTTCTATCAGTTCGCCTTTTTCTCCATCTTTTATTGTTAGTGTTAGGTTCCTGTTATCGACAGCATGGATTGTTTTATAGATCTTGGCCGTTGAATAGTAATTCTGATTTCCATCCTGTTGAGCCATAACGACAATATCTCCCTTACCTAATATATCCAAATAGCTCTTGCTCCCTGTCTTATAAATATTTGCGAAACTGCCGCCTTCAACTATCGTGTATTTCACATCAAGACCTGAGGAAGCTTGGGCTTGAAGTTCAACTTGATCATATTTTGCTAAACTACCAAACTCTTGTTCCCAAGAAAGTGTTTGTTCTGCTTTCTCGATAGTTAATGTTCCGCATTGGTCAACAAAGTTGTAATTTTTTGACTCGCCTCCTGAAAGAGATAATGGATATACACCAACATTACTATCTTTGGAGGCTGTTGTCTTTATCGTAGGTCTTATTGTGAGATCATCTTGATTATCTTCTAAAACGAAACCATCGTAGTTCATTTCAAAAGTTGGATTATCCGTTCCATAAGGACGTTTATAGTTTGGAGTGGATACAATTAAGTCTTTTTTTTGTATCGTTATCTTCCCCGGCTTCTTGATGAGGTCGTAATTAGAGTTACTGATCTGTCCTTCTGGATACACTTCATATTCTCCGCAATCACTAATATTTGTCGCTGGAGTTGAATAAGTCACATCTTCTACCCATCCTAAATCGTCATCTGAAAATTTCTTTCCAGTCACAGAGTGGGAGAATGTTGGGTTATTCTCTCCGTAAAGCCTACTTACATTTTTCACCTGAACAGTCAGCGGCGCTTTAGTAACAGACAAGGTTCCCTTTACTTTTGTTACCTCGTAATTGGGAGATGTCGCTCCGTTAATGTTGATATCATATGTTCCTATAGTACTTCTCGGTATTGCATCTGAATAAAGATAGGGGTAATCAGTCCATGTTGGCTGAGTCTCTCCATTTTTCAAGCCTTCTAATGTGTATGTGAAAGAAGGATTATTACCCCCATACTCTCGCGTGGCATCATCTGCTTTAATGGTAAGTTGAGCCTTGTCAATAGTAAGCGTTCCGTTCTCATATACGAAGGTATAGTTCTTAGACTCTCCTCCCAAAGGGGTGATTGGATATGTGCCGGGACTGCTTGATATATCTGCTGTTGTATAAACAGATGGCTGTGTTAGGAAAGTATTTTCGTCCTCACCGTTGACAAATCCAGAGTAACTAATAGTGAAATCTGGATTTGAATCACCATAATATCTTCTGGCATCGTTGACTTTAGCTTTTAATTGGACTGGGCTAATCGTATACTGATATGGAATTTCAACAGTAAAGGTTGTTGAACCATTGGAGAAGGTGGCTGGAATTAATATTTTGTAACTACCTACATCCGATTCTAACTCAGGGATATTAAATTCAACAGAATAGCCCTCCACATTATTTGTCCATGTTGGAACGGGGGCATATCCTGTATATGTAAAATACGTCTCAGAAAAAGAAATCATTTGCACCACCTGAGCCTCATTTATCTTTAAACAAGTTCGAAGATAGTAATTAGAAATGTTTGGCACGTAGGTGCGTGATGTCGCTGTCCATTCACCTTGATTGGGCGGATTAGCATTTAAATATATTATTGTTCGCAACAAGTTACAACCGTAAAAAATGGATCTAGTTACCCCCCCATATTCGTAGTCGATATTTTGAATACAATTCACAGAACTAGGAATAATGATTTCTCTTAGGTTAGTTCCACAAAAGGCACAACTGTAAATACTTACGACACCTTCAGATAGAATCACCTCTTCAATATTTGAATAATAAAAGGCAGCAAAGCCTATTGTTTTTACTGAACTTGGAACAACAACTTTTTTTACTGTATTGTTCCCTCTTGCACGATACCCCGATGTAGCAAAAGCAGATTCTCCAATACTTGAGACTACATAAGTTATTCCATCATACGTTATTGATGATGGTATAATGATTTCTTCAACACCTTCAGCAACTCCATATACTGAGGCATAAGCTCCTGATAGGCTATATTGTAAATAACCTACCGTTACAATTGTGTCTGCATAGACATAAAACTTTGTCATAATGCACATAAGCAATAGTATTGCTCGTTTACTTGTCCTATTCATAACTGATATATTTTTGGGGGGTATCATCCGTTAAGTGGTACTTTTGAACAAACGACCTTACATCCAGTCATTTTTTTGTCTACGAGAAGGCGTTCTATTAATTCTTTCTGATAAGAGCCCTGGTTACATGGACCAATTATAATTTTTCTAAACTGAGATTTAGAAATTGGCACTCTTATATATGGAATGATAAAGCCTTTGGAATTCGTCTTATAACATATTTCATCAGATTGTTTTGCATAACTTAGTATCCTCCATTCCTTTTCGAATTGAAAGGCTGGATGCTTTATTAATGCAGAAGTCAACACACACATTGTATACAAAGTCCTCACTTGTAAATCACCTAAGTCTATTTCTCTTTGTTTCGCATCTTCTAAATACTTACGATACGCATTTATTGTAAGGATAATAGCTGGATGTCCCAATGATAAGTGTTGAACAATTTTGATTGCATGTATATCATTCCAATTATATTTTGAGAAATCTAACACTTTTGTGCCGTCTGGTTTCTTTATTGGAACATACACATTTCCTATATCAATACCTATTGCAACACCACGTCCGGCGTCACCATACATTTCCCACATTGGAATATTATCACCGTTTGAACTAGTCGAGATTACGAATGGTGTCAGTAGTTTTTCCAGTAGTGTTTTCACATACCTTTCATCCCAATTACCATCAATCCTATTGGCTTCGTTGTCAATTGCTCGTGAGAGTTTCAAATCGTCGGGTATAATACCTAATTTGTTTTCAACAGCAGGGAGCAACTTGCGGAATTGTTTGAATCCATAAATAAATTCAGAGGAATCATTCATACAATGCATACCACTTGCATGAATGAAAATGTTTTCCGCGTCTGATTCATCCATCATCTTCATTAATACATTTAATGAAGTATAATGGTATACCAAATTCCCTTGATTATGGACAATATTCTCCATTTCCATTAATCATGTCATTCTGTTCCCTTCAATGACAATATTTGAGACAAGAGATTCTACATACAATATATAAAAAGACGTGGGAGTCATACTATTGCTCTTCCCACGTACAGAGGCTCTGGCATCGCCCAACTAATCGTGAAGAGCAACGCCGAAGCCCACGTCTGTATGTAAACAGTGGTATGAGCCACTAAGATTACACACCCATGAGCGTCATTGTTGCTTTGTCTTCTTGATTAGCTATTGGAACTGCCAGATTCCTGTACGTCAGGGAACAAAGCGTCAAGTAACGCCTTATCTATATATAGGTCTCAGCCTTCAACTTGAATCACAAAGGATTCTGTTATTTGGCTTTGACTCTGCAAAAATACAGATAATCTGCTAACTGACAAAGAAAAATGGGAAAAAATAGTTGATGAATGTGATGATTCTTGAAGGATCAAGCATCGCAAGCACCGAGCGAATGATTGAAGAATGGTCAAAAAGCATCAAAGTCGGCCGTTAAAAGACAAAAAAGATGAGAAAAATATGGAGGAATCGAAAAAAATGCCGAACAAGGCAAGCGTAAGCGACAAGAAGACTTCTTACAAGCAAAAAAGAGAATAGGATGATAATTAGTTCGTGAGCAAAAAAACAGCCATTTTCAAAAAAGGTTTCAGCTTTCAGATTAGCTTGTAACACACTTACAATCAGCAACTTTTAGGCTGAACCTTTGTCGGCGAGGTTTCAGCAGGTTTCAGCAAGCTTCAGCCACCACGAATTTCACGCGCTCGGCGCTTGCGACGCTTGACCCTTCAAGAATCTCACGAATTGACATTGCACGGTGTGAGAAAGATATTTGTATTGGCTGAACCTTGCTGAAACCTGCTGAAACTTCAAGCGCAAAGGTTCAGCTTGTATGCGTTTGAACAACAATTTATTAAACCCATAAGCTGAAAGCTGAAACCTTTTTGGCAAATGGCTGGATTTTCTGGAATCGCGCCGCACGTATAGACGTACATCGCCACACGTATAGACGTATGAGGCAAATCGTCTATAGGTTTTCGCAAAATCGCCTATAGGTTTTCGCAAAAACGCCTATATGAATACGCCAAAAAGCCTATATGTGTGACCCCTCTTAGGAGGGTTGCCTTACCCTCCTAAGAGTCTACGCTTAGACTCCGTAGTGTCTTCTCTCTGACTCCTTCGAGTTGTTTAGGCCTCGGCGTTGAAGTAGTCGTTGAGGGCGGCGATGGCACTGCCTTCGCTGTTGGGCAAGTCCTTGATGAGCAGGCCTTTCTCCAAGAGAAGGATGCGGGTGGAGATGTCGGACACGAAGGAGAGGTTGTGCGAGGAGATGACGACGGTGGTGCCCAGCTCGCGGTTCATGTCGGCGATGAGGCGCGCCACGACGATCTGCGACGAGGGGTCGAGGTAGTTGAAGGGTTCGTCGAGGAGCAGCACCTTGGGGCGTATCATCATGGCGCCGATAATGCCGATCTTCTGTCGGTTGCCTTCGGAGAAGTCGCGCAGGTACTTGCGCGTGCCGAGGATCTCGTCGTGCATCAGCGGTTCGAACACCTTCAGGCGCTCGCGCACGGTGTCCTCGGTCAGGCCGTAGAGCTTGCCGATGAAGGTGAAATACTCCTCGGGGGTGTAGAAGTCGATGAGGAAGCGACCGTCGATGAACGAGCCCGTGTAGCGCTTCCACGCCAGCGAGTCGGCGGCCTTGAAGTCGGTGGGGTGCCCGTCGCGGGCGCCGGTGACGTCCTGGCCGTCGGAGAGCACGCGGCCGCTGTCGGCTTTGATCAGGTCGAGGATGAGGCGCAGCAGCGTGGTCTTGCCGGCGCCGTTGTTGCCCACGAGTCCCACGAGCTCGCCGCTCTGGATGGTGAGGTCCGTGATGTCCAAGGCGACTTTCTCGCCATACACTTTCTTGAGGTTTTCTATCTTGAGGTCCATGAGGTTATTTGACAATTTGACGATTTACAATTTGACAATTTATTGCGATGATTTGATTTCACAATTTATTCTGTCAGCCAGCGCTCCATGATTTCATAGCGGCGGCTGAACCAGAGGCGGGCCACCCAGCTGATGAAGGGGCGGTGGAGCAGGAGGCCGCCGATGCCGAGGACGGCGACGAGCAGGTGAGCCCACATCTGCGGCAGCAGGTAGTAGGCGCCGAAATAGATGATCATCGGGATGAACATGACGAACGAGAAGATGTTGATCTGCTTGTTGCCACCCTGATAGTTGAAGAAGGCGGAGGCGAAGAGGTCCATGCGCGAGCTGAACAGGCAGGTGGTCATGAAAGGCAGGATGAAGATGCCGCAGGAGAACAGCAGGGCGGCTATCAGCGCCAGCACAGACAGGTGCATGAAGAGCACCGCGGGAATGACCAGCAAAGTCATGAGGACGCAGATGGCGCAGAAGAAGAGGTACTTGCGCCGCAGGATGCCCTCCACCGACCAAGGCTTCGTCCAGATGCCGGAGAAGAAGTTGGCCTCGATGCCCAGCACCCATTGCGCCAGAATGATGCTGGGGAAGCCGATGGCGAAGAGGAGCATGGGATTGACGTGCACGAACTCTTCCATCGAGGGTGTCAGCTGTTGCAGATAGACATTCAGCAGGAACACCACGACAATGGACAGGAAGCTGACGCGCAAACGCTTGCTGCGCAGGAGCTGCACCCATTCGATGCTCCACACCGACACCTCGCCCAGCGAGCGTGCCGTGGCGTGGACGGGCGCGTGCATCTCCTCGTTATGGTTGCGCAGGCGCACAAAATACCACTGGAGTATCGCGCACGCGAGTACATTAATTAAGAGCAGCAACGCCGAGCCGACGAGGATGCCGACGGCCACCATCTGCGGTCGCACGGGCGTCGAGGCGTCGTCGGCAGCCAAGCCGGAGACGACGAAGCCGACGGCGGCGATGAGGTAGCAGACGACCAGCCAGACGAGGTAGGCGAAGACCAGCGGCAGTGTCCACTGGTTGCCCGGAGCGCGGCGCCAGCAGTTCTGGAACAGGGCGTTGACCATCACGCAGGAATAGCTCAGCACCAGCGTCAGCAGCGCCGACCACCACGGCAGGAAGAGGCCTGCCACGAAGGTCATCATCAGGGGCAACATCCATTGCATACCGCCCAGCGCCGTGTCGAACAGGATGAAGCGGCTCCACGCGCGCTGCGGCACGGGGCGGGTGCGCAAGTAGTCGTCCATCTCGACGGGTGAGCGCCGCCAGAGCAGCTTCATGATGAGGTCGGCAGGCACGATGGACACGGCCAGCAGCGGAGCCAACGCGGCCATCTCGAAGGGGATGGACATCTTCTGGAACTCCTCGCGCATCCCGATGTAGATGATGAGGATGATGGAGATGAAATAGATGGGAAGGATCAGTTCCGCCAGGAACGTGCGCCACGAAAAGTCGCGACGTTTTTGTGTTATCCACAGTCGGATGAGTTCTTTTAGCGCTACAGTCATTGGTCATTTGTTCTGTTTTGCGCGGCAAAATTAGTCATAAAAAGATTTAAAAACAAGCATAATGCGACATTTCGCACATTTTTTATACATCTTTGCAGCCTTTCGATATTGGCTAATCCAGAAAAAAACACTACCTTTGCACCCGCTTAAAAATTAAGTACGCGTTACGCACGGAAATTAAGGTGCAACTATCCATCATCAAAATCATAGAATAGAAATGAAAAGTAACATGAAATTGCAAGCGCTCGTTGTTGCAGCGTTTGGCGTGTTGTTGCTTTCGGCCTGCAAGGGCGAGCAGCAGCAACAACAAGGATTGGCCAACACTCCGCTGGAGTATAAGACCGTGAAGGTTAAGGCCGAGAACCGCACTATTGAAACGAAGTATAGCGCCACCATCCGTGGCCGTCAGGACATCCAGGTGTTGCCTCAGGTGAGCGGCACGCTCCAACGCCTATGCGTCACCGAGGGTCAGAAGGTGTCGAAGGGTCAGTCGCTCTTCATCATCGACCAGGTGCCTTATCAGGCAGCGCTGAACACGGCTCGGGCCAATCTCGAGGCTGCCAAGGCCGCCGAGGCAACGGCCAAGCTGTCGTTCGAGAGTACCAAGAACCTGCACGAGCAGCAGATTGTAGGCGATTTCGACCTGCAGACGGCTCAGAATGCCTACGCTCAGGCCAAGGCCGCCGTGGCTCAGGCTACGGCTGCTGTCACGAACGCTGCCAACTCGCTCTCGTACACCGTTGTGAAGAGTCCTGCCAACGGCGTAGTAGGCACCCTGCCCTATCGCGTCGGTGCCCTCGTGGGTCCGTCGATTCCTACGCCGCTGACCACCGTGTCCGACAATCATCAGATGTATGTTTACTTCTCGATGAACGAGGCACAGATGCTCGAGAAGATTCGTGAAGCCGGTTCCGCCGAGGCTGCTGTAAAGGCTATGCCTGCCGTGCGCCTGCAACTGGTTGACGGCTCCGAGTACGAGGAGACGGGCGTCGTGGAAACCGCCAGCGGCGTCGTGGATCAGTCCACGGGCAGCGTCAGCCTGCGTGCCGTGTTCAACAACCCCAAGGGTCTGCTCCACTCGGGTAGCACGGGCAACGTGGTCATCCCTGTTGAGATCAAGGATCACATCATCGTCCCCGCCGCAGCCGTCAAGCAGTTGCAGACCGTTCACCAGGTGTTCAAAGTCGTGCAGAAGGACGGCCAGCGCGTAGCCGAAGGCACTAACATCGAAGTGGCACCCTACAACACAGGCAAGGAATTCATCGTCCTGAGCGGCCTGAACGTGGGCGACGAGATCATCGCCGACGGTGCCGGCATGGTCAAGGAGGGCGCTTTGGTGAAATAAGACCCACCCTCGTGATTAGCTAATTAAGTTTTGTTATTATGAAAGGCAATATATTTATCAAGCGCCCGGTGATGGCTATGTCAATTGCCATCGTCATCGTGTTGCTCGGCGCTATCAGCTATTTCAGCCTACCGGTTGAACAGTTCCCTGACATCGCACCTCCAACGGTTGTGGTCAGCGCGACCTACCCAGGTGCTTCTGCCGAAACAGTCACAAAGGCCGTTATCCAGCCGCTCGAAGAGAGCATCAACGGCGTGGAGAACATGACCTATATGACCTCCACCGCCACCAACAATGGTTCGGCCACCATCACGGTCTACTTCAAGCAAGGCGCCAACCCCGACATGGCCGCCGTCAACGTGCAGAACCGCGTCTCCATGGCTCAAGGTCTGCTGCCGCAGGAAGTCACGATGATCGGCGTCATGACCTTCAAGCGTCAGACCTCCATGCTGCAGATCAACGCCCTCGTGAGCGATGTCCCTGAGTACGACCAGAATTTCATGTCCAACTACATGAACATCAACGTAACGCCTCAGCTCAAGCGTATTCAGGGTATCGGCGAGGTGCAGTGTATGGGTGCCAACTACTCGCTGCGCGTGTGGCTCAAGCCCGAGGTGATGGCGCAGTACAACCTCGTGCCTTCCGACATCACAGGCTGCCTGGCCGAGCAAAACCTCGAAGCCGCCGTCGGCAAGCTGGGCGAGAAGCCTATGCAGGGCGGTCGAGGGGGCGATGTCAAAAACGTCTATCAGTACACCCTCCGCTACACGGGCCGTCTGAAGGAGGTCGAGGAGTTCAAGAATATTGTCATCATGGCCAAGTCCGACGGCTCGCTGCTGCGACTGAAGGATGTGGCTGAAGTGGAGCTCGGACAGGTCGACTACGGCTACAACGGTCTGGTCGACGGTAAGCCCGCTGTCATCTTCATCGCTTTCCAGGTGGCCGGTGCCAACGCCAAGGAGACCAACGACCGCCTCACCAGCACGCTCAACGAGATAGAGAAGACGCTGCCCAAGGGATTGTATTTCGCGCAGATGATGTCCACCAACGACTTCCTGCTCGCATCCATTGCCAACGTCGAGGAGACGCTCATCATTGCCGCCTTCCTCGTCATCCTGGTGGTCTATTTCTTCCTCCAAGACTTCAGGGCCACCATCATCCCCCTCATCAGTATGATCATCTCCACGGTCGGCACCTTCGCCGCCCTGGCCGTAGCCGGCTTCACGCTGAACCTGCTGACGCTCTTCGCCTTGGTGTTGGCCATCGGTACGGTCGTGGATGATGCCATCGTCGTGGTGGAAGCCGTGCAGGCCAAGTTCGACGCAGGCTACACCTCAGCCTACAAGGCCACGAAGGATGCCATGGGCGACGTGACGATGGCCGTCATCTCCTGTACCTTCGTCTTCATGGCGGTGTTCATCCCCGTCACGATGATGCCCGGCACGAGCGGTATGTTCTACACACAGTTCGGCGTCACCCTGGCCACTGCCGTCGGTATCTCTTGTATCAGCGCCCTCGTCGTCTGTCCTGCACTCTGCGCCATGCTCATGCGCCCGGCCAAGAAAGACCGCAAGGCTAAGAACCCGATCAGCGCTTTCCTGCTCGGGACAAACAAGACGACCCGCAAAGCCTATGAAGCCGTCTACGGAAAGGTCATGCGCAGATACAATCGCAACCTGCGCGGCGTGATCAACCACCGCTGGGTGGCACCGATTGCGTTTGTCGTGGCCGCCGTGCTGCTCGTCTTCTTCATGACCGCTCTGCCCAAGGGACTTGTGCCGCAGGAAGACCAGGGCGTGCTGATGGTCAATGTCACCTGTCCTCCGGGCAGCAACCTCGCTTATACCGAGGGCATCGTGGACCGTGCGCAGGCCATCATCGAGAAGAGCGAAGACATCGAGCGCATCTCCCGCGTCACGGGCTACAGCTTCATGGGCGGTCAAGGCGCTGCCAACGCCATGCTCATCCTCAAACTCAAGCACTGGAGCCACCGCGGCGGCGTGAACCATAAGTCCAGCAACCTGAAGATCCTGCTGATGATGGATCTGATGGCTGAGATTCCCGAGGCACAGATCTTCCTCTTTGAGCCCGGTATGATTCCCGGCTATGGTATGGGCTCCAACGTCGACCTCCACCTGCAAGACCGCTCTGACGGCGACAAGGAAATCTTCCTGGAACAGACCACGGCCTTCCTTGCAGCCCTCAACGAGCGCGAAGAGATCCAGACGGCCATGACGACCTACGCCCGCAACTATCCGCAGTACCGCGTCGAGGTGGATGCTGCACAGTGCAAACTCGCAGGTATTTCGCCATCGGCTGTCCTCTCTGCCATGAGCGGCTACCTCGGAGGCTCCTACGCCAGCAACTTCAACCAGTTCGGTAAGGTCTATCGCGTCATGCTGCAGACCGATCCCAAGTACCGCGTCTCCGAAGCCGACCTCTCCAATATGTATGTCCGCAGCGGCAAGGAGATGGCACCCCTCTCGCAGTTCGTGAAGCTCACCCCCGTGCTCGGACCCGAAGTCGATACTCACTTCAACCTCTTCTCCGAGATCACCTGCATGGTGCAGCCGGCCAACGGTTTCACGACCTCCGACGCCATGAAGGCCATCGACGAGGTGCGCAATGAGATCCTGCCCGACCATATCACTTATGAATACGGAAGCATCAGCCGCGAGGAACACCAGCAGATGGGCTCCAACCAGACGGTCCTGATCTATGCCATCTGCGTCGTCCTCATCTTCCTCATCCTCAGCTGCCTCTATGAGAGTTTCCTCGTGCCCTTCGCCGTCATCCTCTCTGTGCCGGCTGGTTTGATGGGCTCCTTCGGCTTCGCATGGTTGTGGAACATGCTCTCGGGTGGTATCTCGGCCTTCAAGTATTTGGTGCTGGAAGAGGCCATACCCTTCTCGCCTTTGGGACAGATTGAGAACAACATCTATCTGCAGACGGGTGTCATCATGCTCATCGGCCTCTTGGCTAAAACGGCTATCCTCATCACCGAGTACGCCCTCGAGCGCCGTCGCAAGGGCATGGGCATCGTAGAGGCTGCTTATGCTGCAGCCGAGGCACGTCTGCGTCCTATCCTCATGACCGTCCTCACCTGTGTGCTCGGCATGATGCCGCTGCTCTTCGCAGTAGGCGCCGGTGCCAACGGTAACCGCACCATCGGTGTCGGTGTCGTGGGCGGTATGATTGTCGGCACGCTGGCCATCCTCTTCACCGTGCCCGTATTCTTCATCTTCTTCGAGTATCTGCAGGAAAAGATTCGTCCGGCCATGAAGGTTGAGGCTGATCAGCAGTTCCTCCTGGAAAAGGAGCGTAGCGAGAAAGAGAAACAGGAGACCCGCCCCTAACCCTCCCTAAAGGGAGGGGGTGATAACCTCTGACATTAGTTTTTTCACAACACATTCTATATTATAATCAATATGAGTATCTTTTTTCATAAGCATATACTCCCCTCCCTAACAGGGAGGGGCAGGGGGGTGGGTCTTTCTCCCTCCAAGGTTAGCAGGGGGGTGGGTCTTTTGTTGGCCTGTCTCCTTTTGACCAGCTGTGGCGTCTATCGTAACTATCAGCGTCCCACAGACCTGCAGACTGACGGCCTCTACGGCTCTGCGCAGGTTGGCAACTCCGAGCAGAGCCTCGGTGCCAAAGCATGGCGCGAGTTCTTCACCGACCCGCAGTTGCAGACCCTCATTGAGCGCGGCCTCTCGCAGAACCTCTCCATGCGCCAGCTCGACCTCCAGATCCAGGAGGCGCAGGAGTACCTGAAGTGCTCTAAGCTTGCATACATCCCCAGCCTGTCCTTTGCACCGCAGGGACAGCTCTCCAGCGTCGACTGGGCCAAGCCCTTGAAGTTCTACACCGTGCCCCTCACGGCCTCTTGGCAGATCGGCAGTTTTGGCACGCTCCGCAATGCCAAGAAGAGCGCCGAAGTCACCGTGGAGCAGACCCGCACTGCACGCCAGGCTGTGCAGCAGGCTCTCGTGGCTAACATCGCCAACATCTATTATTCGCTTTGTATGCTCGACGCGCAGCTTGCCGTCAGCGAGCAGACCGCCAAGAACTGGCGCGAGAGTGTGGAGCTGACACGCAAGCTTATGGAGGCTGGACGGTCCAATAAAGCCGCCGTGGCACAGAGCGAGGCCAACTGCTACAATGTCGAAGCCAACTTGCTCGACCTCCGCCAAGCCATCATCGAGGCGGAGAACGGACTCTGCACACTCCTCGGCGAAGCGCCCCATCACATCGAGCGTGGCAGCCTTGCCTCCTTCCAGGCACCCGCAGCCGTGGAGACCGGCATCCCCTTGGCACTTCTGCAGAACCGCCCCGATGTGCGTCAGGCTGAGCTCGCCCTGGCCAGCAAGTTCTACGCCGTCAACACCGCCAAGGCCGCTTTCTATCCTTCCCTCACCATCAGCGGCACCCTCGGCTTCACCAACAACGGCTCTTCCATCGAGCTCGACCCGGGCAAATGGCTGTGGAATGCACTCGGACAGTTGGTGCAGCCCATCTTCCAGAATGGTCGTCTGCGCGCGCAGAAGCATGTAGCAGAGATGCAGCAACAGGAAGCTAAGCTGGCTTTCCAGCAGGCGCTTATCGCCGCTGGCAGCGAAGTCAACACCGCGCTCGTCAAACTGCAGACGGCACAGGGCAAGCGTACCTTCATCGATGGTCAGATCAGCTCCCTCACCGACGCGGTCAATGCCACCGAAGCGCTCTACAAGGACAACGTGAGCCGTCAGGTCAACTACCTCAACGTCCTGACCGCCCAGACTGGACTCCTCAGCGCACAGCTCGGTCAGCTCGCCAACCAGTATGCTATCATCTCTGCCACCATTGAACTCTATCAGGCGCTTGGCGGCGGCTCACTACAGGAAGAAAATTAAAAAAGACAAACGACTATGCGAGTACTCCTCATCAACGGCAGCCCGCGAGAGAAAGGTAACACGTTCACCGCTCTCAGCGAAGTAGCTAAAACCCTGAATGAAGAAGGAATAGAGACCGTCATCGTACACATCGGCAAACAGGCTGTGCAGGGATGCATAGCCTGCGCCATGTGCGGTCGCACCGGTCGCTGCACCTTCCACGACGACCTCTACTATCAGGTCTTGCGTGAGATCAGGGAGGGCATCGACGGCCTGGTCATCGGCTCTCCCGTCTACTATGGCGGTCCTAACGGTTCGCTCTGTGCCTTGCTCGACCGTGTGTTCTACTCGCTGGGCGCCGACCTGCGCTTCAAGCCCGGTGCCAGTGTCGTCGTCTGCCGCCGTGGCGGTGCCTCAGCCGCCTTCGACCGCCTCAACAAATACTTCACGATGTTGAATATGCCCCTTGCCAGTTCGCAGTACTGGAACATGGCATACGGTCAGACGCCCGGACAAGCGGCTCAGGACGAGGAGGGTATGCAGACGATGCGCACCCTTGCCCGCAATCTGGCATGGATGATCAAGAAGCTCAATACACGCGAGGACGGCCATCCGCAGCTCGAACCCCGTGTGGCCACGAACTTCATCAGATGAGCCGACCTGCACAAGACGCCATCAATTTACTTTAACTATAACCCCTTTTTTCTGCCTAAAACCATTTACTGCAATGAAGAGAATCTTGTTAACGGCGGCAGTTGCCTGTGCCGCGCTGGTCGCCGTAGCCCAGCGTGCCGACTACCGCATTATCCCACTGCCCAAGAGTGAGGTAACTGACACGGCACACGTATTCGTGCTTCGGGACGGCATGGGCATCGCTTTCGATGCGGCCAACTCGGAAGTGACACGCAATGCCGACTTCCTGCGCCAATGGGTGGAGGAAGTGTCTGGCGTGAAGCTCGTCATGACACCTGACGACAAGAAGGCGGCCGTGCGCTTGACCCTCGGCTTCGCCACGGATAAGAAGTCAAAGAAGAAGAAAGGGCAGCAGGTGCCGTCCCTGACGCCCCAGCAGGAGGAGGCCTACACGATAGCTGTCACTCAGGACGGCATCCTCATTCAGGCACGCCAGCCCATCGGCTTCTTCCGCGCGGCACAAACGCTCCGCAAGAGCCTGCCCGTCAAAGCGCGTTCCGCTGCCGACAGTTCCGTCGAGCTTCCCTTCACGACGATCACCGATGAACCTCGCTTTGCCTACCGTGGCGCTCATCTCGATTGTTCGCGCCATTTCTTCAAAGTCGACTTCATCAAGCGCTACCTCGACGTGCTGGCGCTGCACGGCTGTAATCAGTTTCACTGGCATCTGACCGACAACGACGGTTGGCGCTTCGAGGTGAAAGCCCTGCCGGAGCTGGCTGAGAAAGGCAGCTGGCGCCCACAGTCGCCCCTGCGCCGTGCCGGGCTCTGGGACGGCACGCCATACGGCGGTCATTACACACAGAAGGAGTGCCGCGAGTTGATTGAATATGCAGCTGAACGATACATCAATATCGTCCCGGAGATTGATATCCCTGCCCACATCTACAGCGCCTTGGAGGTCTATCCCGACCTTCGCTGCGATGTTCTGCATCAACGGGGCAGCGATCAGGTGCTCTGTGCCGGCAACCCCAAGACCCTCACTGTGCTCAAGACCATCTTTGGCGAGCTGTGTGATGTCTTTCCCTCCAAGTTCATCCATATCGGCGGTGATGAATGTCCGAAGGGAGGATGGGAGCGCTGTCCGAAGTGTCAGGCTAAGATCAAGGATTTAGGCCTCAAGGAAGACGGCAAGCACAGCCTGGAGAACCAGTTGCAGACGTGGCTAAACCGTGAGATGGGGCAATTCCTCAGCGAACGCGGCCGTGACATGATCGGCTGGGACGAAATCCTCGAAGGCGGTCTCACCGATGGTGGTCTGGTGATGTCTTGGCGCGGCACCAAAGGGGGCCTCGAAGCGGCCAAGCAGCACCACCGTGTCATCATGACCCCGACGGACTTCTGCTACTTCGATTACTACCAGCTCAGGGATCACGACCGCCAACCGCCAGCTATCGGCTATTATTTGCCGCTGTCAAAGGTCTATAGCTTTGAACCCCTCGATGGAATCCCGGAAGAGGAACAGCAATTTATCCTCGGTGTGCAGGCTAACCTTTGGACTGAATACGTGGCCTATCCGCAGCACGTCTTTTATATGCTCTTGCCGCGACTTGATGCTTTGAGCGAGGTTCAGTGGTGCCGCCCTGACCTGAAGGATTTCGAGGATTTCAAGGAGCGCCTCCCTCGGCTGAAGAGGTTCTATGACCGTATCGGTGTCAACTATTGTCATGACATGGAATAATCTTTCCATGACATCACTCCCGAAAAAATTAGGACACACCTGAAGTCATTTCGGGTGTGTCCTAATAATTTATTCAAACTTTTGCTGACAACAAATCTGCGACGACGTAACAGGAGCCGCCGACGAAGATGAAATCATCGGGCGAAGCCTCGGCAACGGCGGCTTGGACAGCGGCTTGCACCGTCGAGAAGCTGCGCGCGGGAATAGCTTTGGCTTGGTAGGCAGCCGCCAGCGTTTCTGCTGGCAGCGCGCGCTTGCACGATGGCTGCGTGAAATAATAGGTGGCGCGCGCTTGAAGCTTTCCTAATTCGGCAAGGGCAAACATATAGTCCTTGTCGTCGACCATCCCGAAAACGATGCGGAGATGAGTGTTGGGCTGTGAGGCCAGCTGACGGACGATGTAGGCGATGCCTGCGGCGTTATGCCCCGCGTCGCAAACCAGCGTGGGACGCTCGCGCAGCTGCTGCCAACGGCCTTGCAGACCCGTGAGCTCGCAGACGTGTGCGAAGCCGTAGGCGATGGCTTCGTCGGTCAGCAAGTCGCGATAGGTGCGCTGCTTGCGGAGCTCATCGAGCGCGCATTGCACGGTCTGCATATTTGCCCGCTGGTAGTCGCCTTTGAGCTCGCACTCGACCGCCGGAAACGCTTCCTCGTCGGCAAAGCGGATGATGGAGCCTCTGGCCTTGGCTGTGCGCGCAAAGACCTCGCGGACGTCAGCGTGGCCGTTGGTCTCGCCAATGACGACAGGTACGCCCGTCTTGATGATGCCCGCTTTCTCACCGGCGATGAGGGGGAGCGTGTCGCCGAGGAATTGCTGGTGGTCGAAGGAGATGTTGGTGATGACGCAGAGGTCGGGGCGGATGATATTAGTGCAGTCCAGACGGCCGCCCAAGCCTACCTCCACAACGGCCACATCGACCTTTTGTTCTGCGAAGTATTGAAATGCAAGGGCGGTGGTCAGCTCGAAGAATGAGGGATGGAGCGGCTCGAAGAAAGCTCGCTCTTGCTCCACGAAGTCGATGACGCGCTGCTCGGAAATCATCTCACCATTCACGCGTATACGCTCTCGAAAATCTACGAGATGCGGCGAGGTGTAAAGCCCTACTTTCAGCCCTGCTGATTGCAGGATGGCGGCCAGCGTCGACGAGACAGAGCCTTTGCCATTGGTGCCGGCAACGTGAATGGTGCGGAAGTGCTGATGGGGATGGCCGAAATGAATGTCCAGCGCCATCGTTGTCGACAACCCCTCCTTATAAGCTCCAGCCCCAACGCTGGAAAACGCTGGGGCTGCTTGATAAAGATACTGGATGATAGCGGAATAGGACATTATTCAAACATCTGCTTGAAGCGATTGAAGAAGTTTGCCTTATTGCGCTGATTGGGACTGAAGTTGTCGCTCGTGCGCAGTCTTTCCACCGCTTCCTTCTCTTCGCGCGTCAGGGTTTCGGGGATATAGACGGAGATGTTGACGATCTCATCGCCGTTTCCGTAGCCGTAGCCTTGAAGGGCGGGCAGACCTTTGCCGCGCAGGCGCAGCACCTTGCCGGGTTGTGTGCCCGGGTCGATTTTCAGCTTGACCTTGCCGTCGAGCGTCGGCACCTCGACGCTGCCTCCGAGGATGGCTGTGGGGACATCGATGAGAAGGTTGTATATGATATCGTTGTCCTGACGGAGGAAATCCTTGTCATGTTCCACTTCGATAAAGACCTGGATGTCACCAGGGATGCCATTGTGGATAGCGGCATCGCCTTTGCCAGGCACGTTCAATACCATACCGTCCTGCACGCCAGCAGGGATTTTCACTTCGACGACTTCCTCGCCTGTCGTGACGCCCGTGCCGCCGCAGAGATGGCACTTGTTCTTGATGACGGTGCCTTCGCCCTGACAGTCGGGACAGACGCTCTGTGTCTGCATCATGCCGAATACCGAGCGCTGCTGACGCAGGACATAACCCGCGCCGTGGCACGTGGGGCAAGTCTGGGTGTCGCCGCTGCCGTTCTCCGTACCGCTGCCGTGGCAATGGTTGCAAGTAACTTTCTTCTTGACTTTGAACTTCTTGGTGACGCCCGTTGCACACTCTTTCAGCGTCAGACGAACCTTCAGGCGCAGGTCGCCACCCTTGTGCTGGGGCTTGCGCTGACCGCGTCCGCCGCCGAAACCGCCACCGAAGGCGCTGCCAAACGGATTGAAACCGCCGCCGAACGATGCACCGCCGCCGAAGAGGTCGCTGAAGATGTCGCCGAACTGCGAGAAGATGTCGTCCATCGACATATTCTGGTAGTTGCCGCTTGCACCGCCAACGCCTGCGAAGCCAAACTGGTCGTAGCGCTGGCGCTTCTGCGGGTCGTGCAGGACATCGTAAGCCTCGGCGGCCTCTTTGAATTTGGCTTCTGCCTCCTTCTTCTCGGCCTCCGACTTGTCGCCCTGACGGTCGGGGTGGTATTTGATGGCCATTTTCTTGTACGCCGCTTTAATCTCCTGCTCGGTGGCATTCTTTGCGACGCCAAGGACCTCATAATAGTCTCTCTTCTGTTCTGCCATAATGAGTGCGGCTTAGCCGCAGTTAAAGGTTTAAGGCTTAATGTTTAATGAAAGATAGTCGGTTGGCAGCGTGAGCTTACATCCCTACTGCCACTTTGGCATGACGTATGACATGATCGTTGAGGGTGTAGCCCTTCTCGATGCAGTCGATGACGCGTCCTTTCTGCTCGTCGGGCACTCCGGGAACCTGAGCTACGGCTTCGTGCAGGTCGACGTCGAAGTCCTTGCCGTCGGTGTCAATCTGCTTGACGCCGAGCCCTTCGAGGGCCTTGAGGAATTTCTGGTAGATGAGCTCCACGCCTTCAACTGCGGCAACTACGTCCTCGGCTTTCTTCATCTGAGGCAGCGCACGCTCCAGATCGTCGACGATGGGTAGCAGAGCAGTGACGGCTGACTTCGAGCCGTTTAGGATGAGGTCGGTCTTCTCCTTGATGGTGCGCTTGCGGTAGTTCTCAAACTCAGCTTGGCGGTAGAGGGCTTGCCGCTTGAGTTCCTCGATCTCGGCTTGTGCGATGGCGAGCAGCTCTTCGGGCGTCTTCTCAGCTTCGGGCGTTTCGTTGTCATCTCCGGCTACGGGCTTGTCGGATGCATTATCCTCGGTTGTGTTATCCTTTTCTGTGTCCTCGATAGGCACTTCCTGCTCGAGGATCTCTTCCTTATCTTTCAATTCTTCTGCCATAGTAGTACGTTTTTGGTTTGCCTTCCTTCCTGCAAATATCGTGCCAAGTTTCATCTCTCAATCCAAATCTCTAAACATTAAGCTTCGCTCTCACCGTACATCTTTGCTTTCAGCTCACGGATTCGGTCGTCAGAGATATAGTCGTCGTACTCCATGAGCTTGTCGATGGTGCCGTTGGGCGTCAGTTCGATGATGCGGTTGGCAACGGTCTGAATGAACTCGTGGTCGTGGGAGGCGAAGATGATGTTGCCCTTGAAGAGCTTAAGGTTGTTGTTGAAGGCCTGGATGCTCTCGAGGTCGAGGTGGTTGGTCGGCGTATCGAGGATCAGGCAGTTGGCGTTTTTCAGTTGCATGCGCGCAATCATGCAGCGCATACGCTCGCCACCGCTGAGGACATTGACTTTCTTCAGCACTTCCTCGCCCGAGAAAAGCATCCTGCCGAGGTAGCCTTTCATGAAGACTTCATTACCTTCGCCGTACTGCATCAGCCAGTCGACCAGGTTCTTATCGCTCTTGAAGAACTCGGTGTTGTCGAGGGGAAGGTAGGCCGTCGTGATGGTCAGACCCCATTTGTACGTGCCGGCCTGTGCCTCGCGATTTCCGTTGATAATCTCGAAGAGCGCTGTCATGGCGCGCGGGTCGTGGCTCAGGAACACGGTCTTCTGGCCTTTCTCGATGTTGAAGCTCACGTTGTCGAACAGCACCGTACCGTCCTCTGCCACAGCCTTCAAGCCTTCGACTTCGAGGATCTGATTGCCCGGCTCGCGATCCAGGGTGAAGATGATACCCGGGTACTTGCGCGTGGAGGGCTGAATTTCGTCGACGTTGAGCTTCTCGAGCATCTTCTTACGCGAGGTCGTCTGCTTGCTCTTCGCCACGTTAGCGCTGAAACGGCGAATGAATTCTTCGAGCTCTCGGCGTTTCTCTTCGGCTTTGGCCTTCTGGTTCTGCGCCTGACGAAGGGCGAGCTGCGAGCTTTCGTACCAGAACGAATAGTTGCCCGCGAACAACGTCACCTTGCCGAAGTCGATGTCCACCGTGTGTGTGCAGACGGCGTCGAGGAAGTGACGGTCGTGGCTGACCACCAGCACCGTGTGTTCAAACTCAGAAAGATACTGCTCTAACCATTGCACGGTGTCGAGGTCAAGGTCATTGGTAGGCTCGTCGAGGAGCAGGTTGTCCGGCTCGCCGAACAAGGCTTTAGCCAACATGACGCGCACCTTCTCCTTACCCGAGAGATCGCGCATAAACATCCCGTGCTTCTTCTCCTTAATGCCGAGGCCGCTAAGCAGCGCACCTGCGTCACTCTCAGCCGTATAACCGCCCATCTCCGCAAACTTCTCTTCGAGTTCAGCCACCCGGATGCCGTCCTCGTCGGAGAAATCCTCTTTCATGTACAGGGCATCGCGCTCATGCATAATATCCCACAGCACGGTGTGACCCATCAGCACCGTATCAAGGACGGTGCAGTCGTCGTATTGGAAGTGGTCCTGCGAAAGCACGCTGAGGCGCTCGCCGGGTCCCATCTCTATCGTTCCCTTGTTGGGCTCCAGCTCGCCGCTGATAGCCTTCAGCAACGTTGACTTGCCGGCGCCATTGGCACCGATTACACCGTAGATATTGCCGTTGGTAAATTTCATGTTAACGTCCTTATACAGAACACGTTTGCCAAACTGAATGGCGAGATTAGAAACAGTAATCATAGATTTATTTGACGATTATGCGATTGTGCGATTTGTCGGTTTGCTTTTTTGCGGGTGCAAAGGTACAACTTTTTTTCGACAATCCTCTCACTTTCAGCAAAGAAATTGTTACTTAGGGGGCGTTCTACAGACTTACCCTGAAGAACGCTGGATCATTCAGCGCTTTTCAGGGTAAGACCGTAATGGGGGGAGGGGAAAGAATGGTGACGGCTCAGAGGCGGTTGCCTTCTCGGGGAAAGATGATGGAAGGTGCGAAGGTGCGCGCCTCCTCGGGGGTCATGTGAGCGTAGGCCATAATGATGACGGTGTCGCCTACCTGGACTTTGCGGGCTGCGGCACCGTTCAGACAGATGCAGCCGCTGTCGCGAGGACCCGTGATGACGTAAGTGTCGAATCGCTCGCCGTTGTTGTTATTTACTATATGTACGCGCTCGCCCGCGTAAAGACCTGCGGCCTCCATCAGAGCCTCGTCGATTGTGACGCTGCCCATGTAATGGAGATTGGCCTCGGTGACGGTAGCGCAGTGTATCTTGGACTTAAGGACTTCTATGAACATATACCTTAAACTTTAAACTTTTAAACTTTAAACTAATAGTGTATATGGTCAATGAGGCGTATGGGCTTTTGGCCGCAATAGACGGTGATGCAACCCACGACGGCGGGAGCATCCGTCCAGGCGTGTACATCGAGGAGCGTGTCGGCGTCGACGATGGAGTAGTACTCCACGCGGAGGCCGGGGATCGCATTGATGCGGCTGACGACATACTGACGCGTAAGGTCTACGCTGTGCGAGCGTGCGAAGTCCTGACTGGCCTTCAGGGCGGCGTAGATGGCCGGTGCTATGGCGCGCTCGTCGGCCGACAGGAGCGTGTTGCGGCTGGACATGGCAAGGCCGTCGGCTTCGCGCACCACGGGGCAGGGCACCATCTGCAGCTTGAAGCCGAGGTCGTCGACCATGCGACGGATGACGGCTATCTGCTGAAAATCTTTTTCGCCGAAGTAAGCGCGGTCGGGCTCGACATAACTGAACAGCTTCGAGACAATCTGGCATACGCCGTTGAAGTGGCCGGGGCGCATCGCTCCTTCCATGACCGCATCGGTGGGAGGATAGGAGAAGGTGCGCGTGTCGGGTTCGGGATAGACCTCCTCGACGCTCGGCGCGAAGGCTATCTGGGCACCGCACGATTCGAGCAGGGCGCAGTCGGCCTCCAAGGTACGCGGGTAGCGCTCCAGATCGCGCTTGTCGTTGAACTGAGTTGGATTGAGGAAAATACTGACCACGGTGATGTCGTTCTCGCTGACGGAGCGACGAACGAGCGAGGCATGGCCTTCGTGCAGCGCACCCATGGTGGGGACGAGTCCTATGCTCTTGCCATCGCGTCGCGCGGTGTCAAGGGTTGCACGCAGGGCTTGAATACTGGTTATTGTTTTCATTTCGGGGCACAAAATAACACAATATTTGCCAAACAGAGAAGGAAAAAAGCAAAATAAATACAAAAAAACGCCATTTCGGTGACTTTCGTGGACTGAAAATTGCAAATATCCCAGTTTTTTTATATATCTTTGCACTGCGAAAGCCACAAATTTGTGCATTATGAAGACAAGAAAGGTATTGTTCATCACACAGCAGATTATGCCCTACGTGCCAGATTCGCAAATGGCAATGGCTGGTCGGCGTGTGCCTCAGTTCGTGCAGGAGCATGGACGGGAAATAAGAACTTTCATGCCCAAGTGGGGAACAATCAATGAGCGTCGCTGCCAGCTGCATGAGGTGATACGTCTGTCAGGGATGAATCTTATTATCGACGACACCGATCATCTGCTCATCTTGAAGGTGGCTTCCATACCATCGGCACGCATGCAGGTGTATTTCATCGACAACGACGATTATTTCATGAAGCGTCTCGAAGAATGTGATGCCGACGGCCGCGAATACCCCGACAATGGCGAGCGTGCCATTTTCTATGCGCGTGGCGTGCTGGAGACGGTGAAGAAACTGCGTTGGGTCCCAGACATCATCCATTGTCAGGGATGGGTTTCGGCCATAGCACCTCTATATATTAAGGTGTGCTATCGTGAGGAGCCGTCGTTCCGCGACAGCAAGATTGTGTTCACCCCGGGTGGCGAGAAACTGACGCTGCCGATGGACGAGTTGTTCCGTGCCAGCTTGCAGTTCAAGGGCATGACGGGTAAGGAACTCAACGAGTTCTCAGAAGAGATTACATACAATGACTTGATGAAGTTGGCGGTCAAGTACAGCGATGCGCTGATGCTGCTGCCCGGACAGGAGTATCCCGAACTCGTGGCCTACGCTGAGGAATTGGGGCTGCCCGTGTTTGGCCCCGTGGACATCACCGATGCCAACGCCTCTGAAACCATGATGAATTTCTTCGACTCCGTGTGGGGTGGGGGAAAAGAGAGTGAAGAGTGAAAGAGTGAATAACAAGAATTCCATTATGCAAAATAAATATTTGATGCGCAGGGGCTTCAAGAAGATGCTCCCATTGTTCCTTCCGCTGTTTGGCCTTTGCACATTTTTTGCCTGTGCTGACGATACGGGATCGATGGGCATCGTATCGGACAACGATGTCGTCGTGTCTACGACCCGCAGTTTCATGTTTACCACGCGCACGTTGCTCCTCGACTCCGTGGTGGCCAACAGCTCGTACACCTACCTCGGTCAGGTCGAAGACCCTGAGACAGGTTCTACCGTCAAGGCCGAGTTTGTGGCTCAGTTCCGCACTCCAGAGAACTACTCCTTGCCCGAGTTGTCTACAATCATCAAAAACGCTGCTGGCGAGGTTGAGGCTGACTCCGTAGAGCTGCGTCTTTATTTCACAAGCTATTACGGCGATGGCAATAACCCGATGCGCGTGGCCGTCTACGAGATTGACAAAGAACATGCGCTGAATGAGACGGATACATACTACTCCGACACAGACCTCTCTGCCTTCGTAGCGCCCGATGCCACGCCCATAGCACAGAAGGTGTTCACGCCGTCCGACTACTCGCTGAGCGAGTCGGAGCGCACGAGTACGACACGCTATGATAATGTTCGCATCATCCTGCCACAGTCCTTCGGGACGCGTATGCTCCGCACCATCATTGAGCACCCCGAGTTCTTCGTCGATTCCTGGCAGTTCACACACAATGTGCTGCCTGGTTTCTATTTCAAGATGCAGGGAGGTATAGGGACGATGTTGAATCTCAGCGTCTCTGCGCTGAACGTCTACTTCCGTTACACGCAGGACGACTCGACTTATGTTGCGCTCTCGCGCTTCTCTGCCACGCCGGAAGTCATACAGAGCACGTCCATCTACAACAGCAACCTCAGCGCCTTGCTGCGCGACGATCTCCCCTATACTTATGTCAAGTCGCCTGCAGCCTTCGCCACGGAAGTGACGCTGCCTGTGGACGAAGTCTTTGTCGGTCATGAGCAGGATAGCGTGGCGCGCGCCCGTGTCATCATGACGCGTTACAACAGCTTGTCAGACAACGCCTTCAATGCCCCTTCTACGTTGTTGATGGTGAAGAAAAGCGAGCGTCTTTCCTTCTTTGCCAACAACAAGGTGGCAGATGATATAACCTCCTATACGACATCACTCTCGAGTAGTTACAACACATACACCTTCGAGAACATCTCCCGCCTGCTGGCTGCGCTCTTCCATGAGAAGCAGGAGGGTATGAAAGCCGAAGGGCTGACATCCGAGCAGTGGAATGCGAAATATCCTGACTGGAACCGCGTGCTCCTCATTCCCGTCTCTGTAACTACCGTCACCAACCAAAGTACGGGCACCACCACCCAAGTCGGCATCTCCCACGACTTCTCGCTCACCAGCGCACGCCTCGTGGGCGGCACCAAACCGTTGCAGATGGAGGTTGTGTACAGCAGCTACCGTTAACCCCTCCTTTTTATACGTCCAGTCGTGTAAGCTAAAACGTCCAGTCGTGTAGGCCAAAACGTCCAGTCGTGTAGGCCAAAACGTCCAGTCGTATAAGCTAAAACGTTCAGTCGTATTCACCTAAACGACTAGTCGTGTAAGAAATCGCGCCTCTCCGCCACCCTCGGAGAGGCTTTTCCTTTTAGATAGTCTCATCTGCCCTTTCATCCAGCGCCGCTCGCAGTTCCCTTCATCCAAGCCCCGCTTCGATGAATGTGCGGAACTGACGGGCGCCGAGGTGGTTGTTGTCGAGGGCTTCGACCTCAGCGAGGTACTTGAGCGCCTTCTCCTTGTCGCCCATACCGTAGTAGCCAAGGGCGAGCATGTACTTGCAGTGGATGAGGTTCTTCTGGTCGAGGGAGTCCTCCCAGATGAGAAGGTCGGGTAGCGAGACGGCGAAGTAGTCCATTGTTTGCTTCTCGAAGATGTGCTGCTTGCCGTAGTTGATGAGCTTGTTGAAGAGGCTGCGGGCCTTGTCCTCCTGACCTAACTTGCGGTAGCATAGGGCGGCATAGAAAATTTTGTCGGGCTTTGCGTCGTTGTAATACATGGCTGCTGCGGGCTCGGTGGGACCTGCAGTGCCCTTTTGGAAATACTCAGTCGCATTCTCTTTCTCGCCCAATATCTCATGGGCAATGGCCAAGAAGTAATAGAAGTCATTATCCTGTGCGCCATAGAGTTTGCCCTCGCCCAAGTGATGCGGGAACACGAGGCACTCTTCAAGAAGCCGCTTGGCTTCTTCTAATTGATAATTGACAATGGATAATGGATAATTATTGGCTTCACCACTGTCCGCATGGTCATTGTCAACTTTCCATTTTCCATTATCCATCGAAAGTAGCTGCTTGGCAATCTCTAAGCGGCACATCTGATACTGTCCGCTGACCTTGCCTTCGCCGCCCTCCCACGGATGGAACGTGCGGTTGTCTATCAGTTGCTTGGCCTCCTCGTAGTGACCCAGCATGTTGAGCAAGGTTGCCTTTTCGAGTACGAGGTCATCGCGACGTTCAATGAGCTCAGCATGCTTCTCGTAGAAGGCGAGACGCTCTGCATGTGAACGGTGCAGACGCTTGTAGAGCTGGTCGAGTTCCATGAACACGCGCTCGTCGTTCTCGTCGAGATGGAAAGCGCGCTCCATGTATTCAACAGCCACAGACTCTCCCCCGTCCCTTCCCTGTGAGGGAGGGGCGTAGTTACCTTGCACGCCCATGCTGTCTTGTGAGTAATCACTCCTCTCCCTCACAGGGAGGGGCTGGGGGGTGGGTCTCTTGTTAAAGCGGGCCAAAGCGAGGTTGCGCCAAACCGTTGGGAATAGAGGATCGAGACGGGCAGAGAGTTCCCAGTTCTCAATAGCGAGGTCGTACTGACGGGCGGCATAATAGAGACAGCCCAAATAGTAAGGCGCACGGGCACCCTTTGGATTCTTTTCTTTTGCAGCCTCTAAAGCAATGACATCCTCTGAGCGGTTAGGGAAGCAATAGGTGGAGTCGGCATTTTCTGCTTCTTCGTAGCGGCCCATGTAATAATAGGTCATGGGCGAGGCTGCTCCCTCGCTGATGGCGATGTCCCAGATGGCGCGGGCTTCGTCGTTAAGACCGGCGGCGCAGTAGTCGAGAGCCAGTTCGTCGTAATTCTGACTGCTCTTGCGCAGCATCTTCTTCATCTCAGCCAGCATCTCCGTGGCCGCTTTCTTCTCTGTGCTCTCCGTGAGTAGGAACTGCTCGTAGCGGCAGCCGTAGTTGAACAGATCGTACTTCAGCGACTCGTCGATGAGGCTCAGAGCCTCGCTGGTCTGACCCAGTTTGCGCAGGATGGCGGCCTTCAGGGCGCGTGCTTTGTGATTGTGCCAATTGTTGTTTAGGCAACGGCCTATTTCATCGAGCGCATCCTCATAGCGGCCTTGCATCACGCTGATCTTCGCGGCCTCGAAGTAGCCAGCATCAGCCCAAGCCTTGTTCCATGTGGCCTTCCAGAAGAGCTCATACGCTTCATTCAGCGCCCCCCCAACAGCCCCCGAGGGGGCTTCTATAGTTTTACGGGTCGCAACTAACGTGTCCCCCTCGGGGGACGAAAGGTGGGCTCGGTATTTCAGCGCGAGGGCGAGATTGTAGATGGGTTCGCCGTCGTAGGGGTTGGGATTGCGCTTCTGTGATAATTTGACGGCCTTGCGTAGATACTCCTCGGCCTTTGCGAAACGACCCTTGCGGATGTACCACAGACCCATTGCGTTCAAACAGCGGATGTCGTTGGGGTCGCGGCGCAAGGCTTCCTCGTAGTAGTCGGTGGCTGTCCAGGTAGCGTGGCGGTACTGCTCCAGGTGCATGCCAGTGAGGAACAACTGCTCGTTGGTCTTGATCTGCTCTGGCAGCAGGGCGGCCTCAGCACTATCGGGAATGGGACGTATCTCATCGCTCTCGGCGTGCCAGCTGAGTACGGTGCGCTGACCATACGTGAAGGCCTTCACGATTTCGAAAGTCAATTCGTTCATCTTCGCACCCTTCACATCGACGGTTTCAACGAGCACTGTCTCAGGTGAGAGCGTGTGCTGCTTGTCGTAGAGTACCTCACCATTATCTTTGCGGAGCACGATGCGCACGTCCTGCTTCGAGGTGGCAAAGACCTTGAAAGTGACTTCCAAAGCCCCCCCTACTGCCCCCGAGGGGGCTTCTATGGTTTTGCAGGCAGAGACTATCGTGTCCCCCTCGGGGGACGAAAGGGGGGCATCTATGTTGAACACAAGATCTTTGCTTGCCTCCTTCACTACGCCCAACTCGCGATAAGGCATGAAGTATTGCGTGAACATCTTCTCCTCGTAGGGCATCAGCCATGCGAAGTCGGGCTGATTCTCGGTATAGATGCCTGCCATCAGTTCGATGTAAGGACGGAAGCCCCCTTCTTGCTCCCCCAAAGGGGAGGGCTTGGCTCCCATCCCCTCCTGGCCTCCCCCTTTGGGGAGGGAATAGTCAGTGACCTCGCCTGGCCATCCCCCCTTGGGGGGATTGAGGGGGGCATTATCCGTCAGGTTACGGTCCCAGGCGCGTCCGAAGTCGCCGTTACCCCACGTCCACTGCTTCTTGCCGGGTGAGAAATGGTGACTGGCCACATGGAGCATCCCGGCACGGGTGTCGTTCTCGTAGCCGCCCTCAAAGTTGAAGCGTGAGTTCACGCCCATATAACTGGTCGGCACGAAGATGTTTTTGTAATTAGAGATGTCCACGCCTGCCGAGTAGTCCATTTTATAATAGGTGCCCGTAGCAATGGGGAACGACGAGACGGCACGCTTGCCATGATCAAACACAGCGTTGATGTCGGGCGGGAACACGCTCTGATAGGCGTCGTTCACCTCCACAGCGGGATTGGCCCACCAAAGGAAGGTCTGCGGCACGTCAGTGCGGTTGTACACGCGGCCTTTAATCTCCAGATAGGCGCAACCGGGACGAAGTGTAAAACCTGCCATACCCTTCTGGTGGAACATTTTTTCTGTTTCACTCACCCATACGCTTACAGAGCCGTCGGGGTTCTCCTCGATGCAGGTGTCAACGGGCATAAAGGTGGTAGGACGGTGGTGCTGTGGCCAGTTGAACTCGATGCCGCCACTGATCCACGGGCCAAGCAGTCCCACGAGGGCGGGCTTGATGACGTGGTTGTAGTACACAAAATGGCGCTTGGCAATCTTGTCGTAAGCCATCTGTACTCGTCCACCCAGTTCTGGCAATATCATCACCTTGATGTACTCGTTCTCAATCCAGATGGCTTGATACTCCTTGTCGACCTGCTCGTCGCTCATGGTCTCGATGACGGGATAGGGATAGACCACACCGCTTGAGCCCTGATACACTCTCTTTTCCAAGAACATCGGGTTCTTCTCTGGCTTACCGACCTCGTAAGTGGGAATCGTCACCAGTTCTCTCCATGCCTTAACGGAAGACCCTCCCCCTTCTCTCCCTGTGAGGGAGGACGCTGTTACTTTATTGTTACCCATATCAGTTTTATGCTTAAATGATTCATATTAAGGTTGAGCACTCTACTCCCCTCCATTACAGGGAGGGGTCGGGAGTGGTCCCACTAACTCTTTTTCCAATTGTTCCAGACTCTTTCCTTTGGTTTCCGGACAGTTGCGGAAGAGGAATACAAAGGCGCAGCAGCAGATGGCACTATAGATCCAGAAAGTGCCGCTGCTGCCCAGGGCAGCATTCATCGAGGGAAAAGAGAAGGTCAGCGTGCAACAACCAACCCAAAGGGCAAAGGTACACGTGGCCATCGCTATGCCACGCACACGGTGTGGGAAAATCTCTGCAAGGAGCGTCCAAGTGACAGGCCCCAGCGTCATGGCATATACAGATATGGCTGTCACTACCAGGACTACCATCAGTATGCCCGTCAAGCCCATGAAATAGCAGGTGCCCAGTATGAGGTAGATGAGTCCCAAGCCACCGGCGCCCAGCAGCATCAGCGTCCTGCGACCCCATTTCTCGATGGTATAGAGGGCTACGAACGTGAAGATGACGTTAGCAATGCCGGTAATCACAATATTGATAAACATCCCATCCACATCGAATCCTGCACTGACAAAGATCTCCTGTGCATAGTTGAAGATGACGTTTGTGCCGCACCACTGCTGAAATACCGCAATGACGAGACCCAACAGCAGTACTTTACGATATGGAGCTTTACCCCCAACCCCTCTCCATAGTGATAGGGGAGTATAGACCTCTTGCGTAGTTTCTCTGCCTTGAGCGTTACCACTCCCCTCCCTCACAGGGAGGGGTTGGGGGTGGGTCTCTTTCAGCTTCAGGAACACCGGGCTTTCAGGGATAAAGAAACTCAGAATGAGGAACAGGCCAGCCGGTACGGTCTCAGCCCAAAACATCCAGCGCCAGGCCCATTCGCGACCCCAGTTTTCATCTACGCCTGTGCCTATGAGCATATTTATAATCTGTGCAGAAAGGATTCCGAGGACAATGGTCATCTGGTTCAGGCTTACCATGCGGCCTCGTATCTCTGCAGGACTCACCTCTGCGATATACATCGGAGCCAGTGCGCTGGCAATGCCGATGCCCATACCACCAATGAAACGAGCAATATTGAACATCGTAAAGTCGTCATACCATCCCGTTGCCAATGCGCTGACGGTGAACAATATGGCCGATAACGTCAGCAGTGGCTTCCTGCCGTAGCGGTCGGCCATACCGCCCGCAACCATAGCACCGATAAGACAACCCACCAAGGCTGTTGTCATGGCTACTCCCTGCATGATGGGATTGCCGTCAATGCCGAAATATAACTCATAGAACGGCTTCGCACCGCCAATCACCACCCAGTCGTAGCCGAAGAGCAGACCGCCCATCGCCGACACGAGGCAAATGAAATAGATAAATCTCTTGTTAAATCCTTGCATAATCCATATTTACATTTATCCCGACACGTATAGACGTGTGCGCAAATCCCACCAGTGGGACACGCAAATAGGTATATAGGTTTCGCCCAAAAGCTATATAGGCTTTACCCAAAAGCTCTATAGGTATTTTAGAGAAGAGGTGTACATTGTTGTATTGTACACCTCTTCGTTGTCATCTTAAAGAAAGAATGGGTTATTTCTTTGCTGCTTTCTTGGGCTTGGCCTCTTTAGCAGGCTTAGCTTCTTTCTTGGGCTTGTCTGCCTTCTTGGCTGTTTCCTTCTTAGCAGCCTTCTTCGCTGGTGCAGCCTTCTTGGCAGGCTCTTCCTTCTTCTCCTGTTTCTTCTCCTCGATAGGCTCGTACTTTTGGAGTCGTGCCTGAAGACGTCCGATCTCAGAATCCTTGACGTTGATTTCGTCAGCCTGGTTGCGGATCGTGGTGAGGAGGGCGTTGAGCTCGTCGTTCTCGATGTCGAGGGGATAGAGAGCATTGACGCGGTTGATGAAGTCGCCGAGGATGTTCATGTAGTTGGTGAAAGCATCGTAGGGCGAGTCGTAGATGCCGCGATAGAAGCCTACGCCCATGTTCTTCGTCGTCATGAAGCGGAAGTTGTTGGAGGCCTGGATGCGATCCCAGTCCTGCGTGATGCGGCGATCCTTGCAGATGAGCACGCGGTCGGCCACGCTGTAGAGCTTGTCGAAGGCTTCGCGCTGCATGACGTTGCCGAGCCAGCATGAGGTGTCGCGCTCCTCGTCGTTCCACGACATTGGGTAGGGCACTTCCATGGGTGCCACGCTCTTGCTCTTGGATACAATCTCGGAGGGGAAGGAGAAGGTGATGCCGCGCTCCTTGGCTACGGCGGGCAGCGCCTTAATGAACTCTAAGATATTGGAGCTCAGTGGCTGATAGATGCCGAGAGCGCAGAGCTCCATGAAGATGTTGATGACCTTCTCCTCCTCGGGCAGCTGGGCAATCCAGTCCATGTAGGTGTCGGCGAAGAGCGGGAACTCGTTCCACGAAGCGTCGTTGAAGCGCAACGAGATGTCATCGGAGAGCTTGTAGTCGCGCAGCAGCAGCTTGAGAGACGGGTTCTGTGCGCAGTGATAGACGAAGTGAGGCGACTTCCAACCGAGGATGTGCTTGGCACCTTCGGCTATCATGCCCTTGTAGCCCATGTCTGCAACCAGACCGCCGATGTCGTCGCTGTAGATGAGCGAGCTGTTGCGGAGCACGGTGGGCTTCTTGCCGAAGAGCTCCTTCATCTTCTTGGCCTGACGTGCCACTTCATCGCGGAAGACAGCTTCATTGGCCAATGAGCTGAGGCCGTGGCTGTAAGGCTCGGCAAGGAACTCGGCGCAGCCCGTCTCGTTGAGCTCTTGCAGCAACTCGATGACCTCGGGGGCGTACTGCTCGAGCAACTCGATGGCGCAGCCGCTGATGGAGAAAGCCACCTTGAAAGCCTTGCCGTAGAGCTTGGCCATCTCGATGAAGGTTTTGATGGAGGGGATATACGAGCGCTCGGCGGTCTCGGTGATGCCGCGCTCGTTCTCGTAGTCGTCGAAATAATAGTGATCCTTACCAATCTCGAAGAAGCGATAGCGCTTGAGATGTACATTTTGGTGGATCTCGAAATATAAGCAAATGGTTTTCATAACTGAAGACCCACCCCCCAGCCCCTCCCGTCAGGGAGGGGGGCAACTGGCGCGTAGAGGGCTTATAGGGTCATTGTTTTAATAGTTAAAATCTTGTAGTCTTGTAGAATAATATTGTACTTTCATCCCGCAGGTTCTCCCCTCCCTGATGGGAGGGGTTGGGGGTGGGTCTTTTACCTTGCCAGGCACTGGTCATAGAGCTTTCTGATGCGTTCGCCGACCTTCTCCCAAGTGATGCCGTCAACCTCCTTCTTGCCTTCGACCTGCAAGTACTCGTGGAGGGCGGGATTGGTGCAGAGGCTGTACATGGCGTCGGCCATGGCTTCGATGTCCCAGTAGTCGGTCTTGATGCACTTCTCGAGGATCTCGCCGCAGCCGCTCTGCTTGGAGATGATGGAAGGAACACCGCTCTGCATAGCCTCCAAGGGGCTGATACCGAAGGGCTCGGAGACGGAAGGCATGACGTAGACATCGGAGTCGCGGAAGATCTCGAAGACCTGTTTGCCTTTCATGAAGCCAGGGAAGTGGCAGCGGTCGGCAATGCCGTAGGCAGCAGCCATCTCGATCATCTTGTCCATCATATCACCCGAACCGGCGAAACAGAAGCGGACGTTCTGCGTACGTTCGAGGACGCGCTTGGCGGCTTCGATGAAGTACTCTGGGCCTTTCTGCATCGTGATACGTCCGAGGAAGGTGATGACCTTCTCCTTACGATCCTTGTAAGGCAGGCGCTGGTCGACAATCTCCTGCAACTCAGGAGCCAGGGGATAGACCGCATTGTGCATGGCGAAGCACTTGGCCGGATCCTGACCATAGTGGTTAATGACCGTTTGACGCGTGAGTTCCGAAACGCACATGATGCAGTCGGCGTTGTCCATACCGTTGCGCTCGATACCATAGACCGTCGGGTTGACATTGCCGCGTGAGCGGTCGAAGTCAGTGGCGTGGACGTGGATGACGAGTGGACGACCCGAGACCTGCTTGGCATGGATGCCGGCAGGATAGGTTAGCCAGTCGTGGGCGTGGATGATGTCGAACTCTTCTGTGCGCGCTACGACACCTGCGATGATGGAATAGTTGTTGATCTCCTCCGTCAGGTTGCTTGGATAGCCGCCAGCGAACTCCATGCATCCCAGATCATTAACATGCATGTAGTTGAAGTCGGCATAGAGATGGTCGCGATAGCGGAAATAGTCTTCGGGATCCATGATGTTGCCCACGCGCTGCTTGACGTAGTCGTAATTCACGTCGCGCCAGGCGATAGGAACTGAATTCATGGCGATGATCTTACAAGCCGAACGATCCTCGTCGCCGAAGGGTCGCGGCAGACACAGCATAGTGTCCATATCTCCCAAGGCGTGCAGGCCCTGTGAGATGCCATAGTTGGCGGTGGCGAGTCCACCGAATACGTGAGGAGGATACTCCCATCCGAACATTAATACTTTCATAGTTGCTTGATTTTAGGGAGTTAGTCCATAATGTATTTATCTAACAGTTTAACCACGCGCATGATCTCAGCCACATTCATGGCGAAGCTCATGGCACCGCGTCCGTGGAACGGCGGGTTGCCGTCGAAGACCTCGGGCAGCGTGCCGATGCAGTGGTAGAAGAGCTCTTCTTCGTAGCCCACGAGCTGTCGCTCCACAAAGCTGACGCGGGAGTAGCCGAAGACCTTGAGGCAGGCCTCCAGATAGAAACCAGCGAGCCACGGCCAAGCTGTACCCTGATGATAGGCGTAGTCGCGCTGCACCTGCGGTCCCTCGTACATGGGGTTGTAGCCGCCGCTCTTGGGCGACAGTGTGCGCAGACCCTTGGGTGTGAGCAGCTCCTTGGTACACATATCAAGGACGCCCTTCTTCTGTTTGGCATCGAGGGGTGAGTAGTCGAAAGCGCAGGCGAAGATCATGTTGGGACGCACGCTCCAGTCGACGTTCGTGCCGTCCACGTAGTCGAGCAGGTAGCCGTAGTCGTTGAGGAAGGTGTCGACGAAGCTCTTCTTGGTCTTCTCGGCCAGCTTCTCCAGCGGCTCTGCCTCTGCCTCATTGTTCATCGTGCGGCAGACTTTAGCACTGAACATCAGTGCATTGTACCACAGCGCATTGAACTCTACGATATATCCTGAGCGCGGCACGATGGGATGGCCGTTCTGGCTGGAGTTCATCCACGTGACAGCTTTGTCGCGACCATTAGCATAGATGAGTCCGTTGTCATGTAGGAAGAGGTTGCCATGCTTGCTGGACTGCATGAAGGTCATGATATCACGCAGCAGCTGGCCATATTTGGCGATACCCTTCTCCATGGAAGCGAACTTGCAGTACTGCTGTATGCACCACACGGCCCAGAGGAGGACATCGGGGTGTTCCATCTCGTAGATGCGCACGCTCAGCGGCTTGCCTTCGATGAACTCGCGGATACCCTTCTCGGCGGTTTGCATGACCTGCTCGAAGTGCTCCTCCTCGTTGTTCGTCAGCGTAAGGCCGGGGAGAGATATAAATAGATCGCGCGCGCGGCACTTGAACCAGGGGTAACCTGCGAGGACGTAGGTCTCGCCGTCACGGTAGTTGAGGAACTGGTGTGCGCTGTTGACGAGGCAGTGGTAGAAGTTATCGCGAGGTGTGCGAATCTTCTCCTCATAGTCGGCCAAAGCCTTGAGCTTCGAGGGATTGCACTCTTTGGTGCCTGCGGCGAAGACCACGCTTTCGCCTTTCTTGATGTCGAACTCGAAGTAGCCAGGAACGTACAAGTCCTCGTTGGAGGCATAGCCGCGCTCCGTTTCCTTGGGATAGTCGACGCCACGGTACCAGTCGGGGCGGAACACCCATTCGGCTTTCTTGTTCAACTGCATGAAGAGCTCGGGGTAGCCGGGGTACATGCAGGTCTTGATGCCGTTGTTCACTTCCTGATAGTCGCGGTTGGCACGGGGATTCTCGTGTGTGAACTCGCGCACACTGCGGAAAGCCAGCCAGGGCTGCAGGCGCAGCGTCGTCTTGCTGTGGGCGTCGAGCAGCGTGTAGCGCACGAGGACGCGGTCCTCGAAGTGCTGGAACATCAGCTCGCGCTTGAGGATGACGCCACCGACGCGATAGAGGGTCGTGGGAACTTGCTGGCAGTCGTAGTCGCGGATGTACTTGTGACCACGAGGGCTGTAGTTGTCACCTTGATACTTGTGGAGGCCTAAGTTGAATTCCGCGCCATGCTGTATGACTGTGCAGTCGAGCGACGACAAGAGCACGTGGTTCTCATCGTCCAACTCGGGCACCGGCACAACGAGCAGTCCGTGGTACTTGCGCGTGTTGCAATCGAGGATTGTCGAGCACGAGTAAGCACCTGATCGGTTCGAGCGCAGTACTTCCTTCTTGAGAGCTTCCTCCAAGTTTGTCATCAAAGTCTTGTCAAACTGTAAATAGCTCATAAGTTAGTAGTATTGGTTTTATGGGTATGAAATCGGGGGTGTTAGTAGCCTTTTTGGCTTAAATTTTCTCCAAAAATAGTGATTTCTCCTCATTCACAAAAATATTTCATGCAAAAGTTTCGCGCAGATTTGCCAAAATCGCAGAAAATGCCTATTTTTGTGCCGTAAAACATAAAAATAACACATCGAATTGGCCTCATGGCAAGGAGAACAATAGGCATAAAAGACGTACTTCCGAAGCTTTCGCCGCTCTTGGAACTCTTGGACGAGCAACAGAGCGAATTGCTCATCAAACATACGACGATTCACCACTTCCGCAAGAATGATATCATCTATGCTGAAGGCGAGCCGTCGAGCTATTTGCACTGCCTCATTGCGGGAAAATTGAAGATTCAGAAAGAGGGCGTCGGAGGGCGAGCGCAGATTGTGCGCGTAATCCGTCCTGTGGAGTTCTTCGGCTACCGTGCCGCTTTCGCCGGACAGAATTATGCTTCGGGCGCTGTGGCCTTCGAACCTTGCGTTGTGGTGCGAGTGCCCATCGGTACCATCATGCACATTGTGCAGCAGAATGCGAAGTTAGGGTGGTTCTTCATCGAGCGCCTCTCCAAGGACCTTGGGCGTGCCGACGAGCGCACCGTCAACTTGACACAAAAGCATATTCGCGGACGTTTGGCCGAATCGCTGCTTTTCCTGCGCGACAGCTATGGCCTTGAGGAGGATGGCAGCACGCTGAGCATCTATCTCAGCCGCGAGGATCTGGCCAACCTCTCGAATATGACGACGTCCAATGCTATCCGCACGCTCTCTGCCTTTGCACAGGAGAAAGTCATCGCCATCGATGGAAGAAAAATCAAGCTTCTCGACATCGGGAAGCTTGAGAAAATCAATAGAATAGGATAGGGGCTTAATCGCTGTTCATTTAGCTGGTGCGTCTCAACTTGGGATGATGAAGTCGATGTATTCAGGCTTCAGACCAATCTCGAAGGGCGATGTGTAGTTCTTGAGCACAAGGCCGTCGGTGCTGACGGTAGCGTGATGCGTCTCTTCAAAATGGATTAGGCGCTGAGTGCGGTAAGCTTGTACATCCCTGTGATTAAGGAATTTCCCTGTGAAGAGCATGACCATGCCTTCGAAGAGCTGTGCCACTTCAGGATGTGAAACCACGGTGACATCGAGCATCCCGTTGTAGGGCACAGCGCTGGGCGTCTGGCCATAACCTCGGCAGTTGCCGACGCACACCGTCATCAATTTGCGTTCCACCTTGTCCTCATTGATACGGATGCGCATCTTCGTCTCCAAACGCTGGAACAGCAGCAGGAACATACTCGCAAAATAAGTAAGCGTTGTCAATCCGAAAATGCGTCGAGCCTTATATTTTAGCTTCATGATGTTTGCTACTAGGCCGATATTCACGCAGTTGAGGAAGTAATGTTCAGCTGATGCTTCGGCTGATGTGGAGCGGATGAAACCAACGTCCACCTTACGCAGGCGTCGCTTGACGAGCCACCCCACAGTCTGCTCGTCATCCTCCTCAGTGAAGCCCCAGAAGGTGGCGTAGTCGTTGCCGCGACCGTTGGGAATCACGCCTAAAGCCACATCGCGCGTTGCTTCCTCGCCCAGCTCGATCATCCCGTTAAGGGCGCGGTTGAGTGCCGAGTCGCCTCCGACGATGATGAGTGTCTTGTAGCCGTTGCTTACCAGCATCTTTGTCAGCCGCCCTACGGAGCTGGGATCTTCGCTCTGTACAAAATCATATTCCACGTCGCGCCTCTCCAGAATTTCTCGAATGTTTTCCCAACGCTTTTGCGAACGTCGCACACCTTGTTTCGGGCAGTAGATGATGGCCCAACGGGAAGTACTCATTTTTAATGTGTGTTGGATAATGTGTTGATAATGTTATCTATGATGGAAGATGTAGGCTGTGTCGCATCTATCCATTGAACCTTGACGCCGCGTCTTTCCATGCCTCGGAAGTAAGTCATCTGGCGTTTGGCGAACTGATGAATGGCAATCTCGAGCTGGTGTACCATCTCTTCGTAGGCGAGCTGCCCAGTGAGGTAGAGCGTCAGGTAGCGGTACTCGAGGCCGTAGCTGATGAGGGCTTCGGCGGGTATGCCTCTGTCGAGAAGGCGTTGCACCTCGCCCACCATGTCTTCTTCCTCCAGTCGCTTGTGCAGACGTCGGCTGATGCGCTCGCGCCGCAGTTCGCGTGGGATGTCGAGTCCGATGGTCAGGGACTGCAAGTGGGGAAAGGGCTGAGTTTCGTCGATGTGGTGCTCGCAGTAGTACGCTTCAATCTCTATGGCTCGTATGGCACGCCGTGCGGTGTCGACGTCCGTGGTGTTGTGCAGACGCTTGTAGGTTGCCAGCAGCGTGGTCAGCTCCTCGAGGCTTTTTCCCTCCAAACGCTCACGCAACGCTGGGTTCACGGGCACTTCCACCAGACGGTAGGCCCTGAGCACACTCTCGATGTACAGCCCGGTGCCGCCGCAGAGGATGGGTTGGCGACCGCGATGGCAGATGTCCTCGTAGGCCTTCAGGAAATCCCGCTGGAACTCGAAGACCGAGTATTTTCTACCCGCTTCGGCGATGTCGATGAGGTGGTAGGGGATGTGCATGCCGTCCACCTCGTAGTCGCTCAGATCCTTGCCCGTGCCGATGTCCATTCCTCGGAACACCTGTCTCGAGTCGGCGCTGATGATTTCGCCGCAGAGCTTGGCAGCCAACGATGTAGCTACGGCTGTCTTGCCGCAGGCCGTAGGACCTAAGATGGTGATGAGAGGTGTCATTATTGGCCGCAAAATTACAAAAAAAATGCCGTCTGCAAAAAAACAGACGGCAAAAAATAGTGTTCACGATAAAAATCAATGTGTTCTCGACTCGCTGTTGCGTCCTATATATAATAATGTACGCGCGCGAGACATCCTTCACGAGAGCGCACGAGATGGCTTACTTCTTAGCGAGGAGATCGCGAATCTCGGTGAGGAGCTCTTCCTGTGTGGGACCAGCGGGAGCTGCAGGCTCGGGAGCGGGTTCTTCCTTCTTACGGTTGAGCTTGTTCATGCCCTTGATCATGATGAAGATGCAGAGGGCGACAATGAGGAAGTCGAGGACGTTCTGGATGAACTGTCCGTAGGCGATGGTGGTGGCTCCGGCCTCTTTGGCCAGGGCGAGCGTCTCGTATTCGCCTTCGCCGAGCGTGATGAAGAGGTTGGTAAAGTCTACGTTGCCCGTGAGCATACCGATAGCCGGCATGAGCACGTCATCGACCAGCGAACTGATGATTTTACCAAAGGCTCCGCCGATGATGACACCGACTGCCATGTCCATTACATTGCCTCGCATTGCGAAGTCTTTGAACTCTTTGATGAAATTTGCCATGATTTTATAACTTTTTATGGGTTTGATGGCGCGAAATTAAAACAAATTTTGTACTTTTGCAGCGAAAAACAGAAAAAAATGACTCTAAAGACCCTAAATTACCTCATTTTGGTGTTCTCAACGCTACTTTTGGTAGCTTGTAAGAGCGCAGAATACTGTAATTGCGGTTAAAAAAGGAGTTTCAGTGTTCACCAAAAAGAGATTTGTTCAACAACCATCATTTTTATTCATCTTTTAATCCACACAAATCAAGAAAATGACAAAAGTTGCTATTAACGGCTTTGGCCGTATTGGTCGCCTCGCTTTCCGTCAGATGTTCGAGGCTGAAGGTTATGAAGTAGTCGCTATCAACGACCTCACAAGCCCCAAGATGCTCGCTCATCTGCTGAAGTATGACACCGCTCAGGGCGGTTTTGCTGGCAAGTTCGGTGAGAACAAGCACACTGTCGAGGCTACGGACAACTCCATCATCGTGGACGGCAAGGAGATCACCATCTATGCTAAGCCCGCAGCTGCTGAGCTGCCTTGGGGCGAGCTGGGTGTTGACGTCGTTCTGGAGTGCACCGGTTTCTACACCTCCAAGGAGAAGGCTTCTGCTCACCTCCAGGCTGGTGCCAAGAAGGTTGTCATCTCCGCTCCCGCTGGCAATGACCTCCCCACCATCGTCTACAACGTGAACCACACGACCCTGACTCCCGCCGACACCGTTATCAGCGCTGCCAGCTGCACCACCAACTGCTTGGCTCCCATGACGAAGGCTCTCAACGATTTCGCTCCCATCCAGAGCGGTATCATGACCACCGTTCACGCTTACACTGGCGACCAGATGATTCTCGACGGTCCTCAGCGCAAGGGTGACC